>NZ_AP024590.1:2400000-3140906 GCF_018323985.1 Enterobacter kobei | reverse complement strand
CACCACCTCAATAATCATAAACACGGCGGTGATGCCAAACGCCAGCAACAGACGACGGCCATTGTCATCGGCGGGCGGGTGGGAATGTGAGTGTGAATGCGCCATTTTTTTATCCCGGCAGTATTAATAATCAGCGCCTTACATCATTGCAGATTTTTTAGTTTTCGGCACAAAAAAGGAGAGCCGAAGCTCTCCTGATTATCAACTTATGGCAGTTTATTACTGGGAGGTGCCATCAGTTTTGGTATTGGTATCATTGTTCACGCCGTCACCGGTCTGAACTTTTTCATTGATGTCCGGGCATTTGCCGTCTTTACACTGGCTGTTTTTGTGAATGTCATCTTTGCTCATCGATTCACCGGAAGCGCTGGTATTACCGCCCGTCACGCCTGTAGATGAGGTGCCCGTGGTGGTGTTAGTGCCGGTTGCGGTATTGGTATTACCGGTGTTGATGTCGTTTTTATCAACACTCTTAGGTGCAACATTCTGATGAGCATCCGGGGCAACCTGGCCCGCACTTGCCGCGGCGTTCGCGTTACCGTTATTGTCTGAAGAGGCAGCGTCGGCTGCCAGCGCAGCGCCGCTTGCCAGCGTTAACGTGGTCGTCAGGAAAAGTGCAGTTAATTTATTCATTTTCATCATATTGCTCCTGTGCTCGTCATTTGATTGGACAATGGAGTCCAACAGTGCAGATGTGATACGAATTCATCGCCCAGTGGTGAAAGATGCCGGATCCAGCCGGTAAGGCAGAACGGCATCTCGTTAAAACAAAAAATTAAAGTGCTTACCGTTAAAAAGTTTAGCCGTGAACCCGACGTTCGCTACTATCTGGAGCTTTTTAGAACCTTTTCAGGAATTATCCGTATCGAGTGTAAAAGCGCGTTTACACTTCCCCGGTGAGCAGTTAGATTGGAAGCATTGCAAACACTTCTATATGTATGGCAAAGCTGGGATCCCCATGAATTATCAGAACGACGACTTACGCATTAAAGAAATCAACGAGTTATTACCCCCGGTTGCACTCCTTGAAAAATTTCCCGCCACAGAAATGGCCGCTAATACCGTTTCTCACGCCCGTAAAGCAATCCATAATATTCTCAGCGGTCACGACGATCGCCTGCTGGTGGTGATCGGTCCGTGCTCGATCCACGATCCGCAGGCCGCGAAAGAGTATGCTAACCGCCTGCTTGCGTTGCGTGACGAACTGAAAGGCGAGCTGGAAGTGGTGATGCGGGTTTACTTCGAAAAACCGCGTACCACCGTAGGCTGGAAGGGACTGATTAACGATCCGCATATGGACAACAGCTTCCAGATCAACGACGGCCTGCGCATCGCCCGCAAACTGCTGCTCGATATTAACGACAGCGGCTTGCCGGCAGCGGGTGAGTTTCTGGATATGATCACCCCGCAATACATGGCGGATCTGATGAGCTGGGGCGCTATCGGCGCGCGTACCACCGAATCTCAGGTTCACCGTGAACTGGCGTCAGGCCTCTCCTGTCCGGTCGGTTTCAAAAATGGTACCGATGGCACCATTAAAGTGGCTATCGACGCCATTAACGCCGCCGGTGCGCCGCACTGCTTCCTGTCAGTGACTAAATGGGGTCATTCAGCGATTGTGAACACCAGCGGCAATGGCGACTGCCATATCATTCTGCGTGGCGGTAAAGAGCCAAACTACAGCGCCCGCCATGTCGCCGAAGTGAAAGAGGGGCTGGTCAAGGCTGGTCTGACGCCGCAGGTGATGATCGACTTCAGCCATGCTAACTCCAGCAAGCAATTTAAGCGTCAGATGGACGTGGGTGCAGATGTCTGCCAACAGATCGCCGGTGGTGAAAAAGCCATTATGGGCGTGATGATCGAAAGCCATCTGATGGAAGGGAATCAGAGCCTGGAAAGCGGCGAACCGCTGGTGTACGGTAAAAGCATTACCGATGCGTGCATTGGCTGGGAAGATACCGGCGTGGTACTGCGTCAGTTAGCTGAAGCGGTAAAAGCGCGCCGTAACGGTCAGTAAGCCTGGCAACTGACAATAAAAAAGCGCGGAGACCCGCGCTTTTTTTTATGGCTGAAGCGAATTACTTCGCTTTACCCTGGTTGGCGACTGCCGCAGCTTTTGCAGCGATTTCGTCGGCATTACCCAGGTAGTAGCGTTTCAGCGGTTTGAAGTTTTCGTCAAACTCATACACCAGCGGTACGCCGGTCGGGATGTTCAGTTCGAGGATCTCGTCTTCGCTCAGGTTATCCAGGTATTTCACCAGCGCACGCAGAGAGTTACCGTGTGCAGCAACGATCACACGCTCACCGGACTTCATGCGCGGCAGAATAGAATCGTTCCAGAACGGGATCACGCGATCGATGGTCAGCGCCAGGCTCTCGGTGGTCGGCAGCTCTTTATCGGTCAGTTTTGCATAACGCGGATCGTGGCCCGGGTAACGCTCATCATCTTTGGTCAGCTCCGGCGGGGTTACCGCAAAGCCACGACGCCACTGCTTAACCTGCTCGTCACCGTATTTTTCAGCGGTTTCAGCTTTGTTCAGGCCCTGCAGCGCACCGTAGTGACGCTCGTTCAGTTTCCAGGATTTTTCAACCGGCAGCCAGGCCTGGTCGAGTTCGTCCAGCACATTCCACAGGGTGTGGATGGCGCGTTTCAGCACAGAAGTGTAAGCAAAGTCGAAGCTGAAGCCTTCGCTCTTGAGCAGTTTACCTGCTGCTTTTGCTTCGCTGACGCCTTTTTCGGACAGGTCCACATCGTACCAGCCGGTAAAGCGGTTTTCGTTGTTCCACTGGCTTTCGCCATGACGAACCAGAACAAGCTTAGTAACTGCCATACTTTACTCCTCCAAAAACTGATTGAATGATAACAATTCTCATTATATTGCCGTGACGCCGTCAGCGGCAACGCATAACCTTAACCATAGCGAAAATAGTCGCGTAGTGTAAGGTGCATGTGAATACAGGGTTATGTTTTTGTCGGTAAATGGCGTTTATTTCAGCGATATGGATAAAAAAGTCACGACAAAAGTGGGAAGGCCCGGCAGGCGTAACGCCGCCGGGCAAAGCGAAAGGATCACGACGGAATAAACTGATACTCAGTGATGCTCAGATATTCCTCGCCCGGACGCAGAACGCAGTCCGGTTGCGGCCATTCCGGATGATTCGGACTGTCAGGCAACAGCTCGCTTTCCAGCGCCAGACCCTGCCAGGCCTCGTACGCTTTCAGCTCGCGCGACGGCGTCCCTTCCAGGAAGTTACCGGAATAGAACTGCAACGCCGGGGCGGTGGTATACACCGACATTTGCAGGCGGTTGTCGCTCGACCATAAATGCGCCGCAGGCTGGCTGAGATCGCCTTTCGCCTGCAGTAAAAAGGCGTGGTCGTAACCCTTCACCTTTTTCTGATCGTCGTCGCTGAGGAAATCCTGCGCCAGCGTTTTCGGGCGACGGAAATCAAAGCTGGTCTGATCAACATCTTTCAGGCCGCTGGTCGGAATACCGTCTTCGCCTACCGGCAGATAGTGATCCGCCAGCAGTTGCAATTGGTGCTGACGCACGTCTCCCTGCGCGCCATCCAGATTGAAATAGGCGTGGTTGGTCAGATTCACCGGACAGGGCTTGTCGGTGGTCGCGCGGTATTCAATGCGGATACGGTTGTCGTCCGTCAGGCGGAACAGAGCGCTGGCGGTGAGATTGCCGGGGAAACCCTGATCGCCGTCCGGCGAGTCAATGGAAAACAGCACTTCGCTGTCGTTTTGACGCACAATACGCCAGCGGCGTTTATCAAAGCCCTGCGGGCCGCCATGCAGCTGGTTTTCACCCTGGCTTGGCAGCAACTGATACTCCTGCCCGTCGAGGCGGAAACGACTTTTACTGATACGGTTAGCATAACGCCCGATCGACGCGCCCAGATAGGCGGTCTGTTCCGGGTAAGTCTGCGGGGTACGGCAGCCGAGCAGGGTTTCACGCACGGTGCCATCCGGCAGCGGTACACGCGCTGACAGCAGCGTCGCGCCCCAGTCCATCAAGGTCACTACCATTCCCGCGCCATTGCGCAGGGTGATCAGACGATAAGCCAGCCCGTCCGGTGCCAGCGCAGGTGTTTCGTTTAGCACTGTCCTGCCCCCTGTGATGCTTTGCAAACGTAGAAGGTTTCTTTGATACCGGTTTTCGCTTCGTACTGTTCCGCCACGGCTTTCTCTACTTCAGGCACCATTGCTTCCGGCACCAGTGCCACGATGCAGCCGCCGAAACCGCCGCCGGTCATACGCACACCGCCTTGATCGCCGATGGTCGCTTTCACAATCTCAACCAGCGTATCGATTTGCGGTACAGTAATTTCGAAGTCATCACGCATGGAGGCATGAGATTCCGCCATCAGTTCACCCATACGGGCCAGATCGCCTTTCTCCAGCGCGCTGGCAGCTTCCACGGTACGGGCGTTTTCCGTCAGTACGTGGCGAACGCGTTTCGCCACTACTGGATCAAGCTCATGCGCGACCGCGCTGAACGCTTCCAGCGAGACATCACGCAGTTTAGGCTGCTGGAAGAAACGTGCGCCAATTTCGCACTGCTCGCGGCGGGTGTTGTACTCACTGCCCACCAGAGTGCGCTTAAAGTTACTGTTGATGATGACCACCGCCACGCCTTCCGGCATGGAGACGGCTTTGGTGCCCAGCGAACGACAGTCGATCAGCAGCGCGCTGCCTTCTTTGCCGAGTGCGGAGATCAGCTGATCCATAATGCCGCAGTTACAGCCAACAAACTGGTTTTCCGCTTCCTGACCGTTCAGCGCGATTTGCGCGCCGTCGAGGGAGAGATGATAAAGCTGCTGGAAGACGGTACCCACCGCCACTTCCAGCGAGGCCGAGGAACTCAGGCCCGCGCCCTGGGGGACGTTGCCGCTGATCACCAGATCTGCGCCGCCGAAGTTGCTGTCACGCTGTTGCAGGTGTTTCACCACGCCGCGCACATAGTTAGACCACTGCTGGCTGTCGTGCGCCACAATAGGCGCATCCAGGGAGAATTCATCCGTCTGATTATCATAATCGGCGGCAATCACCCGCACAGTGCGATCCTGACGTGGTGCGCAGCTGATCACCGTCTGGTAATCAATCGCGCACGGCAGCACGAAGCCATCGTTATAGTCGGTGTGTTCACCGATCAGATTCACGCGGCCCGGCGCCTGAATGACATGGGTTGCAGGGTAGCCGAATTTTTCAGCAAACAGGGATTGTGTTTTTTCTTTCAGACTCATTGTTATTCTCCGGATGCACGAAAATGGATATCGCTGACCGCGCGCAGGCGTTCTGCGGCCTGTTCAGCCGTCAGGTCGCGCTGGGTCTCGGCGAGCATTTCATAGCCGACCATAAATTTACGCACCGTCGCGGAGCGCAGCAGCGGCGGGTAGAAGTGCGCATGCAACTGCCAGTGGTGGTTTTCTTCACCGTTGAACGGCGCGCCGTGCCAGCCCATGGAGTAGGGGAAAGAGCACTGGAACAGGTTGTCATAACGGCTGGTTAATTTTTTCAGGCACAGCGCCAGATCGCTGCGCTGGGCGTCCGTCAGGTCGGTAATACGCAGGACGTGCGCTTTTGGCAGCAGCAGCGTCTCGAACGGCCATGCCGCCCAGTAAGGCACGACCGCCAGCCAGTGCTCTGTCTCTACAACGGTACGGCTGCCGTCGGCCTGTTCGCGCTGCACATAGTCATGCAGCATGGGCGACTGGTGCTCATCGAAATAGGCTTTTTGCAGGCGATCCTCGCGCTCCACTTCGTTCGGCAGGAAGCTGTTCGCCCAGACCTGACCGTGTGGATGCGGGTTCGAGCAGCCCATGGCCGCACCTTTATTTTCAAATACCTGCACCCACGGATAGGTTTTCCCCAGATCGGCGGTCTGCGCCTGCCAGGTTTTCACCACCTCTTCCAGCGCGGGCAGGCTCAACTCCGGCAGCGTTTTGCTGTGATCCGGCGAGAAGCAAATCACCCGGCTGACGCCGCGCGCGCTCTGGGTGCGCATCAGCGGATCGGTACTTTCCGGGGCCTCCGGGGTATCGCTCATCAGCGCGGCAAAGTCGTTGGTGAAGACAAAGGTGCCGGTGTACTGCGGGTTTTTATCGCCCGTCACGCGCGTGTTGCCCGGACACAGGAAGCAGTCAGGATCGTGGGACGGCAGGGTTTCCTGCGACGCCGTTTCCTGTGCGCCCTGCCACGGACGTTTGGCACGATGCGGTGAAACTAAAATCCATTGCCCGGTAAGCGGGTTATAACGTCGATGCGGGTGATCGACCGGGTTAAATTGCGTCATCACTATTCCTTAATCTGCATATCCCTGCGGATGGCGTGACTGCCAGCGCCAGGTATCTTCAGCCATTTCATCCAGTGTGCGAGTGACTCGCCAGTTCAGCTCTTTATCCGCGCGGCTGGCATCGGCCCAGTAGGCGGGCAGATCGCCGTCGCGACGCGGGGCAAAGTGGTAGTTAATCGGTTTGCCGCAGGCTTTGCTGAAGGCGTTAACCACATCCAGCACGCTGCTGCCAACGCCCGCGCCGAGGTTGTAAATATGTACGCCCGCTTTACCCGCCAGCTGCTGCATGGCCGCCACGTGACCGTCGGCCAGATCCATAACGTGAATGTAATCGCGCACGCCGGTACCGTCTTCGGTCGGGTAGTCGTTACCGAAAATCGCCAGCGATTCACGACGGCCGACCGCCACCTGCGCGATAAACGGCATCAGGTTGTTCGGAATACCCTGCGGATCCTCGCCCATGTCGCCTGACGGATGCGCGCCGACCGGGTTGAAGTAGCGCAGCAGCGCGATGCTCCACTCCGGCTGCGCTTTTTGCAGGTCAGTGAGGATTTGCTCAACCATCAGCTTGCTCTTGCCATACGGGCTTTGTGGCGTGCCGGTCGGGAAGCTTTCAACGTAAGGGATTTTAGGCTGGTCGCCGTAGACGGTGGCTGACGAGCTGAAAATGAAGTTTTTAACGTTCGCCGCGCGCATCGCGCTGATCAGGCGCAAAGTACCGTTAACGTTGTTGTCATAGTATTCCAGCGGTTTGGCAACGGATTCGCCTACCGCTTTAAGACCAGCAAAGTGGATGACCGTATCAACGGCGTGATCGTGAAGGATTTCGGTCATCAGGGCTTCGTTACGAATATCCCCTTCGACGAAGGTAACGGATTTGCCCGCCAGTCGCTCGATCACCGGCAGCACGCTGCGCTTACTGTTACATAAGTTATCGAGAATAATGACCTCGTGGCCGTTTTGCAGCAGTTGCACACAGGTATGACTCCCAATGTAACCGCTACCACCAGTAACCAGAACTCGCATATGACACTCCATCAGGCGTATGTTATGTATTAAACATAGCATAACAGAGCGCGGAAAAGTGTGACATGACCGAAAATAGTGGAATCGTTTACACTAGCGCATTTCGGGGATAATGCTGCGTTTTCCGCTATTCTAAATCAATAAGATACAGAGGTATCGCTGTAATTTATCTGAAAGTGAACGCCTGCCGGGCGGCAGGCGTGAAAGGGTCAGCGCACGGTGGCGAGATGGTAACGATATCCCTCACCATCCGGCACGAATTCGAGACGGTGGGTGATACAGGCGGGGGCGTCCGTGGCGTGATGGGAGACGAACAGCAATTGCGTTTCGCCTTCGCTAATCAGTACATCCACAAAACGGCGCACCAGCTGGCGGTTAAGCGGGTCGAGGCCTTGTAACGGCTCATCAAGGATCAAAAGCGTCGGGTGTTTCACCAGCGCGCGGACGATCAGCGCCAGTCGCTGCTGCCCCCACGACAGGCTGTGAAAAGGTGCGTCGGCGGTACGGGCATCGAAGCCCAGAATATCCAGCCACGCCTGCGCCAGCTTATGCTGCTTGTCCGACACTGCCTGATAGATGCCGATGGAATCAAAATAGCCGGACAAAATCACATTGCGCACGTTAGTGCTGACGCGATAATCCAGATGCAGGCTGCTGCTGACGTAGCCAATATGCTTTTTGATATCCCAGATGGTTTCACCGCTGCCGCGGCGCACGCCAAACAGGGTCAGATCGTTACTGTAGCCCTGCGGGTGATCGCCGGTGATCAGATTTAACAGCGTCGATTTACCCGCGCCGTTAGGGCCAGTGATCTGCCAGTGCTCACCTGGTTTTACCGTCCAGCTCAGATGATTAATGATCGGCCTGTCATCATAGGACACCACGCCGTCGTTAAGCACGATACGCGGCACCTCCGGCGGCAGGGCATGGCGGGCCGACGGCGCATCGGGCGGTGGCAGGGCTATGCCCTGAAGCTGCTCGCTGTGCGCCAGCTGGGCGATCAGCGCCTGCTGCAACAGCGTCGCTTTTTCGCCAGTCTCCGCCAGCGCGCAGTCCACCAGTACCCCCGCATGCTGCACAAATTCGGGGATCTCATCAAAGCGATTAAGCACCAGCACCAGGGTAATGCCCTGCGCGTTCAGCACGGCAAGATGCTCTGCCAGTTGCGCGCGGGAGGCGACATCCAGCCCGTCAAAAGGCTCATCCAGGATCAGCAGGTCAGGAGAGGCCATCAGCGCCTGGCAGAGCAGGGTTTTACGCGTTTCGCCGGTAGAGAGGTATTTAAAACGGCGATCGAGCAGGCTGCTGATGCCAAACTGCGCCGCCAGTCGCGCGCAGCGCTCGGCGTCTTTGAACTCGTCCTGAATGATGTCCGCCGTGGTGCGGCCGGTATCATTCTCGTCGGGGCTTTGCATATCGGTGTTATTGCGCTGCCACTCGTCGCTGACCAGTTTTTGCAGTTGTTCGAAGGACAGGCGAGTGACGCGGACATAGTCACACTCGCGCTCGCCTTTCAGCAGCGGCAGTTCCCCTGCCAGCGCGCGGGCGAGGGCGGATTTACCGCTGCCGTTGCTGCCGACAAAAGCCCAGCTTTCTCCGGTGCGCAGGCGTAAATCGGCGATCTGTAAAGTGCGCGTATCGCTAAGACGAAACGTGCCTTGCGAAATATGCAATAATGACATTGTGTATCCCGTTTTTTGCAGCAGATAAAAACAGGAATACGTGTCAGCGGTCGGTTTGTCAATGCACTCAGCACAATGTCGCGACAATCACCTGATCGGCAGCAAAACAGGCGATCACCTCGCTGTTTTCGCGGAGATGTTCCGCTTCGGCATGGGGCAGGGTGGCGCACAGCGTCTGACCGTCCGGGAGCGTCATCAGCACTTCGCACTGTGTCTCCCCGCGTTCGATATGATGGATAGTGGCGGGCAACTGGTTATCCATACCGGCAGCGACCGCCTCATCCTGCGTGATTTTCACCCACGGCGCTTTCAGCAATACCAGCACCTCTTTGCCTTCAGCAAGCCCCAGCCGGGCGCTGCTCTGGGCGGTGATCGCCACTTTCAGGCGCGTGCTGCCGTTCGCCAGTAGTACCTCGATGGCGTGCTGCACCTGATGAGACTCTCGGGCGACAACGATGCCGAACCACTGATTACGGGCGCTGGTTTGCAGGGAAAAACGCGAGATGGCAGCCAGCAGGCTATCCAGCGGCAGGGCGTCATCGTCACTTAACACATCGAAGGCTTTCTGCTGGATCTGCGCCAGCAGATCGTAAAGCGCGATCAGCCGCTGCCCGTAGCGGGTGATCAGGGCACCGCCGCCGCCTTTACCGCCGGTGGCGCGCTCCACCAGCGTCTGTTCGCTGAGCTGATTCATCTCGTTGATCGCATCCCAGGCGCTTTTATAGCTGATACCGGCATTTTTTGCGCCCTGGCTAATTGATCCCGTTTCGGCGATTTGTTTAAGCAGGGAAATGCGGCGCGGATCGGCAAAAAGGCGTTGCTGAAGTTTGAGGGTAAGGAGAATTTCGGCCTGCATAACAATGTCCTGGCAAAAAGGGTATTGTGACGTAATTCCCTCCTGGCGCAACGGGCACCGCACAAAAGGGACGTGTAATTTCCGTGGATCGGGTTAGAATAAACGCTTAACACACTGTGGAGTCGACCATGTTAGAGTTATTAAAAAGTCTGGGATTTGCGGTCATCATGGTACCGGTGGTAATGGCGATTATTCTGGGCCTGATTTACGGTCTCGGTGAAGTCTTCAATATCTTCTCCGGCGTCGGCCACAAAGATAAATCCAGACAGTCACATTGATTTCATAAAAAGCGCCCGCTCAGCGGGCGTTTTGCTATTCAAGATTTACGCCCTCCTGCCGATATTTCCTTTGCGAACCTGTTAATACCTGAGTAGTACCAATTAGTCCTGTAAATTTGTACGGCTATCGTTATATCATAAAGTATATAACGAAACCCACAGGAGTAAGAAAATGGTCCGTACCGGTTTACGTCTGCTTGCAGGCGCGACGCTGTCCCTCTCGCTGGCGGGCGCTGCGCTGGCAGAGGAAGCAAAAATCACCGTCTTCGCCGCCGCCTCGCTGACCAACGCGATGCAGGATATTGCGACACAGTACAAAAAAGAGAAAAACGTCGAGGTGGTGTCATCGTTTGCCTCGTCCTCCACGCTGGCCCGCCAGATCGAAGCGGGCGCGCCCGCCGATCTGTTTATTTCTGCCGATCAGAAATGGATGGATTACGCGGTAGAGAAAAAGGCGATTGAGGCCGACAGCCGCGAAACGCTGCTCGGTAACAGTCTGGTGGTGGTCGCGGCGAAAGCCAGCGCCCAGGGGCCGATTTCCATCAACGCGCAAACGCCGTGGACCCGTCTGCTGAATGGTGGTCGTCTCGCGGTAGGCGATCCGCAGCACGTCCCGGCCGGCATTTATGCCAAAGAGGCGTTACAAAAACTGGATGCCTGGGATACGCTGTCGCCAGCACTCGCCCCGGCGGAAGATGTGCGCGGCGCGCTGGCGCTGGTGGAACGTAACGAAGCGCCGCTCGGCGTCGTTTACGGCTCTGATGCGGTTGCCAGTAAAGGCGTGAAAGTAGTCGGCACATTCCCGGAAGCATCACATAAAAAGGTGGAATACCCGCTGGCGATTGTCGAGGGTCATAAGAACGCGACGGTGAGCGCCTTTTATGACTATCTGCAAGGCCCGCAGGCTTCTGAAATCTTCAAACGTTATGGATTTACAACGCACGAATGATATTGACCGATCCCGAATGGCAGGCGGTATTGCTGAGCCTGAAAGTCTCGTCCCTGGCCGTACTCTTTAGTCTGCCTTTTGGGATCTTCTTTGCCTGGCTGCTGGTGCGCTGCACCTTTCCGGGCAAAGCGCTGCTCGACAGCCTGCTGCATCTCCCCCTGGTGCTGCCGCCGGTGGTGGTGGGTTATCTGCTGCTCATCAGCATGGGACGGCGCGGGGTGATCGGCGGCTGGCTGTATGACTGGTTCGGCATTACCCTGGCGTTTAACTGGCGCGGCGCGGTACTGGCAGCGGCGGTGATGTCTTTCCCGCTGATGGTGCGGGCGATCCGCCTGGCGCTGGAAGGGGTGGATATCAAACTGGAACAGGCTGCCCGCACGCTCGGTGCCGGTCGCTGGCGCGTCTTTTTCACCATCACGTTACCGCTGACGCTGCCCGGCATTATCGTCGGCACCGTGCTGGCGTTTGCCCGTTCGCTGGGTGAATTTGGTGCGACTATCACCTTTGTCTCGAACATCCCTGGCGAAACGCGCACCCTACCTTCTGCCATGTACACGCTGATCCAGACGCCGGGTGGAGAAAGCGCTGCTGCACGGTTGTGCATCATCTCCATCGTACTGGCGTTAATTTCACTGCTGATTTCTGAATGGCTGGCGCGCATCAGCCGCGAACGGACGGGGCGCTGATCATGCTGGAACTGCACTTTACCCAGACGCTGGGAACGCATCGTTTACAGATCAACGAAACGCTGCCTGCCAGCGGCATTACCGCTATTTTTGGTGTATCCGGGGCCGGTAAAACTTCGCTAATTAATGCCATCAGCGGCCTGACGCGTCCGCAGCAAGGACGCATTGTGCTGAATAATCGCGTACTGAACGATGCTGAAAAAGGCTTTTTCCTCGCACCGGAAAAACGCCGTGTCGGCTATGTGTTTCAGGATGCGCGTCTGTTTCCGCATTACAGCGTGCGCGGCAATCTGCGCTACGGCATGGCGAAAAGCATGGCCGGACAGTTCGACAAGCTGGTGGAGCTGCTGGGCATTGCGCCGCTGCTCGATCGCCTGCCGGGCAGTCTTTCTGGCGGTGAAAAACAGCGGGTAGCGATTGGCCGCGCGCTGTTAACCGCGCCGGAGCTGCTGCTGCTCGACGAGCCGCTGGCCTCGCTGGATATGCCGCGCAAGCGTGAACTGCTGCCGTATCTGCAACGGCTGGCGCGGGAGATCCAAATCCCGATGCTCTACGTCAGTCACTCGCTGGATGAGATCCTGCATCTGGCGGATAAAGTGATGGTGCTGGAGGGCGGGGCGGTAAAAGCGTTTGGCTCGCTGGAGGAGGTCTGGGGCAGTCGGGTGATGAATCCGTGGTTGCCGCCGGATCAGCAAAGCAGCGTACTGAAGGTCAGCGTGCTGGAACACCATCCACACTATGCGATGACCGCGCTGGCGCTGGGCGATCAGCATTTATGGGTCAATAAACTGGATCGCCCGTTGCAGTCCACGCTGCGGGTGCGTATTCAGGCAACAGATGTTTCGCTGGTGCTGCAACCGCCGCTCAACAGCAGCATTCGTAATATTCTGCGCGCGAAAGTGGCACAGTGTCTGGACGATCAGGGGCAGGTTGAAGTGCAGCTTGAGGTGGGAAGCCGGACGATTTGGGCGCGCATCAGCCCGTGGGCCAGGGATGAACTGGGGATCAAACCCGGCCTGTGGCTGTACGCGCAAATCAAGAGCGTATCGATTACCGCCTGATCACAGCAGATGTTTATAGAGGTATTCGGCGATGGTATCCGTGCTGTTATCGCCGATCACCACATCCGCCCGCGCTTTTACCGCCTCATCGGCGTTGCCCATGGCGATGCCGGTGCCCGCCGCTTCCAGCATGCTGATATCGTTGAAGTTATCCCCAAAAGCAATCACATCCTGCATCGACAGCCCTTGTGCTGCAACCCACTGGGACAGGCGTTTGCCTTTGCTGTTGCCGCGCCGGGCGATATCCACCTGATCGTGCCACGAACGTTCGCACTCCAGACCCAGCGTCTGTTCCACATGCAACGCGAACGCATTTAACTTATCGCTGTTTTCGTCGGTCAGCGCGAATTTCCAGATTGCCGCCACATCCTGCGCCGTCTGCGTCAGGGAGGCCACCTGCGTGAAGGTCGGGCGCTGCGCTTCCGGTAAGTTCATCGCCCAGTTGCGGGTGCGGATCACATGACCGGTGGGCTTTTCATAAACCATCGCGTCGTCAACATACATCAGACCGTGCACCTCGTGTTCATCCAGCATCTCGATCAGTTGCAGTGCCTGATCGACCGGCAGCGGATCGGACTCCAGCACCTTTTTTGCATGATAATCATACAAATAAGTGCCATTACAACAAATTGCAGGTGTATCAAGAGCCAGTGCCTGATAAAAAGGATGGATGGCAACATGATGGCGACCGGTCACGATAATTAACTGATACCCGGCGGCTTTGGCACGGTTCATCGCATCAAGCGTGGCGGGGAGAAGGGTTTTGCCGGGGGTCAGTAAGGTGCCGTCTAAATCGAGAGCGATAACGCGCGAGGTCATGTCGTATTCCCTGTGAATGATGAGAAATTAGCTGCCGGAATGGTACACCCGATGACCGGTCGGACAAAATCCACGCGCAGAAATCCAGCATTCACTGTTAAAAAAGACTATCCTGGTAATCTACTTCACTGCTTTGTGATCAAGGAGAATTCATGAAACAAACCGTTTATACCGCCAGCCCGGAAAGCCAGCAGATCCACGTCTGGCGTCTGAACCCGGAAGGCACGCTGACGCTGGTCCAGGTTGTTGATGTTCCAGGACAAGTGCAACCGATGGTCGTAAGCCCGGATAAACGCTTCTTGTACGTGGGTGTTCGCCCTGAGTTTCGCGTGCTGGCGTACCGCATTTCTGCGGAAGACGGCGCGCTGACCTATACCGCCGAAGCGCCGCTGCCGGGCAGCCCGACGCATATCTCTACCGATCACAGCGGTCGTTTCCTGTTCAGCGGTTCCTATAACGCTGGCTGCGTCAGCGTGACCCGTCTGGATGACGGCATCCCGGGCGAAACCGTGACGGTTGCCGAAGGGCTGGAAGGCTGCCACTCCGCGAATATCTCCCCGGACAATCGCACACTGTGGGTGCCGGCGCTCAAACAGGATCGTATTTGCCTGTTCTCGCTGGGCGAAGACGGTTCGCTGACGGCGCAGGAGCCGGGTGAAGTGAAAACGGTGGAAGGAGCAGGCCCACGCCACATCGCCTTCCATCCCAATCAGCAGTTTGCCTACTGCGTGAACGAACTGAACAGCAGCGTCGATGTCTGGCAGCTGAAAAACCCGCACGGTGAAATTGAATGCGTGCAGACGCTGGATATGATGCCGGCTGATTTCGCCGACACCCGCTGGGCGGCGGATATTCATATCACCCCGGATGGACGTCATTTGTATGCCTGTGACCGTACTGCCAGCCTGATCACCGTGTTCAGCGTGTCAGAAGACGGCAGTGTGCTGGCAATCGAAGGCTATCAGCCGACGGAAACTCAGCCGCGCGGCTTTAATGTCGATCACAGCGGTAAGTATCTGATTGCGGCCGGGCAGAAGTCGCACCATATCGCGCTGTATGAAATCAGCGGCGCGCAGGGTTTGCTGGAAGAGAAAGGCCGTTATGCGGTCGGCCAGGGCCCGATGTGGGTGGTGGTTAACGCGTACTAAGGTTTACCCTCACCCTAACCCTCTCCCAGGGGAGAGGGGAAATCACCGGATCCACCCTCTCCCCACGGGAGAGGGCCGGGGTGAGGGGAATATTACTGTTTTGGCTCGGCGACAATCTGACTGCCCACGCCGCGGTTGTTGAATTCCCACATGCGGTTGAACTGCGCGTCGTTGAGATCGCGCGTCACATTGCCTTTATCATCCACGCTGCCGGTGTTACCCGCAAAGGCGCGCTGCGTTCCTGCGGCCGCGGCCCAGGGTTTCGCCACGTTAAAGCCTTCGTTGATCACGCTGTCGCGGATCACGACCTGCCCGTTGGTCGCGGAATCAATATCCAGCGAGCGGCCCAGCTGTGCCACGCCGTCACCGGCGGCGCTGAAGCGGCTGTTCACCGCCAGGAAACCGTAGAAGATGTTCGCCTGGGTAGCCGGGGCGAAAACATAGCCTTCCTGCTGGGTACGGGAATTCACGATGCGGAAATCGGTGTTGTCAAAGACCACCGCGCCGCGACCCGCGACCAAATCCACATCCCCTTCCACATAGCTGTCTTTTACCAGCGTACGGGTCTGACGATCGGTGCGCAGGGTGTTATCGACGCTGCTGTTGGTCACGAAGAACGTGTTCTGGCGACCCAGAATGTTCACCTTATTGATCTGCACTTTATCGCCATCACTGCGCAGGGCCACCGCCTGGTGATTACCCGCATCCACGCTGTCACCCAGGCTGTTCTGGATGGTCAGGTTTTGCAGTTGCAGGCCATTATTCTGTGACCAGACGACGGCGGAGCACATCACGCCCACGGTGGCGTTACGCTTGCTCTGGCAGGCATCAAACATATACCACGCCGGTTTGCCCGGCATATATTTCCCGGCCGGATTGACCAGGCGACGCCAGGTGGTGGTGTCCATTTCGGAATCCACGGCGAGGCCAATTTTCACGTCCAGCGGTTTTTCGCCGGTACCGTACAGGGTCAGGCTGCCAGGTGCGGCCGGAATATACACGGTGCCTTCATACTCGCCCGGCAGAATAGCAATGTACTGGCGTTCGCTGGTGTGTTTATTGATAGCCGCATCCACCGCGGCCTGGATGGTGGTGTGCGTCACACCAGCCGTGCCCGCCGGGCCGACAACAAAGTTAGCCTGCTGTGGCAGACGAATATCAGACGGGGTCCAGGGGGCCGCATTTGGATCCATCGACGCGAAATAGCGCGCCGGGACAAAATTCTGTGCTTCATTCGCGGACAAGACCGGACGGGCGGCAGTCCCCGGCGCGGCTTGCGTGGAAGGACGTTGGTCCGGTGGCGTTGAGCTGCATGCAGTCAGTGTCACGCCAAAAGCCAGTGCCAGCGTCAGACGGGAAACCGAAAATGTGTTCAAGGGATGCTCCAGGCTATCAGGTTAAAATGAATTCCTTAGAAGCCTGCTTTTTTATACTAAGTTGAGCGAAACGGGAAGCCGATTGTGTAAATCGGCTGCAATATCCCGAAATATTTACGCAATTTTGCGCGCAACGCATTAGGGCAGGAAATGTTGCGGCTCCCGTACCGCATCGCACACCGCCTGCGTCAGCCTGGAGAGCTGCTGCGAGGTGATGATGTAGGGCGGCATTAAATAGATCAGCCGACCGAATGGCCGCACCCATACCCCGCGCGACACAAAGAAGCGTTGCAGCGCCGCCATGTTTACCGGCTGGCGGGTTTCGACAACGCCAATCGCCCCCAGCACCCGCACGTCCGCCACCGTTTCTTCATCACGGATCGCCGCCAGTTCACGGCTTAACTGTGCTTCAATGGCCGCCACCTGATCGCGCCAGTCGCCGCTTTCCAGCAGTTGCAAACTGGCATTAGCCACCGCGCAGGCCAGCGGATTGCCCATAAAGGTCGGGCCATGCATAAAGCAGCCCGCTTCGCCGTTGCTGATGGTATCGGCGACATCGCGGGTGGTCAGGGTGGCGGAAAGCGTCATGGTGCCGCCGGTCAGCGCCTTGCCGAGACAGAGAATATCCGGCGCAATGCCAGCGTGTTCGCAGGCGAACAGCTTGCCGGTGCGTCCGAAACCGGTGGCGATCTCATCGGCGATCAGCAGGATGCCTTCACGATCGCACATCTTGCGGATGCGTCTCAGCCATTCCGGGTGATAGAGCCGCATTCCGCCCGCGCCCTGCACGACAGGTTCGAGGATCACGGCGGCGATCTCCTGGCGGTGCGCCGCCATCAGCCGGGCAAAGGGCACGATATCCCGTTCATCCCATTCGCCGTCAAAACGGCTTTGCGGCGAGGCAGCAAAGAGATTATCCGGCAGATAACCCTGCCACAGGCTGTGCATGGAGTTATCCGGATCGCACACCGACATCGCGCCAAAGGTATCGCCGTGATAGCCATTGCGGAAGGTGAGAAAACGCTGGCGCGGCTGGCCTTTCGCCTGCCAGTACTGCAACGCCATTTTCATGGCCACTTCTACCGCCACCGAGCCGGAATCCGCGAGAAACACGCACTCCAGCGGCGCCGGCGTCATCGCCACCAGCCTGCGGCACAGATCCACCGCTGGCTGATGCGTAATGCCGCCGAACATGACATGGGACATCTCATCAATCTGCGCTTTCATTGCCGCATTGAGCTGCGGATGGTTATAGCCGTGGATCGCCGCCCACCAGGACGACATGCCGTCCACCAGCCGCTCGCCTGTCGTCAGATGCAGTTCACAGCCGTGGGCAGACTGCACCGGATAGACCGGCAACGGGGTGGTCATAGAGGTGTAAGGATGCCAGATATGGCGCTTATCGAAGGCGAGATCGTTCGGTGTCATAATCGACTTGTAAACCAAATTAAAAACATTTAGGTTTACGAGTCTACACCAAATCAAAACGTAACACACCGTTGGAGATGCCCCATGGCTCACCGCTGGACTTTGTCGCAAGTCACCGAACTGTTTAATAAACCGCTGCTCGATCTGCTGTTCGAGGCGCAAACCGTACACCGTCAGCATTTCGATCCGCGTCAGGTACAGGTCAGCACGCTGCTGTCGATCAAAACCGGTGCCTGTCCGGAAGACTGCAAATATTGCCCGCAAAGCTCACGCTATAAAACCGGGCTGGCCACCGAGCGCCTGATGGAGGTGGAGCAGGTGCTGGAGTCAGCGCGCAAAGCCAAAGACGCCGGTTCCACGCGCTTTTGCATGGGTGCGGCGTGGAAAAATCCGCACGAACGCGATATGCCTTATCTGGAGCAGATGGTGCAGGGCGTGAAGGCGATGGGGCTTGAAACCTGCATGACGCTTGGCACCCTCGAAGACAGCCAGGCGCAGCGTCTCGCCGCCGCCGGGCTGGATTATTACAACCACAACCTCGACACCTCGCCGGAATTTTACGGCAACATCATCACCACCCGCACCTATCAGGAACGTCTCGACACGCTGGAAAAAGTGCGCGACGCGGGGATCAAAGTCTGCTCCGGCGGTATCGTGGGCTTAGGTGAAACCGTCACCGATCGCGCCGGTCTGCTGCTGCAACTGGCGAACCTGCCGACGCCGCCGGAAAGTGTGCCGATCAACATGCTGGTGAAAGTGAAAGGGACGCCGCTGGCCGATAACGACGACGTGGATGCCTTTGATTTTATCCGCACCATCGCCGTGGCGCGCATCATGATGCCAACCTCTTATGTGCGCCTCTCTGCGGGACGCGAGCAGATGAATGAGCAAACCCAGGCGATGTGCTTTATGGCCGGGGCGAACTCGATTTTCTATGGCTGCAAACTACTGACCACGCCGAACCCGGAAGAGGATAAAGACGTACAGTTGTTCCGCAAACTGGGCCTCAATCCGCAGCAGACCGACGTGATGAACGGCGATAACGAGCAGCAGTATCAGCTTGAACAGCAACTGCGTAACGCCGACACCGACCTGTACTACAACGCGGCGGCGGTATGAGCTGGCAGACGCGCATCGATACGGCGCTCGACAAACGTCGCGCGGCGCAGGCGCTGCGCACCCGGCGCGTAATGGAGCAGGGGGCCGGGCGCTGGCTGACGCACGACGGCGAGCGCTTTTGTAACTTTTCCTCCAATGATTACCTCGGCCTCAGTCAGCATCCGCGGGTGATCCGCGCCTGGCAGCAGGGTGCCGAACGCTACGGCGTCGGCAGCGGCGGCTCCGGGCACGTCAGCGGCTTCACCGGGGCGCATCAGGCGCTGGAAGCCGAGCTGGCGGACTGGCTCGGCTACCCGCGTGCGCTACTGTTTATCTCCGGTTTTGCCGCCAATCAGGCGGTGATCGCCGCGCTGGCAGGTGACGATGACCGCCTGATCGCCGACAAGCTCAGCCACGCCTCGTTACTGGAAGCGGCGGCGTTAAGCCCCGCGCAACTGCGGCGCTATACCCACAATAACGTCCAGCAACTGACCGGCTTGCTGGCGAAAGCCTGCGCCGGGCAACAACTGGTGATCACCGAAGGGGTATTCAGCATGGACGGCGATAGCGCACCGCTGGCGGAGATTGCCGCCGCCGCGCAAGGCGCATCCGCCTGGCTGCTGGTGGATGACGCCCACGGCACCGGCGTGATCGGGCCGGAAGGCCGCGGCAGCTGTCACGCCGCAGGCATCCGCCCGGAACTGCTGATCGTCACTTTCGGCAAAGGTTTTGGCGTCAGCGGCGCGGCGGTGCTGTGCAGCGAAGCGCTGGCTGACTATCTGGTGCAGTTCGCCCGCCATCTGATTTACAGCACCGCCATGCCGCCTGCGCAGGCCATGGCCATCAGCGCGTCGCTGGCGGTGATCCGTCAGGACGACGGCGCAGCCCGGCGGGAAAAACTCAGCGCGCTGATCGACCATTTCCGCCATGGCGCGCAGGCGCTTAACGTCAGAATGACCGCATCACAGAGCGCTATTCAGCCGCTGATTGTCGGCGATAACGCCCGGGCGCTGGATCTGGCTGCGCGTCTGCGGCAGGCGGGTTGCTGGGTGACGGCAATCCGACCGCCTACCGTTCCACCGGGTACCGCGCGTCTGCGGCTGACCCTGACGGCAGATCACGAACCACAGGACATCGACCGACTGCTGGAGGCGCTGCATGACGCCGGTGAATAAACCTGCGGTCGCCGCCGCCTTTGGCCGCGCCGCCCAGGGCTATGCCCGTCATGCGCAATTGCAGACGCAAAGCGCCGAACTGTTGCTGGCCATGACCGGTGAACGCGCCGTTGAGCGGGTACTCGATGCCGGTTGCGGGCCGGGGGCGCTCAGCCGCTACTGGCGTGAGCAGGGCGCGCACGTCACCGCTCTGGATTTGTCCGCGCCCATGCTTGATGAAGCCCGCCGCCAGCAGGCCGCGCATCACTACGTGCTGGCAGATATTGAAGCGATGCCCTTTGCCCCTGCGCAGTTCGATCTGGCGTGGAGCAATCTGGCGGTACAGTGGTGCGACGATCTGCATCAGGCGTTAAGCGAGCTGTATCGCGTGGTGCGTCCCGGCGGTGCGGTGGCTTTTACGACGCTGGCGGCAGGCTCTTTACCCGAGCTGAACCAGGCCTGGCAGGCAGTGGATCATCACCCGCACGCCAATCGTTTTATACCGCAGCAAACGCTGACTGACACGGTGAGTCACTGGCGCGGTCGCAGCGGGATCGCCCGGATTACGCTGGAGTTTGATGATGCGCTCAGCGCCATGCGTTCGCTGAAGGGCATCGGTGCCACGCATCTGCATGCCGGGCGTCAGGCGCAGGCGCTGACCCGCGGACAGCTGCAACGGCTGCAGCTTGCCTGGCCACAACGCGCCGGGCGCTATCCGCTGACGTATTCACTTTTCTGGGGAGTTATTGAACGTGACTGAACGCTATTTTGTCACCGGGACCGATACCGAAGTAGGAAAAACCGTCGCCAGTTGCGCGCTGTTACAGGCGGCAGGGGCACGAGGGAAACGTACCGCTGGCTACAAACCGGTGGCCTCCGGCAGCGAGATGACGCCGGACGGGCTGCGTAACAGCGATGCGCTGGCCCTGCAACGCCATGCCAGCCTGGCGCTGGACTATGAAGTGGTCAATCCCTACGTCTTTGCCGAGCCGACCTCACCGCATATCGTCAGCGCGGATCAGGGGATCCCCATCGATTTTGGCGTGATGTCGGCGGGGTTGCGCGCGCTGGAAAATCAGGCGGACTGGATACTGGTGGAAGGGGCAGGAGGCTGGTTCACGCCGCTGTCAGAACGTGACAGCTACGCGGACTGGGTCATACAGGAAGCGCTGCCGGTGATCCTGGTGGTCGGAGTTAAACTCGGCTGCATTAATCACGCGCAGCTTACTGCGCTGGCGGTGCGTCAGGCGGGGTTACGGCTGGCAGGCTGGATTGCCAACGACGTGCAGCCGCCGGGAAAACGTCATGCGGAATACCTGGCGACACTGCGACGCGTACTGCCTGCGCCTTTGCTGGGGGAGATCCCCTGGCTGGCAGACGCGCCGCTGGAACGGCAAAACGGTCATTATCTTGATCTCAGCGGACTGAGTCCTGTGTCATCCAGTGGGAAATAAGCTGGTCATCGAGCTGATGCACATGCCCCTGCGCCACATTACGTCCCCGGTGCAGCAGGCAGAACCGGTCGGCCACGCGGCGGATAAACGACAGATGCTGCTCCGCCAGCAGGATGGTCATACCGAGATCCTGATTCAGCCGCACCAGTAAATTACCGAGCTTATGGATGAACGCCTGACCCGATCCCCGCGTCGGTTCATCAAGGATCAGCAGGCGCGGCTGCGTGACCAGCGCACGGGCCAGCGCCAGCTGATACTGGTTATCCTCGGACAGGCCCGCGCCCTTGATCTGGCGCAGCGCGTACAGTTCCGGAAACAGATCGTAGATCGCTGGCGTAACCGCACAGCCCGGTTCGCCCGCCGCGAGCATCGCAATATGCAGATTTTCTTCTACCGTCAACTGGGAGAAGATCCGTCGGTCCTGCGGCACATAGCCAATTCCCATTGCCGTACGATGCGCCGCCGTAACCTGTAACAGATCCAGCGGCGGGGCGCTCGCTTCCTGCCAGACGATGCTGCCGCTCTCCACCGGCAGATTGCCGGTAATGCAGTTCACCAGCGTGGTCTTGCCCATCCCCTGCAAGCCCATCACCGTGGTACAGGTGCCGGGCACCAAATCTAAATCGACGTTCCATAACGTGTGCTGATCGCCGTAATACTGATTTACCGCGCGTAGACGTAACATCGGGCATCTCCTGTTCAATGGCTGTCGGTAACAGCGCTGTAAACGATATGTTGCAAAAGACTTGCCACCTCCAACGAAAGTCGTATTTTTCAGAGCAGGATGAACAAACCCGGGACAAATCGTGACGGGCAGCCGATCCCGCAGAAAATCCTGCACGCTGGCAGTGCGCACAAGGCGAAAAGGGTGCATCAACGGAACGCTTTTTAAGCAGGATCGTTCGGCTTTTACCCGTCGGCTGCCTTTCTTCCACGCAAAATTTAGTGATAAAAATTTTTTGTCATTGCCGCCTGGGTCAAAACCGGGAATTTGCTGAGCGGCAGGGGATACGGCCTGGCGGGAGTTATCCACTATTCCTGTGGATAACCATGTGCATTAGAGTTAGAAAACACGTGAGAAGCGAGAGTTCATGCGGCCTGGACATGAATTGGTGCGAAAGGCGGCTTTTCAGTATATTTATTTAATATCAATAACTTGTATAAAAGCAATGCCTGTAAGAAAAGTGTCATTGACTGCCACAAAACTTTCATGACATCTCTTGACAAATGTTAAATCAGAAATCTTTTTGGGGATAACCTGTATCGCGCAGCGTTTTATCCCGCAGGCAGGATAATGTGCCACCCGTCTGGCACCGAAAATGGCGTTCATGTCGTCACAACCTGGCGCGTTACTGTTTTTTCATCCAGTATTTTTTATTGGCAAAAATCGCCGTCGCGAGTAAAATTAATCACCTGCCCGCTCATTCCTCCATCAGGTAGCCGTTCATGAGTAAACCGTTCAAACTGAATTCTGTGTTTAAACCTTCTGGCGATCAGCCAGAGGCCATCCGCCGCCTGAAAGAAGGGCTGGAAGACGGACTGGCACACCAAACCTTGCTGGGGGTAACCGGTTCAGGGAAAACGTTCACCATCGCTAACGTGATTGCCGACCTCCAGCGTCCGACTATGGTGCTGGCCCCCAACAAAACCCTGGCGGCCCAGCTGTACGGCGAGATGAAAGAGTTCTTCCCGGATAACGCGGTAGAGTATTTCGTGTCGTACTACGACTACTACCAGCCGGAAGCCTATGTGCCCAGCTCTGACACCTTTATCGAAAAAGATTCGTCGGTGAACGAGCATATCGAACAGATGCGTCTGTCCGCGACCAAAGCGCTGCTGGAGCGCCGCGATGTTATCGTGGTGGCCTCCGTCTCGGCGATCTACGGTCTGGGCGATCCGGATCTGTACCTGAAAATGATGCTGCATCTGACCACCGGCATGATCATCGATCAGCGCGCTATCGTGCGCCGCCTGGCGGAGTTGCAGTACACGCGTAACGATCAGGCGTTCCAGCGCGGCACCTTCCGCGTACGCGGCGAAGTCATCGATATTTTCCCGGCGGAATCTGACGATATGGCGCTGCGCGTCGAGCTGTTCGACGAAGAAGTCGAGCGCCTGTCGCTGTTTGATCCGCTGACCGGGCATGTAGAATCTTCCATCCAGCGTTTTACCGTTTACCCGAAAACGCACTACGTGACGCCGCGTGAGCGTATCGTACAGGCCATGGAAGAGATCAAAGTCGACCTCGCCGACCGCCGCAAAACGCTGCTGGCGAATAACAAACTGCTGGAAGAGCAGCGCCTGACGCAACGTACGCAGTTTGACCTCGAAATGATGAACGAGCTGGGTTATTGCTCCGGGGTGGAAAACTATTCCCGCTACCTCTCCGGGCGCGGGCCGGGGGAAGCGCCGCCGACGCTGTTCGACTACCTGCCTGCCGATGGCCTGCTGGTGGTGGACGAATCCCACGTGACCATTCCGCAAATTGGCGGCATGTACCGTGGCGACCGCGCGCGTAAAGAAACGCTGGTGGAATATGGCTTCCGTCTGCCATCGGCGCTGGATAACCGTCCGATGAAGTTTGAAGAGTTCGAAGCGCTGGCACCGCAGACCATTTACGTGTCCGCAACGCCGGGTCCTTACGAGCTGGAAAAATCCGGCGACGATATTGTCGATCAGGTGGTGCGTCCGACCGGTCTGCTGGATCCGATTATCGAAGTACGCCCGGTGGGCACCCAGGTGGACGATCTGCTCTCTGAGATCCGTAAGCGTGTCGCCATCAACGAGCGTGTACTGGTCACTACGCTCACCAAGCGGATGGCTGAGGATTTAACCGAGTATCTCGAAGAACACGGCGAGAAGGTGCGCTATCTGCACTCAGACATCGATACCGTTGAGCGTATGGAGATCATCCGCGACCTGCGTCTTGGCGAGTTTGACGTGCTAGTCGGGATCAACCTGTTGCGTGAGGGGCTTGATATGCCGGAGGTATCGCTGGTGGCGATCCTTGATGCAGACAAAGAAGGCTTCCTGCGTTCAGAACGCTCGCTGATCCAGACCATTGGCCGTGCGGCACGTAACGTTAACGGTAAAGCCATTCTTTACGGCGATCGCATCACCGCGTCGATGGCGAAAGCCATCAGCGAAACCGAACGCCGCCGCGAGAAACAGCATCAGTACAACATCGAGCACGGCATTACGCCGCAGGGGCTGAACAAGAAAGTGGTCGATATTCTGGCGCTGGGCGAAAACATCGCCAAGACGAAAGCCAAAGGCCGCGGTAAATCCCGTTCACCGGTGGTGGAAGAGAGCCTGGAGCGTCTGCTGACGCCGAAAGCGATGCAGCAGAAAATCCACGAACTGGAAGCGCAGATGATGCAGCACGCGCAAAACCTCGAGTTCGAAGAAGCCGCTGCCGTACGCGACCAGCTCCATCAGTTGCGCGAGTTGTTTATCGCGGCGTCCTGATGCCTGCCGCGCTATGCCGTTAGGGTATAGCGCGGTTTGTATATTGCGCGTTAGCATATGCAAGGCATATACTCCTCAGCAGAGCTTGTCCCTGTTCAATGAGGAGGAGAAACATGCGAACAGTATCGATATTTAAGAACGGTAATAACCGTGCAATTCGTTTGCCCCGCGATCTGGATTTTGACGGCGTGAACGAGCTGGAAATCATCAGGGAAGGCGACACCATCATTCTGCGACCGGTCAAACCCTCATGGGGTTCCTTTGTGCAGGAAGAAAAGGCCGACAAGGATTTCATGCAGGAGCGTGAAGAAATCGTCAGCGACGAGGGACGTTTTAAGCTATGAGTAAGACCTACATGCTGGATACCAATATTTGCTCGTTTATCATGCGTGAGCAGCCAGAGTCGGTATTAAAACGTCTTGAGCAGGCCGTGATGCGCCGTAAGCGTATCGTAGTGTCCGCGATTACCTACGCAGAAATGCAGTTTGGCGCCATTGGCAAAAAAGCTTCTCCACGGCACGGGCAACTGGTGCAGGCATTCTGCACCCGTCTGGATGCCATTATGCCCTGGGATCGTGCTGCCGTTGATGCCACCGCCAGGATTAAGGCTGCGCTGGCAGCGGCGGGTACGCCGATTGGCGCTAACGATGCCGCCATCGCCGGGCATGCTATCGCCGCTAATGTCATTCTGGTAACTAATAATACCCGTGAATTTGCGCGGGTCCCGGGATTGATCCTCGAGGACTGGGCAGAATAATAGCGCTACGTGATATTATTTACCGCTCTTATTAATCACATTAATTAACCCCACGCGTTATTTTTAATGGCTGTGATCTCTGTAACGCCAATCTTTGTATTAATGCCTTCCTCCACTAACTGATGGCAAAATAAACCGATTCTTTTCTGTGTTTTTTAATTAAGCTGGTTTTTATTATCCCTCCCGTAAAAAAACCAGGAAAAAAGAATGGAATCGGTAAACTGTCTGTTAAAAGAGAATGAATATGCCATGGATGATGTTCTTACCTGTTCAGGTATTAATGAAGAGCATCATAAAAATTTTGGCGCGGTCAGCCCGCCGCTGGTAAAAACCAGTTTATTCGTGCAGCAGGATTATCAGCATTATTGCGATGATATGCAGCACGAAGCGGAGCGGTATATTTATTCCCGCGGGCTGAATCCCACCACGGAACTGCTGGAAAATAAACTCGCTGCCCTTGAGCGGGGTGAAGCCTGTAAAGCCTTTGCCTCGGGTATGGGAGCGATTGCCGCCACCTTGTTTGCGCTGTTGCGTAGCGGGGATCACATTATTCTTGCGAATAACGTCTATGGCCCGACGCAGGCGCTGGTCAGGCAGATGCAGGCGCGATTTAACATTACGTTTGACGTGGTGCTGAGCGGCGAGCCTGTGGACATCGCGGCAAAAATTCGGCCCAACACGCGAATGATCTATACCGAGTCTCCCGGCACCATGACCATGCGGGTGGTGGATCTGCGCGCTATTGCCCGGCTGGCTAAAACGCATGGCATCATCACCGTTATCGACAATACCTGGGCCACGCCGCTGTTTCAGAAGCCGCTGACGCTCGGCTTCGATCTGACGCTGCACTCCTGCACTAAGTATCTCGGTGGCCACAGTGACTTAACCGCCGGGGCGGTGGTGGGCCGTCGGGAGCATATCGACGCGATCCGCGACTTTTCCCATCAACTGCTTGGCGCGGTACTGGCACCGGACAGCGCCTGGCTGGTGATCCGTGGCCTGCGCACATTGCCCCTGCGCATGAAGCAGCATCAGGAAAACACTCTTGTGGTACTGGCCTGGCTGCAACAGTGCGAGGCGGTGGAAAAACTCTGTCACCCGGCGGTGGCAGATGCCCGCAGCCGGGAATTAATCGCGGCGCAAATGTACGGCGTCTCCGGCTTATTCAGCTTTGAATTACGCAACGGCAGTTTTCTGAAAGTAAAAACCTTTATTGATAGCTGCAAAATCTTTAAGCCTGGCTGTAGTTGGGGCGGTTACGAGAGCCTGATTATTTCCCCTAATCGCGGTTATAACGAAGCGGATATTGCCCGCGACGGCATGGCGGCAGGATTAATTCGCCTCTCTGTCGGCCAGGAAAATCCTCAATTATTGATCGCGGATTTAGATCGTGCTTTTAATGCCGTCAGACACGGCTAAATATACAGGAAAGAGTATGAACGCTAACAGGGAACCGGGCTTTGCCGCCGCAATGCTGTTATTAGCGGTGGTTTTCATGGTGTTTTTTGTCGGGATCGGACTGCTAAATTATCCGGTCGAATTTATTCTTATTGTCATCACACTGGTGACCGGCTTTTTTGCCCGCTTTTACGGGGCAGGCTGGCAATCCATGATGCAGACGTTTATCGGCAAAATAAAAGATGCCGTGCCGGCGATGCTGATCCTGCTCACCATTGGCATGTTAATTGGCTGCTGGATGGTCAGCGGTACTATCCCGCTGATGGTGTATTACGGGCTGGAGATTATCAATCCGGCCTATCTTTATCTGACGGCATTTCTGGTGACGGTGTGCATTTCGACCTTTACCGGTACGTCGTGGGGATCGGCGGGCACTATTGGTGTGGCGCTGGTCGCGGTGGCGGCAGCGATGAACGTTTCGCTGCCGATAGCTGCCGGGGCGGTGATCTCCGGGGCTTACTTTGGCGATAAGCTCTCGCCGCTGTCTGACACCACGAACATGGCGGCGCTGGCGGCCGGGGCGGAGCTGTACCAGAGCATTCGCCACATGATGTACACCTCGGTACCGGCGTTTCTGTTCGCCTGTCTCGGCTTCTGGATCGCCGGCTGGGATTTGCAGGCGGCCCAGGCACTACAGCTGGACACCATTCCGATCATGAAAAATGCCCTTGAGCAGCTGTTCTGGCTCAACCCGCTACTGATGGTCCCGGCGCTGCTGGTGTTTATCGGTGCCATGCGCAAATGGGATACCGTCATTGTGCTGGTCGCCTCGTCCTTTATGGCTCTGGGGTTGGCCGCAGTGGTACTGCCCTTTGCGCTGGCGGATCTGGTGAAGGCGGCCATCAACGGCTTTAACACCAGCATGATCCCGGGTTTCACCACGGTGGTGATGAACGAGGCGACCAGCAAAAACATCACTACGCTGCTTAACCGGGGTGGGATGTACTCGATGGTCAGCCCGATTGTGGTGATGCTGTGCGCTTTTCTGTTTGCCTCGGCGCTGGACGTGTCCGGCGGGCTTAACGTTATTTTGCAGCGGCTGGTGAAAAAGCTCACCTCGGTGACCAGCACCGTGCTGGCAACCATGCTGACCAGTTCGCTGCTGGTGGCCTGCACCGGCAATGCGGTGATCAGCTTTTTCCTCGTCAAAAATATGTACGATCCCTGCTTTAAAACCAAAAAGCTGCATATGGTGAACATGTCCCGCGCCATGGAGTCCGGTGCGACGCTGCTGGAAGGGCTGTTTCCGTGGACCATCTCGGGGATGTTTATGGCGAAAACCCTCGGCGTAGCGACGCTGGAGTATGCGCCCTGGGTGCTGTTTAACCTGAGTTGCTTTGTGATGGCGGTGCTGTATGCGGTGCTGGCGCGCTGGTCCGGATTCGGAACACGTTATGAACCGGGAAATGAGAAGATCATCACATCGTAGCGCATTTTTTTATGCGGCTTAATCTAACCTTAATCTTGCACGGCGACACTGTCCTGACGTTAATGAGGACAGTGCCATGCAAAAACTAACTTCCGTACAATTACTCGCGCTGGTGACCACGATGATGATCGTGGCCAGCTTCCTGCATACCTGGTTTACCGTTTAATCGCTGCGCCCTCGGCGCTGCTGTCCGGAAACCGTACCCATGCACGCAGCCCCGGTCCGGGGTTGCGGTTATGCAAAAACAACTCCCCGTCGTGTAACTGTGCGATGCGGCTGACGATACTCAATCCCAGTCCCATGCCGCCGTAACGGCTGTCCATACGCACAAAGGCTTTGCTCAGCTCATGGCTGGACGCTTCGTCAATGCCAGGACCTTCATCTTCCACCGCCAGTACCGGGGCGTCTTCATTGCTGACGTGAATGGTAATCACGGCCTGTTCCGGGCTGTAGCGATGGGCGTTTTCCACCAGATTTCTCAGCAGCACACGCAGTTGCGGCGCATCGCCACTGACTGCAACATCCCCGGCGTTTTCCGGCCATACCAGCGTTTGCTGGCGTGTACTGAGCATGGTGAGCAGTTCCCCCTGCAAGGGCTGGATCACATCGCGGATCAGCATAACCTGCTGATAACTTCCCGCCGAAAAAGACTGTGCCACCCGCGCCAGTTGTAGCAACTGCGAGACGTTTTCCGTCATCTGCTCGATGCGCAGGATCAGATGGCTGACGTCAATCGCATGGCTTTTCGACAACAATTCCAGATGCAGACGTAATCCGGCTAAGGGGGTACGCAGTTCATGGGCCACGTCAGCGGTAAACAAACGCTCCCGATCCAGGGTGACGTTCAGGCGGCCCACCAGCTGGTTGATCGCCGTGGTGACCGCTTCGACTTCCGGCACGGTTTTTTCCAGTGCGATGGGTTGCAGGTTATCCGGCGTGCGGATCTCCAGTTCGTGCTGCAAATCTTTTAGCGGCCGGGTGATGCGTTTTATCGCCTGTAAGCACAGCACCAGCGCAAGGCCGATGATGACCAGGCTTGGGATCAGCAGGCTGGCGACGGCTTCGTGCACTTCATGTTTAATGTTGCTGTGATTATTGGCTTTGTAGATCTCGCTTTGCACAATCAGCTGGATCTGCTCTTTGCTTTCATGCCACAGCCAGAACACGCTCACCAGCTGACAGACCACCAGGATCGTGCCGATGGTCAGCAGCAAACGACGCCGCAGCGTCCAGTGTCGAAAACTCATGCTTTACTGCTCTCCCGGCGTTTTCACCAGCAAATAGCCGAAGCCCCGCACCGTGCGGATGCGATCTTTCCCCACTTTGTCGCGCAGGTTATGAATATGCACTTCCAGCGTGTTGGTCGCCGGTTCGTTATCCCAGCTGTAAATATCGTTGTATAAGATTTCCCGGTGCACCGCATTGCCTGCTTTTAACATCAGGCGCGAGAGCAGGGCGTACTCTTTTGGCGTCAGCTCCAGCGACTGCCCCGCCAGCTTCACCTGGCGGTTATTCACATTGAGCTGCAAATCGCCCACCGTCAGCTCACTGTCACCCTGATTATGCTTACGGCGCAGCAGGGCACGGATACGGGCATTCAGCTCTTCCAGCGCAAAGGGCTTCATCAGATAGTCGTCGGCGCCGGCATCCAGCCCCGACACGCGATCCTCAACGGTATCGCGGGCGGTGAGGATCAGCACCGGCAGATCGCACTTCTCTCGGCGAAGACGCTGTAAAAAATGCACGCCGTCTTCATCGGGCAACCCCAGATCCAGCACGATCAGGCTGTAATGCCCGACCGCCAGGCACTGCGAGGCCTCCCGCGCCGTGGCGACGCCATCGCAGGCATACCCTTCCGACTGCATCGCCAGCAGTAGCCCCTGCAACAGCAGCGTATCGTCTTCAACCACTAAGATTTTCATCAGTATTAACCCCTGCACGGCGCGAGAATATCATCTGCCGCATGATACTCGCTGGTTTGTACACCCACTAACCCTAACATCGTAGAGAACAGATTATCCTGGGAAAACGCTTCCGTGCTGGCGCGTTTTTTCAGGCAAGCGTAATTAACGGCATGACGTTGCTGATACCGATCGGAAAGCCAGATCAGCATCGGAATATGTTTTTGTGAATCCGGTGCGATGGAATAAGGCAGGCCGTGCAAATAAACGCCATTTTCACCTAAGGATTCGCCGTGATCGGAGAGATACACCAGGCTGGTGGTGACATTACCCGGCTGCGCCTGCAATAATTTAATCGCCTTATCGACAATATAATCCACGTACAGCACCGTATTATCATAAGTGTTAACCAGCTGTTCGCGGGAACAGGACTGGATTTCATTGGTATCGCAGGTGGGGGTAAATTTCCGGAACTGCGGCGGATAGCGGTTATAGTAGGTCGGGCCGTGACTGCCGATGGTGTGTAATACGATCAGCCCATCATTGGGAAGGCTGTCGATATATTTTTGTAGATCATGGAACAGAATTTCGTCCTGGCATTCGCCTTTGATGCAATAATCGGCCAGATTCAGTTTCGTCATATCCTGATGCGGCACGCGGTCACAGGCACCTTTACAGCCGCCGTCATTTTCATTCCACTGCACTGATATCCCCGCGCGCTGCACAATATCCAGCAAGCCTTCACGATGATGCGCGAGCTGCTCGTTGTAATTTTTGCGCGGCATACCGGAAAACATACAGGGTACCGAAATTGCCGTGGCCGTTCCGCAGGAGGTGGTTTCAGGGAAATAGACCACATTGTCTTTCGACAGCAGTGGATTGGTATCTCGCGGATAGCCTGACAGCGCGAAGTTATCCGCCCGGGAAGTTTCGCCAACCACGAGGATGGTCAGGTGCTTGTCAGGCGGCGTATGCATTGCCGGGATGGGTTTTGCGTCTTCGCCCAGCCTGACCAGCGGCAGATTATCCATGCGGTGATGCACGTCATATGACAGCATCGCGCTGATGCTGTTAGAGGGGCCGAGGGATTTCACCAGTTCTTTATTATTGCGAAACAGCGAAGCGTAATCTTTATAAAAGCAGACGGCGATCAGCAGTATCAAGGCCACCGAAGCCAGAATACTCAGACCTCGGCTCACTACGCTGCGCACGCGCGAGGGGCTTTTTTTAAATTTCACCACAAACGCGAGGATCGCCATCGCAATACCGGACAGGCCAATGGTCAGAATTAACTGCGGCGTCATCAGCGCAAAGGATTCTGCCGGGGTGGTATCCAGCATATTGGCGATCATCGAGCGGTCAATAATAATGCCGTAGGTCCAGATAAAATACTGTGTGGCGGCGCTGAGTAAAATAAAGACCGCCAGCACCAGCCGATCCAGCCAGACAAAAGAGGCCAGCGTCGAGACAATATTAATGACGCTGAACGCCACCAGCGGCATCGACAGAAAAACCGCCAGATTGTAAGCCGAGTTAACGGGTAACAGCCCCCAGGCCTGACGGTAAAAAATCAGGTTCAGGAAGACGGATATATAGACGGAAAACAACAACAGAAAAGTCAGGCGACTCATTTCAGGTCGGCGAAGGGGTATACGGCGCATAGTGAACGTCCTGTGGGAATATACCAGGCATGTTCACAGAGAAGGGTTAAGGCAACCTTAAGAACTTAAGAAACGACTGATTAAAGTGTTTCCCCTCGTAACAAACGAGGGGAACAGGATCAGCCGAGGCTTTGTACCGCACGTTCCAGCGCCGCGCGCAGCAGGCGGCGATCGTGGCGATAGGGCACATCGCTCGCTTCCAGCACATCCTGGATCACGATGCGGTCGGTCACCGATGAGACATCCACCGTCGGGCCAACCACTACCGCGTCAATAATGCGTTTACCGACATACTGCTCCATCAGCGCCAGCTTATCGTTCAGGCTGAGGCTGGCGGCGGCGACGCTGAGTTCTTTGCCGAGATTACCGATATAGACCACCGGCGCCGGGGTACGGCGCAGCGCCTGCGCCAGATTATCGAGCAGCAGCAGCGGCAGCAGGCTGGTGTAAAAACTTCCTGGCCCAATCAAAATCAGATCCGCTTCGGCAATTGCCTGCACCGCCTCGCGGGTCGCCTGGGCGCTGGGGAACAGCATCAGCTCCTGCACCGGCTGCGTCAGTTGATCGATATTCACTTCGCCGTATACCGCGTGGCCTTCGCTGTCGAGCGCCATCAGATCCAGCGGCTGCTCTGACATGGGGATCAGAAAGGCGTCCACCTTCAGCAGATTGCGGATCAGATTGATCGCTTCCAGCGGCCGGACGCTGAGGTGATCCAGCGCTTTGAGCATCAGGTTGCCGAGATTATGTCCGGCCAGCTCGCCGTTACCGCTAAAGCGGTATTCGAACATCGCTGAGGCGACGCTCTGCTCGGTGATCAACTGGTTGAGGCAGTTACGCATGTCGCCCCAGGCGATGCCGCCTTCGGAGCGGCGAATGCGTCCGGTCGAGCCGCCATTATCAGTGGTGGTCACGATGCCGGTTAAACGGGAGCCGAGCGAGGAGAGGGAAGACATTACCCGTCCCAGTCCGTGCCCGCCGCCGAGGGCGACAACCCTGTCGAGATCCGCAAGAGTGCGATTGCGCATAGCCAGTCCTTAAGTCGAAAAAATCACGTTACGTTAGCCGGAATACCCCTTTATGACGATGCCACGTCGGGGGGAAGATGACACATATCAATGCAAGCCTGAGATTATCGCGTAGTCTGTAGTGAAAATGCACGATTATGTCGCTATGTAGTTAATTATATAGCGCTATGCAAGGATGGCGAAACAGGGCGTATCGCGATATTATCGCCTGAGCTTGCTAATCACACACACTCTAGCCTCTGTGCCTACGTCTTAATGATACGGTGCTTTGGCCGTGGCAAACTGCCACCAGGGTGCAGGAAGAAATGACTGCACCTCCCGAATCTGGAAAGGTGTACATGGCCTCACAACTTACCGATGCATTCGCGCGTAAGTTTTTTTACCTGCGTTTGTCGATTACCGACGTGTGCAATTTTCGTTGCACCTATTGTCTGCCCGATGGCTACAAGCCGGGCGGCGTGACCAATAAAGGCTTCCTCAGCGTCGATGAAATTCGCCGCGTCACCCGTACCTTTGCCGCACTGGGCACGGAAAAAGTGCGCCTGACTGGCGGGGAACCCTCTCTGCGCCGGGATTTCACCGATATCATCGCAGCAGTACGCGAAAACGCGGCTATCCGCCAGATAGCGGTCACCACTAACGGCTATCGCATGGCGCGTGACGTGCAGAACTGGCGCGATGCCGGGCTGACGGCGATCAACGTCAGCGTCGACAGCCTTGATGCCCGCCAGTTTCACGCCATTACCGGCCAGGATAAGTTCCACCAGGTGATGGACGGCATTGACGCGGCTTTTGCGGCGGGCTTTGAGAAAGTCAAAGTGAACACTGTGCTGATGCGCGATGTAAACCATCACCAGCTGGATACGTTTCTGGCGTGGATCCAGCCGCGCCCCATTCAGCTGCGCTTTATCGAACTGATGGAAACCGGCGAGGGCAGCGAGCTGTTCCGCAAACATCATCTCTCCGGCATGGTGCTGCGCGATGAACTGCTGCGCCGCGGCTGGATCCAGAAGCTCCGCCAGCGCAGCGACGGCCCGGCGCAGGTATTCTGTCACCCGGACTATGAAGGCGAAATTGGCCTTATCATGCCGTATGAGAAAGACTTCTGCGCCACCTGCAACCGCCTGCGCGTCTCGTCCGTCGGGAAACTCCACCTCTGCCTGTTCGGCGACGGCGGCGTCAGCCTGCGCGATCTGCTCGCAGATGACAGCCAGCAGGCGGCGCTGGAGGCGCGTATTGCGCAAGCGCTGACGCATAAAAAACAGACCCATTTCCTGCATCAGGGCAATACCGGTATTACGCAAAATCTGTCGTACATCGGCGGGTAACACCGAATAAGGAGATTTCTCATGAGTCAGGTTAGTGCAGACTTTATTCCGACCCGTATCGCTATTTTAACCGTCACCAGCCGTCGCACCGAAGAGGACGACACCTCCGGTCACTATCTGCGCGATGCTGCGCAGGAAGTGGGGCATCACATCGTCGATAAAGCGATTGTCAAAGAGAACCGCTACGCTATTCGCGCGCAGGTTTCCGCGTGGATCGCCGCAGACGACGTGCAGGTGGTGCTGATCACCGGCGGTACCGGGCTGACCGACGGCGATCAGACCCCGGAAGCGCTGCTGCCGCTGTTCGACCGCGAGGTGGAAGGCTTCGGGGAAGTGTTCCGTATGCTCTCTTTTGAAGAGATTGGCACCTCGACGCTGCAATCCCGTGCTATCGCGGGCATCGCCAATAAAACGCTGATTTTCGCCATGCCCGGCTCGACAAAAGCCTGCCGCACCGCGTGGGAAAATATCATTGCCCCGCAGCTCGACGCCCGCACCCGTCCGTGTAATTTTCACCCTCATTTAAAGAAATAAACCATGTCTCAGTTAACCCACATTAACGCCGCAGGCGAAGCGCACATGGTGGATGTGTCCGGCAAAGCCGAAACCGTGCGTGAAGCGCGCGCCGAAGCCTTTGTCACCATGCGCCCGGAAACGTTACAGATGATCATCGACGGCAGCCATCATAAAGGCGATGTGTTTGCCACCGCGCGCATCGCGGGTATCCAGGCCGCGAAGCGTACCTGGGATTTAATCCCGCTGTGCCATCCGCTGATGCTGAGCAAAGTGGAAGTGAATCTGCGCGCTGAACCTGAACATCACCGCGTGCGCATTGAATCCCTTTGCCGGCTGACCGGAAAAACCGGCGTTGAAATGGAAGCGTTGACCGCGGCTTCCGTGGCGGCGCTGACCATTTATGACATGTGCAAAGCCGTGCAAAAAGACATGGTCATTGGCCCGCTGCGCCTGCTGGCGAAAAGCGGCGGTAAATCCGGGGATTTCAGGGTGGCAAGCGATGATTAAGGTGCTGTTTTTTGCGCAGGTGCGTGAACTGGTCGCCTGCGATGCGCTGGAGGTTGACGCCGGTTTTCAGAACGTGGAACAACTGCGTGCGGCGCTGGCAGCGAAAAGCGACCGCTGGGCGCTGGCGCTGGAATCCGGCAAGCTGCTGGCGGCGGTCAATCAGACGCTGGTGGCCTTTGATCACCCGCTGCGCGACGGCGATGAAGTGGCATTCTTCCCGCCGGTAACCGGAGGATAAGTTGATGGAAAATACCCGTATCCGTGTCGGTCACGACAATTTCAGCGTCGGCGACGAATACCAGTGGCTGGCGGCCTGTGATGAAGACGGCGCGGTGGTCACTTTCACCGGCAAAGTACGCAATCACAATCTGGGCGACAGCGTCAGTGCGCTGACCCTTGAACACTATCCCGGCATGACCGAGAAAGCGCTCGCCGAGATCGTCAGCGACGCCCGGGCGCGCTGGCCGCTGCAACGCGTATCGGTCATTCATCGCATCGGGGAATTATGGCCCGGCGACGAAATCGTTTTTGTCGGCGTCACCGGCGCGCACCGCAGCTCTGCCTTTGAAGCGGCGCAGTTTATTATGGATTATCTGAAAACCCGCGCGCCGTTCTGGAAGCGAGAAGCAACGCCGGAAGGCAGCCGCTGGGTGGATGCAAGAGACAGCGATAAGCAGGCCGCAGAACGCTGGTGACCCGCTTTCGCAGGGATGTGTTACCCTTATATTCTCTTCACTTAATCAGGAGTTAATCATGGACAGATACCCACGAAGCGGCTCGATTGTCGAGGCGCGCGGCGGTCTGCAAACCTATATGGCGCAGGTGTATGGCTGGATGACCTGCGGTCTGTTGTTAACCGCCTTTATCGCCTGGTATTCCGCGAATACCCCGGCGGTAATGATGTTTGTCTTCTCCAGCAAAATCACCTTCTTCGGGCTGGTGATCGCGCAACTGGCGCTGGTGTTTGTGCTTTCCGGGATGGTGCATCGTCTGAGCGCCGGGATGGCCACTACGCTGTTTATGCTCTATTCGGCGCTAACCGGGCTGACCATTTCCAGTATTTTCCTCGTCTACACCTACTCCTCAATTGCCAGTACCTTTGTGGTGGCAGGCGGGATGTTTGGCGCGATGAGCCTCTACGGCTACACCACCAAGCGGGATTTGAGCGGCTTCGGTAATATGCTGTTTATGGCGCTGATTGGGATCGTGCTGGCCTCGCTGGTTAACTTCTGGCTGAAAAGCGAAGCGCTGATGTGGGCAGTGACCTATATCGGGGTGATTGTGTTTGTAGGGCTGACGGCCTATGACACGCAGAAGCTGAAAAACATCGGGGAAAATATCGATACCCGTGACAGCACTAACCTGCGCCGTTATTCGATCCTCGGCGCGCTGACGCTGTATCTGGACTTTATTAACCTGTTCCTGATGCTGCTGCGGATTTTGGGTAACCGCCGCTGACAATAACAGTGCCGGGCGGCACGTTGTTTGCCCGGCCTACAGAGCGCGTAGGCCCGGTAAGCGCAGCGCCACCGGGCAAAAACCCGCTTACTTCGCCATTGCCTTCTCGTTCTTCGCCCGTAACTTTTTCGCCCGGCCTTCCAGCAACACATAACACACCAGTGCCAGCAGCAACGGAATAAAGTAATACAGCATACGATAGGCGAGCAGGGCGGCGATAATAGCGCCCTTCGTGGTATGTTCTCCCGCCAGCAGGGCAATAAACACCGCTTCCAGCACGCCGATACCCGCCGGGATATGCACGATCACCCCCGCGATACTGCTCACCAGCAGCACCCCCAGCACGAAGAAGTAGTTCACTTCCTGACCCAGCAGCAGCCAGATAATGGCGCCCATCGCCATCCAGTTGGCACTGGAGATCGCCATCTGCGCCAGCGCAAATTTCCACGATGGCAGCACCAGCTTCTGGCCTTTAATGGTGGCATGACGACGTTTGGCAAAGGCGCAGAACCACATATACACGGCGATAAACGCCAGCAGCACGATGCCGGCAATGCGCAACGTACCTTCGTCGATATACCAGTGCGCCGGCAGCTCTACCACGCCGAAGGTAAAAATAATGCCGCCCAGCAGGATATAGCCCAGCCAGTTAGTGGTGATACTGAGGGAGAAAATACGTGTGATGGTGCTGCCCGGCAGCCCCAGACGGGAATAGAGGCGATAGCGCATACCAATGCCGCCCACCCACGTACTTAGCGTCAGGTTAAAGGCATAGCAGACGAATGACACCAGCATGACCTGCCGTGCTGCCAGCTTATGCCCGCAGTAAGTGCGCGCCAGCAGGTCGTAACAGCCGTACAGCAGATAACTCACCACCACCAGACCCAGCGCAATCAGCAGCGTTGTGCGGTTATAGTTGCGGATTACCTCCCAGACATCTTCCCAGTTCACCGTGCGGGCATACACCACCAGTAGCACTGCCATGGCGATAAAAAATACCCATGTCAGAATTTTTTTGGCAATACGCCATTTCGGATGCGATTTTGCCATCAGGGTTTTACCTCAGAGTTTTCGGGAGTGACGCGATCCTGGGTTTCGATTTCCGGTTGTACCGGCGCGGGCACCTGCGCCAGTCGTGGCGTATGGGCAGGTAACCAGCCCACCAGCGCCGGGAATTTACGCAGGAAGTGGAACACCACCACGTTAATGGCCAGGTTCCACCAGGTGCGTTTCGGTGCCATGGTTTCATCCACGCGCTTACAGTCATTGGCAATAATCGCGTTGAGATTTTCCCGCAGCGTCTGGTTGAACGCGCGGTCATGGATAATCAGATTGGCTTCCAGATTCAGCGACAGGCTAAGGGGATCAAGGTTGCTGGAGCCAACGGTCGCCCAGTGGTCATCCATCAGCGCCACTTTACCGTGCAGCGGGCGACGACGGTACTCGTACACCTGCACGCCGCCTTTCAGCAGATAGTTGTACAGCAGTTCCGCGCCAACTTTCACAATCGGCATATCCGGTTCACCCTGCACGATCAGCTTCACCCGCACGCCACGACGTGCCGCATTGCGCATAGCATGCAGCAGACGGTAGCCAGGGAAGAAGTAGGCGTTGGCGATGATCACTTCGCGTTTGGCGTTAGCGAGCATCTTCAGATAGTGCCGCTCAATGTCGTCCCGGTGATCGTCGTTATCACGCCAGACGAACAGCGCCTGTGCCTCGCCGGGCGTGCGGTTTTCTTCCGCCAGATGACGACGACGCTGCCGCCACCAGCGGCGGGTTTGGGCGTTCTGCGGCAGGTTTTCCAGCTCAAATTGCAGGATATCCAGCACCACCGGGCCTTCCACCCGCACCGCGTAATCCTGTTTGGCTTCGGGGCCGTAATCGGACATATGCTCGGCGGAGTAGTTAATGCCGCCGACAAAAGCGATGGTATTGTCGATCACTACGATCTTGCGATGCATACGGCGGAATACGTTAGTGCGCATCCCCATCAGCGGCGGACGCGGATCGTAATAGCGGAACACCACGCCAGCCGAGGTGAGCTGGCTGACAAATTCATCGCTCAGATCCGGTGAGCCGTAGCCGTCCAGTAATACTTCGACATCCACGCCGCGCTGCGCCGCGCGCAGGATCACCGCGTGCAACTGTTTGCCGACGTCATCTTCAAACCAGATAAAGGTTTCAAGGATCACTTTGCGCTGTGCATGATCGATAGCATCAAACACCGCCGGATAATATTCGTCGCCGTTCTCCAGAAGCTGGATACGGTTCCCTTCTCGCCAGCCACATTTCATAAATGGATCTCCGCGCTCAGGGGCGCATGATCGGACAAATGACGCCAGTTGCGCAGCGGAAGCGCCGTGGGCGCGCTGGCACTGGCATTTTTCACATAAATACGATCAAGACGTAGCACAGGAAAACTGACCGGGAAGGTGCGCGCCGGACGCCCGTGCGCCCGCGTGAAGATCTCCTCCAGCCCGGCCTTCGTTTGCAGGGGACGATTGGCCTTTTGCAGCCAGTCGTTAAAATCGCCCGCCACCATTACCGGCTCGCCCTCAGGGAAGGAATTTACCCACTCGGCCAGCATATCCAGCTGCGCCTGCCGGTGCGCCTCGCGCAGGCCCAGATGGACGCAAATTACGTGGATTGGCCGGTCATACTGTGGCGGCACGATGCGGCAATAAAGCAGACCGCGGTTCTCGCTGCCTTCCACTGACACATCACGATTCTCATAATGTTCTATCGGATAGCGCGACAGCACGGCGTTGCCGTGGTGCCCTTCAGGGTAGACTGCGTTGCGACCGTAGGCAAAGTCGCTCCACATGGTGTCGGCGAGGAATTCATAGTGCGTGGTGTCCGGCCAGTTCTCGACATGTAACGGGTGCACTTCGTGCGCGCCCATCACCTCCTGGAGGCAGACGATATCTGCGCTGACGGTGCGCACCGCATCGCGCAACTCAGGCAAAATGAAGCGTTTATTAAATGCTGTGAAGCCCTTGTGCGTATTAATGGTGAGCACTTTTAAAGAAAACTGTCGGGTTTGTTGCGTCATTTTTATCCTTCCCGCGTCACTATCCTGATGAAAATAAAGTGTAGTCCTTGTCACAAAAAGATGCGGCCTTACGGATTTTTCCGTAAAGTCCGGTACTCTCAATACAGTTAAATATCCGTTAAGGAGATAAGCCATGAGATGGCAACAACGTATTCGTGTCGCAACAGGCTTAAGTTGCTGGCAGATTGTGTTGCATTTAATGGTCGTCGCAGTGCTGATAATGGGCTGGATGAGCAAGGCGCTGGTGCATGTCGGGCTGGGCCTGTGCGTAGTCTATGGCGTGACGGTGATCCTGATGCTGGCGCTGCAACGTCATCACGAGGCGAAGTGGCGCGAGATGGGCGATTTCCTCGAAGAGCTGACCACCACCTGGTATTTTGGTGCGGCAATGATCGTGCTGTGGCTGCTCTCCCGCGTGCTGCAAAATAACCTGCTGCTGGCGCTGGCCGGCGTGGTGATCCTCGCCGGTCCCGCCATCATCTCGCTGCTGATGAAAGATAAAACATCAGGCCACTTTACGACGAAACATCGCGTACGCCGCTGAACCTGTCGTGGCCGTTATCACCAGTAGCGGCCACAAACTTCCCCACACGATCCCCAGACTCGCATCCTTGAGATAGATTTGCTTGGTAATGTCGGTGAAGTGGCGGATCGGATTCACCCACGTCAGATTCTGTAACCAGATCGGCATGTTCTCCACCGGGGAGACATAGCCGGAAAGTAAAATCGCCGGCATCATAAACACGAACACGCCGATAAACGCCTGCTGCTGGGTGGCGCACAGTGACGAAATCAACAGCCCGAAGCCCACCAGCGACAGTCCGTAAATCACCATGGTGAAATAAAACAGCAGCAGCGATCCGGCAAAGGGGATCTGATAGGCAAAAATACCGATGCCCAGCACGATAGTGGCCTGGAAAGTGGCGACGATTAACGCCGGTACCGCTTTGCCAACGAAGATCTGCCAGGTGGCCAGCGGCGACACCAGCAGCTGATCCAGCGTACCCTGTTCCCGCTCGCGCGCCACCGACAGCGAGGTGACAATCATCACGCCAATGGTGGTGATCATCGCAATCAGCGATGGCACGACAAACCATTTGTAATCGAGGTTCGGGTTATACCAGTTGCGCACCACCAGTTCGCTGTTATTCGGTTTTGGCTTATCCCCCAGTAACTCCTGCTGATAATCTTTGACGATCTGCTGCAAATAGTTGGCGGCGATCTGCGCGCTGTTTGAGTTTCGTCCGTCGAGGATCAATTGCATCGGCGCGGGCTGGAACGTATCAAGATTACGGGAAAAATCCGCCGGGAAGCGCACCAGCAGCAGGGCTTTTTGCTGATCAATCGTTGGCTTAATCTCCTGCGGGCTGGCAAGCATGATGACGTGCGTAAAGGCTTTCGCTCGCGCAAAGCGCTGGGTCAGCTCAATGGCATGTTTGCCGTTGTCTTCGTTATAGATGGCAACGGTGGCGTTGGTGACCTCCAGCGTGGCGGCAAACGGAAATAGCAGCACCTGGATCAACACCGGCAGCACCAGAATGGCGCGGGTTTGCGGCTCGCGCAGCAGCGATTGTAGCTCTTTACGGATCAGCGTCCAGAGTCGGTGAAACATAGTATCTCCTTAATACCGGGTGGCGGCGATCCCGGGAAAACCCGCCGGGCGGCACGTTGTTTGCCCGGCCTACATGCCTACAACGTGTAGGCCCGGCAAGCCTGCGCCGCCGGGCGTTGAATATTGCACCGTGGCCGTTATTTTCGCCGGGCGGCGACGATGTCTTGCCCGGCCTACGGTGTCTGCGAATTAATCCAGCCGCCGTTTAGTTTTCATCCACGTCAGGCCAATAAACATCACCGCCGAGGCCACCAGAAACAGCGTATTGATCACCAGCACCGTCGGGATATTTCCTGCCAGAAACAGGCTTTGCAGCGTGCTGGCGAAATAGCGCGCCGGAATAATGTAGGTCACCATGCGGATGGCGGCGGGCATACTGTCGATCTGAAAAATAAAGCCGGACAGCATTACCGACGGTAGAAACGCGGCGTTCAGCGCCACCTGCGCGGCATTAAACTGGTTGCGGGTGATGGTGGAAATCAGCAGCCCCATGCCGAGTGTGCTCAGTAAAAACAGACTGGTGATCAGAAACAGCACCAGCAGCGAGCCGCGGTAGGGCACGCCCAGCACGAATACCGACACCAGCATGCACAGCAGCATCGCCAGCATGCCGAGAAAATAGTAGGGGATCAGCTTGCACAGCAGCAGCTCGCCGCGCGTCACCTCGGTGGATAGCAGCGCCTCCATGGTGCCGCGCTCCCACTCTCGCGCCACCACCAGCGAGGTCAGGATCGCGCCGATCACCGTCATAATGATGGTTACCGCGCCGGGGATAATAAAATGCTGGCTGATGGCCGCCGGGTTAAACCAGTAGCGCATCTGCACGTCGATCAGCGGTTCAAAAGACTCGCCGCGATCGCTGGCACGCTGGGCCTGCCATAGCTGCCAGATACCCTGCATATAGCCCTGTACAAAGTTCGCGGTGTTTGGCTCGCTGCCGTCGGTGATCACCTGAATGGGCGCCTCATCGCCAGGGCGTGCCATTTTTTCGGCGAAATCCACCGGGATCACCACCAGCCCGCGAATGCGCCCGGCCTGCATCATTTCGATAAGCTGCGGGCGGCTGTTGCTGATGGTGGCGTCTATGTAGGGCGAGCCGGTCATCGCATGAGTGAAATCCAGCGCCTCTTCGCTGCGTTGCTCCATAAGTACGCCGACGCGCAGCTTGCTCGAATCAAGGTTAATGCCGTAACCGAAGATAAACAGCAACAGCAGCGGAATGACAAAGGCGATCAGCCAGCTACTGGGATCGCGCACGATTTGCCGCGTCTCTTTTATGCACAGCGCACGTACCCGCCGCCAGCTTAACGCAGAACTACTCATTGGCATGCTCCTCGTCCCAGTCGTTGATCAGGCGAATAAACGCCTGCTCCATGGTTGGATCCGGCTGCGCATCGTCGGCGGCCTGCGCTTTGAGATCGTCCGGCGTGCCGCTGGCAATCAGCTTGCCGCGATACACCAGGCCAATACGATCGCAGTATTCCGCTTCATCCATAAAGTGCGTGGTCACCATCACGGTGACGCCTTTTTCCACCATGCTGTTGATGTGCAGCCAGAATTCACGGCGGGTGAGGGGATCGACGCCGGAGGTTGGCTCATCCAGAAACAAAATATCCGGCTCGTGCATGAGCGAGCAGGCCAGCGCCAGCCGCTGTTTAAAGCCGAGCGGCAGCGAGTCCGTCGCCTGTCCGGCGAGGCTTTTCAGACCGAACGCCTCGCTCATGCGGTTGATTTTCTCATCCTGCGCCCGCCCGCGCAGGCCATAGACGCCGGAGAAAAAGCGCAGGTTCTGTTCAACGCTCAGGTTGCCGTACAGCGAGAATTTTTGCGCCATATAGCCCAGATGCTGGCGCGCTTTGCCGGAACTGACTTTCAGATCCATACCCAGTACCAGCGCTTTGCCAGAGGTGGGCACCAGCAATCCGCACATCATCTTAAAGGTGGTGGATTTCCCCGCACCGTTCGGCCCGAGCAGACCGAAGATCTCCCCGCGCTTCACGCTGAAATCCACGTGATCGGTGGCGGCGAAATCACCGAATTTTTTGGTCAGGGACTGCGCTTCGATCACCGTTTCGTCCGCGTTGCCGTTAACGGTGTGCAAAATAGCGCCGAGCGGCGATTCCGACGCGCCCGCGCCGCCGAGCAGATCGATAAATGCATCCTCAAAGCGCGGCGCGGTTTCAGCGATCTCAATGTCCGGCATACCGGGTGCCTGGCGAATGTCATCGGCGGTGGCCTCTTTTTTGAGGATCAGGCGCACCGATTTGCCCTGGATCATACCGTCGCTCACCTGCGGCAGCTTCAGCGCGCGCTGCAACAGACGACGGTTATTCTCCTGCGGACTGTGCAGCAGAAAACTGCGTCCGGCGATGGTTTGCGTCAGCGCTTTAGGCTCGCCCTGATACAGCAGTTCGCCTTCGTTCATCAGCAGCACATCGCGGCACTGTTCCGCCTCGTCCAGATAAGAGGTGCTCCACAGGATCAGCATTCCGTCACCCGCCAGTTCATGCACCATCTGCCACAGCTCCCGGCGGGAGATAGGATCGACGCCGACCCCAGGCTCGTCGAGCAGCAGTACTTTAGGCTCGCCCACCAGCGTACAGGCCAGCCCAAGCTTCTGCTTCATGCCGCCGGAGAGTTTCCCCGCCAGCCGCCCGGTGAACGGACCCAGGGCGGTGAATTCCAGCAGCCGCGCGAAGGTTTGCTTACGCGCATCCCCCGTCACGCTGCGCAGATCGGCATACAGATTAAGGTTTTCCATCACCGTCAGATCTTCATACAGGCCGAATTTTTGCGGCATATAGCCCAGCACGGCGTGCAGCGCGCGGTCGTCCCTGATGGGATCAAACCCCAGTACCCGCGCCTCGCCCTCGTCGGGTTTCATCAGCCCGGCCAGCATGCGCATCAGCGTCGTTTTGCCCGCGCCGTCCGGCCCGACAAGGCCGGTGACGTAGCCGGAGGCGATCTCGCAGTCCAGCCGCGCCACGGCGGGCTTGTCCATCCCGGCAAAGCGTTTTACCAGGCCGCTTAACTGGATCGCGTCATTACTCATGCGCCGCGGTGTCCTGGAAAGTGGCGGTGATCGGCATTCCCTGGCGCAGGTTATCGTCGGCATCGGTGACGATAATGCGCAGGCGATACACCAGGTCGGTGCGCAGATCCGGCGTCTCGACGGTCTTCGGCGTGAACTCCGCCGTCGGCGAAACAAAACCGATTTTGCCGTGATAGGGCTTATCCGGTCGGCCATCGGTATAGAGCAGGATCTCCCGCCCTGGCCGCGCCTCGCTGAGGCTCCGTTCATTAATATAGGCGCGCACCCATACCGGGCGGGTAAGCGACAGGGTTAACACCGTGCTGCCCGCGTTCAGCATACTGCCCGGCTCCACGGCGCGGGTGAGGACGGTGCCGTCGGACGGGGCAACCAGCGTGGTGTCATGCAGATCCAGCTCCGCCTGAGCCAGCTGTGCCTGCGCCTGTTCAAGGCCCGCTTTCGCCTGCGCGATCTCCTGCGGACGATTCCCGGCACGGAACTGGCTGAGCTTATCCTGCGCCGATTTCAGGCTGGCCTGCGCCTGGTCGCGTGACGAACGGGCATTTTCCAGATCGTTGGCGGAGATCACGCGGGTTTTCCACAGCCCCTGCTGGCGCTGATAAAAGTTCTGCGCATAGTCATAGGCCGCGCGTGCCTGATTGACCGCTGCCACGGCCTGGGCGATCTCTTCATCACGATAGCCTGCGGTCGTCAGATCGTATTTCGCCTGAGCAGTGGAGACGTTGGCTTTCGCCTGCAATAACGCATTCTCATAGGGCGCGCGATCCAGCACGCCCAGCGTCTGGCCCGCCTTCAGCTGATCGCCTTCATCGACGTTCAGCGTCTGTAGCCGTCCCCCGACGCGAAAGCTGAGGTTGACCGTGCGAATATCTACGTTGCCGTACAGCGTCAGCGGCTGATCCTGTCGGCTTTGATACCACAGCGTGCCCGCGCCGATAATGGCGAGCACCACGACCATCGCCAGTGCGATAATCACCGGTTTTTTCATGACTCCTGGCTCCTTAACGTTAATCCTTCGAGGATAAGATCGAGATGGCAGCAGATGACTTCATAAATTTGCGCACATTTGTCCGTATCAAACGCCTGCCAGCCAGCGCGCAGTAAAATAGTTTCCCGGCCCAGGCGAAACGCGAGGATTTCGCCGAGCAGGGCGTGGGTATGCAAAATCGTGCGCGTATCGCCGGCATCCCGTCCGGTGAAGGCGGCGATCAAGCGTGTTAAATGACTGTGCAGCGGATCGATCACCTGCTGGTGGATCAGGTGATAGGCGCGGGTAGGGGAGAGCTGTTCGCGGGAGATAAATTTACTCAGCGGCAGCGTTTCATCTTCCGTCAGCAACTGGATCATGTTGTTGCAGGCGCGCAGGATCAGCTCGCGAATGGCCGCTTTCTCCGGCGCGGGCTGTGCCAGCAACTGCTCGGCGGCCTCGGCATGGGCGCGGAAGTTCTCGCCAATAAAGTCGGCAATTGATTGGGCGCAGGCGAGGTAAAGATCCTCTTTCGAACCAAAATAGTAAGGGATAGCGGCAATGTTTTGCCCGGCCTGCGCGGCAATCTCACGGGTGGTGGCATTCAGGCCATACTCACCAAACTGCGCCAGCGCGGCTTTGATCAGCAGGCCTTTTGCCTGTTCGCCTTTGGTGGTTTTCAGGGATGCATTCATGGCGTCATTAAAAATTAATCAATCGATTGATTAACATTATGCCGTTTTTTTAACCTTGTCCAGTTTAGTGATTTATCGTGCTGACAACGGGCGAAGGGATAATTTATGCGGTGCGTCACAAAAGCTGCTACACTCCGCCTCTTCATGACATTGTGGTTTTTGTCATCCGTCACGTTACTGATCTCCCTGAAAACTACACCGGTAACGGTCGGGGCGGTTCGGAGTTGTTATGTCTTTTGATGAACTGGGTTTAAACCCTGAGATCCTGCGCGCCGTTGCCGAGCAGGGCTACCGTGAACCCACTCCAATTCAGCAACAGGCCATTCCGGCCGTGTTGCAGGGGCGCGACCTGATGGCCAGCGCCCAAACCGGTACCGGCAAAACCGCAGGCTTCACGCTGCCGTTATTGCAGCACCTGGTGGATAACGAGCCGCACAGCAAAGCGCGCCGTCCGGTGCGTGCGCTGATCCTGACGCCTACCCGCGAGCTGGCAGCTCAGGTCGGCGAGAACGTCCGTGAATACAGTAAATACCTGAACATTCGCTCGCTGGTGGTTTTCGGCGGTGTGAGCATCAACCCGCAGATGCTGAAACTGCGCGGCGGCGTGGACGTGCTGGTGGCAACACCGGGCCGTTTACTGGATCTGGAACACCAGAACGCTCTGAAGCTCGACAGCGTTGAGATCCTCGTGCTGGACGAAGCTGACCGCATGCTCGACATGGGCTTCATTCACGATATTCGTCGTGTACTGGCGAAGCTGCCGAAAAAACGTCAGAACCTGCTGTTCTCTGCCACCTTTTCTGATGAGATCAAAGGTCTGGCGGAAAAACTGCTGCACAACCCACTGGAAATCGAAGTGGCGCGTCGCAACACCGCCTCTGAGCAGATCACCCAGCACGTTCACTTTGTGGATAAAAAACGCAAACGGGAACTGCTGTCTCAGATGATCGGCCAGGGCAACTGGCAACAGGTGCTGGTGTTTACCCGTACCAAGCACGGCGCGAACCATCTTGCCGAGCAGCTGAACAAAGACGGCATCCGCAGTGCGGCGATCCACGGCAATAAAAGCCAGGGCGCACGTACCCGGGCACTGGCTGATTTCAAATCCGGCGAACTGCGCGTGCTGGTGGCGACTGATATCGCCGCCCGTGGGCTGGATATTGAAGAGCTTCCTCACGTGGTGAACTATGAACTGCCAAACGTGCCGGAAGACTATGTGCACCGTATTGGCCGTACCGGTCGTGCCGCGGCAACCGGCGAAGCGTTATCGCTGGTCTGCGTCGACGAGCATAAACTGCTGCGTGATATTGAACGTCTGCTGAAAAAAGAGATCCCGCGTATTGCCGTTGCGGGCTATGAGCCGGATCCGTCGATCAAAGCGGAACCTATTCAGAATGGTCGCCAGCAGCGCAGTGGCGGCGGTGGTGGACGCGGGCAGGGCGGCAATGGTCGCAGCCAGCAGCCACGCCGTAGCGACAGCGCAGCGCCTGGCGCGCGCCGCACCAGCGAATCAAAGCCGGCCGGTGAAAAACCGCGCCGTCCGCGTCCTCGCAAACCGGCAGCCCAGTAACGATTGCCCCTCACCCCGGCCCTCTCCCCTCGGGAGAGGGGGAAATACGGGTACAAACGATCCCCTCTCCCCTCGGGAGAGGGTTAGGGTGAGGGGTTCTTGTCTCTTTACGGCGGGGCCGCTAACATACGCTTCACTCTGTGCGGAGCGCTCTGATGATCGATAAACATTCTACCGTCCCGGTATATTTACAGCTTGAGCAATATCTGACGGGTCGCATCTGCGCCGGTGATTTACGCCCGGGCGACGTTATCCCGTCGGAAAATGAACTCTGCCAGCAGTTTTCGGTGTCGCGCATGACCGCGCGCAAAGCCGTCGATTATCTGGTGCGTCAGGGAAAAGTCGAGCGCCGTCGCGGCCAGGGCACCTTTGTCGCCCACCCCAAAAAAATCCTGCGCATTCCGTTACCTCTCGATCGCCATCTCTCCTCCAGCGAAGCCACGCTGGGCCTTGACGAGCCGGTGATCAATCGCCTTATCTGCCTTTCACGTCAGGCTGCGCCTGCTGAGATAGCAGAAAAGCTGCATATACAGGCCGGGGAAGGGGTATGGTTTATGAAACGCCTGCGCCTGCTGGATGAGGTGCCCTTTGTGTTTGAACAGTCCTGGATGCTGTTTGCCCCGTTCAGCGATCTGTGCGAAGCCGATCTCAACGCCTCGAAATACGCCTATATCAGCCGCAAAGGCCACACCGTTGCCCGCTCAGAAAAAGAGATCCGTGCTGAGCTGCCGTCCCAGGACGTGCGTGATATGCTCGGTATCAACCGTGATGAACCCGTTTTACATGCCACTTCCGTCGCCTGGCTTGCGGAAGGCATTCCCTTCGAAGTTTCCGAAATCTATTACAACCAGCAGCATTACCGTTTCACGCTGACCGCCGAACGTCCGTAACAGCAACGCTGTTCTGTGATCCAACTCTGGTTATAAAATAAGTGGGCTAGACAACTATACATCTAAGCTGCCTATACTCGTGGCAGGTTCTCGATCCGTAATACCCTTACTTGAATAAGGATCACGCTATGAGTCGCGCTGGCGAGTTTTTACAAGATTTAGGCAAGGCATTAATGATGCCGATTTCGGTGATTGCCGCCGCCGGGATATTTCTGGGCCTCGCGGCGGCACTGCAAAACCCGGCGATTGTCAGTGCCGACATGATGAATGCCCAACTGATGCAGCACATCATCGGCTTTATTCGTAAGGTGGCTGGATCGCTGTTTGCCAATTTACCCTTACTCTTTGCCATTGCCGCCGCTATTGGACTGGCGCGGGATGAAAAACCCACCGCCGCGCTGGCAGCGGTGATTGGTTTTATTACCTTTCACGTCGGCGTTAATTTTAGTCTGCTGGTGCAGGGCTTAACTCCGGCGACGACCTCCGTGGCTGCATTTGTGGAAAAAGGCTACAGCCAGACCGAAGCGGTGATGTATTCCGCGGAATTTGCCAGCACGCTGGGGATATTTTCCTATCAGATGAGCGTGCTCGGCGGGGTTATTGCTGGCATGGTCACGGTAATACTGCACAACCGCTTTTATACGATTAAACTCCCGGCGGCCATCGCCTATTTTGGTGGCCGCCGCTTTGTGCCCATTATTACCGTCGTAGTGCTGCCGCTGGTCGGCGTTTTAATGTCATTACTCTGGCCGGTTATTGCCACAGCGATTATTCATATCGGTGAATTTATTGGCGAGTCCGGGCCGTTCGGCACCTTTGTTTACGCCTTTACCGAACGTATTCTGATCCCGACGGGTCTGCACCATATCCTTAATGAAACCGTGCGCTTCACGCCGGTAGGCGGCATGGTGCATGTCGATAACGAAAGCGTGATCGGTGCGCTCTCTATTTTCAATTACGCCCTTGCCCATCCTGGTGCGCTGGCGGATGACATCACCCGCGAAGCCACGCGCTTTCTGGCGCAGGGTAAAATTCCGGTGATGATGTTTGGTTTACCGGCGGCGGCGCTGGCGATCTATCGCTGTGCCCGCCCGGCGCATAAACAGCGCGTCAAAGCCTTAATGATGGCCGGAGCGCTGGCCTCCTTTACCACCGGCATCACCGAGCCGCTGGAATTCAGCTTCATCTTCGTCTCACCCATTTTGTTCTTATTCCACGCCGTCATGTCCGGGCTTTCCTTTGCCTGCGCGCAACTGCTGGAGGTGATGATCGGTAATATCCAGGGCGGCTTTATCGACTTTATGGTGTTCGGCGTACTGGGTGGCGCGAAAACCCAGTGGTGGTTCAGTTTACTTCAGGGCGCGATATGGGCGCCGGCGTATTACGTCGTATTTAAATGGGTCATTTTACGCACCAATGCCAGAACGCCAGGGCGGGAAGAGGATGGCCGCGTGCGCAGCGTAATCACAGGCACAGACAAGGTATCCGGTGAAACCGCGTTGATTATTCAGGGGCTGGGCGGCGGGGGAAATATTCACCACGTGGACTGCTGCTTTACCCGGCTGCGCGTCAAACTTCGCGATATGGCGAAAGTGGACGAAGCCGCGCTGAAACAGAGCGGGGCCAACGGGTTTATTCGCACCACCGAGAACGATCTTCAGGTTATTTACGGTCCGCAGGTGGAAAGCATCGCCAGCGCCGTAAAACAACAATTACTTCAACAGACGCCATAAGAGAACTGATGATGAAAAACACCTTTAATATCGTATTAGTCGGCGGTGGTTCCACCTGGACGCCGGGATTATTAAAAGCCTTATGCAAACTCAAGTCGCGTCTGCCGCTGAAGAAACTGGTGATGTTTGACGTTAATGAAGAGCGTCAGGCGGTAATAGGTGAGTATGCGAAAGTACTGTTCCGTGAAGAATATCCGGAACTGGAATTTACCTATACCACCGATAAAGACGTAGCTTTTGCCGATATGGATTTCATCTTTTGCCAGATGCGCACCGGCGGCTACGCGATGCGCGAAAAAGATGAAAAAATCCCGCTCAGCCTCGGCATGATTGGTCAGGAAACCTGTGGCGCAGGCGGTTTTGCCTACGGTATGCGCTCGATCCGCGACATGATCCAGCTGGTGGAGGACGTTCGCGCCCGCTCGCCGCAGGCGTGGATCCTCAACTATACCAACCCGGCAGCCATCGTCGCCGACGCGCTCAACCAGCGCTTCCCGGATGACGATCGTATTCTGAATATCTGCGACCAGCCAGTAAACCTGCTGCGCTCTTACGGGCGTTTGCTGGGGCGCAACCCGGAAACCTTCGAGCCGGTCTATTTTGGCCTCAACCACTTCGGCTGGTTCACCCATCTGTACGATGAAAACGGCGTCGATCTGCTGCCGCAACTGAAAGCCATTATTTCCGATAACGGCTTTAAACCAGCGGATGCCGAGCAGCGCGATCAGTCCTGGCTGGACACCTACGCCGCTGTCGCCGACATGTTGCGCGATTTCCCGGACTATCTGCCGAACACTTACTTGCAGTACTACCTCTATCCGGAATACAAATTCTCAAAACTGGATGCGAATTTCACCCGCGCCAACGAAGTGATGAATGGCCGCGAAAAACGTGTCTTTGAAGAGTGCCGCACGGCGGTGGCGGAAGGCACCACCAAAAACGTCAAAGTGGTGCACAACGATGCCCACGGCGACATGATTGTCGAACTGGCGGAAGCCATCGCCTTCAATCTGAAGAAAAAATTTATCGTCATGCTGGAAAATAACGGCCTGGTGGAAAACCTCGACAACGACGTGATGGTGGAAGTGGTGGCAGAAATAGGCATCAACGGGCCGCGTCCTTATGGCGTGGGCAAAATCCCGACTTTCTACAAAGGGCTAATCGAGCAGCAGTTCGCCTATGAGCGTCTGACGGTCGAGGCCTGGTTTGAAGGCTCTTACACCAAAGCGTTGCAGGCTCTGACCCTCAACCGCACCATTGTTGACGCGAAAAAAGCCCGTAAGGTGCTGGATGCGCTGATTGAGGCGAACAAAGATTATTGGCCTGAACTGCGCTAACCGGGAGGGAGAAAGGGAACTTCTCCCGTTTTTACGAGCCGCCTTCCAGAGACGGCAAAAAAAGGTACAGCCTGAACGCTAAAAATGCCACAATAGTGGCTGTTTATACAGTATTTCAGGTTTCCCGATGGCCTTATCCGCCGCGCTAAAAGCGCAGATAGCCGCCTGGTATAAGGCGCTACAACAACAGATCCCGGATTTTATTCCCCGCGCACCGCAACGGCAGATGATTGCCGATGTGGCGAAAACCCTCGCCGGGGAAGAGGGGCGGCATCTGGCTATCGAAGCACCGACCGGCGTCGGTAAAACGCTCTCCTATCTGATCCCCGGCATTGCTATCGCCCGGGAAGAACAAAAAACGCTGGTGGTCAGCACCGCGAACGTGGCGCTACAGGATCAGATCTTCAGTAAAGATCTGCCGTTGCTGAAGAAAATCATTCCCGATCTGCGTTTTACCGCCGCCTTCGGGCGCGGACGCTATGTCTGCCCGCGCAATCTGGCCGCGCTCGCCAGCAGCGACGCTACCCAGCAGGATCTGCTGGCGTTTATGGATGACGAACTGACGCCCGGCAGCAAAGAAGAGCAGCAGCGCTGCGCAAAGCTTAAAGTCGATCTCGACAGCTACAAATGGGACGGCCTGCGCGATCACACCGATCAGAATATTGAAGATGCGCTCTGGGCGCGGCTCTCCACCGATAAAGCCAGCTGTCTGAATCGCAACTGCCACTACTACAAAGAATGCCCGTTCTTTGTCGCCCGTCGGGAAGTGCAGGAAGCGGAGGTGGTGGTGGCAAACCACGCGCTGGTGATGGCGGCAATGGAGTCCGAAGCCGTATTGCCGGAGCCGAAAAACCTGCTACTGGTGCTGGATGAAGGTCATCACCTGCCTGATGTGGCGCGTGATGCGCTGGAAATGAGCGCCGAGATCAGCGCGCCCTGGTATCGCCTGCAGCTGGATCTGTTCAGCAAACTGGTGGCTACCTGCATGGAGCAGTTCCGCCCGAAAACAACGCCGCCGCTGGCAACGCCGGAGCGGCTGAACGCCCACTGCGAAGAGCTGTATGAGCTGATCGCCTCGCTGAATAATATCCTGAATCTGTATATGCCCGCAGGCCAGGCGGCTGAGCATCGTTTTGCGATGGGGGAACTGCCGGATGAAATCATGGCAATCTGTCAGCGGCTGGCGAAACTCACCGACATGCTGCGTGGTCTGGCGGATCTGTTTTTAAGCGATCTGAGCGAGAAAACCGGGCAGCATGATATCGTGCGCCTGCACCGGGTGATCCTGCAGATGAACCGCGCGCTCGGCATGTTTGAAAGCCAGAGCAAGCTGTGGCGGCTGGCCTCCATGGCGCAGGCGTCCGGTGCACCGGTTTCAAAATGGGCAACGCGCGAGGTGCGCGACGGGCAGATACATCTGTTCTTCCATTGTGTCGGGATCCGCGTCAGCGATCAGCTGGAGAAGCTGCTGTGGCGCAGCGTGCCGCACATTATCATCACCTCCGCCACGTTGCGCTCGCTAAACAGCTTTACCCGGCTGCAGGAGATGAGCGGCCTGAAAGAAAAAGCGGGGGACCGTTTTGTGGCGCTGGACTCGCCGTTTAACCATGTCGAGCAGGGTAAAATCGTTATTCCGCAGATGAAGTACGAGCCGCTGATGGAGCATGAAGAGCAGCATATCGCGGAGATGGCGACCTATTTTCGGGAACAGCTGGAAAGCAAAGCGCACAAAGGCATGCTGGTACTGTTTGCCAGCGGACGCGCAATGCAGCTGTTTCTGACCTTTGTCACCGATCTGCGGCTGGTGCTGCTGGTGCAGGGCGATCAGCCCCGTTACCGGCTGGTGGAGCTGCACCGCAAACGCATTGATAGCGGCGAGCGCAGCGTGCTGGTCGGTCTGCAATCCTTTGCCGAGGGGCTGGATCTGAAAGGCGATTACCTGACGCAGGTGCATATCCATAAAATCGCCTTCCCGCCCATCGACAGCCCGGTGGTGATCACCGAGGGGGAATGGCTGAAAAGCCTTAACCGCTATCCCTTTGAAGTGCAGAGTCTGCCAAGCGCTTCCTTCAATCTGATCCAGCAGGTCGGGCGTCTGATCAGAAGTCACAGCTGTCGGGGCGAAGTGGTGATCTACGATAAACGCCTGCTGACTAAAAGCTATGGCAAGCGTCTGCTCAACGCGCTACCGGTATTTCCTATTTCACAACCTGCCGTTCCGGACGTTATAGTGAAAAGTAAACCAAAAGCGGAAGCAAAACAGAGCCGTCGCCGACGACGCTAACCTGGGCACGGGAAGGAGATTTCATGGACTATCGCAAGATCATCAAAGAGGTCGGGCGCGGCAAAAATCACGCCCGCGATCTGGATGTTGACACCGCACGCGCGCTGTACACCCACATGCTGAACGGCGACGTGCCGGAACTGGAAATGGGCGGCATCCTGATCGCGCTGCGCATCAAAGGCGAGGGCGAAGCGGAAATGCTCGGTTTCTATGACGCCATGCAGCAGCAGACAATGCGCCTGACGCCGCCGGTGGCAAAGCCGATGCCGATTGTTATCCCAAGCTATAACGGCGCGCGGAAACAGGCCAACCTGACGCCGCTGCTGGCTATCCTGCTGCATAAACTCGGTTTTCCGGTGGTGGTGCACGGCGTCAGCGAAGATCCCACCCGTGTCGTGACAGAAACCATTTTTGCGCTGCTCGGCATTGAAGCCACGCACCTTGCCGGACAGGCGCAGGCGAAGCTCGATGGTCATCAGCCGGTCTATATCCCCGTCAGCGCGCTCTGCCCGCCGCTGGAAAACCAGCTGGCGATGCGCTGGCGGATGGGCGTGCGTAACAGCGCCCACACGCTGGCCAAGCTGGCAACGCCGTTCGCCGAAGACGCCGCCCTGCGCCTGTCCAGCGTCTCCCACCCGGAATACGTGCCGCGTGTGGCGAAATTCTTCAGCGATATTGGCGGCCGCGGCCTGCTGATGCATGGCACCGAAGGGGAAGTGTATGCCAACCCACAGCGCTGCCCGCAGATAACGCTGATAGACAGCCTGGGCGCGCGGGTGATCCTCGAACGTCAGGCCGAAGAGCAAAGCGGCGTCTCACTGCCGGACGCTAAAGATCCGCATACTACCGCGCGCTGGATCGAGCGCTGTATTGTGGGCAGCGAAGCGATACCCCAATCTTTGAAAACGCAGATGGCCTGCTGTCTGTATGCCACCGGTGAAGCCGACTCCATTGAGGCAGGACTGGCGCAGGTTAACGCCCGTTTTTAAGGCAAAAAAAAGCCCGTCCAGACCGGACGGGCAACAAGGGTAATAACACTCTGGTATTGCAAATAAAACATATGATGAGGGTAAAACGCACCCGCGGAGGTTAACCGCAGGTGTAAAGCATTCAGTCGATTATTTGTAGATAACCGCGGTGCCGCTCATTTTGTTACTGGTGTTAGCAGAGGTGATGCTATAACCGGTAGCGCCTGCTTCAGCCGCTTTCTGTGCCAGTTGAGCTTCCAGACCGTCGAGGGTGGTCGCGCCGTCAGCAGCAACAACACCGATTTTATTCATGTTGCTGGCCTGTTCAGCAGTCACTGCCTGGGCAGCAAACGCGCCAAAGGACAGGGTAGAAAGGGCGATGGCGGCAACAGCATATTTGATGGTTTTCATGGTTAATCTCTCGCAGGTTATTCTGTTAAGGGGACGATGTTCCGTCGATGTGATAAGTATCACAGTATTTCGCAAAAGATTAAATCGAAGAGAATTGACGACCTTGTTCTAAAAAATTGAACGATCGTTAATTAATTGATTAGGAACATATTTTTTCGGTGAATGTGTCAGGAAAGGGTGGCGCCTGCGGTTGCAGGGTATTAGCGGCACGATTTGCTACTTTCTGTACGATTTTTTGTGCGCCGCTTCGCAACCGCTTGCACTGTCATGTTAGGTCAGTAAAGGTCAACGTAACTGGCTGTCTTTAGAACCTCTGCGATTATATCCTGCATTTGTTGAATTTTGTAAATCTTTCTTCTGCTGGCAGTTCACGCACAGCCGCACACCGGCAATCGCCTTGCGACGTGCTTCAGGGATCGGCTCACCGCACTCTTCACACTCTTTCAGGCTCTCGCCTTTTGGCAGATCGCGCCGGGCGCGCGCCACGGCGTCTTCTACGGTGCTGTCGATTTGATCCTGCACTGCGCCATCATTTGCCCAACCGGAAGCCATCGCCTTCTCCTTATCGTTGTACATCCTTATAGTTTAGACCATACAGGCAAAGCGATGGCTTCAGGGCTCAACGGGCGTCGGGGCGTACCAGGTCGAAACGCTGGGATTCATCAATGGTGTAATACGCCGACGGCCCCCCCGCGCGCAATACCGGACGGGCTTTGGCAGTCTGGTAAATGCCATTTTCCAGCAAGGATTCATCGATATGGATCCCCACCACTTCGCCCAGCACCAGCCAGCTGTCGATCGGCGTACCGTCGGCGGCGGTCAACTGAATACACTGGGACAGACGGCATTCGAAATTGACCGGGCTTTCCGCCACGCGCGGCACGCTCACCACCTGACTTGCCACCGGCGTCAGCCCGGCGCGCACGAATTCATCTTCGCCGTGGGGCAGGGAGGCGGAGCTTTCATTCATCCGCACCGCCAGATCGTAAGTGGTCAGGTTCCAGACGAACTCTTTGGTTTCGGTGATGTTTCGCACGCTGTCTTTCCAGCCGGTGCTGGAAAAACCAATAATCGGTGGGCGATAGTTAAAGCAGTTGAAAAAGCTGTAGGGGGCGAGGTTGCGCTGTCCCTGACTGTCCTGCGAGGCGATCCAGCCGATAGGACGTGGGCCGATAATGGCATTCAGCGGATCGTGCGGCAGACCGTGTCCCTGTGCTGGCTGATAAAAATACATAGTTCACCCATTTTTACGATTAAATCAGAATAGCGAGCGTCACTTATTTACCGCGCCGCCGTCAACGGGTATCTTACGCCGCTGTTGAAAGGAGAATGCCATGACTGCCCAGAAGCCGGGATTACACCCGCGAAACCGCCATCACAGCCGCTACGATCTTGACGCCCTCTGTCAGGACTGCCCGGAGCTGCGTGGCTTTATTATTGCCACGCCCACGGGTGAGGCGACGGTAAACTTTGCCGATCCCCTCGCCGTGAAGGCACTGAACAAAGCGCTGCTGGCGCATTTCTATGGCGTTGCCCACTGGGACATTCCGGAAGGGTTCCTCTGTCCGCCGGTACCGGGCCGCGCGGATTATATTCATCATCTGGCGGATCTGCTGGCGGAAAGTGCTGAAGGTACCGTGCCGCGTCAGGCGAGCGTGCTGGACATCGGTGTGGGTGCCAACTGCATCTATCCGCTGATCGGCAATCATGAATACGGCTGGCGATTTACCGGCACGGAAGTGCACAACGAGGCCTTTGCCAGCGCCCAGGCGATCATTAACGGCAATCCGGGGCTGACCCGCACCGTGCGCCTGCGTCGTCAAAAAGATCCGGCAGCCATCCTCACCGGTATCATCCATAAAAACGAACAGTACGATGCCACCCTGTGCAATCCGCCGTTCCATGATTCTGCCGCCGCCGCCCGTGCCGGAAACGAGCGTAAGCGTCGTAACCTTGGTCAGAGCAGCGAGGCGCTGAACTTTGGCGGCCAGCAGCAGGAGCTGTGGTGCGAGGGCGGGGAAGTGGCCTTTATCACGCAGATGATTGCCGAAAGCCAGGGCTTTGGCCGTCAGGTGCTGTGGTTCAGCTCGCTGGTATCGCGCGGGGAAAACCTCCCGCCGCTGTATCGTGCGCTGACGGAAGCCGGTGCGGTGAAAGTGGTGAAAAAAGAGATGGCCCAGGGGCAAAAGCAGAGTCGCTTTATTGCCTGGACCTTTATGGATGACGCCCAGCGTCGCCGCTGGGCAAATACCCGTTTTAAAGCGTAGGCGCGGCGGGTGGCGGCAGTTCCTGCGGCGCGGCCGATGACGGCGCAGCAGGCTGCGCCAGCACCTGATAAGTCTGCACTGGCGGGCGAACCCCTGCCAGATCGAAATATTTCTTCACCATGCTGTCCAGCGCAAAGCGTACCGTCCACTGCTTGAGCGGCTGCGTGGTGAAGGTCACGCGCAGGGTAAAGGCGGTATTGGTCAGGCCGACAATGCCGACAAAGGTCGGCTCGCCGATGATCAGCTCGCGAATATCGTCCCGCGCCATCAGTTCACCCACCGCATCCTTCAGCGCCTGATTCGCTTTATCCGCATCCTCATGGCGATCGACATCGTAATTCGCCACCACCGAGCCAATGCCGCGCACAAAGTTGGCGAAGGTGGTAATCGATGACCACGGAATGATGTGATACGCGCCGGTATCCTGGCGCACGCCCACCGAGCGGATCGACATGCGTTCAACCGTGCCGGTCAGCGGCCCGATGGTCACCAGATCGCCGGTGTTCATGCCGTTCTCAAACTGGATAAATACCCCGGTGATAATATCTTTCACCAGCGTCTGCGAGCCGAAAGAGATCGCCAGACCCAGTGCCCCGGCACCCGCCAGCAGCGGCGCGATGTTCACGCCAATCTCCGACAACACAATCATCACCGTAATGGTGCTGATCACCACCGCCAGCGCGTTACGGAACAGCGTCAGCAGCGTACGGGTGCGGGCGCTCGGCAGTGGCCTGCCATGAATATCCGAGGAGAGACGATTTTCAATAAGGCTGGCCAGCACCGTCCAGCCCACGGCGGAGAAGAACAGGATCAGCGCAATGCGGATCAGAATATCAACGGTTTTCTCCCCTGCGCCATTGTGCAGCCAGTTCCAGAAATCAAACAGCCCCCAGGCGTTGAGCAGCAGCATGATCGCCACACAGACCACCAGAATGCGCGCCATCTTCAGCGAGGCGGAAAGCCAGCCGTTAACCCGCTTTTGCAGCTCCGGATAGTTGCGCTGCACATGGGGCGACAGGGTGATGGTTTTTGAAAGCCAGCGGGAGAGCACGCCTGAGGCAAAGGCGGCGACGCTGATGATGGCCAGACTGCGCAACGACGCGCTCATCATAAACTTCAGGCTGTTACCGGGATCGAACAGCGAGAAGAAAAACAGCACCACAAAGTAGGCGCTGGCCAGCCAGTGCCAGACCAGCGCAAAAGCGCGGATAAACAGGCTGAAAAACGACAGCGAGCGCTCAGCCAGGTGAATAAGATTCTGCTGCACGGTGATCTTGTTATGAAAAATCAGGTACAGCGCCCAGCTGGTGATAAACAGCATGATCAGCACGTTTGCCATCGCGCCGACCTGTACGTTCACCTGGTTGGAGATAATAGGCACCGCCACCAGAAGCCCATAGCCAATCAGGCTGCTTAGCGCCGTCAGGCGCAGATGCCAGTATTTTGCCGTCTCATCTTTGACCGGGAACGGGCGCAGATCGGGAAAGCGTGGGCTGAAGATAAGCCGCAGAATGGCTTTGAAAAATTCGATCAGCGCAAAGGCATTCAGGAACAGCGCCTGCTGGAAGGCGATAGTGCGGTTTCCGCCGTCCAGGTTATCACTAAGCACCTGACCCACAAACAGCGTCAGGGCCAGCAGCATAATATCGATAATAAACGCGCCGATGATGATCGCCGGAAGCTGAAGCCAGTTCTTGTGTTCGCGGTTTTTGCGGCGTGCCCAGGTGCCCATCTTGCGGTACAGCGGCGTGACGCTAAAGCGCGCCAGCCAGAAAAAGGCAAACACACACACCGCCAGCATCAGAAAATGCGAGGCGGCATTATAAAAACTTTGCGGGTTAAAGGCTTTGTGCGGCGAATCCGTGATGTTGCGATACAACTGCGCGAAGCGGGAGGCCAGTTCATCGCCGTAATGACGGGTGACGTTAGTGACGTTCTCCAGCACCGTGGTCTCTTCCAGCACTTCCGGCGGGGTAATGGTCGGCACCGGTTCCGGCGGTGGTGTGGCGGCGACTTTCCGCAACTGGCCGATCAGTTCCTCCCGGGAAGCGCTGTTCTCCAGCACATCTGCCAGCGCGCCATAGGCAGCTTTTTTTTGCTCGACATCCGGCTCGGCGGCGGGGGCTTCGGTTGGTGTGGTGGTCGCGCCTGACGTAACGCCAGGGATCGTCGCCGCGTGCAGCGGCATGAAGAACAGGCTAAGCAGCAACAAGATCCACTTCACGGACTCCTCCTGAGAAAAGCAGAACAAAAGGATAAGTATAGAGGATGGCGGAGCGGCGACGGGAAATGAGAGAAATCCAGGGAATACGCCCTCTCCGGGGAGAAGAGGGCGGGGATCGCGCGATTAAGAAACGTGCTGCAAAAATTCCTGTAAACGCGGGCTTGGCGGGTTCTCGATCAACGCCTGCGGATTGCCGTCTTCGGCAATGCGGCCTTTATCGATGAAGATCATACGCGAAGCCACTTTTTCAGCAAAGCCGATTTCGTGGGTCACGATGACCATCGTCATGCCTTCTTCCGCCAGATCCTGCATCACTTTCAGTACTTCATGACGCAGTTCCGGATCGAGGGCAGAGGTGGGCTCATCAAACAGCATCATTTTTGGCTTCACCGCTAAGGCGCGGGCGATGGCGACGCGCTGTTGCTGACCGCCGGACAGCTCCGACGGATAGTGGTGCGCACGCTCGGCAAGACCCACTTTCGCCAGCAGCGCTTTTGCCTGCACTTCAGCCTCTTTTTTGTTCGCGCCACGCACGCGCAGCGGACCAAACATCACGTTTTCCAGCGCCGTCAGGTGCGGGAACAGATAAAACTGCTGGAACACCATGCCCGCTTCCTGACGGATCAGGCGCTCGTCCACTTTTGGATCGTTCACTTTCAGGCCATCGACGATCAGATCGCCGCTGGTGATATCTTCCAGCTTGTTAATGCAGCGTAAGAGCGTCGATTTACCGGAGCCGGACGGCCCGATAATCACCACCACTTCACCCTGCTTAATGTTCAGGTCGATATTGTGCAGCACCTGGGTCTGCCCAAAGTGCTTGGAAACATTTTTAAATTCAATCACAGGATTTTCATCCTTCTTTCAAGACGACGCAGAATAAAGCTCAGCACCAGGGTGATGATCAGATAGAAGACCGCAACGGCGCTCCAGATTTCCAGCGCGCGGAAGTTGCCGGCGATGATCTCCTGGCCCTGACGTGTCAGTTCGGCGACGCCGATAACAATAAACAGGGAGGTGTCTTTGATGCTGATGATCCACTGGTTGCCCAGCGGCGGCAGCATACGGCGCAGCGCCAGCGGCAGGATCACGTGGCGAATGGTTTCGCGGCGCGACAGCCCCAGCGCCAGACCTGCTTCACGGAAGCCTTTATGGATAGACAGTACGGCACCGCGGGTGATCTCGGCAATGTACGCGCCGGAGTTGATCATGATGGTCACGACGGCGGCGCTAAAGGGATCGATACGCAGGTCGTTAAACGCCATTGGCAACGCAAAATAGATGAACATCACCTGGACGACGATAGGCGTACCGCGGATCACTTCGATGAAGACCAGCGCGATGTGGTTAGCCAGCCAGCCGCCGAAGCTGCGGGCGAAACCGGCGGCAAGACCGATAATCAGGCCGCCTGCAAGGCCGAGGACCGAGATCCACAGCGTCATTTTGGCGCCTTCAAAGAGAAGCGGAATGGCAGGCCAGATGGCACTCCAGTCAAACTGCATGATGTATTCCTGTAAACCGTGGTTTAAAAACAGCAGGGGCGAACGGGCGCCCCTGATTTAACGTGTTAAAACTTATAATTATTATTTAGGCTCAGTACCGAACCATTTTTTGTAGATTTCGTTGTACGTACCGTTCTCTTTCAGCGTTTTCAGCGCGCCGTTAACTTTATTACGCAGCTCGTCGCTGCCTTTCGGGAAGGCGATGCCGTACTGCTGTGCCTCAAGAGAGTCACCCACTGCTTTGAACTTACCGTTACCGGCAGTTTTGATGAAGTACAGGATATTTGGCGTGTCATGCAGCACCGCGTCGGCACGGTTGGTGCCCAGTTCCATGTACGCGTTGTCGATGTTCGGGAACTGACGCAGATCTTTGGTTTTGATATTGGCTTTCGCGTAGTCAACTGAACCGGTACCGCCTTTCACGGCTACCACTTTACCGTCCAGGTCTTTTACGCTTTTCACGTCGTTGTTGTCCGCTTTCACCATCACCAGCAGACCGCTTTTGTAGTAGCCATCAGAGAAGTCGATCGCTTTTTTACGTTCTTCAGTAATGGTAATACCGGCCAGCGCGACATCGACGTTTTTGGTTTGCAGTGCCGGGATAATGCCGCTGAAATCCATTGGTTTCAGCTGGTAATCCAGCTTCAGCTCTTTCGCCACGGCAGCCCACAGATCCACATCGAAACCGACGTATTTATCGCCTTGTTTGAATTCGAACGGAACGAACGCGGTATCCGTTGCCACAACCAGTTTATCCGCGGCGTGAGAAGAAACCGCAAAAGCCAGCGTCAAAGCTGCCAGGGAAACTTTCAATACAGACTTCATAGCCTTTCCTTTTATATCCACGGGGCGATCCCCTGAGAGAACATGTGCAGTATGAAAAAATCGTGCCAGGTTTACAACCTGTTGTTTTGTAAAGACGTGTCATCACCAGTGCGCACTAAAAACAGCGCAACGGCAGCCTGTTGCACTATTGTGGGGCGCTGTTTTAGTGCAACGGCAGAGGGGACAGACTGACGTCTATTTTTAACGCAGGAAGTGGTCGGGAAACAATCTTTTATTAACGATTGTGTGAAGTGATTATTACATCTGATTTACGTTTGACGAGGGAATGCGGGGAAGGGGTGCACCATAAAAGTGCAAAACCCCTCGCACAGGCGAGGGGTCATAGCAAATTACAATACTTATTCGATGTTAGATTCGATGAACCACAGGTACTGATCCAGGTCGCGAGAGGCCGCAGTCAGAATGTCGGCGGTATCTTCATCTTTGGCTTCGCCAATCGCTTTACGCACATCGTTTGCCACAACGGCATAACGGTCAGCCAGCTCTTTCAGGTGTTCCTGAACGGTGTGGATGTCCAGCGGATAGCTTTTCAGCGCGGTTTTGCTGTTGATAACCTGCGTGGTGCCCAGCGCAACGCCGCCCAGCTGTACAGCCCGTTCTGCCATGGTATCCAGGTGGTTTACCAGGCCAGTACGGAAGCCATCCAGCATTTCGTGAACGGCGATGAAGTTTGCACCGCGCATGTTCCAGTGCGCCTGCTTGGTGATCAGCGACAGGTCGATGAACTGGACAACCTGACGGTTCAGCAACTCAATGGTCGCTTTCTTATCATCGTCAGAGACATCATTACGGGTATAAAGCAGATTGGAAGCTTTCGTTTTTACCAGTTTAGCGGTACTCATAATCTCATATCCTCTTGATGTTTATGTCCCGGGTAATTACTGGAACTAAGTATAGCAGCGGATCCGGGCTTTGCTTTTCGTCTGTGCCTATCGGTTTAATAGTGAGGACAATATCAAAAAAATAAAGTTCTTTATTTTCAATTCATTGTGAGATTTTTTAGGAATGATTCTTAATTCGCCACAACGGTAAGAGTGTGAATAAATATGAATGGAAATAAAGTGAAGCATAGTAAAAGGTTATTCTGCGCGGCATGAGTCGCCGCACAGTAAATATAATTCAGCTTATATCAACTTTTTCTACTTTCGCTTCACGGCGCATCGTCAGGGTGGAGCCCATAGAGGCGGTGATGATGGCGAGCAGCGCTAGCCACTGGGTCAGGGTCAGGGTTTCTCCAAGGAACACCATGCCCGAGAGCGCCGCCAGTCCCGGCTCCATGCTCATCAGCGTACCGAAGGTGCGGGTTGGCAGGCGCGTTAACGCCACCATCTCCAGCGAGTAGGGCAGGGCCGTCGAGAGGATCGCCACCCCCAGACCGAGCGGCAACACCGACCAGTGCCACAGGGTATCACCCGTCTGCAAGACGCCGATCGGCACAAATACCACTGCCGCGATCAGCGAGCCAATCGCCACCGTCGCCGGGCCGTGCTCTTCACCGGCACGCTGGCCGCTTAGTATATAGATAGCCCAGCAGGCCCCGGCACCCAGCGCCAGCGCCGCGCCGGTCAGATCAACGTGTGAAACATCCTGACCAAGCGGCAGCAGGAACCATAGCCCGAGCACCGCCAGCGCCACCCAGATAAAATCCACCGGGCGACGGGAAGCAAACAGCGCTACCGCCAGCGGCCCGGTAAATTCCAGCGCCACGGCGATCCCCAGCGGCACCGTCTGGATAGATAAATAAAAGAGGTAGTTCATCGCGCCCAGCGACAATCCATACAGCAACAGCGGTTTACGCTGCTGCCTGGTGAAGCGTAAGCGCCACGGCTTAAAGATAACGATAAGGATCAGCGTACCGAGGGCGAGACGCAGCGCAGTGACGCCAGGGGCACCAATCAGTGGAAAGAGGGACTTCGCCAGCGATGCGCCGCTCTGAATAGAGAGCATGGCGATGAGAATGACCAGTACGGGCATCCATACCGGTGCTTTACGGGATAAGCCAGGCATCCTTTCTCCTGTCAATTTATGTCAAACGAGGTAAAAGAGGCAGTGTAATGGAAATACCGGCGTGCGGTTGAACCTTCGTTGAAAAAAAGTCGTGGCAAATCCGTACAATGGCCCATAGTTGATGGATTAATCGCCGTTTGATTAGGATTAATCTGGATGAATATGTTGCGGTTCTCGCGTAAAACTAGCGTCCCATGTGGAAAAACCGCTGCATTTTGAAAGAGATAGTCAGTGCTGGAAACGTTCTGTTACAGGAAAAGACCCCTTAGACAACGTAAACCTCCAGGAGTTTCCTGACTATTTTTGATATATTTAAAACTTAGGATTTACTTGAAGCACATTTGAGGTGGTTATGAAAAAAATTGCATGTCTTTCAGCGCTGGCCGCGATTCTGGCCGTTACCGCAGGTTCCGCAGTAGCTGCATCCACCGTTTCTGGCGGTTACGCTCAGAGCGATGCGCAGGGCGTAGCGAACAAAACTAACGGTTTCAACCTGAAATACCGTTACGAAAATGATACCCCGCTGGGCTACATCGGTTCCTTCACTTACACCGAAAAAGATCGTACCGAAGACGGCGCTTATAACAAAGCTCAGTACTACGGCGTGACCGGTGGTCCTGCTTTCCGTATCAACGACTGGGCCAGCATCTATGGCGTAGTGGGTGTTGGTTACGGTAAATTCCAGCAGCGCGAAGATGGCTTCAAAACCGCTGACACCAGCGATTATGGCTTCTCTTACGGCGCAGGTATGCAGTTCAACCCGATGGAAAACGTTGCTCTGGACGTGTCCTACGAGCAGAGCCGTATCCGTAACGTTGACGTTGGCACCTGGATCGCAGGCGTTGGCTACCGTTTCTAATCACTTCGGTGATGATAAAAAATCCGCCTACGGGCGGATTTTTTTTGCATCATGGAAATGAATGGCTTCGTTCAAAGCGCTCACCGCGTTTTGGTGACAAAGATATCCGTTCCCAGGTGGTTATAATCCACTTTCTGCAGTTTGAAATTCGTCACCCAGGTGGTGCCGCTTTTTTGGGATGACATAAAGCGATAGCGGTTAGCGATCTCTTTCGCGCTGATGCCGGTCCACTGCGAGAAGAAGCTCAGGAAATCGTTCGCCGAGCGGCGGGCTTTGATCACGCGATGGGTTTTATCATCGCTCGACAGCACCATAAAGGGCACCTGGAAGTTCTGCTGGAAGGTATCGCTGTGCGCCAGATACTGCACATCTTTACCGCGCTCTTTAAATGCCAGGCCATGATCGGAGAAATAGACCATCGAGAAGCTCTCACCCGCGCCCTGCAACTGGGCGTACAGTTTGCCGAGCAATTCATCCGTCTGGGTGATGGAATAGAGGTAGCAGGACGTCTCTTTTGACTGCACAAACACCGTGTATTTACCGCCGGTGCGGTCGCAGGCCTGCGGATGCGAACCCATTAAATGCAATACGATCAGCTGCGGCTGGCTGTGTGGTGTAGACAAGACCTGCGCCGTCATCTTCAGCAGCGCCTCATCCTTGACGTTTTTATCTGCTTCGAAATCGCCGTTTTTCAGGAAATGGACTTCATCAGCGCGTTTAGCGATGCTGGCAATGGCCGTATCGTACTCGCCAATTTGTCCCTGATTTGAGAACCACCAGGTCTGAAAACCAGCGCGGTTCGCCAGGGTGACAACGTTATCCTGATACTGGGGTTTATCATCCACCACGCGGTTTAACGTCAGGCCGAGGGATTTCTGTGTCGAGCCGCTGGCAGAAACATAATCGGTAAAGAAGGTACCCTTAACCTGGCTGGCGAAGGGGGTGTTATTCCAGTAGCCGCCAAACGCGCCCATGGCGTCACGGCGCACGCTTTCACCGATCACCACCACATAGGTGTGATATTTCGGCTTCACGCCCAGCACCGTCCAGGTATCTTTCATGCCGGACAGCTCCGCCATGCGTGCCTGCTCTTCCCGCACTTCGCGGTTATTGACCACCACATCTTTCACGAAGCGCACCACCGGATAACCGGTGTCTTTCAGATGGAAGCCCCAGCCGTAGTACAGATTGCTCACCGGCTGTACGAACACCACCGCGAGACAGAAGGCGACACCCAGATGATCCCATTTGCCCCAGGCCGGACGCTCTGTCGGTTTGCGCCGCAGCGCTATCACCCCAAGGCCAAAAATAAACAGGCCGATCACGTAGTTGTACCACGGGAAAATTGTCAGGATCTCCGTGGACTCTTCCATATTGGTGGAATGCAGGGCGAGCAGAGTATTAAAGTTCGGCGCGCCGTAAGCCTGACCGAAGGGATAATAGGAGGCCGCCACCAGCGTACACAGGCCAATCAGCACTTTCTGCGCCCGCGGCGCATGACGCCACAGCAGCTGTAAAATAAGGGAGAACGCCACCGCATAAAGCAGGCTGAAGGGATAGCCGAGGGCGTAGTTAATGAGTAAGGACTGCAAAAAATAAAAACCTGTCCACGGGCTGATGTTCAGCCCACGCGCAGCAAGGGTTTCTTTTATTATTAAATTCATATGACACTATCGCGAAAACGCCATGTGCTCACCCTGGCGTCGAGGGTCAAAACCTGCGGGACAATGCGTGAAGAATGAGGAGAGGGCCGTCATCCGCAAGCCGCATTTGTGCAGGGCTGCGAGAAGATAGAGCGAGCCGCTGTTAAGGTCAACAGGCCACGCGTCAATGTTTTGCGATAATGGTTACAAAACCAACAAATAATAAGAAATTTCTATAGAAACGATCAGTATGACGGGGGAATGTGACAGAAAAATGAAGCGGCGTACCGCGACGCCGCATTAGCGTGAAGGTTTATCGTCCGGCTGGGGTTTGCTGTGAAACATATCGCACAACATATTAACCAGTAGCAAACGCACTTTAAAAGGGGAGTGACTGAACACGGCCATACATCTCCTGAATTCGTTCATTGATTACCTCCTGTCCAGATTGAAAACCATTCTGTCCGTGAAGGGTGACTGCATTACATACAGATATAGCACAGGCTATATTTTATAGCTATGGCTAATGCGTTAAATTTTTGTACTCCTCAGGCGATGGTTTACAATGGCCGCTCGCTTAGAGGACGCGGTATTCGCGTCACGTCAATGAGGAAGCACAATGAGTCGTCGCGCAGGTACGCCAACAATAAAAAAAGTGACGCAACTGGTTAATGTTGAAGAACATGTCGAGGGATTTCGGCAGGTTCGTGAGGCGCATCGCCGCGAGTTAATCGATGATTATGTTGAGTTAATTTCCGATCTGATCCGCGAAGTGGGCGAAGCGCGTCAGGTGGATATGGCGGCGCGGCTGGGCGTTTCTCAGCCGACTGTAGCTAAGATGTTAAAGCGACTGGCCAGCGTAGGCCTGATCGAACAGATCCCGTGGCGCGGCGTGTTTCTGACGCCGGAAGGGGAAACCCTCGCCCAGCAAAGCCGTGAACGTCATCAGATCGTGGAAAGTTTTCTGCTGGTGCTGGGCGTCAGCCCGGATACGGCCCGCCGCGATGCGGAAGGCATGGAGCATCACGTCAGTGAAGAGACGCTGGAGCGCTTCCGCCTGTTTACCCTGCAACAGGAACATAACGCAGAATGACGCTGCCTTTCGTTCGTGCGCTGGCCCGCGACCATTTCTTTCACCTGCTGCTGGTGGTGGGCGTGGCGCTCAGCTTTTTTGTCCCCTTCGCCCCCGCGGGCTGGGGTAAAGCCATTGACTGGCACACTATTATTACCCTCAGCGGACTGATGCTGCTGACCAAAGGCGTCGAGCTGTCCGGGTATTTTGATGTGGTGGGGCGTCGCATGGTGCGCCGTTTTGCCACCGAACGCCGTCTGGCGATGTTTATGGTAATGGCAGCCGCGCTGTTATCAACCTTTTTAACCAACGACGTGGCGCTGTTTATCGTGGTGCCGCTGACCATCACGCTGAAAAAACTCTGCGAGATCCCGGTTAACCGGCTGATCATCTTCGAAGCGCTGGCGGTGAACGCCGGATCGCTGCTCACCCCCATTGGTAACCCGCAAAACATTTTGCTGTGGGGCCGCTCCGGCCTGTCGTTTGCCGCCTTCTGCGCGCAGATGGCACCCCTGGCGCTGGCGATGATGCTGACGCTGCTGGTGATGTGCTGGTTTGCGTTCCCGAAAAAAGCGCTCAATTACCACAGCGGTACCCAGTCCACAGACTGGCAGCCGCGGCTGGTGTGGAGTTGCCTGGCTCTGTACGTGGTATTTCTCACCTCCCTGGAACTGAAACAGGAACTGTGGGGACTGGCGGCCATCGCCCTCGGTTTTCTGATCCTCGCCCGCCGCGTGGTGGTCAGCGTCGACTGGACGCTGCTGCTGGTGTTTATGGCGATGTTTATTGATGTGCATCTGCTGATCCAGCTGCCGGTGTTGCAGGGGGCGCTTAACGACGTCGGTAACTTGTCCGCGCCGGGTCTGTGGCTTACCGCAATCGGCCTGTCACAGTTTATCAGTAACGTCCCGGCGACCATTTTACTGCTCAACTATGTGCCGCCTGATACGCTGCTCGCCTGGGCGGTAAACGTCGGTGGATTCGGGTTGCTGCCCGGATCGCTGGCGAATCTTATCGCGCTGCGTATGGCGCACGATCGCCGCATCTGGTGGCGCTTTCACCTCTGGTCGATACCGCTGCTGGTATGGGCTGCACTGGTCGGCTACGGGCTGTTTATTCTCAGATAGTGCTCATTTGTCAGTTTTTCCTGGCAAATGTATAGCAACCTCCTAACTTTAGTTATCGGCGCACCTGCCGCGCCGTTAACTGACAGGAACGTTGTAACGCTATGGCTGAGAATATCAACGCGTCTGACGAGACGCAGAAAAACGACAATAAAACCGACGATAACGTCGAGACTAAAAACGAGAAAGCGGAACGCAAACGCCCCGGCAAAAAGCCGATTATCATCCTTGGCATTGTGGTGATCGTCATGGTGATCGGCGCGCTGGTGTGGTGGCTGCTGACCCGCAATGAAGAAACCACCGACGACGCCTTTACCGATGGCGATGTGGTGACCATTGCGCCCAAGGTCGCAGGCTACGTGACTGAACTGCGCGTCAAAGATAACCAGCGCGTGAAGAAGGGCGATCTGCTGGTGACCATCGATCCGCGCGATACCCGCGCTCAGCGCGATCAGGCGCAGGCCCAGTTGGGTCTGGCGACGGCACAACTGCACCAGGCGCAGGCACAGCTGGCGCTCTCCAAAGTGCAGTATCCCGCCCAGCGTGATGAAGCGCGTGCCCAGGTCCTGAAAGCGCAGGCGGATCTGGCCAATGCTCAGGCGGCCTATCGCCGTCAGCGTGGCGTCGATCCCCGCGCCACCACGCAGCAAAATATTGATACCGCCAATGCGCAGTTGCGCAGCGCGCAGGCCCAGCTTGCCAGCGCCCAGGCGCAGGCGGAAGTGGCCGAACAGGTGCAGCTGCAAATCCGACAGCAGGAAACCAATGTCGAAGCGCGCCAGCGTCAGGTCGATCAGGCGCGGGCGCAGCTGGAAAACGCAGAGCTGAACCTCTCCTATACCGAAGTGCGCGCGCCGTTCGACGGCTATGTCACTAAACGTAACGTGCAGACCGGTACGCTGGTGCAGGCGGGAAGCGCCCTGTTTTCGCTGGTGTCTCCGGATATCTGGGTGGTCGCTAACTTCAAAGAATCACAGCTTGAACGTATGCGTCCCGGCAACAAAGTCACCATCAGCATTGATGCCTGGCCGGATATGGAGCTGGAAGGGCATATCGACAGCATTCAGCAGGGCAGCGGATCGCGCTTCTCCGCCTTCCCGGCAGAAAACGCGACCGGCAACTTTGTGAAGATTGTTCAGCGCGTGCCGGTGAAAATCGTCATCGATAAGGGGCTGGATACCAATAAGCCACTGCCGCTGGGCCTCTCCGTTGAGCCGAAGGTTACGCTGGAATGACCGATCACAGCCATGAAAGCTGGAAACCCGCCAGCAATCCGTGGGCGGTGGCGATTGTCGTCACGCTGGCGGTTTTTATGGAGATCCTCGACACCACTATCGTTAACGTGGCGCTGCCGCACGTCGCCGGATCGCTCTCCTCCAGCTACAGCGAATCGACCTGGGTACTGACCAGCTATCTGGTGGCGAACGGCATCGTACTGCCGATCTCCGCCTTTTTAAGCCGCGTATTTGGCCGCAAACGCTTCTTCCTGATCTGCATTGTGATGTTTACCGTCTGCTCGTTTTTGTGCGGTATCGCCACTGAGCTGTGGGAAATCATTCTGTTCCGTATCTTACAGGGCTTCTTTGGTGGCGGTTTGCAGCCGACGCAGCAGTCGGTATTGTTGGATTACTTCAAGCCAGAAGATCGCGGCAAGGCGTTCGGGCTGTCGTCCATCGCGATTATCGTCGCCCCGGTGCTCGGCCCGACGCTCGGCGGCTGGATCACCGATAACTACTCATGGCGCTGGGTATTCTTTATCAATATTCCGGTGGGCATTATCACGGTACTGGCGATCTATCAGCTGCTGGAAGATCCGCCGTGGGAGCGCAAATCAGAAGAGAAACTCTCGGTGGACTGGACGGGCATCGGCCTGATCGCGCTGGGGCTTGGCTGCTTACAGGTGATGCTGGATCGCGGCGAAGACGATGACTGGTTTGCTTCTGGCTTTATCCGTACCTTTGCGGTGCTGACGCTGGTGGGCATTATCGGCGCGATCTACTGGCTGATCTACGCCAAAAAACCGGTGGTCGATCTGCAATGTATGAAGGATAAAAACTTTGCAGTGTCGAGTCTGCTGATGGCGGGCATGGCGATGATCCTCTACGGCAGCTCGGTGGTGATCCCACAGTTGGCGCAGCAGGATCTGGGCTATACCGCCACCTGGTCGGGGCTGGTGCTGTCGCCGGGAGCGATACTGATCGTGCTGACCATTCCGCTGGTGCTGAAACTGATGCCAGTGGTGCAGACGCGCTGGATCATCGCCTTTGGCTTTGCCTGCCTCGCGGTGTCGTTCTTCTGGTCGCGCACCCTGACGCCGGACATTGATTTTGAAACCCTGGTGCTGTTCCGCAGCGCCCAGTCGATTGGCCTCGGCTTCCTGTTTGTGCCGCTCACCACCATTGCTTTTATCACTATACCCCGGCAACTGAACGCCGACGCCGCCGCGCTGTTCACCATGTTCCGTAACGTCGCGGGGTCGATGGGCATTTCGCTCTCCACCGCCGCCATTACCGAACGATCCCAGGTGCACAGCGCGTATCTCAGCGAACATGCCTCGCCCTTTGACGAGCAGTTCCAGCAGGCGGTCCGCAGTTCAGCAGAGGCGATACGCAATTTCACCTCGCAGGTGGGCGATCCCACCGCCATTGCCAGCGGGCAGATGTACCAGACCTTAATCGAGCAGTCGCGCTTCCTTGCCTACGTGGATGTCTTCACGCTGCTCAGTCTGGTGGCCGTTCTGTTGATCCCATTTTGTTTACTGCTTTCGCCGGTAAAAAGCGAAGGCAGCGCAGGAGCACATTAAGATGCACAGGAAAACTCATCCCACTCTGACCCTGCTGGCCCTGTTGCTGGCAGGCTGCGCCGTCGGGCCGGATTATCAGCAGCCCGCAGCCCCTGCGGTCAGCCACTGGAACGATCAGGGCGACCGCGAGGTGAAGTCGCAGACAGCGTCCCAGGCGGTGAATCCCCGCTGGTGGACGACCTTTAACTCGCCGCAGCTGAACAGCCTGATTGAACGGGCGATTGCCGATAACCTGTCGTTGCAGCAGACCGTACTGCGCATCGCCGGGGCGCGGGAGCAGATCAACCAGGCGGGCGGGGCATTACTGCCCGCCGTTAACGGCAGCCTGAAGGCCACCCGCCAGCAGCTTGGGCTGGAGGGTGAGCTGAAATCCCATGACGTTTACGGTCAGCTCAATGACGTTGATCCTGAATTGCAGGGCGCGCTCGGCACGCTGACCCAGCCGGTGAATCTCTACCAGGGTAGCTTTGATGCCCAGTGGGAGCTGGATCTGTGGGGCAAAGTGCGCCGCCAGGTAGAAGCGGCGCAGGCGCAACAGCAGGCGGCCATTGAACAGCGCAACGACGCGCTGGTGTCGCTGGAGGCGGAAGTCGCCCGCGCCTGGCTGCAACTGCGCGGCGCGCAGAGCATTATCGCCACCATGAATACGCAGATTGCTACCGCCCAGGAGACGTTCACGCTGACGGAAAACCGCCAGCGCGGGGGACTCTCGCCGCAGCTGGATGTGGAAAACGCCCGCGCCCAGCTAGGCAATCTGGAAGCGCAACTGCCGCAATATCAGGCTCAGGAGCGGCAGGCAATGAACGCGCTGGCGATCCTGCTCGGCAAGCCGCCGGGCGCGCTGGACGCTGAACTGCGTAATCCGCAGCCGCTGCCAACGCTGCCGGATCTGGTGGCGACCGGCATTCCGTCTACCCTGGCGCGTCGTCGTCCGGACGTGCGTGAAGCGGAAGCGAATTTACATGCCGCCACGGCGCAGATCGGCGTCTCGGTGGCGCAGTTGTTCCCCAGCCTGTCGCTGACCGGACAGTTTGGCCTGCGCAACAGCGAAACTAACTGGCTCACAGACTGGAGCAGCCATTTCTACAGTTTTGGCCCGCAGGTTTCGATCCCGATTTTCCAGGGTGGTCGACTGGTTTCCAGCGTCAAACTGGCGCGCGCGCAGCAGGGGGCGGCGGTACTCAACTATCGGCAGACAGTGTTGACCGCGCTCGGGGATGTGGAGAATGCGCTGGTGAGCTACCGTACCGATCAGCAGCGTGAAGCGGGGCTGAGCAAAACCATCACCGCGCTGCAAAACGCCTTCGATCTGGCGAGCGACAGCTACCGGCAGGGGATCGCCACCTTTATTGATGTGCTGGATGCCCAGCGCCAGTTAGCCCAGGCGGAACAGCAGCGGGCGCAGGCGCGGGTGCAGACCAGCCTCGATCTGGTGGCGCTCTATAAAGCCCTCGGTGGCGGCTGGGAGCCGTACCAGAACGTGCAGATGCCTGACTACGCCGTCTTTGGCGACGCGCCGCGCGGATAACTTTCAGAGGATTGGGCAAGAAAAGCGCAGGAACGCCACATTCGCGCAACCGGCGGGGCGGGTATAACTACAGAACATTCACGGCAGCATCTTTTTGAGGAACGTTCTATGCGATACCAGAAACTTGGCAACACCGGTCTGTTTGTGTCGGAACTGTGCCTTGGCACCATGACCTTTGGCGGTGAAGACGACATGTGGGGCAAAATCGGCCAGCTCGGGCAGAGCGACGCGGATCGGCTGGTGGGCAGTGCGCTGGATGCGGGGATCAATTTTATTGATACCGCCGATGTGTACTCGGGCGGGCGCTCGGAAATCATCACCGGCCAGGCGCTGAAAAATCTGAAGGTGCCGCGCGAGAATGTCAATGTCGCCACCAAAGTGTTCGGTGAAACCGGTACGGCGGGGGTGAACTCTCGCGGCAGCTCCCGTCACCACATTATCGGCGGCGTAAAACAGAGCTTAAAACGCCTGCAACTGGATCATATCGATCTCTATCAGCTGCACGGCTTCGATCCGGCGACGCCGATCGAAGAGACGCTCTATGCGCTGGATAATCTGGTACAGCACGGTCATGTGCGCTATATCGGCGTCTCCAACTGGGCGGCCTGGCAGATCGCCAAAGCGCTGGGCATTTCCGAGCGGCTGGGTCTGACGCGCTTTGCTTCGTTGCAGGCGTATTACACCATTGCCGGACGGGAACTGGAGCGCGAGCTGGTACCGATGATGCAGAGTGAAGGCGTCGGCCTGATGGTGTGGAGTCCGCTGGCGGGCGGTCTGTTAAGCGGAAAATACAGCCGCGACGGGCAGTCGGAAGCGGGCAGCCGTCGCCAGGAATTCGACTTCCCGCCGGTGAATAAAGATCGGGCGTTCGACTGCGTGGACGTGATGCGCATTATTGCCGATGCGAAAGGGGTGAGCGTGGCGCAGATTGCGCTGGCGTGGCTGCTGCATCAGCCGGTGGTCAGCAGTGTGATCATCGGTGCGAAACGCGAGGCGCAGCTGGCGGATAACATTGCCGCCACCGGTATTCGCCTGAGCGACGACGAACTGCAACAGCTGGATGCGGTCAGCGCGCTGCCGCGGGAATATCCGGGCTGGATGCTGGAACGTCAGGGCGAGTACCGCCGCAGCCAGCTGGCCGGGCAGTAATTTATTGCAATTTTGTTACATCCATAACATATCACCCATAAGAGCATTGCCAGCGCCGTCTGACCCGGCATCATGTCGCGAAAGATAACGACGAGTGATGCTAATGGTCCGTGTAGTGCTGGTGGATGATCATGTTGTGGTTCGGTCGGGGTTTGCCCAGCTCCTCGGCCTGGAAGAAGACGTGTGCGTGACCGGGCAGTTCAGCACGGCGGCTGACGCCTGGCCCGCACTGCTTCAGGATGACGTTGACGTGGCGGTGCTCGATGTCGCCATGCCCGATGAAAACGGCCTCAGCCTGCTAAAACGCCTGCGGCAACAGCGGCCCGGCTTTCGCGCTATTATTCTCAGTATTTATGATACGCCCGCCTTTGTGCAGAGCGCCCTGGACGCCGGGGCCAGCGGCTATCTCACCAAACGTTGCGGTCCGGAAGAACTGGTGCAGGCGGTGCGATCCGTCGGCATGGGCGGTCATTACCTCTGCGCTGATGCCCTGCGCGCCCTGCGCGGCGGCGAACCCTCCGGTAAAGTGCTGAATATTCTCACCCCCCGCGAACGGGAAGTGTTCGAGTTGCTGGTCAGGGGCGACAGCGTCAAAGAGATCGCCTTTAAGCTCGAACTGAGCCACAAAACCGTGCATGTCCACCGCGCTAACGTGCTGGGCAAATTACAGTGCAGCAGCACCATTGAGCTGGTGCATTTTGCCCTCGAACACCAGTTGCTGACGGGGCATTGATGTCATCATCGTCCCGGCGTTTTATGGTGTTATCACTGTTTATCGTTCTGGCCTGGGGACCCGGCTGGCTGATGCTGTGGACGCTGAGTTTTTACCTCACCCATAATGGCCAGCAGGCGGTACTGTTTTTGCCGCAGGGTGTCTTTCTGGCGTTGCTGATTTTGCTGTCGCGCCGCTTCTGGCTGGCGCTTTTACTGCCATTACTGGCGATGATTTTCTGGCTGCACAGTGAACAGTTGCTCAGTGGCTATACCATACTCGCCGCGCCGTTGATCGTACTGCCGGTGGCCCGTCTCGCGCACGCCTGGTGGCACCGCTTTCCCCTCTACTGGCATCGCCTGACGCTGCTGCTGACGGCAGTCACCGCCTGCGCGTTGCTGCAAACCCTGCTGCTGTCGCCCTTTCTGGAAAGTCAGGCCACGTTGATCGGTCTTGCCAGCTTCACCGGCGGCGTGCTGCTGACGCCGTTCGTCTACCTGATTTTTGAGTTTCTGCGCCAGCAGCATCGCTATCATCTGCTTGGGCTGGACACCAGTAATCCGCCGCTGCGCACCTCGCTGATTATCTGGTGTAGCCTGTTTTTTATTATCGGTATCGGCACGCAAATGGTGCTGTCACCGGAAATTGAACGGCTGCTGCTGATCGTGGTGTTTCTGCCTAACGTCATCATGGCGTGGAAATTTGGCTGGCAGGGCGGGGTACTGGCCGGGCTGCTGGGCAGCATGATGATCACCATTGCCCGTCAGGTGGGTATCGGCTTTAGCGATCTGCTGGAGCTGGAGATTTTCCTCGCCACCCAGGCGCTGCTCGGCATTGGGCTGGGGATCGCCATCAGCCGTCAGCAGCATCTGGCGCAAAACCTCGATCACTATCGTCAGCGGCTGGAGGTGGAGTTGCAGGCGCGGCGCGCGCTGACGGAAAAGCTCATTCATAGCGAAGAGGACACCCGCAAAAGCCTCGCCCGTGAGCTGCACGATGAGATTGGTCAGAACATCACCGCCATTCAGATCCAGTCACAGCTGGTAAAACGCAGCGCGGGCAGCAGCCAGGCGCTGGACGCCGCCAGTCAGATCAACGATCTGGCGCGGCGCATTCACACCTCCACCCGACAACTGCTGCGCCAGCTGCGACCGCCAGTGCTGGATGAACTGTCGTTTCGCGAGGCGCTGCGTCATCTGGTCAATGAATTTGCCTTTGCCGAGCGCGGTATTACCTGCCGCTTTGATTACCGGCTCAGCGCGCCGCCGGAAAACGAAACCCTGATCTTCACGCTGTATCGCCTGTTGCAGGAGTTACTGAATAACGTCTGTAAACATGCGCAGGCAAGCGTGGTGAGCATTGTGCTCAAACAGCGCGACGGGCAGATCTGGCTGACGGTCACGGATAACGGCATCGGCATACCGGCAGGGCAGGTGCCCGGCTTCGGTATTCAGGGGATGCGCGAGCGGGTACATGCGCTGGGCGGCGATCTGGTGATCGAGTCGTCCCAGGGCACGCGCGTAATTGTTAACCTGCCCACACTTTTGCCACAAAGCCCCCGTTAACCAGGAAAAAGTCTTAGTCACTGCGGACTTTCTCTCATCCCCTTTTTCGTTCGCTTTCATATAGTCATTGTCACCGGAGGCCCTATGCAGGAACTGTCAGCCACTGCCATTAGCCAGCGCTACCGCCGATTACGTCCGCGTTTATTGCTGTCGATGGTGGTGGGTTACGCGGCCTTTTATCTGACGCGCAAAAGCGTCAATTACGTGCTGCCCGCGCTGCAACTGGATCTCAGCTTAAGCAAAAGTGACATCGGCCTGCTGGGTTCGCTGTTTTATCTCAGCTACGGCCTGTCGAAGTTTGCCGCCGGACTCTGGCACGACAGCCACGGCAGCCGGGTATTTATGGGGATCGGGCTGTTTGCCACCGGGCTTTTAAACGTGCTCTTTGCGTTCGGCGATTCGCTGCCGACGCTGCTGTTCATCTGGACGCTGAACGGTTTTTTCCAGGGCTGGGGCTGGCCGCCATGCGCGCGGCTGCTGACCCACTGGTATTCGCGCAATGAGCGCGGTTTCTGGTGGGGCTGCTGGAATACCTCCATCAATATTGGCGGGGCGATTATCCCGCTGATCTGTGCCTTTGCCGCCCACGGGTGGGGCTGGCAGGCCGCGATGCTGACACCGGGGATCATCAGCATGGCGCTCGGCGTGTGGTTAACCATGCAACTGCGGGGCACACCGCAGGAAGAGGGGTTACCTTCCGTCGGGGAGTGGCGGCAGGATCCGCTGGAATTACGTCAGGAGCAACAAAGCCCGCCGATGGGTCTGTGGCAGATGTTACGCACCACCATGCTGCAAAACCCGATGATCTGGCTGCTGGGCGTCTCTTATGTGCTGGTGTACCTCATCCGCATCGCGCTCAACGACTGGGGGAATATCTGGCTGGCGGAGAATCACGGCGTCAATCTGCTCAGCGCCAACGCCACCGTCATGCTGTTTGAAGTGGGCGGGCTGCTGGGGGCGCTGTTTGCCGGCTGGGGATCGGATGTGATGTTCAGCGGGCAGCGCGCGCCGATGATTTTGCTGTTCACGCTCGGTCTGATGGTCTCCGTCGCCGCGCTGTGGCTGGCACCGGTGCACCATTACGCGCTGCTGGCGATGTGCTTTTTTACCGTGGGCTTTTTTGTTTTCGGCCCGCAGATGTTGATTGGTCTGGCGGCGGTGGAGTGCGGTCACAAAGGGGCGGCAGGTTCCATTACCGGTTTTCTGGGGCTGTTCGCCTATCTGGGGGCGGCGCTGGCAGGCTGGCCGCTGTCACAGGTGATCGAACGCTACGGCTGGTCGGGGATGTTCACCCTGCTGTCCGTGGCGGCGGTGCTGATGGGTTTACTGCTGATGCCGCTATTAATGGCGGGCATTACGGCTTCTAACACGCAAAGGATAAAAACATGAAAGTTACCCTGCTCTCTACGCTGGTTGCCACCGGCATCGCGCTTGCCACGTTAAGCGGTGCCGCACAGGCAAAAGGCCGTCTGGTGGTCTATTGCAGCGCCACCAATGAAATGTGTGAAACCGAAACCAAAGCCTTCGGCGACAAGTATGACGTGAAAACCTCGTTTATCCGTAACGGCTCCGGCAGTACGCTGGCGAAAGTTGATGCCGAGAAGAAAAACCCGCAGGCGGACGTCTGGTACGGCGGGACCTTAGATCCGCAGTCGCAGGCGGGTGAGATGGGCCTGTTGCAGCCGTATAAATCGCCAAACCTTGAGCAGATCATGACGCAGTTCCGCGATCCCGCCAAAGTGAAAGGCAACCTGTCGTCGGCGGTGTATGTCGGCATTCTCGGCTTCGGGGTCAATACCGAGAAGCTGAAAGAGAAAAACCTGCCGATCCCGAAATGCTGGAAAGATCTGACCAAACCGGAATACAAAGGTGAGATCCAGATTGCCGATCCGCAGAGCTCCGGCACCGCCTACACCGCGCTCGCTACCTTTGTGCAACTGTGGGGCGAAGACCAGGCGTTCGATTACCTGAAGCAGCTGAATACCAATATTTCCCAGTACACCAAATCCGGTATCGCGCCGGCGCGTAACGCCGCGCGTGGCGAAACGGCTATCGGCATCGGCTTCCTGCACGATTATTCGCTGGAAAAAGAGCAGGGCGCGCCGCTGGAGCTGATCTCTCCTTGTGAAGGCACCGGCTATGAAATTGGCGGCGTCAGCATTCTGAAAGGCGCGCGCAATGCCGACAACGCGAAGCTGTTCGTTGACTGGGTGCTGTCAAAAGAGGCGCAGGAGCTGGCGTGGAAGAAGGGCAAGTCCTATCAGATCCTGACCAACACCACAGCGGAAACCTCGCCGAACTCGCTCAAGCTCGACGACCTGAAGCTGATCAGCTACGACATGGACAAGTACGGCTCAACGGATGTGCGTAAGGCCCTGATCAATAAATGGGTCAGCGATGTGAAGATGGGGAAATAACCCCACGGCGGTCAATGCCGGGTGGCGGCGTTAACGCCTTACCCGGCCTACAACTTTCCCAACACCGGATCACTTATGTCACACACTCTTGCACTCCATCCCGCGAAAAAGCGGGATGCGGTCTTCCTTTGGCTGCTTTTAGGCTGGCTGGCGTTCGCGCTGCTGCCGAGCTGGAGCCTGGATTATGGCCTGCTGGAATCGACCGCAGACGAAATTCTGGACGCTTACGCCTGGTCACATCTTAACGTCAGCCTGCTGTGGTACGTGCTGCCCAGCCTGTTGCTACTGCGCCCGTTCAGCGCGGCGAGCCGTGAGCAACGCGGTCGCCACTGGTTTGATGCAGGCTGGGCGCTGGCCTGTATGGCGTTTATCGTTATCAGCGCGACGCTCACCGGGCGTGGGCTGGGCTATGCCACCATCGTGCTGTTCATCTCCCTTGGCGCGATCATGACGCTGGCCTTAACCCGCCTTGAATGGCTGAGCGGCGACCGCTTTGTGATTGGCTCGCTGATCGCCATTATCGCGCTGATCGGCATCTTTATTGTCTGGCCGAGTATCGCCATCTTTATTCCGATGTTCACTACCGACAGCGGGGAATTCGCGCCGCTGGCGTTTATGACGGTGCTGTCGCAGGCGCATATCGTGCAGGTGATCGTCAATTCGATCCTGCTGTCGATGGCGGTGGGCGTGGGCTGTACGTTCTTCGGACTGGTGCTGGCAATTTACACTACGCGCATCGCCCGCCGCAGCGCCATCATTGGCCGTATCTTCTCGATCCTGCCGATTGTCACCCCGCCGTTTGTGGTGGGGCTGGGGGTGACGCTGATGATGGGCCGCTCCGGTTATGTGACTGAGCTGATGGTTGACTGGTTCGGCCTGACCAATACCAACTGGCTGTACGGTTTTACCGGTATCTGGATCGCGCAGGTGCTGGCCTTCACGCCGATGGCCTTTATGATCCTCGATGGCGCAATCAAAACCATTCATCCGTCGCTGGAAGAAGCGTCTTACACCCTGCGCGCCAGCCGCTGGCAGACCTTTAACGGCGTGTTTGTGCCGCTCTTAAAACCGGCACTGGCAAACGCCTTTTTGATTGTCATCGTACAGTCGCTGGCAGACTTCAGTAACCCGCTGGTGCTGGGGGGGAACTTTGACGTCCTGGCGACGCAGATCTATTTCTATATCACCGGCTCGCAGCTGGATTATCAGGCAGCCAGTACGCTGGGAGCTTTCCTGTTGCTGTTCTCGCTGCTGGTGTTCTGCATCCAGTACATGTGGATCGGCAAACGCTCCTACGTCACCGTTTCCGGAAAATCGTATCGAGGCGACGTGCAGCCGCTGCCGGTGACGCTGGTGTGGGGCGTGATGGCGCTGCTGGCGGTGTGGGTGGCGTTTAATGCGCTGCTGTACGGCAGCATTTTCTACGGCAGCTTTACCGTCAACTGGGGCGTGGATTACACCCTGACGCTGGATAACTTTATCAAGCTGTTCGGTCAGGGGATGAGCGATGGCGCATGGCCGTCACTGCTTGATACGCTGCTGTACGCTGGAATTGCCGCACCGATCACCGCCATTTTTGGCCTGCTGATCGCCTGGGTCGTCGTGCGCCAGCAGTTCCGCGGCAAAAAGACTATCGAATTCACCACCATGCTGTGCTTTGCCGTACCGGGCACCGTCGCGGGCGTCTCCTATATTCTCGCCTTTAACAGCGCCCCGGTTTACCTGACCGGCACTGCGGCCATTGTCATTATCTCGATGGTGATGCGCAACGTGCCGGTGGGCATTCGCGCGGGCATCGCCGGTCTCGGCCAGATCGACAAATCGCTGGATGAAGCCTCCCTCAGTCTGCGCGCCGGGAGCTTACGTACCATTACGCACATTCTGCTGCCGCTGCTGCGGCCGGCGATCCTCTCGGCGCTGATCTACAGCTTTGTGCGCGCCATTACCACGGTGAGCGCCATTGTGTTCCTCGTCACGCCGGATACCCGTGTGGCTACGGCCTACATCTTAAACCGTGTTGAAGATGGCGAGTACGGTGTGGCGATTGCCTACGGCTCGATCCTGATTGTAGTGATGCTGGCGATCATCTTCCTCTTTGACTGGCTGATCGGTGAGGCTCGTATCTCCCGCTCAAAAGCTAAAAACCAGGCGTAAACCTATGACACAGAAACATTTTGTTGAGCTGCGCAATGTCGGCAAAACCTTTGGCAGCAACGTGGTGATTGAAAACATCAATCTGGCGATCCCGCAGGGAGAGATGGTGACGCTGCTCGGTCCGTCCGGCTGCGGCAAAACCACCGTACTGCGGCTGGTGGCGGGGCTGGAAAAGCCGACGTCCGGGCAGATTTATATCGACGGCGAAGACGTGACCGACAGTTCAATTCAGCAGCGTGATATTTGTATGGTGTTCCAGTCCTACGCGCTGTTCCCGCATATGTCGCTGGGAGAGAACGTCGGTTATGGGCTGAAGATGCTCGGCGTGTCGCGCGCCGAGATCAAAACCCGCGTTAAAGAGGCGCTGGCGATGGTCGATCTGGACGGCTTTGAAGATCGCTATGTGGATCAGATTTCTGGTGGCCAGCAGCAGCGTGTGGCGCTGGCGCGCGCGCTGATCTTAAAGCCTAAAGTACTGCTGTTTGATGAGCCGCTCAGTAACCTCGACGCCAACCTGCGTCGCAGTATGCGCGATAAAATTCGTGAACTGCAAAAGCAGTTCAACATCACCTCGCTCTATGTGACTCACGATCAGAGCGAGGCCTTTGCGGTCTCTGACACCGTGCTGGTGATGAACAAAGGGCACATCATGCAGATGGGCTCGCCGCAGGCGCTGTATCGTCAACCCGCCTCGCGTTTTATGGCCAGTTTTATGGGCGATGCCAACCTGTTTCCGGCGACCTTCTCGGCGGATCATGTGGATATTTACGGCTATCGACTGCCGCGTCCGGCGCAGTTCGCCACGGTGGGCAGCGGGCAGGTGGGCGTGCGTCCGGAGGCGATTACGCTTGGTCAGCACGGCAGCGAAAGTCAGCGTTGTGTGATCCGTCATGTGGCCTATATGGGGCCGCAGTATGAGGTGATTGTCGCGTGGCACGGGCAGGAGATTTTGTTGCAGGTGAATGCGACGCGGCTCCAGCCGGACGTGGGGGAGAATTATTTCCTTGAGATCCATCCGTATGGGATGTTTGAGATGCGGGAGGCGGGTTAGTCAGGGTTCCGTTGGATGTAAAGCGCACTGCGCTCACCTCCCGCCCGTCTGCCCGCGGTCGGCTCGATTCGGCCTCCTGCCTCATATCGCCTCTGGCCGCCATCCCTGGCGGCTAGCCCTTGTCATCCGGCCTCCGGCTCGCCGGTTTCAGCGGGGACTCAACCCCTCGCGTTACTCTCTCTGTTTTTTATAAAGCGACTGAGTGGCTTTGCGTTTGTGTGTCTTAAGCCTGGAAGCATTTGTACGATCTTTTCGGCGCTGGTCACAAAACCAGCAGCCTACCTTTGCTTGCCTTATCGGCATCCGCTATATGACTAGTCATATAAATTAAATGACTTTACATATACAGCAGCGGAGATCAGATGATGACTAAATCCTTACCGGCGGGTTTTTTATGGGGTAACTCGGTATCGAGTATGCAGACGGAAGGGGCGTGGAACGAAGGCGGAAAGGGACCGTCGGTGTACGACATCCGCGAAGCCAGCGAATTCGCTTCTGACTGGAAAGTGGCCACCGACTCCTACCATCGCTATGCCGAAGATTTCGACCTGATGCAGGATCTCGGCATGAACTGTTACCGCTTTCAGATCGCCTGGAGCCGCGTCTGTCCGCAGGGCGACGGGGAATTCAACGACGAGGGCATCGCCTTTTACGATCGCTTTATCAACGATCTGCTGGCGCGCGGTATTGAGCCGATGGTCTGCCTGTACCACTTTGATATGCCGCTGGCGCTGGCAAAGACGTACAACGGATTTACCGATCGTCACGTCATGGAGGCGTTTGTCCGCTACGGCAAAAAGATGATCGACTGCTTTGGCGATCGCGTGAAGTACTGGCTGACCTTTAACGAGCAGAACATCTACCACATGCCGGAGGCCTTTAAGGTCGGCGGTTATCTGGAAGGCGAGAAAACGCTGCGCGAGCTGTACCAGATTTCGCATCACGTGATGATGGCCCACGTACGGCTAACGCACTATCTGCATGACACCAAACCCGGGCAACTGATGGGCGGCATGCTGGCGCATCAATTGATCTATCCCGCTACCTGTAAGCCGCAGGATATTTTCTGCGCGCAGCAGTATGACGAATTCCTCAACCAGAATTTGCTGCGCGTCTTTGCCGGTCAGGGCTACAGCCCGGCGGTGATGGCGGTAGTGGAGCGCGAAGGCTTCGAGGATATTTTCCGCGACGAGGATCTCGCGGAAATCGCCCGGGTAAAAAATGACTATATGGCGTTCAGCTACTACGCCAGTAAAACGCTGGACAGCGATGCCATTCCCGCTGGTACGCCGGTGAACTATTACCTGCTGCACGGCGATAAAAATAACCCGTTCCTGACGGCCACCGAATGGAACTGGCAGATCGATCCGCTCGGCTTTCGCACCATTATCACCCGTTATTACAACGACTGGCGGCTGCCGGTGTTCCCGATTGAAAACGGCATTGGCGTGATCGAATCCTGGGACGGCGTAAACCCTATCGACGACCAGTACCGCATCGACTATCACCGTGCGCATTTGCAGGCCATGAAAGACGCCATCTTTGAGGACGGCGCGCAGGTGATTGGCTATCTCGGCTGGGGGCTGATTGACATTCTCAGCTCGCAGGGGGACATGCGTAAGCGCTACGGCGTGGTGTATGTAAACCGTGAAAACCACGATCTGAAAGATCTTAAACGCGTGCCGAAAAAGAGCTACGCCTGGTTCAAACGTGTGATCCACAGTAACGGCGACGAGATGTGATCCCGCCTGCCAGACCGTTTTGTGACTGATTGAAGGGAAGGTATCTGCGATGTCTGATGCAAACATGAAACCGAATATGCAGTCGTTTGTTGATCGATTTGTTGAGTTCTCCGCCCGTATCGCCAATCAGGTGCATCTGCGCTCCCTGCGCGATGCCTTTGCCGCGGTGATGCCCATTTTTATTCTCGCCGGGCTGGCGGTGCTGGTGAATAACGTGGTGTTCCCGTGGGTAATGGACGGGGAGATGCTGACGCGCTTTAAAGTGTGGGGCGATGTGATCATCAACGGCACGTTGAATATCGCGGCCCTGTTGATCGCGCCGATGATCGCCTGGTCACTGGCGCGCAACAAAAACTTCGACAATCCGGTCTCGGCAGTGGTGATCGCCTTATCCAGCTTTATCATTATGATGCCCATCCAGCTCGACGTGGTGCCGGTGGGCGGCAAGACCACAGTGACGGTCGGCCAGCTGCTGTCGTTTGCCAATATCGGCACCACCGGGATTTTCGCCGGGGTGATCATCGGCCTGCTGTCCACCGAGCTGTTTATCCGCATCGCCGGGTTCAAAAAGCTCGATATTTCCCTGGGCGAAAACGTGCCGCCCGCGGTGAGTAAATCCTTTTCCGCGCTGCTGCCGACCATTTTTACGCTCTCCACCTTCGCCATTATCGCCGCGCTGCTGGCGAACGTGCTGCATACCGATCTGATCCACCTGATCACCACGCTGATCCAGCAACCGTTGCGGCTTATTAATACCAGCCTGCCGGGCACGCTGTTTATCTACAGCTTTGGTAACTTTCTGTTTACGCTGGGGATCCATCAGTCGGTGGTCAACGCCGTGGTGCTGGAGCCGTTCCTGCTTATCAACACCAACGAAAACATGATCGCGTTTGCCAACGGCCAGCCGATCCCGCACATCATCAACAATATCTTTGTACCGACCTTTGGCATGATCGGCGGTACCGGCAGTACGCTGTCGCTGCTTATCGCCATCTTTCTGTTCTCGCGCCAGCAGTCGGCGAAACAGGTGGCGCGCCTGTCGATTTCACCTGGGCTGTTTAACATCAACGAGCCGGTGATTTTTGGGCTGCCGATTGTGTTTAATATTCCGCTGATGATCCCCTTTGTGCTGCTGCCGGCAATCGGGATCCTCTTCGCCTGGATCTGCACCACGCTCGGGTTAATGTCGCGCTGCGTGGTGATGATCCCCTGGACCACACCGCCGGTGCTGAGCGCCTGGCTGGCGACGGCGGGGGACTGGCGGGCGGTGGTCGTTCAGTTGATAATCATCATCTTTGGTGTATTCTTCTACCTGCCTTTCCTCAAAATAGCCGAGCGAGTGGCCTTAAAAAACAGTGGGATAGTCGAATAATAAAAGGAACGGGCAATGTCGGCGAAATACGTTTCTATCGCGCGGGAAATTAAGCAGCGCATCATGAGCGGGCAGTATTCTGCCAGCGAGCCGCTGCCCGACCAGTTTGCGCTGGCGGCGGAATTCAGCACCAGCCGCATGACTATCCAGCAGGCGATACGTCAGCTGATCGTCGAAGGGCTGGTGTATACCCGCCAGGGCCAGGGGACCTTCATCCGCAAGAATTTCCTCCAGCTCTCTCAGTGGGATCTGCCCGGCAGCGATTATTACGGCGCGACCAAAACCTGGGAAAACGTCGGCACCGTCACCAGTGAAATCATCCGCTTTGACTTACGCTTTCCCGACGAAAAAGAGCAGGCTTCACTGCTGATTGACGCTGACGCGCCGGTCTATGACTTCGTGCGCCTGCGACTGCTTGACGGCGAACCGGTATCGCTGGAGTTTACGCTGATGCCCGTCGGACTGGTGCCCGGACTTAACCGCGGCCATCTACAAAGCTCGGTGTTTCGCTATGTACAGGACACGCTGGCGCTGAAAATCATGGGCTCATACCGCGTGGTGCGTGCCCTGAAACCGAATGCCGAGGATAAACGCTGGCTGAGTTGCGATGACACCGATCCGGTGCTGGAAGTGGAGCAGGTGGTTTATCTGGAAGACGGCACGCCGCTGGAGTATGCCCATTGCCATTATCGCTACGATCATGGCGGCATAATAATGGTGAATCACGGATAATAAAAAAGCGATGGTTTCCCATCGCTTTTTTGTTTACTGCCGGGGCAGGATCAGTTCAGACGAACCGGCATACCCGAGCGGTTTTCGATAGCCTGCTCAACAACAGCCTGGTCAACGTCAGGCTGGCTGGTCACGCTCTGCACGCTCTTGGTCAGGGTGATCGGCACGATTTCCCCGCCTTCAAACTGCGCTTCGGTGGTGGACAGCGGATTGTGAACTTCTACATAACGGCTGCCATCCGGCTCGGTGGTGGCTTTCACCGGTTCATCGATAAACTGAACGCGGGTGCCAACCGGCACGTTCTGGAACAGGAATTTAATGTCTTCGTTACGCAGACGCACACAGCCGTGGCTCACGCGCAGGCCGATACCGAAGTTGGCGTTAGTGCCGTGAATGGCATACAGACGGCCAATGTACAGCGCGTACAGCCCCATCGGGTTATCCGGGCCAGCCGGAACAACTGCCGGCAGCGGGTTGCCAGCCGCAATGTATTCCGCGTGCATTTTGGCCGTTGGTGTCCAGGTCGGACCGGCTTTCTTGCGCTCAACTTTGGTGGTCCAGTTGATCGGCGTATCTTTGCCTAACTGACCGATACCGATCGGCAACACGATGACCGTGTTGGTGCCTTTCGGGTAGTAGTAGAGGCGCATCTCGGCACTGTTGATCACAATACCTTCGTGAACGGTGTCCGGCAGGATCAGCTGCTGCGGGATGTTCAGCACGCTACCGCCTTTCGGCAGATAGGTGTCAACGCCCGGGTTCGCTTCGAGCAGGTTAGACAGGCCCATCTGGTACTGCGCCGCAAAGTACTCCAGCGGTTGCTGGTTCCCTTCCGGAATGGTGATGACCTGGTTCTGACCAATCAGACGGCTGCCGTCAGTTGGCAGTGGATAAGTTACTGCAGAGGCAGATTTGCAAAACCCTACTACTGCGAAAGCCGCCGCTAAAATCGTTGTTAATTTAATTTTCATGTTGTGCGAGGTATCTTTGCCACTGGCCATCCGGCCGTTTAGTTAAAGTCTTAATGGAGATGGGAGCGCATTATATGTGCATTCCCCCGCGCATGGAATTCAGATGTGTACGAAATCACATTTTTTTCTGAAACGTTCAGTGTAGCCGCTTATCACGAGGCGCGATTTCAATTCGGAATTGTGGCATAATGCACGGTTTGTCACACATTTTTAGGATAACGCCGTGTTAGTTACCAGCAACGTCACCATGCAGTTCGGCACTAAGCCGCTATTTGAAAACATATCCGTCAAATTTGGCGGCGGCAACCGTTACGGCCTGATTGGTGCCAACGGTAGCGGAAAATCCACCTTTATGAAGATCCTCGGCGGCGACTTAGAACCGACGCTGGGCAACGTCTCGCTCGATCCGAACGAGCGCATCGGTAAGCTGCGTCAGGATCAGTTTGCTTTTGAAGAATTCAGCGTGCTCGACACGGTGATCATGGGCCACGCTGAACTGTGGGAAGTGAAGCAGGAGCGTGACCGCATCTACAGCCTGCCGGAAATGAGCGAAGAAGACGGCTATAAAGTAGCCGATCTGGAAGTGCTGTACGGTGAAATGGACGGTTATTCTGCTGAATCCCGTGCCGGTGAACTGCTGCTCGGCGTGGGTATTCCGCTGGAACAGCATTACGGCCCGATGAGCGAAGTCGCCCCCGGCTGGAAACTGCGTGTGCTGCTGGCACAGGCGCTGTTCGCCAATCCTGATATTCTGCTGCTCGATGAACCGACGAACAACCTCGACATCGACACCATCCGCTGGCTGGAGCAGGTGCTGAACGAACGTAACAGCACCATGATCATCATTTCGCACGACCGTCACTTCCTGAATATGGTCTGTACGCACATGGCGGATCTGGATTACGGCGAGCTGCGCGTCTACGCGGGCAACTACGACGAATACATGACGGCGGCGACCCAGGCGCGTGAACGTCTGCTGGCAGACAACGCCAAGAAAAAAGCCCAGATTGCCGATTTGCAGTCGTTCGTCAGCCGCTTCAGTGCCAACGCTTCCAAATCGCGTCAGGCAACCTCCCGCGCCCGTCAGATCGACAAAATCAAGCTGGATGAAGTCAAAGCGTCCAGCCGTCAGAACCCGTTCATCCGCTTTGAGCAGGACAAAAAACTGTTCCGTAATGCGCTGGAAGTGGAGCAGTTCAGCAAAGGCTTTGAAAACGGTCCGCTGTTTAAAAACGTCAATCTGCTGCTGGAAGTGGGTGAGAAGCTGGCGATCCTCGGTACCAACGGCGTGGGTAAATCCACCCTGCTGAAAACCCTGGTCGGTGATTTAACGCCGGATACCGGCAGCGTGAAGTGGTCTGAAAACGTGAAAATCGGCTATTACGCCCAGGATCACGAATATGAATTCGAAAACGGCATGACCGTGTTCGACTGGATGAGCCAGTGGAAACAGGAAGGCGACGACGAGCAGGTGGTGCGTGGCATTCTGGGGCGTCTGCTGTTCAGCCAGGACGACATCAAAAAGCCGGTGAAAGTGCTCTCCGGTGGTGAGAAGGGCCGCATGCTGTTTGGCAAGCTGATGATGGAACGTCCGAATATTCTGGTGATGGATGAACCGACCAACCACCTGGATATGGAATCCATCGAATCGCTGAACATGGCGCTGGAAATGTACCAGGGCACGCTGATCTTTGTTTCTCATGACCGTGAGTTCGTGAGCTCGCTGGCGACCCGCGTGATTGAAATCACGCCTGAGCGCGTTATCGACTTCAGCGGCAACTACGAAGATTATCTGCGCAGTAAAGGCATCGACTGATTTACGCTATCACACGGCTTCCCGTTCTGACGGGGAGCCGTATTTTATATTTATATTATAAATAACTCCCTCCTTATTATTTATCCCCTGAATATATATATTTGGCGTCGCCATAAATTAAAAGAAAAATTCGCTATTGTTAAATTTGCGATAGCTCACAAATATGCATTTAATGTCGTCATAATACGCCAGATGCCTGCCTCGCTCCGTTGACACTCTCAGGCATGAGGAGTAATTTTCCGCTCCATGGGACCGATACCACGGAAAGTCAAATGAACGGAAACATTAACAAGTTGCTTGCGGCGGTGTATGCCGGAAGTTTCACTGCGTCGCATTATGAAAGATTACTCGCCAGTATTGAAAAATACCGTCCGTTAATTTCACAAAACCGCAAACAGAATTGGGATGAAAGCGATGTCGTGTTAATCACCTACGCCGATCAATTTCATCATCAAGGCGCAAAGCCGTTAGCGGTATTTAATCAGTTTTATTATAAATGGTTTAAATCCGTTTTCTCACATGTCCATTTATTACCTTTCTGCCCGTGGTCTTCCGACGATGGCTTTTCAGTGATTGATTATCATCGCGTCGCCCCGGAAGCCGGGGAGTGGAGCGATATTGCTGAATTAAACCAACAGGCTCGGCTGATGTTTGATTTTGTCTGCAATCATATGTCGGCAAAAAGTGAATGGTTTAAAAACTATCTCCAGCAGAAAGCGGGCTTTGAGAACTTCTTTCTTGCCATCGATCCGGCCACCGACTTAACCGCCGTAACCCGTCCGCGCGCGCTGCCCTTATTAACGCCGTTCACGCTGCATAATGGATCTGTCCGCCACCTGTGGACCACCTTCAGCGAGGATCAGATTGACCTTAACTACAGCGAACCGGACGTGCTGCTGGCGATGGTTGACGTGCTGCTGCACTACCTCGCGCAGGGGGCGGATTATATCCGTCTGGATGCGGTGGGCTTCATGTGGAAAACGCCGGGCACCAGTTGCATTCATCTGGAGAAAACGCACCAGCTGATCAAACTGTTCCGCGCGATCGCGGACGAAGTGGCGCCGGGCACGGTGATCATCACTGAAACTAACGTCCCGCATAAAGACAATATTTCTTATCTCGGCAACGGGCGCGACGAAGCACACATGGTGTACCAGTTCTCGCTGCCGCCGCTGGTGCTGCATGCGGTGCACCGTCAGGACGCCACCGCGCTGTGTCAGTGGGCGCAGGGGCTGACGCTGCCTGGCCGTGACACCACCTGGTTTAACTTCCTCGCTTCCCACGATGGCATCGGGCTTAACCCGTTGCGCGGTATTCTGCCGGAAGAGGAAATTTTGCATTTAGTCAAGCAGTTGCGGCAGGAAGGTGCGTTAGTTAACTGGAAAAATAACCCGGACGGCACCCGCAGCCCGTACGAAGTGAACGTCACCTATATGGATGCGTTAAGCGCGCGCGACAGCAGCGACGATGAACGTCTGGCTCGCTTCCTGCTCGCCCATGCTATTTTGCTGAGTTTCCCTGGCGTACCGGCCATTTATATTCAGAGTATTATGGGGTCGCGTAACGATTATGACGGCGTGGAACGGCTAGGGTATAACCGGGCAATTAACCGCCAGAAATATCAGCAGGACGATATTGAAAATCAGCTGCAAAACAGCGGCACCTTACGCCATCGCGTTTATCACGCCTTAGCCAGAATCGTCGTCATCCGTCGGCAGAACAGTGTTTTCCATCCTGATAGCGGTTTCACTATTAATACGCTGACCCCGCAGGTGATGCAAATTACCCGTAGCGCTAAAAACGGTGAGACGCTGAACGCGCTGTTTAATATCAGCAATGAAAATCAACAAATAAAAATCCACCATGCAGGTTTTGATTTAATAAGTGAATGCCCTGTCCCTCATGCGGAAATAACCCTGCGTCCGTGGCAGGTCATGTGGATCAAAAAACAATAAAGGAACATCTTATGTCTAAATCAAAAATCGTGCTGTTATCAGCACTGGTGTCGTGCGCCCTTATTTCAGGCTGTAAGGAAGAAAAAAAGACGGTCGCCATTGAATTTATGCACTCCTCGGTTGAACAGGAGCGCCAGGCGGTTATTTCCCGCCTGATCGACCGTTTCCAGCAAGAAAACCCGGACATCACGGTGAAGCAGGTGCCGGTGGAAGAAGACGCCTTTAACACCAAAATCATTACCCTGGCGCGCACCGGCGCGCTGCCGGAGGTGATTGAAACCAGCCACGACTACGCCAAGGTGATGGACAAAGAACAGCTGGTGGATCGCAAGGCCATCGGTGACGTGATCGCCGCCGTGGGCGAGCAGAATTTTTATGACGGCGTGCTGCGCATCGTGCGTACCGAAGACGGAACGGCGTGGAACGGCGTGCCGATCAGCGCCTGGTTGCAGGGCGTCTGGTACAAAAAAGATGTGCTGGAAAGTGCCGGCTTGAGCGAGCCGCAGAACTGGCAGCAGTTACTGGAAGCGGCGCAGAAACTCAGCGACCCGGCGCAGAAAAAATACGGTATCGCGCTGCCGACGGCAGAAAGCGTGATGACCGAACAGGCGTTCTCGCAGTTCGCGCTCTCCAACAATGCCAACGTTTTTGACGCCAGCGGCAGCATCACCCTGAATACCCCGGAAATGGAACAGGCGCTGGAGATGTATCGCCAGCTGGCGGAAACCACCATGCCTGGCTCCAACAACGTCATGGAAATCAAAGACGCTTTTATGAACGGTGCCGCGCCGATGGCGATCTATTCCACCTACATCCTGCCCGCGGTGTTTAAAGAGGGAAACCCGGCCAACCTCGGCTTTATGGTGCCGACTGAACAATCCGCCGCAGTGTTCGGCACGATCACCTCGCTGACCATCAGTAACGGCCAGGCGGCCGATGAAACTGCTGCTGCTGAGAAATTCGTCACCTTTATGCACAAAGCGGAGAACGAAGCGGAGTGGGTAATGATGTCGCCGGGCGCGGCTTTCCCGGCCAACAAAGGCGTCACCGACACCGCGCTGTGGAAAGACAACGAGGTGATCAAAGCCTTTGGTCAGCTGCCCTATGACCTGATTGCCCAGTATCCGAATATGCAGGTCTTCGGATCGGTCGGCGACAAAAACTTCACCCGTATGGGCGATGTCACTGGCTCTGGCGTGATCAACAGCGCGGTGCATAACGTTACGGTGGGTAAAAAAGATCTCAAGCAAACCCTCGTCGAGGGTCAGGCGAAGCTGGAAGAACTTGTAAAACAACGTTAATCAAAGGATGTGAATTGCAGTTATGAAAAGGTTGTTTTCAGGTCGTTCTGATATGCCTTTCGCCATGCTGCTACTGGCCCCCAGCTTATTGCTGCTGGGGGGCCTGGTAGCCTGGCCGATGGTATCAAATATTGAGATCAGTTTCTTACGCCTGCCGCTAAACCCGCGCATCGACGCGACTTTTGTCGGTCTGGATAACTATATCCGTATCTTAAGCGATCCGGGTTTCTGGCATTCACTGTGGATGACGGTCTGGTACACCGTGCTGGTGGTAGCGGGCAGTACCGTGCTCGGTCTGGCGGTGGCGATTTTCTTTAACCGCGAGTTTCGGCTGCGGAAAACCGCGCGCTCGCTGGTGATTTTGTCCTACGTCACGCCGTCGATTTCGCTGGTCTTCGCCTGGAAGTACATGTTCAACAATGGCTACGGCATCGTGAACTATCTGGGCGTTGATTTGCTGCATCTCTACGATCAGGCGCCGCTGTGGTTTGATAATCCGGGCAGCAGCTTCGTGCTGGTGGTGCTGTTCGCCATCTGGCGCTACTTCCCCTATGCGTTCATTTCCTTTCTGGCGATTTTGCAGACCATCGACAAATCGCTGTATGAAGCTGCCGAAATGGACGGCGCGAACGCCTGGCAGCGTTTTCGCATCGTCACACTGCCCGCGATTATGCCGGTGCTGGCGACGGTGGTCACGCTGCGTACCATCTGGATGTTCTATATGTTCGCCGACGTGTATTTGCTGACCACCAAGGTCGATATCCTCGGTGTCTATCTCTATAAAACCGCCTTCGCATTTAATGACTTAGGAAAAGCAGCAGCCATTTCTATCGTGCTGTTCGTCATTATCTTCGCGGTAATTTTGCTGACCAGAAAACGGGTGAATCTCAATGGCAACAAGTAAACGCACCCTCAACCGCATCGGGTTCTACGTCGGGCTGGTGGCCTTTCTTATCATCACGCTGTTTCCGTTTTTCGTGATGCTGATGACCTCGTTTAAAGGCGCGAAAGAGGCGATTTCGCTCACGCCAACGCTGCTGCCACAGCAGTGGACGCTGGAGCACTATATCGACATTTTTAACCCGCTGATTTTCCCGTTCGTCGATTATTTCCGTAACAGCATGGTGGTGTCGGTGGTGTCGTCCACGGTGGCGGTGTTTCTCGGCACGCTGGGAGCCTATGCGCTCTCCCGCCTGCGTTTTAAGGGCCGCATGACCATCAATGCCAGCTTTTACACGGTGTACATGTTCTCCGGCATTTTGCTGGTGGTGCCGCTGTTCAAGATCATCACCGCGCTGGGTATCTACGACACCGAAATGGCGCTGATCATCACCATGGTCACGCAGACGTTGCCTACCGCCGTGTTCATGCTGAAAAGCTACTTCGACACCATCCCCGATGAGATCGAAGAGGCGGCGATGATGGACGGCCTCAACCGCCTGCAAATTATCTTCCGCATCACCGTACCGCTGGCGATATCCGGGCTGGTGTCGGTCTTCGTCTACTGCTTCATGGTGGCGTGGAACGACTATCTGTTCGCCTCGATTTTCCTTTCCAGCGCCAGCAATTTCACCCTGCCGGTCGGCCTGAACACGCTGTTCAGCACGCCGGATTATATCTGGGGACGCATGATGGCGGCCTCGCTGGTGACCGCGCTGCCGGTGGTGATCATGTATGCGCTTTCTGAACGTTTTATTAAAAGTGGACTGACCGCTGGTGGCGTTAAGGGCTAAGGCGGCCTGATTTTAACAGGAGACTGGTATGAAGAAGTTAGTGGCGACCGCACCGCGTGTTGCGGCGCTGGTGGAGTATGAAGATCGCGCGGTGGCGGAGAACGAAGTGAAAATCCGCGTCATGTTTGGCGCGCCGAAACACGGCACAGAAGTGGTGGATTTTCGCGCCGCCAGCCCGTTTATCGACGAGGATTTTAACGCCGAGTGGCAGATGTTTACCCCGCGCCCGGCAGACGCGCCGCGCGGTATCGAATTTGGTAAGTTCCAGCTCGGCAACATGGTGGTGGGCGAGGTAATCGAACGTGGCGCGCAGGTCACCGACTACGCTATCGGCGATCGGGTATGCGGCTACGGCCCGTTATCGGAAACGGTCATCATCAACGCGGTGAATAACTACAAACTGCGCAAAATGCCACAGGGTAGCTCGTGGAAAAATGCGGTCTGCTATGACCCGGCACAGTTCGCCATGAGCGGCGTGCGCGATGCCAACGTCCGCGTCGGGGATTTCGTGGTGATTATCGGTCTGGGTGCTATCGGTCAGATCGCCGTGCAGCTGGCGAAAAAAGCCGGGGCCTCAGTGGTGATTGGCGTCGATCCTATTGCACACCGTTGTGATATCGCCCGCCGTCACGGGGCAGATTTCTGCCTGAACCCGATCGGCACTGACGTGGGTCTGGAGATCAAAAAGCTCACCGGCAAACAGGGCGCGGACGTGATCATCGAAACCAGCGGCTACGCCGATGCGTTGCAGTCGGCGCTGCGCGGGCTGGCCTACGGCGGCACCATCTCTTATGTCGCCTTCGCCAAGCCGTTTGCGGAAGGCTTCAATCTCGGCCGTGAAGCGCATTTCAATAACGCCAAAATTGTCTTCTCCCGTGCGTGCAGTGAACCGAACCCGGATTATCCGCGCTGGAGCCGTAAACGCATCGAAGAGACCTGCTGGGAACTGCTGATGAACGGCTATCTCGACTGTGAAGCGCTGATCGACCCGGTGGTGACCTTCGCCAGCAGCCCGGAAAGCTATATGCAGTTCGTTGACCGTCATCCGGAACAGAGCATCAAAATGGGCGTCACCTTTTAAGGTAAAGGATTACTGAACATGAAAATCGGAACACAGAACCAGGCCTTCTTCCCGGAAAACATTCTTGAGAAGTTTCGCTTTATCAAAGAAATGGGCTTCGATGGCTTTGAGATCGACGGCAAACTGCTGGTCAACAATATTGACGCAGTAAAAGCGGCCATTAAAGAAACCGGCCTGCCGGTGACCACCGCCTGCGGCGGCTACGACGGCTGGATCGGCGACTTTATCGAAGAGCGACGTCTCAATGGCCTGCAACAGATCGAACGCATTCTGGAAGCGCTGGCGGAAGTGGGCGGGCAGGGGATCATCGTCCCGGCGGCCTGGGGCATGTTTACTTTCCGTTTGCCGCCGATGACCTCGCCGCGCAGCCTGGCAGGCGATCGCAAAGCGGTCAGCGAATCGCTGATTTATCTCGATAACGTCGCGGCGCGTACCGGCACCACGGTTTATCTGGAGCCGCTCAACCGCTACCAGGATCATATGATCAATACCCTGGCCGACGCCCGTCGCTATATCGTGGACAACGATCTGAAACACGTGCAGATCATCGGCGATTTCTACCACATGAACATTGAAGAAGACGATCTGGCGAAAGCGCTGCACGACAACCGCGATCTGCTGGGCCATGTGCATATTGCTGATAACCATCGCTATCAGCCGGGCAGCGGCACGCTGAACTTCCGCGCCCTGTTTGATCAGCTGCGCGCCGATAACTATCAGGGATACGTGGTGTACGAAGGGCGCGTGCGGGCAGAAGATCCGTGCGCGGCTTACCGTGAGTCACTGGCCTTTTTGCGTACCTGCTAAGAGGTTTTCTGTGATGAGTGCAACCACGACTTCACCGCTGCGCGTCGCCATTATCGGCGCCGGGCAGGTGGCGGATAAAGTACACGCTTCGTATTACTGCACCCATGACGCTGTGGAACTGGTGGCTGTCTGTGACAGCCGCCTGTCTCAGGCGCAGGCGATGGCAGAGAAGTACGGCGCGCACATGACGGTCTGGGATGATCCCCAGGCCATGCTCGACGCGGTGAAGCCCGATATTGTCAGCGTCTGCTCGCCCAACCGTTTTCATTATGATCACGTAATGATGGCGCTGGCGGCCGGTTGCCATGTGATGTGCGAAAAGCCGCCTGCCATGACGCCGGAGGAGGCGGAAGCCATGTGCAGCGCCGCCCGCCGCGCCGGAAAAGTGCTGGCCTACGACTTTCACCACCGCTTCGCGCTGGATGCGCAACTGCTGCGTCAGCAGGTGATCGACGGCGCGCTGGGCGAAGTGTATGTCACCACCGCGACCGCGCTGCGCCGCTGCGGGGTGCCGGGGTGGGGCGTTTTCACCAATAAAGCCCTTTCAGGCGGTGGCCCGCTGATCGACATTGGCATTCATATGCTGGATGCGGCGCTCTACGTGCTCGGCTTTCCGGCGGTCAAACGCGTCAGCGCCAACAGCTTTCAGAAGATCGGCACCCGTAAAAACAGCGGTCAGTTTGGCGAGTGGGATCCGACGACCTACAGCGTCGAAGACGCGCTGTTCGGCACCATTGAATTTCATAACGGCGGCATCCTGCGGCTGGAAACCTCCTTTGCGCTCAACATGACCGCGCAGTCGATCATGAACGTGACCTTCTGCGGCGATAAGGCCGGGGCGACGCTGTTTCCGGCGCAGGTATATACCGACGAGGGCGGCGAGCTGAAAACGCTGTTTGCCCGCGAACAGGCCGATGACAACCGCCATCAGCGCAGCATGGACGCCTTTGTACGCCACGTGCAGGGTGAGGCGGTACCGATTGCCGACGCCGAACAGGGACGCATCGTGCAGCAGCTGGTCGCCGCGCTCTATCAGGCCGCCGAAACAGGGACAAGTGTGGAATTATGATCAAGCTTTCAACGCTCAGGCAAACGGAATGCAGTCTGCATAGCCTGAACAAATACGCCTCGCTGATGACCACCGGCAACGGTTACATGGGCGTGCGTGCCACTCACGAAGAAACCTGCCCGCTGCAAACTCGCGGCATGTATCTCGCCGGGTTGTATCACTGCGCGGGCAAAGGGGAAACCAGCGAGCTGGTTAACCTGCCGGATGTTATCGGCGTGCAGATCGAACTTAACGGCGAGATTTTTACTACCGCAGGCGGCGAGATCGGCGACTGGCAGCGCGAACTGGATTTCGCCACCGGCGAGCTGACGCGCTCGCTGCTCTGGCGTTCACCAAAGGGCGCGCAGTACCGCATCAGCAGCCGCCGTTTCGCCTCTGCTGCGCAGCTGCCGCTGTTCGCCATGACGCTGACAATCACGCCGTTAAACAGCGATACCCGTGTGTCGCTGGTCACCGGCATTGACGCCACGCAGACCAACTGTGGCCGTCAGCATCTGGATGAAGTACAGCTTCGGGTCTTTGGCGAACATTATCTTCAGGGCATCTACGCCACCCAGGACGGCGCGGCGGATGTCGCCATCACCAGCTGGTGCCGGGTGAGCGGCGCCGCCAGCACCTGCTTTACCGCGAAAAACCGTCAGCTTCTGCAACACAACACGGCGAACGTCGCGGCGGGCGAGAGCATCACGCTGGAAAAACTAAGCTGGATCGCCTGGAGCGATGATCCTACCCGGTCGCAGGAATCGTTGAGCCAGCAGGGGCGCACGGAGCTTGAGCGCTGCGTTGCGCAGGGTTTTGACGCGCTACGTGCCGCATCAGATGCGGAATGGCAGACCTTCTGGGCGCGCAGTCGCGTGCAGGTCACAAGCCAGGAACTACGCGATCAGCAGGCGCTGGATTACGCCCTTTACCATCTGCATATCATGACGCCGGCCCACGACGAGCGCAGCAGTATTGCCGCGAAAGGGCTGACCGGCGAGGGTTATAAAGGCCACATCTTCTGGGATACCGAAGTGTTCCTGCTGCCGTTCCACCTGTTCAGCCAGCCGGACATCGCCCGCCGCTTACTGCGCTATCGCTGGCACAATTTGCCGGGCGCGCGCAAAAAAGCGCGGCAAAACGGCTGGCAGGGGGCGCTCTTTCCCTGGGAAAGCGCCCGCAGCGGCAACGAAGAAACGCCGGAATTCGCCGCCATCAACATCCGTACCGGCGTGCGACAAAAAGTGGCCTCGGCGCTGGCGGAGCATCACCTGGTGGCAGACATCGCCTGGGCGGTGGTGAGCTACTGGCACGCCACCCGCGACGACTGCTTTATGGCGCATGAAGGGCTTGAACTGCTCATCGACACGGCGAAATTCTGGATCAGCCGCGCAGTAGAGGTGAATAACCGGCTGGAGATCCACGACGTTATCGGCCCGGACGAGTACACCGAGCACGTCAACAACAACGCCTACACCAACTATCTGGCGCACTACAACGTGGCGCAGGCGCTACATTTTGCGCGCCAGTTTACCTGTCGCGATGACGCTTTTCAGAGTCAGGCGGAGCGTTTTCTGAAGCGTTTGTGGCTGCCGCAACCGCAGGCGGACGGCGTACTGCCGCAGGATGACAGCTTCCTGCAAAAACCGGTTATCGATCTCAGCGCCTATAAAACCCATGCGGGTAAGCAGACCATCCTGCTGGATTATTCGCGGGCGGAAGTCAACGAGATGCAGATCCTCAAGCAGGCGGACGTGGTGATGCTGACCTATATGCTGCCGGAGCAGTTCACTCCCGCGCAGTGTCTGGCGAACCTGAACTTTTATGAACCGCGCACCATTCACGACTCGTCGCTCAGCAAGGCGATCCACGGCATCGTGGCGGCAGGCTGCGGCGATACCGATACCGCCTACCGTTTCTGGCGCGAAGGGGCAGACATCGATCTGGGCTGCGATCCGCACGCCTGCGACGACGGCATTCACGCCGCTGCCACCGGGGCGATCTGGCTGGGGGCGATTCAGGGTTTTGCCGGGCTGTCGTTGCGTCAGGGAGCGCTGCATCTGTCGCCGCGTTTACCCCACGGCTGGCAGCAACTCGACTTCCCGCTGCGCTGGCAGGGCGTGTCGCTGCACATCACTCTCGACGCGCAGCAGATCCGTATCCGCAGCACTCACCCGATCACCCTCTATCTCAATCAGCAGCCGCTGACGGTGGACGGCGAGCTGACCTGCTTACTGCGCGATTTTTATTTACCGACGTCCGGGACCGCTACCACGGAGGGGCAATAAGGCTATGGCACAGCAACCACAGGCCGTCATTTTCGACCTTGACGGTGTGATCACCGATACCGCTGAACTGCATTTTCATGCCTGGCGACAGGTGGCGAAAGAGGTGGGGATCGATATCGACGAAACCTTTAACGCCACCCTGAAAGGCATCAGCCGCATGGAATCGCTGCGGCGCATTCTGGTACACGGCGGGCGGGAACAGGATTTTATCCCGGAGCAGTGCGCGGCACTGGCAGCGCGTAAAAACGGCATTTATGTCGATTCACTGCGCCAGCTTACCCCACACGCCGTGCTGCCAGGCATTAAAACGCTGCTCACTGAACTGCGCGATCACGGCATTCCTGCGGGGCTTGCATCCGTCTCCCTGAATGCCCCGGCGATCCTTGAGGCGCTGGAGATGACAGCGCTGTTTGGCTTTTGCGCCGATGCGTCACGCATTCGCCACTCGAAACCGGATCCGGAGATCTTTCTTAACGCCTGCGCCGGGCTGGGCGTTGACCCGCAAGCCTGCATCGGTGTGGAAGATGCGCAGGCCGGTATTGACGCCATCAATGCCTGCGGCATGGCGTCGGTGGGCATCGGCAACACCCTGGATCACGCCATGTTGCGTCTCTCCTCTACGGAAGAACTGACGTGGGCGCGTTTATCAGCATTCTGGCAACACAGACAGTAAGGACACAACCATGGCACAACTCTCGTTGCGACATATCCAGAAGATTTATGACAACCAGGTCCACGTGGTAAAAGACTTCAACCTGGAGATCGAGGATAAAGAATTTATTGTTTTTGTCGGGCCGTCGGGCTGCGGTAAATCCACCACGCTGCGCATGATTGCCGGTCTGGAAGAGATCAGCGACGGCGATTTGATGATCGACGGCAAGCGCGTCAACGACGTGCCCGCCAAAGCGCGTAACATCGCGATGGTATTTCAGAACTATGCCCTCTACCCGCATATGAGCGTCTACGACAACATGGCGTTCGGCCTGAAAATGCAAAAGATCGATAAGGGCATCATCGACGAGCGCGTTAACTGGGCGGCGCAGATCCTCGGCCTGCGTGACTACCTGAAGCGCAAGCCGGGCGCACTCTCCGGCGGTCAGCGTCAGCGTGTCGCCCTCGGTCGCGCCATTGTACGGGAGGCCGGGGTGTTCCTGATGGACGAACCGCTTTCGAACCTCGATGCCAAGCTGCGCGTGCAGATGCGCGCGGAAATCAGCAAGCTGCACCAGAAGCTGAATACCACCATGATTTACGTCACCCACGATCAGACCGAAGCCATGACCATGGCGACGCGTATTGTGATCATGAAGGACGGTATTATTCAGCAGGTAGGCGCGCCGAAAACCGTTTATAACCATCCGGCCAATATGTTTGTCGCGGGATTTATTGGCTCGCCGTCAATGAACTTTATTCGCGGCACTATCGACGGTAATCAGTTTATTACCGAAACCCTTAAGTTGACCATCCCGCAAGATAAATTAAGCGCATTACAGGCCAGCGGTTGTCAGCATAAAGCGGTGGTCATGGGTATTCGCCCGGAAGATATTCATCCGCAGCATCATGAAGAGAATTGTGTTGCCGCGCGTATCAGCGTCGCGGAATTAACCGGTGCGGAATTCATGTTGTACAGCACCGTCGGGGGGCACGAATTAGTGGTACGTGCCGGAGCAGTGAATGATTATTACGCAGGAGATAATATCAACATTTATTTCGATATGCATAAGTGTCATTTCTTTGACGCGGAAACAGAACAGGCTATTTAAACGATCACGGAAGTTTATAAATATATCGCCGGATAGGTTACTCCGGCTTGCCATTTTTATTTTTCTAAGGAATGAAAATGAACATTTTACTGAGCCGTGCCGCACTGATCCTGTGCGCCGGGATGAGCTGCGCGCAGGCTGCCGAAAATAATGACTGGCAGTTTAATATTGGTGCCATGTATGAAAGTGAAAACGTCGAAGGCCAGGGGGAGGACATGGACGGGCTGTATGAACCGTCGGTCTGGTTCAATGCCTCTAAAGGCCCATGGCGCGTGGCGGTGGCCTATTATCAGGAAGGCCCGGTGGACTACAGCGGCGGTACGCGTGGCACCTGGTTTGACCGTCCGGAACTGGAAATTCACTACCAGTTTATCAACCAGGAAGACGTCTCCCTCGGCCTGACCGGCGGCTTCCGGAATTATGGTTATCACTTCAAGGATGAGCATAATGAGGATGCTGGTACAGCGAATATGCAGCGCTGGAAAATCGCGCCGGACTGGAACCTCAAGCTCAATGACGCCTGGAGTTTTGGCGGCTGGCTGGCGCTTTACCAGTTTGCTAACGATCTTAGCGCTACCGGTTATTCCGACAGCCGCGTGGAAACGGAAACCGGCTTTACGTATAAAATCAACGATACCTTCTCGGTAGTGGCGAACTACTATCTGGAGCGTGGTTTTAACATGGACAGCGGACGTAACAACGGTGAGTTCTCCACCCAGCAAATCCGTGCTTATTTCCCCATCGCATTAGGCAATACCACCTTAACGCCTTACACCCGTATTGACCTCGACCGCTGGTCAAACTGGGACTGGCAGGATGATATTACCCGCGAAGATCACGACATGAACCGTCTGGGTATGCTGTACGCCTATGATTTCCAGAACGGCCTGTCCATGACGCTGGACTATGCGTTTGAATGGCAGCACCATGACGAAGGTAGCGACGACAAGTTCCACTACGTCGGTGTCGGCTTTAACTACGCGTTTTAAAAGATAGCGCCAGGAGTGGCACGCCTGTGCCACTCTTTTCATTACCTGCCCTCAGATAATCGTCGTTTCCACGATCACGTTACGCGGACATTTTTTGCCGGAAATCAGCTTAAAGATCAGATCAAAGCTCTGTGCGCCCAGCTCCTGGGATGGTACGTCAATGCCGCCGGGCGGCGGGTTGAGAATAAAAGAGAGCGTTTCGTTGAGGTAGCCCACCACAGTCAACTGCTGTGGGATGCGGATGTTTTTTTCTGCCGCGGCGCGATAGACGCTCATCAGCTTCAGGCTGTCGGTGGCAAATACCGCGTCGGGCAGCGTCGGCAGGCTCAGCAGGGCGCGGGCGGCGTCCAGAGCGCTCTCCTGCATATAGCCACCATCAATGATCCATTCCTCACGCAGCGGCAACTGGCTGGCCTGCAAACTGGCTTTGTAGCCGTTCACCCGATCGACAGACACGTGATAGCTCAGCGGGGCATGCAGACAGGCGATATTTTTATGGCCGTCTTTGATTAACGCGTTGGTAATGGCCACGCTATCCTGATAATTATCGGTGTCCACCGAGTACACATTCGCATACTGGCCTTCGACTTTGCCGATCACCACCACCGGAATACCATGCTTGTCGAGCTGAGCCAGAAATAATTCATTCGCCGGGGAGCTGAGCATAATAATGCCCTTGATCATCTTCTGCATGATTTTGCTTTCGCATTTTTGCAGTTCATCGGCTGGGCTTAATGATGTCTGCAATATAACATCAAACCCTTCCTCTTCTGCTTTTGCGGTAATGGCATGTAAGGCTTCCGAGAAATAAGGATTACCGGCAGTGGTTTTTGTCGGGCGGGTATAAATAACCATAATGGCGTCAAAGCCGGAAGAGGTGAGTGCGCGGGCGGCTTTATTAGGATGATAATTTAGCTCGCTCATGGCCTTCAGTACCTTATCCCGCGCCTGCGGCGAAATATTGGTTTTCTTATTCAGCACCCGCGATACGGTAGATTTAGACACGCCTGCCACGCGCGCAATATCATAGATGGTAGGGGACATAACCTTACAAGTTCCATTAATAGAGTTACATTGTTCATCTTACGGGAGTGAAGCCGGGAAAGACAAACACTACGTGGTTAATTAATGAAATGTATCACTCAGGTCAGCCTGACCGGCAAGCAATGATTCCCCGGCGAAATACGCTTTCCGCCGGGTAAAAGGTAAATTAATGGACTGGAGAGATATGCATCGCCGCGCTGGAGATGGCACCGGCACACACCAACAGGCCGCAGCCGCCATCGGCCAACGCCCCGGCGTCGTCATCGATCACGCGAAGCCGGAGGTTATCCACCGTTGCCTCAATCAGCGTGCCCTGCAGGCGAATATCAAAAGCGATCTCGCGCTCGACAACGTTCGCCAGCGGCGCTTCGGCCAGCACCGTTAGCGTATCGTCACGCACCCTTATCAGCTGGAGCTTTTCATCCGCGGTGAGGCGCGCGGCGTAATAACGGCGCATCCCCTGAAAGCGAAATGCCAGGCCGCCGTAGTCGCCCAGATGCAGGGTGAGATCGCACTGGATGCGGTAGTCGCGCCACTCGCGTGTGCCGTGGATCAAAAGCCCTTCATCCCGTTCACTGGAGATGCGGAAACGATCGGGATAGTGCCGCGAGAGTAAATCCGCGCCGTTTACCCAGGCGCGCCACCAGAAATCGCTTTTGCCGGCGGGTTTGCGCAGCGTCAGATGCGGCGTGCCGTCCCAGCGCAGGGTATCCATCAGCACGCGTCCGGCAGAGAAGGCCGCCAGCGCCACGCCCACTTCGGCAATGGGCTGACCGTGGCAGTCCGGCAACGTCATGGTCAGCGTGATCCCGCCTCCCGGCGGCAACGGCTGCGCATCGCCGTAATAACAGTGCAGTTCACTGTTTTCATCGTAGACCCGGTAGCAAAGTCGCACCGTGACGATCTGCCGGTTATCCGGCGGGGCAAACAGCGTGGCCTGTAATTGTTGACCGGGATAAACCAGCGGCGTCGCCATCAGATCGTAACTGGCGTAGCTCAGCATATCGGCCACTTCCGGCGGCGAAAAGGTGAGGGTAGTCACGCAGGCAGGCGCATCCGGTGGCAGGGCGGGGTAGTCCAGACACAGCATATTTCGCCCCTGATACGCCGCATTGCTGACCCGCACCGACGGCGACAGGGAGCGGAAACCCTGTACGCTGCCCGGCAGCGAGAAGTGAAACGGGGCGCCATCTTTACGGGGCGCAGGGCGCGGCAGTCCGGCGAGCTGGTGGGCCAGATCGTACAGATAGTCTGTAATGCGCACGGCGTTATTAATGGAAAAACCGCCGTCCGCCGAGGAGATGAGCAGACGATCCGCCAGTGGCCCGCGCCAGTCCGGCCCCGCGTCAATGCCGGCCAGCCCGGTCATGATCCCCGACAGACAGCCGACATTACCGGCGTTGCAGTCGGTATCCCGGCCCGAGGTATTGATAATGCACTGCGCCTGCTGAAAATTATCGGGCGCATAAAGCATCGCCATGATCATTAGGGCGTGATTGGGCACCATCGGGCAGTTGCCTGGGTAGCTGTCATAGCCGTACTGCGCATCGATCTTCTCCCGCGTAAGATGCCAGTCGCCGTCCTCCCGCTGCCAGCGGCGAACGTCGGCGAGCATATGGGCTATTTCGCACTCCTCAGGGATAAACGACAGCCCCACCTCCAGCAACTGCTGAATATCGTCACAAACAAAGGCCTGCGCTTCCATCGCCGCCCACAGCATCGCCGCCCATACCGCTTCGCCATCATGACTGACGCTGGCGGCTTTTTGCGCTAAGGATGCCGCAAGAGCAGGCTGGCCCGGCGCGACCAGCGCCCAGCCATCAATAAATATCTGGGAGCCAATTTGTTCGGCGATGATTTTGCCATTGGTAGATGCCGCTCCGCTTAACGGGGCGGGAATGCCTTTTTTGAGGTTAAGCCAGGCCGTCTGCTCGGTTGAATTCCCGTTGCCGCCCCACCATAAAATGGTGCGCTTATCGATAATGTAGTTCAGCCAGCACTGGCCAATATGTTCCGCAGTGAGGGTATCCGCGAGACCATAATCCTCCAGCGCGCGGATAAAGGTAAAGGTACCGGCCACGTCGTCATCCGCCACTACCAGCGGGCGGTCGAATTTATCATGCACGTAGTAATCGACGTGGCCGAGCCGGTCGACGATCTCCTGATAGCGCCAGCCTTCAAACGGGCGTCCCAGATAGACGCCGATTAATTTCCCCAGCACGCCTGCGTACAGGCGCTGATAATAGTCTGCCGGTAAAGTCATATTTTCTGTCCTTGATAATTATCCCTGTAGTCAGGCGTTTTTAAAGCGCAGGGGAAGTTGCGTCAATAACAGTCATTCATCCAGTGTGACTTTTTTTGAGAACAGAGAGCCAAATCAAAATTTCTTATTTTTACGGGATGAGATGCGTAAAAGAATATGACGGTTACCACGTTATCTCATTAACACTCTTTTAACGGCTACGCCTGCTGTATTTAAACATGGGGTAATTTATAAATGACATCGCCTGAACGCTGAACACCTGACGGCAATATCGCGCTGCTCAGGGTTGACAGCAATTCGTATTTCACCGGAGATGTATTATGCAACTGGATTTTACCCATAGTATTACCAACGATACCTGGTATCCCACCGCCGATCTGCGCGGATTTAAAGCCAAATCGGGCGGCAGTGTCGATATAAAACAAAAACTCGTTCTGACCTTTAGCGCGCCTGGTAAAATTACCGAAGGGGATATTACGATTTCATCCACCCCGTGGCGTGAATTTAAGCTTAATATCGAGTCAAGTGAAATCGATAACGGCGTTTACGATTATAAAATCACCATCACCGCAGCCGATGGCCTGGCGATAGGAAATGTCATCACCCAGATCCATATCGGCGTCAATGCGTCTTCTGATGCCGTGCCCAAATGGGCGACTTTCAGCGATACCTTTACCGCGGCAGCTGACGAAGAAACCCAGGTGGCCGGTGAACTGGTGGTGAACTGCGCCAGCCTGCCGGCAGGGCTGGAGGGCGTTACGCTGGCGCTGGTACTGACGCGTGGTGAAAAACGTGAAACCATCTTCCCGAAAGCAGGAACCACCTATTTCAGTCTCGTCGCCGGGACCTGGAATGTGCAGGTTGAAGAGCTGCGCACCCCCGATGGCACCGTACGGGCGCCAGTAAATCTCAGTGCCCCGGCACTGACCATCAGCAAAGGCCAGCGTACGCGCCTCGACATTTCCTTTGCCCCGGCAGTGCGCAGCACCACGCTCGACGTAGCGTTAAACCTGGCGACGGTGGCGGGATTGCAGGATCAGGATCTTCAACTGGTTTACCTGCAAAATGGTATGGAAAAACAGCGTCACCTTCTGCGCCACGGGCAGACACTGCGTCTGGAAAGCCTGCCGACCAGCGGCAGCTTCTCCCTGCGCATTAACGATGTGAAGCTTAACAACACACATTACATTTTTGATGGCATCAACGGCGCGCTGAACGGTCAGTATCATCCCCTCGCTTTTACCAGCGCTCAGGTGATCCAGCAGGATGATAAACAAACCGGTTCGGCGAAACTGACGTTGCACGTCAGGGCGGAAAACGCGCTGAATGCCACCTTCGATCTGCGCCTGAACGACGACGGGGCGATCCCACGGCAATATCATTTTGCTAATCTGCCGATCCGCGACGGCAACCTCGAGCAGGCCGTGGTGCTGGCGAGGGGCATTTATCACATTGAAACAACGCCTTTTATTCATGATGGCGTGGTGCATTACGTGGATGTCAGTCCGGATCCGCTGCACATTGAGGGGAATACGCCGCAGGTATTGACCGTCAACATTACTGCCGGGGCGAACCTGCGCGTGAAGGGCTTCCCGGACTATCTGAGCTTTGGCGGTTGCGCCGATATGTCCCCGAGTAATGTTGACGATCTGGCAGAAGCACGCGTGGCCTCGTTGTTCAAATATTCCGGCGATGACGGTATGGGTGACGCATCAGGTTATCTTGATCCGGCGAAAGAGCCGACCGCAAAAATCATTGAGATGGCGCGCAACGTTGAAGCAAAAATCAACGATCACGTGTTGCCGATGATGGTGTCTTATACCTGCAACCTGTCGCTGGGGGATGTTGAGCGCATCATTAAAGATCCGGTGCGTCACCAGTTTAGTTTCGCCAACTTTATTCAGGCGCTGAAAATGGCCCAGGCGGCGAAAGACACTGCGCATCCGGTGCCAGCGGGCTTTATTGTTAATCCGGATTACCTGGGCGAATGCCAGAAGTACGGTTTCCCGGCGGATTATGCGATCCCGGTGCGCAAACCGCTGGCGGATGCGCTGGCGCACCACGGCGTCAACGTAGCCGTGCCGTCGGCTATCACCGACACCTTAAAAGGCTACATCAAAGGCGTGAACTGGCTGGTGCGCGTAGTGGCCCCGGACGTGGTGCTCGGCTGGCAGGTCAACCTGTGGGGCGTCGGGGGCTCCCAGTGGATTTACAGCGATTTCACTTATGATGACGTTTTCGACCCTGAGGATGGCAAGCATAAGAAAATGACGCTCGATCCGCATCAGGCGGGGAAACTCACCGCGCAGTATGCCCGTCTGGTGGGCGTTTTTGATGAGATCCCCTACACCCGGGCGGATGGCTCTGCGGCGCTGGCGAAAGGGGCGGACTTTATGGCTGCCGACCGATATGAAGCGGACGATTTCACCAGCCGCGCCTACAAAAATGGCTATTGCTACACGCCTTACGAGTGGGAGCGCACCTTTGATTTCTGCGCAGCGTTAAGTCGCTATCTGCGTCAGCCAGTCCTGCCGTGGCAGGTTCCCGCCAGCCGTCTGGCAAGTGCCGATGAAGTGGTGGGCGAACTGGAGGAAGAGTTCTGGGGAACCGGCGGCAGCTACCTGATGGGGCATCCGGAAATTGGTTCGTCGGTAGAGGCGATCAACCGCCGTTTGCTCGATATTCCGTTCCTTGATGTCCATGCGAAGATGATGGGCCACACGCCGCGCGAGCTGTTCAGCCGCCACGCGTGGGATTTCACCACGCCGAAGTATCTGGATTTCCCGTCACGGGGGATTTTCCATGTACAGGTAGGGGGCGGCGCGACCACTGGCGTGGTCAGCGCGGTTAACCGCAACAGCAGCCGTTGGATGCGCGCTCGCCTCAAAGCGTACCGCGATAATCCGGTGAAGTTTAAAAGCTAGGTAATCACGTTGACCCTCTCAGGTGAGAGGGTCAATTTTTGACATTAGCATCGCCGCCATGTGTCTGTAGCGATGCCATTCACTAACAACTGCCGTTTTTCCCCTGCCGGTAACGATACCCGCAGCGCTTTCCACGCCGGATTATAATCGCCGTGCGGGGTGATATTCAGTGATATGGATCCGGCATCGCAGGTCATTTCCCAGTTCACCCACAGCGCGTTCCCCTCTTTGTACCCCCAGGATTCACCGTCATCTTCAAACAGCAGCCCGGTACTTTTGCCGACGCCTTTCAGCGGGTACAGCTTTAATTCACGGCTATCATCCGCGCTGGCGTCAACTTGAATAATTCGCTCGCTCAGTGGCAAGCCCGCCCCGGCGCGCACCAGCAGTGGCAATTTTTCCAGCGGAGCATCGAGCGTCACCCACTGACCGCCGCTGAACCACTCGCCGCTGTAGAAATGGTACCAGCCGCTCTGGTTATCCGGCAGCCACACGCGGCGCTGGCGCTGGCCCGGCTCCACCACGCTCGCCACCAGCAGATCGCGGCCCAGCAGAAAATCGTCACACTCTTCAAACGTTTGCTCATCGTGTTCGTGATCGAGGAACGTTGGGCGCAGCATGGGTTCATCATCGGCATGGGCCTGCCACAACAGCGTGTAGAGATAAGGCAGCAGGCGGTAACGCAGTTCGATAGCGCTACGGATCGCAGGCGTCACCGCCGGATACATCCACGGCTCGTTCACCGTGTGATCGTCATTCCATGAGTGAATAGTGAAACGCGGATGCATCACGCCGTTCTGCACCCAACGGACAAACAGTTCGGCATCCGGTTTATCGCCGGAGAAACCGCCGACATCATGGCCGACGTTAAACAGTCCCGACAGACTCATGCCCACGCCCATGCGCGTGTTGTAGCGCAGCGTATCCCAGTTGGTGCGGTTATCGCCGCTCCAGGTCTGCACGTAGCGCTGCATTCCGGCGCAGCCGGAGCGGGAGATCAGATACGGGCGCTTATTCGGCGCAAAACGCTGCTGGGCTTCCATCGAGGCGCGCATCATTAACAGCGGCATCACCGGGCGGATATGCTTAATAGCAATTTCGCGTCCGAAGCCGTGACAGCGCGCTTCGCCATCCCAGACTTCGTATTCGTTGTTATCGTTCCAGGTGGAGTCAATGCCCATCTCCAGCAGTTGCGTGGTGACGCCGTTCTGCCACCAGGCGATGGTCTGTGGATGGGTAAAATCGAGGTGCGATCCTTCGTCATCCCAGAAGCTGGAGCGCTCCGGCGCGTTGCTTTCGGAATCACGGATAAACAGCCCCTGCTGCGCCACCTCCTCGTACCGCGGGTGATCCTGCAACAGACAGGGCTTGATGTTTGCCGCCAGCTTAATACCCGCCTCATGAAACGCACTGGACATCACCTTCGGCTGCGGCACTTTGTCGTAATTCCAGTTAAAGACGTAGCGCTTATTGTTGATGGAGGTATAGCCCGATGACAGCTGGAACGAATCGCACGGAATGGCGTGCTCCGCGCACAAGCGGATGAAACTCATCAGCTGATCCTGCGCATCCGGCGCGTCGGTGTAGTGCATGGTAGAACCGCTGTAGCCCAGGCTCCATTTTGGCCCGAACAGCGTTTTGCCGGTCAGACGCACAAAGGCCTTGGTAACGTCCAGCACCCGTTTACCGGTAAACACGTAGTAATCAATATCGCCCGCTTCCGCCTGCCAGCGGCGATAGGCGGTGTGATAGTTGTCGATCTCGTTACCCAGATCCAGCCAGCAACTGCTGAGGTTGTCATAAAACAGGCCGTAGCTGATGTCATCCCGGCGGGTAATGGTGAAGGGGATATGTTTGTACAGCGGATCGGTGCTGACGGCGTTATAGCCCATCACATCCAGATTGCGCATCTCATAACGCTTGGCGTTGCGCTGCAAGTCTCCGGCCTTTTCTCCCAGGCCATAAAAACGTTCGGTTTTCTCACGACGCAGATAGTGCGCCACGCCGTCGCCGTGAGCATTGAGCAGATAAGCGCTGGTGGGACGATCCCCCGCCAGCCACTGCCACTGGCCCGCGTCATCACGATAATGCCACTCCAGCCACAGCGGCTGATGGACGGTAACGCGCAGGGCGGCGCTCTCCACCGTCAGGGTGTCCTCGGTGCGGGACAGCGTCCACGCCGGGCAACGAAAACCGCTGAGATCGTCGCGGGGGCGGCCTTCCCAGGGAACGTCCTGCGCCGGGGCGATGCTCCAGGTTCTGTCCAGCGCCAGCTCGCCTTTGCGTTTAACCAGCACGCGAAACAGCGTCTCTTCCAGCACATAGAGGCACAGCGTATGTTGCCCGTCGACCAGCAGTTCAAGATGGTGGTCAGACTGCGAGTGCAGCGTCCAGTTTTTCAACGTTTTCATATCGATTTACATCCACTATCAGGCGCGTTTAGCGCGACGTTCAGCAATAAATGCCACCAGGAAAAAAGCACCGATCAGGTCAAAGAAACCCATGGCGACAAACAGCGGGTTGAAGCCGATCTTGTCGGCGGTAACGCCAATCAGCAGCGAGAACAGGAAGCTGGCGATCCACGCGCAGGAGCCGCGCATACCGTTGACCGTCGCCATCTGGCCCTTATCGAACGACTCCACTACCAGCGCGCTCAGCATGCAGGAGATGATCTGATGGCCGAAGCCGCCAATGGAGATCAGGCCGATGATGATGTACGGATCGCGGGTGAGGGTGACGACAGCCAGCGAGATCATCAGAAACGCCCCGGTCACTGAGCTGGCGACGATGGAGTTAATACGCGCGCAGCCAAACCAGCGGGTATAGAGTTTGGTGAGATAGCCGCTGGCGATGCTGCCGAGGTCGGCGGCGAGGAACGGCAGCCAGGCGAACATGGCGATCTGTTTCAGATCCATACCGTGCTCTTTTGCCAGATAAAGCGGCACCCAGAAGCTCATCACCGCCCAGGCCGGTTCCGCCATAAACGCCGGGATGGCGATACCGTAAAAACGTTTGTTTTTCGACACGGTTTTCAGCGCGGTAAAGAAGGGCAGCTTTTCAGTGTGCGGCTCATTATCCTGCTGAATATAGGCCAGTTCTTCTTTGCTGAGGTTCGGGTGTTTATCCGGGTTGTGATAGAACGCCCACCACAGCACCACCCACAGCAGCGCCAGCGCGCCGGTAAACATAAACGCACCCTGCCAGCCGAAAGAGGCATGAGCAAAATAGATAATCGGCGGGGCCAGCATCGCGCCAATCGAAAACCCGACGCCCGCCCAGCCCGCAGCGACCGGACGTTCCGATTTCGGGAACCACTCCCCCAGCGTTTTGGCGTTTGCTGGTGTCGCTGCCGCTTCCGCCCCCCCCATAAAGAAGCGCAGGATCGCCAGTTGCAGCCAGCTACCGGCCCCGGCATGTAAAATACAGGCTAACGCCCAGAGGGCGGCGCAGATCATAAAGCCCAGCTTCAGGCCGATCACGTCAATCAGCCAGCCGCACAGCGGCTGAAAAATGGTGTAGGCGAGCTGGAACGCGCCAACAATGTACGAATACTGTTCTGTGGTAATACCGAGGCTGTCTTTTAATTCCGGTGCCAGAATGCCCAGCGAGTTACGGGTGATGTAGTTGACGGTGACGCCGAGCAAAAACAGCACCAGCACCCACCAGCGAAGATTCTTGATCATGCGACGCGGCTTGCCGACCGCGACTGGGTTGTTAATGTCCTGACTCATAACACTCTCCGAAGGACGTTGTAGGGGTATCTGTCTGATACTTATCGTTTTAATTACAGAGTGATCACACAACTAGTATGGAAGCTGTGCATGCCGTTGAGGTTATGAAAATTAATTGCCGGGCAATAGCGGATTTTGTGCAAGTTTTCTCAGTAATTTGCCAAAGGCGCGGCGAAAATGGCTTACAGCACAGAGATGGCGTGAAAGTACGCTTATGAAAATTCTTTCATTTAACGAACGGGCGCAGATCACAAAATGGACAAAAAGCTCAAAATCGCTGAAATCGCTGCCCGCACGCGGCTGTCCGCCAGTACCGTATCGCGTGTGCTGGCGGGAAAGGCTAACACCAGCGAAAAAGCCCGGGCGGCGGTGCTGGCCTGCGCCCGTGAACTGGGCGTCATGGACGGCATGGCCGCCGGACGGCTGCTGCTCAATAGCCTGCTGGTGTTCGCGCCGCAGCGGGCCTTTGATGAGCGCTCGGACATCTTCTATTACCGCGTCATCCAGAGCATCAGCAAAGCGCTGGCTCCCCACGAGGTGCATCTGCGGTACTGCGCGCTGGAGGAGAACGACAGCGACGCCAACCTGTTTCTGGCAAAAATGAATGACAGCGACACCCAGGCGGCGATCCTGCTCGGTATCGACGACGAACATATCCACGATCTGGCTGCCGATCTTGCGAAGCCCTGCGTATTAATTAACTGTCGGGATCGCAAAATGCGGCTGCCCGCCATCGCGCCGGATCACCGGCTGATTGGCGAGTTTGCCGCCCGCTATCTGTTCGAAATGGGTCATCGCAATGTGATGAACGTGCTGTGCCTGCGCCGCTACACCATGGAGCTGCGGCTGTCGGGCATTCGTGATGCCTGGCGCGCCCATAACGTCCGCTTCAGCGATAACCGTGACGTGCTGCTGGTGCAGAGTTTTAGCGCCCGGGAGGCGGAAGATCGGGTTGGGGAATGGCTCGATGCCCAGCCTTTAAAATCGCTGCCGACGGCCTTTCTGCTGGGCGGTGATTTCCTGGCGGCGGGGGCGGTGAAGGCGCTGCAAAAACGCGGGCTGCGCGTGCCGCAGGACGTGTCGGTAATGAGTATCGATGGCTTTAACCTGGCGGCGATCCAGGAGGTGCCGCTCACCGCGGTACACGTTCCGCGCGACGAACTGGGGGAAGAGGCAGTGCATCTGTTGCAGCAGCGGCTGATCCGCCCTGACGCGCCAACGGGCACGCTGTTACTTAACGGCAGGCTGACGGTGCGGGAATCGGTGCGGCGGATACGCCCGGATAAAAGGCGCACCGCCGTGGAAAGGGCAGGGTTGTATGATGATTAAACCGGCATCCCCAGCGCACGTTTGCCGTGCTCGTTCAGATCGGCCAGCGTAAAGCGATCCGCCCAGGTGGTTTCATAGTCTTCGCGCGGGAAGTCGCCCGGCGACGCGCCTTTTTCCAGTGCCGCTTTCACGCGTTTCGCATAGGCGAGGTTTTTCTCGCACAGCGGCGCGGCAGGGATATACATCACGTTGCCCCAGCCCTGCTGATCGGTGACCGGCGCGACGGAGTGGATCACATCGCAGTGCCACCAGACCGAATCCCCGGCCTCCAGTGCCGGAATACTGGTCAGCGCCTCAATAAGCAGCGGGTGCCACTGGGCGGAAATCGGCAGCACGCGCCCTGGCGCGACGCCGCACAGCTCGTCATCCGGCACATCATCGAGCAGCGGGCGCAGCAGCACATAAGCCATTGCTTCCGGGATCGGCACCACGTGCAGCAAGCCTTGGCCAGGCAGCATATCCGACAGCGCCGTCCAGCCCTGGAAGGTACGGAACACCGAGCATTTGGTGGTGTTATCGACGGTGTACTCTTCCACCTCGGTGCGGTGCGCCGCATTCCACGGATCGTACTCTTCCGGCTTGCCGTTAAACACGGCGGCAAAAACCTGTTGATAGGCAGGCAACAGCCAGCGCTCCAGCGCGCCGGAATCCGTGTGCGCGCCCAGCCCTTTCGAGGTGGTGCCCGGCGGACGGCGGCGAATGCGATCCGGGTAAATCACGCTGACATCCGGATCAAACCACTGTTTGCCTTCACTCTCAAAGGTCCACAGGCGGTTTAAAAACGACTGCACCTGCGCCATTTCACTGCTCTGTCGCGCCTGCATTTGTGCCTGCGACCAGTAAATGGGGTAGATTTCCGGGCGGGAGGCCTCCAGCGTGCCGAAGAAGCTGTCGCCTGGCCCTTTGTACACCTCGTCAAAGTGGTTGCGATCGAGATACTCCAGCATCGAACGGTCCCAGCCCAGCGCCTTTTCACGCGGGAAGTGGCCTTTGATCACCGCGCAGCCCCGGCGTTTTACCGCCTCGCGCTGCTCGTCATTGAGGGTGCCATTTTGAATATCGGCAAAAGGGATCACCGGCCACACCGGTTCGCCGCGCGCTTTCAGGGCGTTAATTTCCGCGACGCGGGCAGCAATGCGTTCGCTTAACTGATTAAACACCGTCTGCACATCGCCGATTTGCGCGCGCAGTTCTTGCTTAAGTTGACGGATCGCCGCGTTGTGATCGGCAGGCAGCGTTTCGCTGGCACAGGTAACAGCCATAAAGACCTCGCTTTTCTTTCATTCGAAAGTTAAATAACTTACATATGCTAATTTAAGTTAAAAAAAAGTTAATGCAAGTTTAAAAACTTGATGAGGTGCACAAAGCGGGAAAAGTGTGATGCCAGTGCAGGACGCACCGGCATCAGAAGGATCAGGCCGTGAAGGGGCCGGTACCGTCGAGCACCGCCTGAATAACGTTCAGCGCGCCCTGGTGATTGTTATCGTCCGTGCGGTGACGGGCGATAGCTTTAATCGCATCCCCGGCATTGTCCATGGCAAAGGAGTAACCGGTCATGCGCAGCATCTCCGCATCGTTGCCGCTGTCGCCGATGGTCACGCATTCATTCGGCGATATGCCCCAGCGTTTCAGCAGACGGGTAATGCCGTTGGCTTTGTGCAGGCCCGGAATAATTAGATCGACAAACCCAAAGCCGCTGGTGACGGGTTTCATAATGCCGTCGAGGGACACATGCAGCGCGTCAATGAGTTGTGGTATCTGGCTGTCCGGCAGGTTAAGCGAGAACTTAAACATTTTGTCGTCGATCTCATGATAATCGCGCACCGGTTTCAGGCGGTGATAATGATGCGACATCAGTTCGACAAAGGCGTCCGGGGCGCGATCGCTGACGTAGGCGCTTTCCAGCCCGCAGGCGACAAAATTCAGCCCTTTATCCTTCAGCAGTTCGCCGAGCACGATCTGATATTCATGGCGGGTCAGCTCGCCGTGGAAAAGTTGCTGGCCATGTTCATAAACCAGCGCGCCATTTTCGGAGACGAATGAAATACGGTCCTGAATTTCCGGGAAGAAGGAGATGAGCTGATAATACTGGTTACCGCTGGCGACCACGAACTCAATGCCGCGGTGCTGTAGCTGCTCAAACTGTGCCAGAAAACGATCGCGATCGTAGGTTTTGGCATCATCAAGGAAAGTTCCGTCCATATCGGTGACGATAACTTTAACGGTCATGCATTGCGCTCCTGAATGTAACTGCGACCAGAAACATTCTAATAACAATGTGAGCGGAAGCACAATTTTATTTCATTCGAAAGTTTGCCCGTCGTCTTTCGCGGCGCAGAACAGGCAGGCCCGGTAAGCATAGCGCCACCGGGCTCAGAGGGAGGAGGATTACAGGGTATGTTCGGTACGGGCGATAATATCGTCCTGTGCATCCGGCGACAGGGCGGTGAAGAACGCCGAATAACCCGCCACGCGCACCACTAAATCACGGTATTGATCCGGATGCTGCTTCGCGGCGATTAACGTCTCGCGCGATACAATGTTGTACTGAATATGCCAGCCCTTGTGCACTTCGAAGAAGGTCCGCAGCAGCATCATCAGCTTCTGGCGGTCGCTGTCATTTTCCAGCGTCGCCGGATTCAGCTTCTGGTTCAGCAACACGCCGCCCAGGATCGCGTTCGTCGGCAGTTTACCGACCGAGCCAATCACCGCCGTTGGCCCTAAATGATCGGTACCGGAGGCCGGGCTTGCGCCTTCTGCCAGCGGGGTATGCGCTTTACGGCCATCCGGGGTCGCCATCGTTGCGGCACCAAACGGCACGTTGGCGGAAATGGAGGAGGTACCGGCGTAGTAATTACCGCCGATCGGGCCACGGCCATAGCGCGGATTATGGTACTGTTTCAGTTCTTCAATGTAGGTCTGATAAGCGCGAGCCAGCAGCAGATCCACGCTGTCGTCATCGTTGCCGTATTTCGGCGCGCTATTGATCAGACGCTGACGCAGCTGCTCATGGGTCAGCCCTTCAAAATCCTCCGCCAGCGCGCTGGCCAGTTCCTGTTGACCAATCGCTCCCTGATCGAATACCAGCTTTTTCACTGCCGCGAGGCTGTTGCCGAGGTTGGCGATCCCCACCTGCAAACCCGATACCCAGTCATATTTCGCGCCGCCCTGTTTGATACTTTTCGCACGTTCAATGCAGTCGTCCACCAGCGCCGAGCAGAGAATGTCGTGCACGTTCTCTTCCAGCATGGTGTCCACCACATACTCAATCTCAATGGATTTACGGGTGTAGTAGCGGATCTGCGTGTCCCAGGCGTCCATCACCTGCGAGAAATCGCTGAAGTTGCCTTTGGACAACGCCTGCGCCTGGGGCAGGAACACTTTACCGCTGGTGGCGTCGCGTCCGCCTTCCAGCGCCGCCAGCATGACGCGGGCGAAGTTAATAAAGCTCATGCCGGTGCAGCGATAGCCCCACTTACCGCCGACAGCGGTTTCGATGCAGCCAATTGCCGCATAATCGTAAGCGTCTGCCGGTTCGATCCCGAGCTTGATAAATTCCGGGATAACGATCTCGTCGTTGTTGAACGCCGGCATGCCGAAGCCGCAGCGGATCACCTGGACGCAGGCGTCGAGGAAATCGTTGCTCATCCCCGCATGATAACGCACGCTGAGGTTAGGCTGGGTGGAGCGCAGGCGTCCGCAGGATTCGAGGATCGCATAAGAGAGCGGGTTAACCGCATCCTGCGGCTTGCCGTTCACCAGCTTCTGACCGCCGATGGTAACGTTCTGATACAGCGGGCTGCCAGCCGAGGCTTTCGAATGCGAGCCGGAGCGGATCTTGTTCACTTCCAGCAACTTCAGCCAGCAGGCGTGCAGCATTTCAATGGCATCTTCCCGCGCCAGGCTCTGGTCCAGCTCCACGTCACGGCGATAATACGGATACAGATACTGATCCATACGACCAAAGGATACCGAGTGACCGTTCGATTCGATCTGCAAAATCAACTGGATGAAATAGCACAGCTGTAAGGCCTGCCAGTACGTTTTCGGCGGCTGATGGGCGATGACGTCGCAGTTTTCCGCGATCGCCAGCAGCTCGTGGCGACGGCTTTCGCGGGGCTCTTCCTGCGCCATTTTGCGCGCCAGATCCGCATAGCGTGCGATATGCAGGCTGACGGCTTCCAGCACGATATCAATGGCTTTCAGGAACTGCTCGCCGTGCAGATCGTCCAGCACCGTCAGATTGATGCGCGAACGGCGCTCGGCGACTTTCTGGCGCAGCCCGTCCATTCCCAGCTCCAGCACCAGCGGGAAGTTCACCGCCAGGTGTGCATCGCCGGACGTCATATTGCCTTCGGCTTTGATGATGCCGCTTTCCAGCAGCGATTTTTGCTCATCAGTAAACATGCCGTAGCAGCGATCCTGCACCGTCTGCCCGCGCCACCACGGACAGATTTCATGCAGCACGCGTTTATTCTCTTCGCTGACGGCAAACCCGGCACCCGGGCGGTCGGCAAGATCGTCGATCTCTTTTTCAATCCACGTTACCGTGTATTCCGGGAAGATCGGCGCGGCGCGTACCATGCTCGCCTGGTTGCCGACAATCAGCTCATCATGCTTGATCCAGATGGTGCGCTCCGCCAGATGATGGGCGAGGGCGAGGGCGCGACGCACCGGGATCGGCTTATCCATATTCTGCTGGTAGGCCTGGGTGTAGTGCAGCGCACGTTCGGTGCAGACCGGCGGTTTAGTGATGGTGATCAGCGCGTTTTTATGCGCCTTGATGCGGTCGGTCAGGGTATCGAGACGTAAGGTGGTCATAAGGTTATCCTCGTAACGTGGCGGTCAGCCCGCATTCGCGCGCGTAGTTTTCTGCAAAAGTCAGCAGGTCCGGTGCGTCGAGCGGTTTGTCTGGCGCGGTGTAGGTCTGGCCGAGCAGGTGATACTTGTTCATGCCCAGCGTGTGATACGGCAAAAAATGAATCTCGCGGACGTTCAGTTCGTCGGCGGCAAAACGGGTAATGGCGCGGATCGACGTCTCATCGGCGTTAAAACCGGGGATCAGCGGTACGCGAATGGTGAGTGCTTTGCCAAGGCGCGCAAGGCGTTTAAGGTTTTCCAGCACGCGCTTTGCCGAGCCATCGGTCCAGGCTTTGAAGATCTCGCGGTCGACATGCTTCAGGTCCGCAAGGAACAGATCGACATGATCTAAAGAGGGCTCAACGTAGTGCCACGGCACATGCAGACAGGTTTCCACGGCGGTATGGATCCCCGCTTCATGGCTGGCCTGAAACAGCGCGGCGGCAAGCGCCGGGTGCATAAAGGGTTCGCCGCCCGACAGAGTGATACCGCCGCCGCTGCGATCGTAGAATGGCTTATCCCGCAGCACGGTGGCCATGATCTCTGCCACTGGCAGGGTTTCGCCGCAAACGGTCAATGCCTGGGTGGGGCAACATTCCGTCAGCGCGTCCAGATGCGCGTCATTAAGATGCTGGCGATGGATCAGCAGACCGTTCAGCGCGCGTTCAATCACCGCAGGTGCCGCCTGCTGGCACAGTTCGCAGCCATCGAGACACAGGCGGGCGTCATAGAGCAGATCGCGTTTACCCGAGCGGCTTTCCGGGTTCTGGCACCAGCGGCAGCCAAGCGAGCAGCCTTTCAGGAACACCACGGTGCGGATGCCGGGGCCGTCGTGGGTGGAGTAGCGCTGAATATTGAATATCATTATCGGACCTCATCTTGCGTATGAAGATTAAATTACTTTCGAATGAAAGTTATTTTGATGCCGATCAAGTATCATTCAGGTAGCCTGAGGTAAATTTCAGCGCATGCTACATCTCACACTTTGAAGGTCAGATTATGGAACTCTATCTCGATACCTCCGATGTCGCGGCAGTCAGAAAACTGGCGCGTATTTTCCCGCTGGCAGGCGTTACCACCAATCCGAGCATCGTTGCCGCAGGTAAAACGCCGCTGGAAGAACTGCTGCCTGCGTTGCAGGACGCGCTGGGCGGCAAAGGGCGGTTATTCGCCCAGGTGATGGCGACCACCGCAGAAGGCATGGTGAAGGATGCGCGTAAACTACGCAGCATCATTGCAGATATCGTGGTGAAGGTGCCGGTCAGCGCTGAAGGGCTGGCGGCTATTAAATTGCTGAAGGCGGAAGGCATCCCGACGCTCGGCACGGCGGTGTATGGCGCAGGTCAGGGGCTGTTAAGCGCGCTGGCAGGGGCGGAATATGTCGCGCCTTACGTGAATCGCGTGGATGCCCAGGGCGGTAACGGCATTCAGACGGTATGTGATTTGCAGCGTCTGCTGAGCCTGCATGCGCCGGACGCAAAAGTGCTGGCTGCCAGCTTTAAAACGCCGCGTCAGGCACTGGACTGCATGCTGGCAGGCTGTGGATCCATCACTCTGCCACTGGACGTCGCGCAGCAATTTATCGCCGCCCCGGCGGTGGACGCGGCGATTGCGAAGTTTGAGCAGGACTGGCAGGGGGCGTTTGGTCGGCTGGCGCTGTAAATTGCCGGGTGGCGCTGGCGCTTACCCGGCCTACGTTTTGTGGTGATTTGCCGGGTGGCGGCTGCGCCTTACCCGGCCTACGTTTGTGACGAATTTATGTAGGCCCGGCAAGCGTAGCGCCGCCGGGCATGGGGCTACGACTCCCCGCACACCTCGCACCCGGCATGGCGCATCAGCTTCATCTCGCGGAACTGGCAGGTCATGGCGTCGTACATGACGATCTTCCCGGCGGCAGGAGTACCGTAATGGCTCAGCAGTTTGATGGCTTCCATCGCCTGTAACGAGCCGATCACCCCCACCAGCGGCGCCATTACGCCCGCTTCCACGCAGGTCAGCGCATTCTCACCAAACAGACGGCTCAAGCAGCGGTAGCATGGCTCGCCTGGCTGATACGTGAAGACGCTGATCTGGCCTTCCATGCGGATCGCCGCCCCCGATACCAGCGGCACCTTTGTCTGAAAACATCCGGCATTGAGCTGATTACGCACCGCAACGTTGTCGGTACAGTCCAGCACCAGATCGTGTGCGGCAATCTGCCCGTTCAGGGCGTCGTCGGCCAGCTGCGCATTGAGGGTGGTGAAAGAGATATGCGGATTGATACGCGCCAGCGCCGCGCGGGCCGACTCGACTTTCGGCACGCCGAGCGTGGCATCGCTGTGCAGCGTCTGACGTTGCAGATTCGAGAGTGACACGGTGTCAAAATCCAGCAGCGTCAGATGCCCGACGCCCGCCGCCGCCAGGTACTGCGCCGCCGCGCAGCCCAGCCCGCCAAGCCCTACCACCAGCACGCGCGCAGCTTTCAGCTGCTCCTGACCGTCAAAATCGAAGCCGCGCAGCACGATCTGCCGGTTGTAGCGCATCATTTCGCTGTCGCTCAGTTCCTCGGCCATTACAGGCCTCCGAACAGATGATTAAACGGCTCCACCTCAACCCATTCGCCCGCTTCCACGTTCTGCCGCTCGGCTTCCACTACGATAAAACAGTTGCCCTGGCTGAAGGAGCTGAAAATATGCGAACCCTGATGCCCGGTGGTGCTGACGGTTAAGTCGCCCTGCGCATCGCGGGTTAACAGGCCGCGCTGGAAATCGAGGCGTCCCGGTGATTTTTTCAGGCGGGTGGTGGTACGCACGCGCAGCCGCGTCGGCAGCGGGCTGGCAGCGATGCCGCCCAGTTTCGCCAGCAGCGGGATCACCAGTTGATAGAAAGTGACAGCCGCTGACACCGGATTGCCCGGCAGCCCGCAGAACCAGCTCTGGCTCAGCTTGCCGAAGGCAAAAGGTTTGCCCGGCTTGATTGCCAGCTTCCAGAAGCCAATTTCACCCAGCTCCTCAAGCAGCGTTTTGGTGTAGTCCGCTTCGCCCACCGACACGCCGCCGGAGGTGATCACCACGTCAGCCTGGCTGTCGGCGGCGATAAAGGCGTCCCGTAGCTGAGCCGGATCGTCAGGAATAATGCCGAGGTTGATCACCGTGCAGCCCAGCTGTTCAAGCATCAGATGCACCGCCAGCCGGTTGGTATCGTAGATCTGCCCGTCGCCCAGCGGCTGGCCCGGCAGTTGCAATTCATCGCCAGTGGAAAACAGCGCCACGCGCACTTTGCGCACCACATCGACACTGGCGATCCCCAGCGACGCCAGCACCGGCAGTTCGGCCACCGTCAGCATCTGCCCGGCCTTAAACACCACCTCACCGGCGCGGATATCTTCGCCAAGACGACGGATATTCTGCCCGGCGCGTACCTCACGGGTAAAACGCACACCGGCGTCAGTCTGTTCGGTTTCTTCCTGCATTACCACCGCATCGCAGCCTGCGGGAACGGGCGCGCCGGTCATAATGCGCACGCAGGTACCGGCAGGCCACACCTCGTTAAACGGCTGTCCGGCAAAGGCCTTTCCCGCCACCGGCAACGGCATCCCCGCGGCCAGATCCGCCAGCCGCACGGCATAACCGTCCATCGCGGAGTTATCAAAGCCGGGGACATTCATCGGCGACACAATGTCATGCGCCGTGACGCGCCCGAAACAGGCCAGCAGCGGCAGCGTATCGTGCGCGGTGATCGGGGTAATAACGGACAGCATCTGAGACAGCGCTGTCTCCAGCGGGATAAGGCCTGCGGAAAACTCCATGTGTCGCTCCTGACTGGCAACCTGAACGTGCATTCAAAACGCCTATTATGGCAGAAAACCCGCGCCCGCTGAATGTAATCAATATGTGCCTTACCGGTAAGGTTGCTTTACTTCGTTGATTTGACTTTCTATAGTCAAAATTCATGCCTGTTTCAGGCACTAAACAGTAAGAGGTCAAAGGGTGGTCGCACGTGCTTGAGTCAGACGCCAGTGAAGTGCTGCGGGTCAGTAAACTGAATATTCGTTTTCCGGACGAAGGCGGCACGTCGCACGTCGTGCGGGATCTCTCTTTTACGCTTAAACGGGGCGAAACGCTGGCGATTGTCGGCGAATCCGGATCTGGTAAATCGGTGACTGCGCTGGCGCTGATGCGCCTGCTGGCACAGTCCGGCGGGATCGTCAGCAGCGAAGCCCTTCGTCTGCAACGCCGCAGCCGTCAGGTGGTGGATCTGAACGCGCTCAGCAATGCGCAGATGCGCGGCGTACGCGGGGCCGACATGGCGATGATTTTTCAGGAGCCGATGACCTCCCTGAACCCGGTCTTCACCGTAGGTGAGCAGATCGCCGAGTCGATCCGCCTGCATCAGGGCCTGGGGCACGATGCGGCGCTGAAAGAAGCGCGGCGTATGCTGGAGCAGGTACGTATTCCTGAAGCCGATGCGATTCTGGCGCGCTTCCCGCACCAGCTGTCCGGCGGTATGCGTCAGCGGGTGATGATCGCCATGGCGCTCTCCTGTCGTCCGGCGGTGCTGATCGCCGACGAACCCACAACCGCGCTGGACGTGACCATTCAGGCGCAGATCCTGCAACTGATCAGCGTACTGCAAAAAGAGATGGCGATGGGGGTAATTTTTATCACCCATGATATGGGCGTGGTGGCGGATATTGCCGACCGGGTGCTGGTGATGTACCAGGGCGAAGCTGTGGAAACCGGCACCGTGGAGCAGATCTTCGGTGCGCCGCAGCATACCTATACCCGTACGTTGCTGGCGGCGGTGCCGCGCCTTGGCGCGATGCGCGGCAGCGATCTGCCGCGGCGTTTCCCGCTGCCGTCGCAGACCCCGTCGGTATTGCCTGATACCACCCCGTGCCAGGACACAGTAGTGGAGGGCGAGCCGATTTTGCAGGTGCGCGATCTGGTGGCGCGATACCCGTTACGCAGTGGCATTCTCAACCGTGTGACCCGCGAAGTGCATGCGGTGGAAGGCGTCAGCTTCGATCTCTGGCCGGGGGAGACGCTCTCGCTGGTGGGGGAATCCGGCTGCGGGAAATCCACGACCGGGCGGGCGCTGCTGCGCCTGGTGGCATCGCAGGGCGGCACCATCACCTTTAACGGTCAGCGCATCGACACGCTGCCCGACAGCCAGCTACAGCCGCTGCGCCGTGATATTCAGTGTATTTTCCAGGACCCCTTCGCCTCGCTCGACCCGCGTAAAACCATCGGCTACTCCATTATGGAGCCGCTGCGCGTGCACGGTCTGCTGGACACGGAAGCGTCGGAGCGCCGTCTGGCATGGCTGCTGGAACGCGTCGGCCTGAAGCCTGAGCACGCCTGGCGCTATCCCCATGAGTTTTCCGGCGGGCAACGCCAGCGCATCTGCATTGCGCGCGCGCTGGCGCTGAATCCGAAGGTGGTGATCGCCGATGAATCCGTCTCGGCGCTGGACGTGTCTATACGCGCGCAAATCATCAACTTGCTGCTCGATTTACAGCGCGAAATGGGCATCGCCTATCTGTTTATCTCCCACGATATGGCGGTGGTGGAGCGCATCAGCCATCGCGTGGCGGTGATGTACATGGGGCAGATCGTGGAAATCGGCCCGCGTCGCGCGGTGTTCGAAAATCCGCAGCATCCCTATACGCGCAAATTAATGGCGGCGGTGCCGGTCGCCGATCCGGAGCACCAGCGGCCGCAGCGGGTGCTGCTCTCAGACGAGATGCCAAGCAATATTCGTAAACTGGGCGATCCGCCGCGCCGCGTGCAGTTGCATCCGGTCGCGCCCGATCACCTGGTCGCACGTAGCACGCCAGGCAGCACTTCATCTGCATTTTAATGACAATAAAATTCCCCACGACAGACAGGGAAACCAGGAGAGTAACATGACACAATTTGTTGCGCAGAAATGGCGCGTGGCGCTTGGCGTGGCCGCTGTGCTTGCGGCGGTCCCGGCCTTTGCCGCGAAAGACGTGGTGGTCGCGGTGGCCTCCAATTTCACCACCCTCGATCCCTATGACGCAAATGACACGCTCTCCCAGGCGGTGGCAAAGTCTTTCTATCAGGGGCTGTTCGGGCTGGATAAAGAGATGAAGCTGAAAAACGTCCTCGCGGAAAGTTACACCGTGTCGGACGACGGCCTGGTCTACACCATTAAGCTGCGTCAGGGCGTGAAGTTCCAGGACGGTACCGATTTTAATGCGCAGGCGGTGAAGGTGAACCTCGACCGCGCCAGCAATCCGGACAGCAGCCTAAAGCGTTATAACCTGTATAAAAATATCGCCCGCACCGAGGCAGTAGATCCGGCGACTGTTAAAATCACCCTGAAACAGCCGTTCTCGGCGTTTATTAATATTCTGGCGCACCCGGCGACGGCGATGATTTCACCGGCGGCGCTCTCTAAATACGGCAAAGAGATTGGTTTCCATCCGGTCGGCACCGGACCCTATCAGCTTGATACCTGGAACCAGACCGATTTTGTGAAGGTGAAGAAGTTTGCCGGCTACTGGCAGCAGGGGCTGCCGAAACTTGACAGTATCACCTGGCGTCCGGTGGTGGATAACAACACCCGCGCCGCGATGCTGCAAACCGGCGAGGCGCAGTTTGCCTTCCCGATCCCTTACGAGCAGGCGGCAGTGCTGCAAAAAAACAGCAAGCTGGAGCTGGTGGCCAGTCCGTCCATCATGCAGCGCTACATCAGCATGAACGTGACGCAAAAACCGTTCGATAACCCGAAAGTGCGCGAAGCGATCAACTACGCGATCAACCGTCAGGCGCTGGTGAAAGTGGCCTTTGCCGGGTATGCCACTCCGGCGACCGGCATTATTCCGCCTACACTGGCGAACGCGCAAACCTATCAGCCCTGGCCTTACGATCCGGCAAAAGCCCGCGAACTGCTGAAAGAAGCAGGCTACCCGAACGGCTTTAGCACCACGCTCTGGTCGTCGCATAATCACAGCACCGCGCAGAAAGTGTTGCAGTTCACCCAGCAGCAGCTGGCGCAGGTGGGCATTAAGGCGCAGGTGACGGCAATGGATGCCGGGCAACGTGCGTCAGAAGTGGAAGGCAAAGGGCAGAAAGAGAGCGGGGTAAGAATGTTCTACACCGGCTGGACCGCCTCCACCGGCGAAGCGGACTGGGCACTGTCACCGCTGTTTATCTCACAGAACTGGCCGCCTACCCAGTTCAATACCGCCTTCTACAGCAACCCACAGGTTGATAAAGACCTGGCCGACGCGCTGAAAACCACCAGTACCGAAGAGAAAGCCCGCCTGTATAAAGCGGCGCAGGATACGATCTGGAAAGACGCCCCCTGGGTACCGCTGGTGGTCGAAAAGCTGGTGTCAGCGCATAACAAGGATCTGACCGGGTTTTACATCATGCCGGATACGGGCTTTAGTTTTGATGATGCGGATTTGAAATAATGGGATATCCCCTCACGCCGATCCTCTCTGCATGGAGACGCCGGGTGAGGGGTACCGGATTCAGGGTAGAACATGCTTAACTATTTTCTGAAACGCCTGCTGGGCCTGATCCCGACGCTTTTGATTGTGGCGGTGCTGGTGTTTTTATTTGTCCATCTGTTGCCAGGCGATCCGGCGCGACTGGTGGCCGGGCCGGAAGCGGATGCGCAGGTCGTGGCGATGGTGCGCCAGCAGCTCGGCCTCGATCAGCCGCTGTATGTGCAATTCTGGCACTACATCTCCGATGTCTTGCGGGGGGATTTTGGCATCTCGATGGTTTCGCGTCGTCCGGTTGCCGATGAGATCGCCAGCCGCTTTATGCCAACGCTGTGGCTGACGCTCGCCAGTATGAGCTGGGCGATGCTGTTTGGCCTCGCGGCAGGCATCTCCGCTGCCGTCTGGCGTAACCGCTGGCCGGATCGCCTCGGGATGGCCATCGCTGTTACCGGGATCTCTTTTCCGGCGTTTGCTCTCGGCATGCTGTTAATGCAGGTCTTCTCCGTCGAGCTGGGCTGGTTGCCGACGGTCGGCGCTGACAGCTGGCGGCACTATATCTTACCGTCCATCACGCTGGGTGCGGCGGTAGCGGCGGTGATGGCGCGCTTTACCCGCGCCTCTTTTGTCGACGTGCTGAATGAAGATTACATGCGCACTGCCCGTGCTAAAGGGGTGAGCGAGACGTGGATCATCCTCAAGCATGGCCTGCGCAACGCGATGATCCCGGTGGTCACCATGATGGGCTTACAGTTCGGCTTTCTGCTCGGCGGCTCAATTGTGGTGGAAAAAGTCTTTAACTGGCCGGGACTGGGGCGTTTGCTGGTGGACTCGGTAGAAATGCGCGATTACCCGGTGATCCAGGCAGAAGTGCTGCTGTTCTCACTGGAATTTATTCTTATCAACTTAGTGGTGGATATGCTCTACGCCGCCATTAACCCGGCTATCAGGTACAAGTAAGGATGCGACTTTTAAACTGGCGTCGTCAGGCAATATTAAAGGCCATGCCCGGCCTGAAACCGGATCATGTGCGTACGCCCTGGCATGAATTCTGGCGGCGTTTTCGTCGGCAACCGGTCGCCATGGCGGCAGGGCTGTTTGTGGTCTTACTGATTGTGGTGGCGGTCATCGCGCCCTGGATTGCGCCGTTCGATGCGGAAAACTATTTCGATTATGACCGCCTGAACGATGGGCCGTCGATGCTGCACTGGTTTGGCGTGGATTCACTGGGGCGCGATATTTTCAGCCGCGTGCTGATTGGGGCGCAGATCTCGCTGGCGGCGGGCGTCTTCGCCGTGCTGATCGGCGCGGCGATTGGCACCGTGTTAGGCCTGCTGGCGGGCTATTACGAAGGCTGGTGGGATCGGCTTATCATGCGCCTGTGCGATGTGCTCTTTGCCTTTCCGGGGATTTTGCTGGCTATCGCGGTGGTGGCGGTGATGGGCAGCGGGATGGCGAACGTCATCATTGCCGTGGCGGTATTCTCCATTCCGGCGTTTGCCCGTCTGGTGCGCGGTAACACGCTGGTGCTAAAACAGCAGACCTTTATCGAGTCGGCGCGCAGTATCGGTGCCAGCGACGCCACTATACTGTTCAGCCACATTCTGCCCGGCACCATTTCGTCAATTGTGGTTTATTTTACCATGCGCATCGGCACGTCGATTATTTCGGCGGCAAGCCTGTCGTTTCTGGGACTCGGCGCGCAACCGCCGACGCCCGAGTGGGGTGCGATGCTCAACGAAGCGCGGGCGGACATGGTGATTGCACCGCACGTGGCGATTTTCCCGAGCCTGGCGATTTTTCTGACGGTGCTGGCGTTTAATCTGTTAGGCGATGGCCTGCGGGATGCGCTGGATCCAAAGATAAAAGGGTAGTTGCCACTCACCCTGACCCTCTCCCGGTGGGAGAGGGGGATTCAGTTTTTATAGGCCTGATAAGCGAAGCGCCATCAGGCGTTTTGCCGGATGGCGGCATAAATGCCTTATCCGGCCTACAGGGACATTGAATCCGCAGGTGTTAAACCCGCGTCCCCCACAGATCGTACTCGTCGGCGTTTTCCACTTTCACGCGGATCACATCGCCCGGTTTCACGTTGGTTTCACCGTTCAGGTACACCGCGCCGTCGATTTCCGGGGCGTCTGCCATGCTGCGGCCAATTGCGCCTTCTTCGTCCACTTCGTCGATGATCACCATGATTTCGCGGCCCACTTTCTCCTGCAGGCGTTCAGCCGAGATCTGCTGTTGCAGCTGCATAAATCGATTCCAGCGCTCTTCTTTGATCTCTTCCGGCACCTGGTGCGGCAGTTCGTTAGCGGTCGCGCCTTCAACCGGGCTGTATTTGAAGCAGCCGACGCGGTCCAGACGCGCTTCGGTCAGGAAATCCAGCAGCATCTGGAAATCTTCTTCCGTTTCGCCCGGGAAGCCGACGATAAAGGTCGAGCGCAGGGTCAGATCCGGGCAGATTTCACGCCACTGTTTGATGCGCGCCAGCTGACGGTCGACAGAACCCGGGCGCTTCATCAGTTTCAGAATGCGCGGGCTGGCGTGTTGCAGCGGAATGTCGAGGTACGGCAGGATTTTGCCTTCTGCCATCAGCGGGATCACATCATCCACGTGCGGATACGGGTACACATAGTGCAGACGCGTCCAGACACCCAGCTTCGACAGCTGCTCGCACAGACTGACCATGCTGGTTTTCACCGGCTCGCCGTTATAAAAACCAGTACGGTGTTTAACGTCAACGCCATAAGCGGAGGTGTCCTGGGAGATCACCAGCAGCTCTTTAACCCCGGCATCCACCAGACGTTTTGCTTCCGCCAGCACGTCGCCAATCGGACGGCTGTCCAGATCGCCACGCATGGATGGAATAATGCAGAAGGTGCAACGGTGATTACAGCCTTCGGAAATTTTCAGGTAAGCGTAATGGCGCGGCGTCAGCTTCACGCCCTGTTCCGGCACCAGGCTTAAGAACGGGTTGTGCTTCGGCTTCGGCACATAGTGGTGAACGTGTTCCAGTACCTGCTCATAGCTGTGCGGTCCGGTGATTTCCAGCACCTTCGGATGCACTTCGCGGATCTGATCCACTTTCGCGCCCAGGCAGCCGGTGACAATCACTTTGCCGTTTTCAGTCAGGGCTTCGCCAATCGCTTCCAGAGACTCCTGGACCGCGCTGTCGATAAAGCCACAGGTATTGACGATCACCATATCGGCGTCGTCATAGTTTGGCACCACATCGTAACCTTCGGTGCGCAACTCTGTCAGGATGCGTTCAGAATCCACCAGGTTTTTCGGGCAGCCGAGGGAGACGAAGCCAATACGGGGTTGTTGCATGCTCATACGCTCACAAAGTAAACAGGAAAATAAAAACCGGGCGATTTTACACGGCTTTTGGGCGGCACTCTACTGATGATTCGGAACGGTGATTTTTTTAATGCGTTATCGCGCTGTAAAAAATGTTAATTAAGCGACAATTATTGATCTGGTGCATGTATCTGGCTAAAAATTGAACTTAAGATAAATTTGCACCTTATTCGATGAGTGAGAGGAGGAAGGCGATGAACGTTGACAGGCTTCAACTCCATCTGATGGAGCAACTGACCCACGCCAGACTCGAGCTGGCCGCTTACGTCCAGCTTTTGAAGGCGAAAGGCTATATGTCGGTCAGCGAAAGTAATCAATTGCGCGATAACTTCTTTAAGCTGTCGACTGAAATACGCGGCCTGGCAGAGCAGCCTTCTGCGTCCTGGTCCCACCAGGAGTGGGAAGCACTGCGTCTTGCGGAGGGCGCGTTGTCCTCTGCCGCAGTCTGTCTGATGAGCGGACACCACGACAGCCCGACCTATATCGCGGTTAATGCCGACAAACTTGAACGCTGCCTGAATGCCCTGACTACCTGCATTGATGGTCTGGACGAGCAGACGCCGCTCGAAGAGGCCTGATCCCGGGGGAGGTGACTCCCCCTTCAGTTCTCTGAAGTTAAAGCTTTTGTAAAAGTGAAAACGCAGCCGTCCTGACTGGCTAACCTTTATCCAGTGCGATTAAAGGAGAGCCCTATGCGCCGTTCCCCCTTGCTGGTCATTCCTGCCCTGTTACTGAGCACATCGCTGTTTGCCGCCCCTGCGCCGGTGAAGGTCGATGTTTTGCAAACCAAACTCGATCACCCCTGGTCGCTGGCATTTTTACCGGATGGCAACGGGATGCTGATCACCCTGCGCGGCGGACAATTACGTCACTGGCAGGAAAAAACCGGTTTGTCAGATCCGATCATCGGCGTACCGCGCGTCTGGGCTAACGGCCAGGGCGGGTTACTGGATGTGGCGCTGGCACCGGATTTCGCCACCTCGCGCCGCGTGTGGCTGAGCTACGCGGAAGCCGGCAGCGACGGCAAAGCCGGAACAGCGGTAGGCTACGGCACGCTTAGTGAGGATCTGCGGCGACTGGAGAATTTCCAGACCGTGTTCCGCCAGACACCAAAACTCTCTACTGGCAACCACTTTGGTGGTCGTCTGGTGTTTGATGGCAAAGGCTATTTGTTCATTGCACTGGGCGAGAATAACCAGCGGCCCACTGCGCAGGATCTGGATAAACTCCAGGGCAAACTGGTGCGCTTAACCGAGGACGGCAAGGTACCGCCGGATAACCCGTGGGCCGGGAAAGCCGGTGTGCGACCGGAAATCTGGTCTTATGGCATTCGTAATCCGCAGGGCATGGCGATGAATCCCTGGAGCGATGCCCTGTGGCTTAACGAGCACGGCCCGCGCGGCGGCGATGAAATCAATATCCCCGAACGCGGCAAAAACTACGGCTGGCCGCTGGCTACCCACGGCATCAATTACAGCGGGCTGAAAATTCCGGAAGCGAAGGGTGAGATCGTGGAAGGCACCGAGCCGCCGGTGTTTTACTGGAAACAGTCTCCGGCAGTGAGCGGCATGGCCTTCTATAACAGCACGACGTTCCCGCAATGGAAAAACAAACTCTTTATCGGCGCGCTTAAAGATCAAGACGTGATCGTGATGAGCGTGAATGGCAACAAGGTCAGCGAAGACGGGCGGATCCTCGGGGATCGCCATCAGCGTATCCGCGACGTGCGCGTCGGGCCGGACGGCTATCTGTATGTGCTGACCGATGAATCCGATGGCGAGCTGTTAAGAGTCAGCCCGTCATCGTGATTGTCGCCTCAGGTCACGGGGATCATCACCACGCTTTGCACCGTCGGACGTTCGCACAGTTGCTGATACCAGCGCGTGAGGTTGGGGCGCGGCGTCCAGGCGGAATGCACGTTGAACAGGCTATAAATAAAGGGCGCCAGCGCAATATCCCCCAGACCAAATTCTTCACCCGAGAACCACGGCGTGCTTGCCAGCGCGTTGTCGAGGATCCCAAGCAGGCCATCGCAGTCGACAATGGCGGCATCAATGGCCGCCTGATCGCGCTGTTCCGGCGGCGTTCTGACCAGCCCTTTGAGGATCACGCTGTGACGGGGAGCCAGCGTGGTGGCTGACCAGTCCATCCACTTTTCCGCCTGCGCACGGGCAGCCGGCGCGTCGATCCACAGGCGACCCAGACCATATTGCGCGGCCAGAAAACGCACGATTGTGTTGGATTCCCACAGCACGCTGTTGGTTTCGTCATCGCGCAGCAACGGCACCAGGCCGTTCGGGTTCATCGCCAGGTATTCCGCATCATGATTCAGGCCGTACTGTAAGCCGGCCATAATTTGCGTGTAAGGAAGTTCCAGCTCTTCCAGCGTCAGACGGACTTTTTTGACGTTGGTGGAATTATTTCGGCCCCACAGGGTAATCATATAAATTCCTTCTCGGTGGTCAGCGGGAACGTGCGCCAGGCACGTGACTGGTCTATGTTGAGATAAAGTTAACATTCAGGCAACGACTTACAAAAAAAATCCTCTCTTTGCGGCATCGATCCCGTAAATTGCGTAAACTTTAAAAAACTTTACCGGTTGTTGATTGGTTTCCTCGCCTGAGTACGTTATTACTCACCGTTTATTGCGAAGCGGTGAGGCGACGCGATTTTTTTGGATGGATACACGGGTGGCATTTATGACGCATTTCTCTTTATCCCTGCGCGGCCTGGCGGCGGGCTCTGCACTGTTATTTCTTTTCTCTCCTTCGCTGTATGCGGTTGAGCAGGTGCCAGCGGCACCGGCCGTGGATGCCCGTGCGTGGGTGCTGATGGATTACGCCAGCGGCAAAGTGCTGGCGGAAGGCAACGCTGATGAGAAGCTCGATCCGGCGAGTCTTACCAAGCTGATGACCAGCTATGTGGTCGGGCAGGCGCTGAAAGCCGGCAAAATTCATCTCAACGATATGGTGACCGTTGGTAAAGACGCCTGGGCGACCGGCAATCCGGCGTTGCGGGGTTCCTCGCTGATGTTCCTTAAGCCTGGCGATCAGGTGCCGGTTTCCGAGCTGAACAAGGGCGTGATCATCCAGTCCGGCAACGATGCGAGCATCGCCATCGCCGACTACGTGGCGGGTAGCCAGGACTCCTTCGTCAGCCTGATGAACAACTATGCAAAACGTCTGGGGCTGACCAATACCACCTTTAAAACGGTGCACGGTCTGGATGCGCCGGGACAGTTCAGTACCGCCCGCGACATGGCGCTGCTCGGCAAGGCGCTGATCCACGATGTGCCGGAAGAGTACGCCATCCACAAAGAGAAAGAGTTCACCTTTAATAATATTCGCCAGCCGAACCGCAACCGCCTGTTGTGGAGCACTAACCTGAACGTTGACGGCATGAAAACCGGCACTACGGAAGGAGCGGGCTATAACCTGGTGGCGTCCGCCACCCAGGGCGATATGCGTCTGATTTCGGTGGTGCTGGGCAGTAAAACGGATCGCATCCGCTTTAATGAATCCGAAAAGCTGCTGACCTGGGGCTTCCGTTTCTTCGAAACCGTGACGCCGATCAAGCCGGATGCGACCTTTGTCAGCACCCGCGTGTGGTTTGGGGACAGCAAAGAGGTGAAGCTGGGCGCCGGGGAAGCGGGGTCGATCACCATTCCGAAAGGTCAGTTAAAGAACCTGAAAGCGACCTGGACGCTGACCGAGCCGCAACTGACCGCGCCGCTGAAAAAGGGCCAGGTGGTGGGCACGATCGATTTCCAGCTTAACGGTAAGGTGATCGAAAAACGGCCATTGCTGGTGATGGAAGCGGTGGAAGAGGGCGGTTTTGTCAGCCGCATGTGGGACTTTGTGTTAATGAAATTCCACGAGTGGTTCGGGAGCTGGTTCTCGTAATCTGACAGGGTTTTTCGGTGTTGTTGCCGGGTGGGCGCTCACGCTTACCCGGCCTGGGTTTTTCGGTATTTTTGCCGGGTGGCGGCTACGCCTTACCCGGCCTACAAAAACGTTGGTCCCCGTAGGCCCGGCAAGCCTGCGCCGCCGGGCAACCGCGGCCTGATTATGCGTCGGAACAAATCAACGTTATCTGTTTTGCTTTCGCCACGGCACATAACGCCTCGTCGGGACGACGGTCGCTGACGATGGCGTCAAACGCGCTCAGTTCACCCATACGCGCCGGGCGTACCTTATCAAACTTACTGTGATCCACTACCAGCACATGATACTGCGCATGGGCCATCGCCCAGTGCTTCACCGGCAACTCTTCCAGATTAAAGCAGGTCGCGCCCTGAACCGGGTGCACGCCCGCCGCCGAATAGAACGCCAGATCCGGACACAGATTGTTCAGCGTCTCGTTGAAGTTCAGCGGCTTAAAAATGGCATTGCTGGCGTGAAACTCGCCGCCGCAGAGGATCGCCCGGCACAGCGGTTTTTCCTGTAACGCCATAAAGGTGTTAAGGGAGTAGCAAATGGCGGTAAAGGGCAGGTCATGCGGGATCGCATCGATGATCCAGGGCGTCGTGGTGCCGCAGTCGAAAAAGACCAGCTGATGCGCCTGCACCAGCCTGGCCGCATATTGCGCCGCCTGACGTTTTTCATCCACAAGCCGGGTTTTCTGATCGCTTAACAGATAGTGACTGGCGGTACGCGGCTCCAGCACGATATAGCCGCCGAGCAGCACGACAGGCGCATTACGGGCACTGAGATCGCGACGAATGGTCATCTCTGAAACGCCTAAAAGCGCCGCCGCCTCTTTCAGGTGCAGCTTGTCGGTACGCTTTAGCGCCTGTAACAGCTGGCCCAGCCGCTCGTCACGTTTCGTTTCCATAAATCCCCTGGCATGATCAACACCCCGCTCGCTGCGGGGTGTCCAATCTTACCTGCGCCGGCAGGCTTAGTCACGCACCCAGCCTTTGCGGATCGGGATGGCAAAACAGAGGCGATAGGCGCGTTGCAGGGCGGCGTACAACGACTGGCCGAATGCCTGCCACAACATTTGTGCGCTCAGACAGCCGCTGATGCCCACCAGCAGACCGCCCAGCATATCCAGCGGCCAGTGCACGCCAAGATAGACGCGCGACCAGGCGATGAGCAGCGCCACGCCCATCAGCACGGTGCCTGACCAGAGGCGGTGCCAGAACAAAAACGCCAGCGCGAAGGTAAAGGCGACGGTGCCGTGATCGCTCGGATAGGAGTCATCCGGCGCGTGATGCAGGAAGTTATAGCCAACGCCGTCCACAAACGGGCGATCGTGCGGGAAAACGTGGCCCATCACCCAGGAGACGGTCAGGCTGACGACAATCGCCATGCCCATTTTGATCACCAGTTGCCGCTGGGCGCATAACTGATCGCGCGGCCCCCACAGCCACAGCACCACGGCCAGCAGCGGTACGATATTAATCAGATCGCGGGCGATAAGGATAGCGGCCTGGATCAGCCACGCGGGGGAATCCGGCGTCGCGTTCATCCACGCGAAAAGGGTATAATTCAGGTCTTCCAGCATCGTCTTGTCACTCTTTTGCCGCAGGCTACCGATAGGGCGCGGTGAAAAAGGGATCACCTTAGAAGCACCGTCTTCACGGGTAAACCAGTTTTGTCTTAGTTGTCCGGGGCTTGTAAGCGACCGGAATGAACACTCTGCGATGAGAGCATGCCGGAGCCAGGTTAAACCGGGGCAAAATAGCCTGCGGGAAAGAAGGCATTACAACCGTAAAATGTGCGAAATTTTGTGTAGGTCGCAAAATTCGCTGTCACAGGGACGGCGCATTCATTACACTTTGCGCGATTTTTCAGGATAATAAATTTCATGCAAAACCATTCTTTACCTGGCCGCCGTTTAGGACGCCAGGCGTTGTTGTTTCCGCTCTGTCTGGTCCTGTACGAATTCTCAACTTATATCGCCAACGACATGATCCAGCCGGGCATGCTGGCGGTGGTTGAGCAGTACAACGCCGGCATCGAGTGGGTACCGACCTCCATGACCGCCTATCTGGCGGGCGGGATGTTTTTACAGTGGCTGCTGGGGCCGCTGTCGGATCGTATTGGCCGTCGCCCGGTCATGTTGACCGGCGTGGTGTGGTTTATCGTCACCTGTCTGGCAACCTTGCTGGCCCAGGACATCGAACAGTTCACACTGCTGCGCTTTTTACAGGGCGTGAGCCTGTGCTTTATTGGCGCCGTGGGCTATGCCGCCATTCAGGAGTCGTTTGACGAGGCGACCTGTATCAAGATCACTGCATTAATGGCGAACGTGGCGCTGATCGCCCCCCTGCTGGGGCCGCTGGTGGGTGCCGCCTGGGTGCATGCTGCGCCCTGGGAAGGCATGTTTGTGCTGTTCGCGGTACTGGCGGCGATTGCCTTTTTCGGCCTGCATCGCGCGATGCCGGAGACCGCCACGCGACTGGGGGAGCCATTATCCCTTAACGCGCTGGGCCGGGATTACAAAGCGGTGCTGAAAAATGGCCGCTTCGTGGCGGGCGCGCTGGCGACGGGCTTTGTCAGCCTGCCGCTGCTGGCGTGGATCGCCCAGTCGCCGATTATCATCATCAGCGCGGAAGGCATGTCCAGCTATGAGTACGGTCTGTTGCAGGTGCCCATTTTTGGCGCGCTGATTATCGGTAACCTGGTGCTGGCGCGTCTGACCTCACGCCGTACCGTGCGATCGCTGATTATTATGGGCGGTGGGCCGATTGTCGCGGGGCTGCTGGTCGCCGCCGTGGCAACCGTGGCGTCATCCCATGCCTATTTGTGGATGACCGCCGGCCTGAGTATTTATGCTTTTGGTATTGGCCTTGCCAACGCCGGGCTGGTGCGCCTGACGCTGTTCGCCAGCGATATGAGTAAAGGTACCGTGTCTGCCGCAATGGGCATGCTGCAAATGGCGATTTTCACCGTCGGCATCGAAGTCAGTAAACATGCGTTTCTGGCGGGCGGCAATGGCCTGTTCAGCCTGTTTAATCTGGCGAACGGGTTGATCTGGCTGGCGCTGATGGTGGTATTCCTGAAGGATAAAACGGTCGGCAACGCGTTGTCTTAATCTATCGATACAAACCCGCAGGCCCGGCAAGCTTGCGCCGCCGGGCAAATCAGTACTAGTTCTCACACGGCTGGTTTTGCGGCTCAGGTTTCGCCACCGCACGGGCAACCAGCGCGGCAATCATTACCAGCCCAAGCACCACCATCATCGCGCTGCGCAGGCCGTAGTGCTCGCCGAGGAAGCCCAGCAGCGGCGGTCCCACCAGGAATGCCAGATAGCCCGTGGTGGCGACCACGCTGACGCGCGTTGGCGCATCCGGGCCAGTATCGCTGGCGGCTGAAATCGTCAGCGGGAAGCCCAGCGATGCGCCCAGCCCCCACAAAATTACCGATACGCCCGCCACCCAGGCGCTATCCACAAAGATGATCAACGCGATGCCCAGCGCGCCCATCAGCGCACTGGCGCGCACCACCGCGACACGGCTGTAGCGATCGATAAACCAGCCGCCGGTAAAGCGTCCGACCGTCATCCCCAGCGTAAAGCCGGTATAAATCAGCGATCCGGATGTCGGACTGAAGCCGTGACCGTCCACCATCAACAGCGGCAGCCAGTCATTGGCGGAACCTTCTGCAAAGGCCATCGCCAGCACCACCACGCCGATCAGCATCAGTTGCCCGTCGCGATAAAAAGGCACGCCTTTCGTACCATGACCATTTTCCTCGCCCGAGCCTTTGCCGGTACCGTCGGGGATCGCGGTGATGGAAATAATAATCGGCATGATGGTCGCCAGCGCCGCCAGCAAAATGTGCAGATTTGCACTCACGCCCAGCGCCGTCAGCCCCATGCCGACCCCCGCGCCCGCCAGCGTGCCGAGGCTGTAAAAGCCATGCATCATTGGCAGCACGGTTTTATCCAGCGCCTGTTCCACCGCGGCGCCTTCGACGTTAATCGCCACCTCGGCCGAGCCGAGGCTCGCGCCAAATACCGCCAGTCCACAGGCGAACAGCAGTGGCGACGCGAACCACAGCGCCACGCTTAAGATAACCATGCCGACCACGCTGAAGGACATGGCGGTGCGGATAACGTTGCGGGTACCGAAGCGCTTAACCAGCCAGCCAGAGGAGAGGACGCCGCTCATCGAACCCACGGACAGCCCGAACAGCACCACGCCCATTCCTGCCGTGGAGACGGACAGGGTGTCGCGGATCGCCGGGGTGCGCGTCGCCCATGACGCCATTAACAGCCCAGGGATAAAGAAAAACATAAATAACGCCCAGGTGCGGCGTTGCAGTGCCTTACGTGGCGAATGCGTCGGTGCGTTCATGCAAAATCTCCGTTGTGAAGCAAAAGTGTACGGCATTCTGCAAAAGAGGGTAAACCCGCAATGTTAATTATTATCGAACCGTTGCCGGACGTTTTTCCGCCGGCGCAAAGCGCGTTTTGCCGTGCGCGTGCTCACCGCCGCCCTGACCACGTTTTAACTGGATCACCTCTCCGTGCTGCCAGGCATCAGCGCCCGGTGCGACAGGATGCGCATCCAGATCGCGGCGTGATTCGCGGATAGCCCTGGTATCCACATCGAAAAGGCGATCGCGTTCGGCAAGCAGCGCGGGATCGAGCTGACCATCAGCCGTGAAGCCCATCATCAGCGCCGGAATTCCCAGCGGCAGGGTTTTGTCCCGGTCGGTATGCCAGGTGTGCCAGGTTTTGCCGTAGGTGTTGACGATCTTACTCATCAGCGCCTTTTCGGCAGGTTTGGGCAGACCAGGGCCAATCAGGCTGCCGGACATCACTTCATGCCGGTGGCTGTGCCAGAGTTTTTTCTCGTCCGGCGGCAGGGTATTGAACAGCCGTTCGCTGATGATGTATTCCACGCCCATCAGTTTGGCGTCACGGGTATTACCGTCATAAATCACCGCCTGCATCACGTCATCGTTCAGTACGCTGACGTAATGGTGCGCTTCCATCTGGCCATTCTGATCGCCGTTATAAAAATGAAAACCGTCGAGATAAGTATTAATGGCATCAATCGGTGGTCGGGACTGCATCACGGCTGCGCCGGTATCCAGTAGCTGTAATTTGCCGGAAGTTTCCGCGCCCGGCGCAGTGACTTTCGACGGCGACGTACTGCCGCCACAGCCAGAAAGAATAAGCGCAGTAAGAAGGTACAGGGGGAATTTCATGTCAGCTCCGTCAGACAGATTAGGGTCTGTTAACCTTAGACGGTAATGGGGGATGCTGACAGACAATGGGGCATATCGTCAGAGGGGAAACGTTTTTTATGATTACGTCAGATAACTTTCGGCTTTTTTATGCTGCTCGATAATATGTTGCGTGACAATTTTACGGTAGTAGAGCGTCAACATTATACTGACAGCCAGCCAGAATAAACCCGTTTCGCAGAGGCTTAGCACGGAATAAAGCGTGCCTTTGGTCTGCCTGAAATTGGTAATTTCTTTCGATATATAGTGAGTATATTCTTTCTTGCGGAATATTTCGCAAATGAACCCCGTCAGATCGGCAGACATCCTGCTTTTTTGCGCCAGTGTGTCAACCGGCATCTCGTCACACTGCTCGCTCGTCAGGGTTAAGGTGTGACGAGGAAACAGAGAGGCCGTTTTTGCGCTGCCCCAGGTCAAATAAAAGAATTCGTCAGTAGGTTTATAAACCAGTAACGTCGAGTCCGGTGGCGTTCGCAGCGTTTTGATGTGCATAACGGAGAGAAAAGCCGCCCCACCCAGGCCTGCGAGAATCAGCAGAAAACCAAAGAAGAGATCGGTACGGGTATTTCTAGGGATGGTATGTAGCGGCAGGCTGACGTAAAAAAGTCGCAGCGGCCATGCCGGTACACCCGCCTGTGAAAGAAACTCCGATTTGCCTTTTATCGGCGTATTAAGGAATTTTTTAACCAGCAGGAACGCGGCGTAAATACCACCAATCACGCTAAAGATACTGGTTAACGTACCCAGCGGCGAGGTGAGGAATTCGTTGGTGATAATATCTGCGACAGAATCAAAACTTTTCAAGATGCCTCCTTGCCTAATAAAACAGGGCGTCCGGGTGAGAAAACCCGCACACCTCAGATCCATGTCATCTTGTCACAAATTTCAGGCAATAAAAAACCCATCAACCTTGAACCAAAGATGGCGGGGTTGATGGGCTCCACAAATTGGGGACATCAAAGAAAAGCAGTGGCAATAGTTATGACTGGCGCTTTGCGGAAAAGTTCTCGCCAGGCCATAAATTATTTGCCAGTGCGTTCAAGTTGAGACTTATCCTAACCCGGGCCAGATGATGATGATCAGCGTACCGGCAAGCGTCAGCAGTACGTTGGCGATGGCATAGGTGCCAGCGTAGCCCAGCGCAGGGATGTTACTGCGCGCGGTATCGCTGATGATCTCCATTGCCGGGGCGCAGGTGCGCGCGCCCATAATCGCGCCGAACAGCAGGGCGCGGTTCATGCGCAGCACATAAGCGCCAAACAGGAAACAGATCACCACCGGCACCAGGCTGACCAGCAGACCGGCGACCAGCATCTGTCCGCCGACGGCGCCCAGTCCGTGCCCGATGCCGCTCCCGGCGCTCAGGCCGACCCCCGCCATAAACACCATCAGGCCGAACTCTTTCACCATATTTAGTGCGCCCTGGGGAATGTATCCAAAGGTCGGGTGGTTGGCGCGCAGGAAGCCCAGCATGATCCCGGCAAACAGCAGACCCGCCGCATTACCGATGCCAAAGCTGAAATTACTGAACTGGAAGGTGATCATGCCGATCATCAGGCCGACGATAAAGAAGGCGCAGAACGCCAGCAGATCAGTAACCTGACTGTGAATAGAGATAAAGCCGATGCGGTCAGCGATGGTTTTTACCCGTCGCGCATCGCCGCTCACCTGCAACACATCGCCCTTATTGAGCAGAATGTTGTCGTCGATAGGCATTTCAATCTGGCTGCGGATCACGCGGTTAAGGAAGCAGCCGTGATCGGTCAGTTTTAACTGTGCGAGACGGCGGCCCACCACGTTGTGGTTTTTCACCACAATCTCTTCAGTGACGATGCGCATGTCCAGCAGGTCGCGGTCGAACACTTCTTTACCGTTGCGGAAGCTCGGATCGAGACGCGCGTGAGCATCGGGATAGCCGACCAGCGCGATCTCATCGCCCATCTGCAGTACGGCATCGCCATCCGGCGCGGCAAGGATACCGTTACGGCGGATGCGCTCGATATAACAGCCGGTCTGGCGATAGATGCCCAGCTCGCGCAGGTTTTTGCCATCGGCCCAGGCCACCAGCTCCGGACCGACGCGATAGGCGCGGATCACCGGCAGATAGACTTTGCGGCTGGCGTCGGTATCCAGGCCGCGCTCGCGGGCGATTTGTTGGGCGCTGGTTTGCAGATCCTGATGTTGCAGCTTGGGCAGGTAGCGTGCGCCGACAATCAGGCTGACCAGCCCAATCAGGTAGGTCAGGGCATAGCCGAGGCTTAAGTGGTCGAGCGCGGTGGAAAGCTGTCCGCCGTCCATACCTGAGTGGCGCAGCGTATCACCTGCACCCACCAGCACCGGCGTTGAGGTCATCGATCCGGCCAGCATCCCGGCCGTCAGACCTATATCCCAGCCGAATAGTTTACCCAGCCCGAGGGCGATGAGCAGCGCGCTGCCGACCATCACCAGCGCCAGCATCAGGTAGTTTTTGCCATCGCGGAAGAAAATCGAAAAAAAGTTGGGTCCTGCTTCCACACCGACACAAAAAATAAACAGCATAAAGCCTAAATTGAGCGCGTCGGTGTTAATCGCGAAATGCTGCTGGCCCAATAATAAAGAAACGACCAAAACGCCAATGGAATTACCCAGTTGAATGGAGCCGAGGCGCAATTTTCCGAGGCAGAGCCCGAGCGCGAGCACCACGAATAATAACAGTATGTAATTCCCATTTAACAAATCTGCGACGTTTATATTCACGGAGTCTAACTTCTTGTTTACTTGTAAGCTGTTGAAAGAAATAATAAATTGCGCTAATGTTTTGCTTCAGGCCAGACATCAATTAAAACAAATTCACTGACCAAAAATAGCCTGCAAACATAATCAGGCCGTAGTTTAGTCGTATTAACAAACCACGGCTAGTACGAATCGTGCATGCAAGTGGGTACGTATTTTGGCAAGGATTGCTGCATAGCTTTATCCGACCGGGCGTTCATCTGGAACGAACGAGACGTTTGATAGAGGCAGTGTCAGGAGGATTGTTTGAAATCTAAACATGGTTGGGCAGGCGCTTTTTGCTGCTTTCTGCTGTTTATTGTGGTGTGTCTGTCTCTGGCGCTAAAAATGAAGGGCGCGTTTCGTGCGTCAGGCCATCCGGAGCTGGGCTTGCTCTTTTTTGTCATTCCCGGCGCCGTCGCAAGCTTTGTGTCACGCAAGCGTCAGGTATTGCTGCCGTTGATGGGTGCGATGCTGGCAGCGCCGCTGTGCTTTGTACTGATGCGGATGGTCATTACCCAGGAGCGTTCATTCTGGCAGGAGCTGGCGTGGCTGTTCAGCGCGGTTTTCTGGTGCGCGCTGGGGGCGCTGTGCTATTTGTTTGTCAGCAGTATGATGAGCAAATGGGGGCGTGGTTAACGCCCCTTATTTATTACTGCTCAGCAAACAGACCCAGATGGTCTTTGGCGTAAGCTTCGAAATCGGTGCAGCCGCCAATGTGTTTCTGATCAAGGAAGATCTGCGGCACGGTTTCTACCGGCTTGCCGACGGTTTTTTCCAGATCGGCTTTGGTAATGCCTTCCGCGTGGATATCCACGTAGCGATAGTTAAAATCATCACGCTCAGCGGTCAACTTCTCTGCCAGTTCTTTAGCGCGTACACAATACGGGCAACCCGGACGACCAAAAATTACAGCGAACATATTCTCTCCTTAATGCTTCAGGCCAGACGGCGAATGACACCATCATGCCGATAACGGGAGTTTATGGAAAGCAGGTTTTACCTGTTGGTTTGATACCGTAAGGCTATGTTTCGCCAAAAAAGGTGAAAACCTTTCATCTATAATCGCAGCCTTTTTTACCTGGAGAGAAACCCGATGACACCGACTATAGCGCTGCTGCTTTCCCACCGTTCTGTTCGTCATTTTACCGACGAGCCCATCACCCAGGCACAGCGAGAAGCCATTATCGCCGCGGCACAGGCGGCCTCCAGCTCCAGTTTTTTACAGTGCTCTTCCATTATTCGCGTCACCGATCCGGCGCTGCGTGAACAATTTGTAACGCTGAGCGGCGGGCAACAGCATGTTGGTCAGGCGGCAGAGTTCTGGGTGTTTTGCGCGGATTTTAACCGTCATTTGCAGATCTGCCCGGATGCGCAGTTGGGCCTCGCGGAGCAACTGCTGCTCGGCGTGGTGGATACGGCGCTGATGGGGCAAAACGCGATGACCGCAGCGGAATCTCTCGGCCTTGGCGGGGTTTACATCGGCGGCATTCGTAACAACATTGCGGCGGTAACGGAATTGCTGGCGCTGCCGAAACATGTACTGCCGCTGTTCGGCCTGTGCCTCGGCTGGCCTGCGGATAACCCGGACGTGAAGCCACGCCTGCCGGCAGCGATGGTCGTGCATGAGAACCGCTACCAGCCGGTAGATGAGGCGGTGCTGGCCGCCTATGACAACGAACTGGCGGAATACTATCTGACGCGCGGCAGTAATAATCGTCGTGATACCTGGAGCGATCATATTCGCCGCACCATCATTAAAGAGAGCCGTCCGTTCATTCTGGATTATTTGCACCAGCAGGGCTGGGCAACGCGATAAATCACGTTCATCCTGCGTCTGCCTGCGTGTATCATACGCAGGCTTTTCCAGGTCTTGTCACAGAGAGGTGCAGGGTGAAAATAGCCATATTGTCCCGGGATGGAACGCTCTGGTCGTGCAAGCGCCTGCGCGACGCAGCGATAAAACGCGGCCATCTCGTCGAGATCCTCGATCCGCTGTCCTGTTATATGAACATCAGCCCGGCGGCGTCATCTATTCACTATAAAGGCCGTCAGTTGCCTTTTTTTGATGCCGTCATCCCGCGTATCGGCTCCGCCATCACTTTTTACGGTACCGCCGCCCTGCGCCAGTTTGAAATTCTCGGCAGCTATCCCCTGAATGAATCCGTTGCCATTACCCGCGCCCGTGACAAACTGCGTTCGCTGCAACTGCTGGCGCGCCAGGGGATCGACCTGCCGGTTACCGGCATTGCGCATTCGCCGGACGATACCAGCGATCTGATCGATATGGTGGGCGGCGCGCCGCTGGTGGTTAAGCTGGTAGAGGGCACGCAGGGGATCGGCGTGGTGCTGGCGGAAACGCGGCAGGCGGCGGAAAGCGTCATTGATGCATTTCGCGGGCTAAATGCCCATATCCTGGTGCAGGAATACATAAAAGAGGCGAAAGGCTGCGACATCCGCTGCCTGGTGGTGGGGGATGACGTGGTCGCGGCTATCGAACGGCGGGCCAAGCCGGGGGATTTTCGCTCTAATCTGCACCGCGGCGGCGTGGCGACGGTGGCGAACATTACCCTGCGCGAGCGCGAAATTGCCATTCTGGCGGCGAAAACGCTCGGGCTGGACGTCGCGGGCGTCGATATTCTGCGCGCCGATCGTGGGCCGCTGGTGATGGAGGTTAACGCATCGCCGGGACTGGAAGGCATCGAAAAAACCACCGGCGTGGATATCGCGGATCGCATGATCGCCTGGATCGAGCGCCAGGCCACCCCCGATTTCTGCCTGAAAACCGGCGGCTGAGCGGTTTATCGCCACGGATAATGGAATGGATCGGCATTTTTGCGTAAGCTAGTGGCCGCATAATTTTTTAAGAGGTAGCACATTCTATGGATTCACTCGTCGTTCCCGGTCTGGACACTTTACGTCAGTGGCTTGACGAGCTGGGCATCAGTTTTTATGAGTGTGATACCTGCCAGGCTTTACATCTGCCGCACATGCAGAATTTCGAGGGTATTTATGATGCCAAAGTCGATCTGGTTGACGACATCATTCTGTTCTCGGCGATGGCGGAAGTGAAGCCCTCGGCGCTGCTGCCGCTGGCGGCGGATCTGTCGGCTATCAACGCCAGTTCACTGACGGTAAAAGCCTTCCTCGATATTCAGGATGATAATCTGCCAAAGCTGGTGGTTTGCCAGTCTTTATTCGCCGCGCCCGGGGTTAACTTCAAGCAGTTCTCCTGGTTTATGCGCCAGAGCGAAGAGCAGATTTCAATGGTGATCCTTGAAGCTAACGCCCAGCAACTGCTGTTTACTAGCGAAGAAGAAGAGCCAGCGCCTGACGCCACGCCGCACAATTTTCTTCACTAAGCGCCCCTGATTAAAAGGCAGTCGCTGCCATGGCGGCTGCATAATTCCTCTTTTTATTCTGCTTTTAACCTTTATTTAAAGAATATTTCACCTCCCTTCAGGCCGTTTCGGCTTATCACATAGACTGATCTTGCATAAAAAATTGATAAAAGGCGTTTTTTAATCTGTCCTATAGCCTCGAACCCTGGCTACAGTTATTCTTGCGGGGCTTCAATAGCATGCAGCGTCTGCCGGGTAATTCGAATTACCTGTTGCAGTGGTGAGTGACAAACTATGCACGATTCTTGCATAGCTTACAGACGACGATTTAGTTCGAATGTTAACGAACTTTCCAGAAGGAATGAAATATGACCACCCTGAATAAAAAATGGCTGTCTGGTCTGGTTGCGGGTGCACTGATGGCGGTCACTGCCGGCACCTTCGCCGCTGAACAAAAAACGCTGCATGTTTATAACTGGTCTGACTATATTGCGCCGGACACCGTAGCGAATTTCGAAAAAGAGACGGGCATTAAAGTCGTCTATGACGTGTTTGATTCCAACGAAGTGCTGGAAGGCAAATTAATGGCGGGCAGTACCGGCTTTGACCTGGTTGTGCCGTCCGCGAGCTTCCTTGAGCGTCAGCTGACCGCCGGGGTATTCCAGCCGCTCGACAAGAGCAAATTGCCGAACTGGAAAAACATGGATCCGGAAGTGCTGAAGTTGGTGGCGAAGCACGATCCGGAAAATAAATACGCCATGCCGTACCTGTGGGCGACCACCGGCATTGGCTATAACGTCGATAAAGTTAAAGCGGCGCTGGGCAAAGATGTGCCTATCGATAGCTGGGATCTGGTGATGAAGCCGGAGAACCTCGAAAAACTGAAGGGCTGCGGCGTCGCTTTCCTTGATGCGCCGGAAGAGATTTTTGCCACCGTGCTGAACTACCTCGGCAAAGATCCGAACAGCACTAACGCGTCCGATTATAGCGGTGCGGCAACCGATCTGCTGTTGAAGCTGCGTCCGAACATCCGTTACTTCCACTCGTCCCAGTACATTAATGACCTGGCGAACGGCGATATCTGTGTGGCCATCGGCTGGGCAGGGGATGTCTGGCAGGCGGCTAACCGCGCGAAAGAAGCGAAAAATGGCGTGAATGTTTCCTATATCATTCCGAAAGAGGGCGCGCTGGCGTTCTTCGACGTCTTCGCTATGCCGACGGATGCGAAAAACAAAGACGAAGCGTATCAGTTCCTCAACTATCTGATGCGTCCGGATGTGATTGCCCACGTCAGCGATCATGTGTTCTATGCCAACGGCAACAAAGCCTCCACACCGCTGGTGAGCGCAGAAGTGCGTGATAACCCGGCGATTTACCCGCCGGCAGATGTATTCGCCAAGCTCTATACGCTGAAAGTCCAGGATCCAAAAATCGATCGCGTCAGAACGCGTGCGTGGACCAAAGTGAAAAGCGGTAAATAACGCCATTTGAAACTGTCGCCGGGCGGCGCTTTGCTTGCCCGGCCTACGGTCCTGCGATCGTGTAGGCCCGGTAAGCAATAGCGCCACCGGGCAAATGCCAATAAATTCCCAGACCCGGTCGGCGTCAGCACTGCCGGGTAATACGCACCATGCCGGTGCGTTTGCACTAACCGTTGTTCTATGCCGGAGAGCACCCCGTGAATGAGGCTACCCCCCGCCCACAGGCGAAGTCCCGCAAGGCGTTAACGCCGCTGCTGGAGATCCGAAATCTGACCAAATCCTTTGATGGTCAGCACGCTGTCGATGATGTCAGCCTCACTATTTATAAAGGCGAGATTTTTGCGCTCTTGGGCGCGTCCGGCTGCGGTAAATCGACGCTGCTGCGTATGCTCGCCGGTTTTGAGCAGCCCACTACCGGACAGATTATGCTCGACGGCGTCGACCTCGCCCATGTGCCGCCTTATCTGCGCCCGATCAATATGATGTTTCAGTCCTACGCGCTGTTTCCACACATGACGGTGGAGCAGAATATCGCCTTTGGCCTGAAGCAGGACAAGCTGCCGAAATCGGAGATCGCCAGCCGCGTCGCCGAGATGCTCAACCTGGTGCATATGTCGGAATTTGCGAAGCGTAAACCGCATCAGCTTTCCGGTGGCCAGCGTCAGCGTGTGGCGCTGGCACGCAGTCTGGCGAAACGTCCCAAACTGCTGTTGCTCGATGAGCCGATGGGCGCGCTGGACAAAAAACTGCGCGACCGTATGCAGCTGGAAGTAGTGGATATTCTGGAGCGCGTCGGCGTGACCTGCGTGATGGTCACCCACGATCAGGAAGAAGCAATGACCATGGCCGGACGTATCGCCATCATGAACCGTGGTAAGTTCGTGCAAATCGGCGAGCCGGAAGAGATTTACGAGCACCCGACCACCCGCTACAGCGCTGAATTTATCGGTTCCGTGAATGTTTTCGAAGGGCTGCTGAAAGCGCGCGAGGAAGACGGTCTGGTGATCGACTCGCCGGGGCTGGTGCACCCGCTGAAGGTCGATCCCGACGCTTCGGTGGTGGACAACGTGCCGGTCTACGTAGCGCTGCGCCCGGAAAAAATCATGCTCTGCGAAGATCCCCCTGCGGATGGCTACAACTTTGCCTTAGGCGAAGTGGTGCACATTGCCTATCTTGGCGATCTGTCGATTTATCATGTGCGCCTGCACAGCGGGCAGATGATCAGCGCGCAGTTACAGAACGCGCACCGCTACCGCAAAGGCTTACCGACATGGGGCGATGAAGTGCGCCTGTGCTGGGATGCCGACAGTTGTGTGGTACTGACGGTTTAAGGAGCGGCGATGAGTACACCTGAATTACCGGCCCGCACGGAGAAAACGGGCGGTCTGACGCTGTGGCTGGCGCGTATGCAGATGAAGCACGGGCGTAAAGTCGTGATTGCTCTGCCGTATATCTGGCTGTGCCTGCTGTTTCTGCTGCCGTTTTTGATCGTCTTTAAGATCAGCCTTGCAGAAATGGCGCGCGCGATCCCGCCGTATACCGATCTGATGTCCTGGGAAGACGGGCAGCTCAGCCTGACGCTGAACATCAATAACTTTCTGCAACTGACGGACGATCCGCTCTATTTCGAAGCTTATCTCCAGTCATTGCAGGTGGCGGTGATCTCCACGCTCTGCTGTCTGGCGATTGGTTATCCGCTGGCATGGGCGGTGGCGCACAGTAAACCTTCAACACGTAATATCCTGCTGTTGTTGGTGATTTTACCGTCCTGGACCTCGTTTTTGATCCGCGTTTACGCGTGGATGGGGATCCTGAAAAACAACGGCATCCTGAATAACTTTTTGCTTTGGCTTGGGGTTATCGATCAGCCGCTGACGATCCTGCACACCAATCTCGCGGTCTATATCGGTATCGTGTATGCCTATCTGCCGTTTATGGTGCTGCCGATTTACACCGCCTTAACGCGCATTGATTATTCGCTGGTGGAAGCCTCACTCGATCTCGGCGCGCGTCCACTGAAAACCTTCTTCAGCGTGATTGTGCCTCTGACCAAAAGCGGAATTATTGCCGGCTCCATGCTGGTGTTTATTCCGGCGGTAGGGGAGTTTGTGATCCCGGAACTGCTGGGCGGCCCGGACAGCATTATGATTGGTCGCGTACTGTGGCAGGAGTTCTTCAATAACCGCGACTGGCCGGTGGCGTCGGCGGTGGCGATCATCATGCTGTTGCTGCTGATTGTGCCGATCATGTGGTTCCATAAATACCAGAGTAAAACCACGGGAGACCACGCATGAACAACTTACCGGTAGTGCGCTCGCCGTGGCGTATTCTGATCCTCGTGCTAAGCTTCACCTTCCTGTATGCGCCGATGCTGATGCTGGTGGTGTACTCCTTCAACAGCTCGAAGCTGGTGACAGTGTGGGCAGGCTGGTCGACCCGCTGGTACGGTGAGTTGTTCCGTGACGATGCCATGATGAGCGCCGTGGGGCTAAGCCTGACGATTGCCGCCTGTGCCGCCACAATGGCGGTCTTCCTCGGGACTATCGCGGCGGTGGTGATGGTGCGTTTCGGGCGTTTTCGAGGCTCCAACGGCTTTGCTTTTATGATCACCGCGCCGCTGGTTATGCCGGATGTGATCACCGGTCTGTCGCTGCTGCTGCTGTTTGTTGCGCTGGCCCATGCCATTGGCTGGCCTGCGGATCGCGGAATGCTGACCATCTGGCTTGCGCACGTCACTTTCTGTACCGCTTATGTGGCGGTGGTGATCTCGGCGCGCTTACGCGAACTGGACCGGTCTATTGAAGAAGCGGCGATGGATCTGGGTGCGACGCCGCTGAAAGTATTCTTTATCATTACGCTGCCGATGATTATGCCGGCGATTATCTCTGGCTGGCTGCTGGCGTTTACGCTTTCGCTCGACGATCTGGTGATCGCCAGTTTTGTTTCCGGGCCGGGTGCCACCACGTTGCCGATGCTGGTGTTCTCCAGTGTGCGTATGGGGGTGAACCCGGAAATCAACGCCCTGGCGTCGATCATCCTTGGCGTGGTGGGAATTGTTGGTTTTATCGCCTGGTATATTATGGCGCGCGCAGAAAAGCAGCGGGTGCGTGACATCCAGCGTGCAAGACGCGGCTGATGGCACTAAAATCTCGTTAAGATCGCAATGCCGCGCTTGTCGCGGCATTTTTTTCGCAGGGAAGATAACGCATTGGATTTAATGAGAAAAAGACCAGGGATGCATGCCCGGCTCAACGTTCCGACGCTGGTACAGGTGGCGGCTATCGCCATCATTACCACGCGCTGCGTTGATCTGATCATGCTCTTCGACCTGCTGGGTGTTCGCGGCGTGGTGGACTTTGTCCGCCGCAGCGCGCAGACCTGGGATCTGACGCTGATTTTTCTCGGCAGTCTGGTGCTGCTGTTTGTCGAATTTTACTGTGCATTTTCCATGGGCAAAGGACGCAACTGGGCGCGCTGGCTCTATCTTGGGTCACAGATCGTGGCGACCGGCTATTTATGGGCGGCCTCGCTGGGCTACGGTTATCCGGAGCTTTTCAGTATCGCTGGCGAATCAAAACGCGAGATCCTGCACTCGCTATTCATGCAAAAACTGCCTGATTTGCTGATCCTTTTTCTGCTGTTTGTGCCCTCGTCCAGCCGACGCTTTTTCCATCTGCGTTAACGGTGGTACAATCCCCGCCCCGCAAAAATTAAGGTTTTCATCATGCAGTGCGCACTCTATGACGCTGGTCGTTGCCGGTCCTGTCAGTGGATCGAACAGCCCGTCGCCCGACAGCTCGATGCCAAAATGGCCGATCTCCGCACCTTGCTGGAGGGAATGCCTGTCGCCGAGTGGTGCGCACCGGTGAGCGGACCGGAGCAGGGCTTTCGCAACAAGGCGAAAATGGTGGTCAGCGGCAGCGTCGAAAAACCGCTGCTCGGCATGCTGCATCGCGACGGCACGCCGGAAGATCTTACTGACTGTCCGCTCTATCCCGCCTCGTTTTACCCGGTCTTTGCGGCGCTGAAACCCTTTATCGCCCGCGCGGGGCTGACGCCCTACAACGTGGCGCGTAAACGTGGCGAACTCAAATACCTGTTACTCACCGAAAGCCAGCAGGACGGCGGCATGATGCTGCGTTTTGTACTGCGCTCCGACGCCAAACTGGCGCAGCTGCGTGCAGCATTGCCGGAGTTACAGGCGCAACTGCCGCAGTTAAAGGTGATCACTGCGAACATTCAGCCGGTGCATATGGCGATCATGGAAGGGGAGCAGGAGATTTATCTCACCGGGCAGCAGGCGCTGGCAGAGAACTTCAACGCGGTGCCGCTGTGGATCCGCCCACAGAGCTTTTTTCAGACCAACCCGCAGGTTGCCAGCCACCTGTACGCCACGGCGCGTGACTGGGTGCGGGCGCTGCCGGTGACGCATATGTGGGATCTGTTTTGCGGTGTCGGCGGTTTCGGGCTGCATTGCGCGACGCCGCAGATGAAGCTCACCGGTATTGAGATCGCCCCGGAAGCCATTGCCTGTGCCAGAGAATCGGCGCAGATGCTGGGGCTGCAAAACATACAGTTTCAGGCGCTGGATTCTACGCGTTTCGCCACCGCCCAGGGGGAAGTGCCGGAACTGGTGCTGGTCAACCCGCCGCGTCGCGGTATCGGCAAGCCGCTGTGTGATTATCTGAGCCGCATGGCACCGCAATTTATCATTTATTCCAGCTGTAATGCCCAGAGTATGGCGAAAGACCTGCGCGAATTGCCGGGGTACCGCATTAGTCGCGTGCAGCTGTTTGATATGTTCCCGCATACCGCGCATTACGAAGTGTTGACGTTGTTAGTTCGCGATTAATGCCGGATGGCGCTGACGCTTATCCGGCCTGCGTGAAGGCGTCTCTGTAGGCCCGGCAAGCGACGCGCCGCCGGGCGGGAAGGGCGTATTACTGCGGGAACCACTGGTCGCTGATTTTCTGATAAGTGCCGTCGGTTTTGATGGCCTTCAGCGCGGCGTTGAGTTTTTCCAGCAGGGCTTTGTTATCCGGGCGCACAGCGATACCAAGGCCGGTGCCGAAGTACTGCGGGTCGGTCACTTTCGGCGTAGCGGTACCCAGTTGCGGGTTGGTTTTCAGCCACTCGTTTACCACCGCGGTATCACCAAACACGCCATCAATACGGCCATTCTTCAGATCGATAATCGCATTCTGGTAGCTGTCATAGGCCACGGTTTTCACTTCCGGATGCTGATCCTGCAAGTATTTCTGATGCGTGGTGCCGTTTTCCATGCCGATGCGTTTACCTTTCAGCTCTTCAAAAGACTTAAACGCGCCTTTTTTGGCGATCACCACCGCCGAGTTGGCGTAGTAGGGCTCGGTAAAGGCCACCTGCTTGCTACGATCCGGGGTAATGTCCATACCGGAAATCACCGCGTCATATTTTTTAAACTTCAGCGCCGGGATCAGGCTATCAAAGGCATGGTTAGTAAAGGTGCAGTCGGCCTGCATCTGTTTGCACAGCGCTTTCGCCAGATCCAAATCGAAACCGACAATCTGATTGCTGGCATCCAGGGACTCAAACGGCGGATAAGTGGCGGAGACGCCGAAGCTGATTTTGTCGGCGGCAGTGGCACCGGCTGCAAAGGTGGCAAGGATAGCGGCCAGAACTAACTTTTTCATGGTGGAGCTCCTGTCTGTCAGTCTTATTGTTTTTACCGTGTCTGCGGCATGGGCTAACAATGCCAGTTAATGAATTTATATGCAATATATATGATTAATTATATTTATTCAGATGTAAAAAAGGCGGGTTGCCCCGCCTGTTTTCAGTGCTTAATTCCGTCGTTCGAAGGCCAGCGCCCGACGCTCGATAAGACGCATCATGAGCGTGAGCAAGCCGTTAACTATCAGATAGATAAGACCAGCCGCACCGAACACCATCACATCGTACGTCCGGCCATACAACAGCTGCCCATGACCCATGACTTCCATCAGCGTAATGGTGTAAGCCAGCGAAGTACTTTTGAATACTAATACCACTTCGTTGGAATAGGAGGAGAGGGCACGTTTAAAGGCGTACGGCAGCAGGATCGCCAGCGTATCTTTTTTGCTCATGCCCAGCGCACCGCAGGACTGCCACTGGCCGTCCGGAATAGCGCGGATCGCCCCGTAAAAGAGCTGCGTGGTATAGGCGGCGCTGTTAAGGGACAGTGCCAACAGCGCGCACAGCCAGGGTTCAGAGAGCAGATGCCACAGTACCGGATATTCCTGGAGCGTCGGGAACTGACCCGGGCCGTAGTAAATCAGGAAGATCTGTACCAGCAACGGTGTACCGGTAAACAGCGTGATGTAACCGCGCACGATCCACACCAGCACCGGCGTTTTCAGCGTCAGCACAATGGTAAAGATCAGCGCCAGCACCAGCGCCACCAGAATGGACGCCACGGTGAGCGTCAGGCTGGTGTGCAGCCCCTTCATCAGTTCAGGTAAATACTCAAGCATCAGTCGGCTCTCCGCTCAAAACGTGTCGCGCGCAGATCAATGCGGTTGAGGATGTACTGACTGAGCAGGGTGATGACCAGATAAATGGCCGCCGCCACGATATACCAGGTAAAAGGCTCCTGGGTACGGGTGGCGATACTGCGGGTCTGCAACATCAAATCATTTACGCTGATCAGCGACACCAGCGCCGTATCCTTCAGCAGCACCAGCCACTGATTGCCCAGCCCCGGCAGCGCATGACGCCACATCTGCGGCATCACCAGACGGAAGAAAATCGCGCTTTTCGACAGGCCCAGCGCCTGGCCGGATTCCCACTGGCCCAGCGGAACGGCTTTCAGCGCACCGCGCAGCGTCTGCGAAGCATAGGCGGCGTAGAGCAGCGACAGCGCAATGACGCCACAAAGGAACGGGCTGACATCGAAGTTTTCGATCTGCATTTGCAGCGGGATTTGCACCACGCCCAGATTGAGCGTGAAGCCATCAGACAACATTAACAGCAGCTGTGATGAGCCAAAATAGACAAACAGCACCACCAGAATTTCCGGCAGGCCGCGCAGGATCGTGACCAGCGCTGATCCCGCCCATGCGACAGGACGCCATTTAACGGACTCCCATACCGCAAAAAGCATCGCCAGCGCGAGGCCAATGATCAGCGCACAAACGGCAAGGCCGACGGTCATCCCGGCGGCGCTTGCTAAAGGGAACATGTCATTCATCAAGGATTACTTCTGGAACCATTTGTTGTAGATGTTCTCGTAGGTGCCATCTTTCTTCACTTTATCCAGCGCAGCGTTAAATTTCTGCTGGAGCTCAGTGTTGCCCTGACGAACCGCGATACCCAGACCGGTACCGAAGTAATCTTTATCGGTCACTTTGTCGCCCACGGCGGCCAGCTTGTCACTGGCTTTCAGCCACTCGGTTACCACGGCGGTGTCGCCGAATACCGCATCAATACGACCATTTTGCAGATCCAGCTTCGCGTTCTGGTAGCTGTCGTAAGGCACGGTGGTGATTTCCGGGTGCTTGTCCGTAATAAATTTCTGGTGCGTGGTACCGTTCTGCACGCCGACTTTTTTGCCTTTCAGGGCATCAATGCTGGCGAATTTACCTTTCTGACCAATGAACAGCGCCGAGTTGTCGTAGTAAGCGTTGGTGAACAGCACCTGTTTTTCACGCTCCGGGGTGATGTCCATACCGGCCATTACCGCATCGAAACGACGGAATTTCAGGCTCGGGATCAGACTGTCAAAGGCCTGGTTGGTGAAGGTACAGGTCGCATCGATCTCTTTACACAGCGCATTTGCCAGGTCGACGTCAAAGCCAACGATCTTGTTATTTGCATCTGTGGATTCAAACGGAGGGTAGCTGGCTTCGGTAGCGAAACGAATAGTCTGGGCAGCACCAGCAGAGAGGCTGACGCTGGCGAGCAGGGCGGCAATCAGTACTTTTTTCATTGTCATGGTCCCGAAAAGATCAGTGAGATAAGTAGTGTTTAAAAGCATCGGTCTGCGGCGCGGCAAAGCGGCTGGCATCCCCTTGCTCGATAATATGACCATTTTCCATGTACACCACGCGGCTGGCGGTCTTACGCGCCACTTCCACTTCGTGGGTAACGATCACCTGGGTAATGTGGGTTTCCGCCAGCTCACGGATGATGCTCACGATCTGCGCGGTGATTTCCGGGTCAAGCGCGGCGGTCGGCTCATCAAACAGCAGCACCTGCGGTTCCATCATCAGCGCACGGGCAATGGCCACGCGCTGCTGCTGACCGCCGGAGAGGTGTAGCGGGAAGCGATCGCTGTAGGGTTTAAGCCGCAGACGCTCAAGGAGCTTATCGGCGCGGGCCAGCGCCTGATCTTTGCTCAGTCCCAGCACGCGGCAGGGGGCTTCGATCAGGTTTTGCAGCACCGTCAGGTGCGGCCACAGGTTATATTGCTGGAACACCATGCCGACGTTTTGACGCAGGCTACGGATCGCCTTGTCAGACGGTGCTTTTGAAAAATCAAACTGATTGCCTGCAATAGCGAGCGTGCCGGAGCGCGGCATCTCGAGCAGATTGAGTACGCGCAGCAGGGAGCTTTTGCCTGCACCGCTTGGGCCAAGCAGCACCAGCGTTTCGCCCTCAGGGCAATCCAGGTTGATATCGAACAGCGCCTGATGGGCGCCGTAGAAACAGTTAATGCCGTTTAATTGAATACTCATCGAGGCAATCTAATAGCTATTGAGGCCGCAAATAGTAACGTTCACAGAATAGTTATGCAATATTTCTGCGTGAAAAGGTAAATATAAAGCGCATCCAGTGATAAAGTTAGCACAAAACCCTGGCGGTGGTGTGATGCAGGTAGAAATGTCGGCATTCACTGCGGAATGCCAGACAATTTACGGGGGTTAACAGTGTTAACCCGTTAATGATGCATAATTTATCAGCGGTGCTCGACAGACTGACGCAGCGACCCGGCAGGGGCATGGGCATTGCCGCCCAGATAACGCACATCATCCACGGCCCAGCACTGACCTTCACGGATCATCAGCACTTCATCCTGCCACGTCTGGCTGCCCTGGGTGAGGGTCACGCGCAGCGGAATGTTGCGGGCATCGGTGTTAGGGATGGTTGAGGCGCTGCTGACGCTGGCTTTCTCCGGCTGAGTGGTACGGCTGGAGAAGGGGTCGCTGCGCAGGAACGCGGTATTTTTGTTATCACGGCTGGCCTCAGCCAGCAGTTTCGCCAGATCGTCGCTCAGATAGGGGCGCAGCGCGGTGGCGTCGGTGCTGCGGTTCTGAATGCGAAAATCGTAGAACTGTTGTGCCACACTGTCGGGGCCACCTTCAACACAAGGGCCGCTGCGTGTGCCAATATCCTTAAAGGCGGGCGTTACCGTTGTACAGGCGCTCAACGCCAGCGCGCAGGGTACAATGACGGATAAAAATGAGTAGCGCATAATGATTTCCTTATTAACCGACTACATTGGTACTGTCTGTTCAATGATAGCGTATCGGTTTGATTATGCGCGCGTTAGGCACTGAACGTTAAAAGGAGAAGTCACATGCAATTTTCAACCACCCCGACCCTCGAAGGCCAGCCGATCGTGAAATACTGCGGCGTCGTCACCGGCGAGGCGATCCTCGGCGCGAATATCTTCCGCGATTTTTTTGCCGGGATCCGCGACATCGTCGGCGGACGCTCAGGCGCCTATGAAAAAGAGCTGCGCAAAGCCCGTGAAATCGCCTTTCGTGAACTGGAAGAGCAGGCAAAAGCGCTGGGTGCAGACGCGGTGGTCGGCATTGACATCGACTACGAAACCGTCGGCAAAGATAGCAGTATGCTGATGGTGAGCATCAGCGGTACGGCAGTGAAAACCCGCTGATGAAAGGCTTGTTCAAACTGATTGCGCTGGCGCTGCTGCTTACCGGCTGCGCCAGCGAAAAAGGCGTGGTGGACAAAGCCGGGTATCAGCTGGATACGCGCCATCAGGCGCAGGCAGCGTACCCGCGCATCAAGGTGCTGGTGATCCACTACACCGCCGACGATTTTGACGCGTCCCTGGCGACGCTGACTGACAAACACGTCAGTTCGCACTACCTGATCCCGGCGCGTCCACCGCTGCATAAGGGCAAGCCGCGGATCTGGCAACTGGTGCCTGAGCAGGACCTGGCCTGGCATGCGGGCGTTAGCTTCTGGCGCGGGGCTACGCGGATCAATGACACCTCGATTGGCATTGAGCTGGAAAACCGCGGCTGGCAGAAGATTGCTGGCAGCAAACGCTTTACGCCGTTTGAACCTCAGCAGATCGCCGCGCTGGTGCCGCTGGCGAAAAACATTATTCATAGTTACAACATACTTCCGCAGAATGTGGTGGCACACTCGGACATTGCGCCTCAACGCAAGGATGACCCCGGTCCGTTATTCCCGTGGCAGGCGCTGGCGCAGCAGGGGATAGGCGCATGGCCGGACGAGAAGCGCGTAGCGTTTTACTTAAACGGACGCGATCCCGCGACACCGGTCGACCCGGCGCAACTGCTGGATTTGCTGTCGCGTTATGGCTATGAGGTGAAACCGGAGATGACACCCGCGCAGAAAAAGCGGGTGATCGTGGCATTCCAGATGCATTTCCGGCCGGCGCGCTGGGACGGTGTGGCAGATGCGCAGAGCCTGGCGATTGCCGAAGCGCTGCTGGAAAAGTACGGGCAGGGCTGACCAGGCCTCAGCGATGTAACTTACCGTGATCTTTCAGCCACAGCGCCGTGCGACGAATGCCTTCATCGAGCGTAACCTGCGGCTGATAGCCCAGTTCCGCCTGCGCGCGTGACGTATCCAGCGTGAAATCAAAGTTCAGCTTCGCCACGCCATAGTGGGTCAGGGCGGGCTCTTTGGCTTTTTTGTCACCAAAGCGCTCCAGACTGCGGGCGATCATATCCAGCATCGGCCACGGCACGGAGCGGATACGGCAATCAATACCCAGTTCGTCGATTAATCGCTGCACGATAGTTCGCAGCTTCACCGGTTCGCCGTTAGTGATGTTATACGCCCGGCCCGAAGGCAGCGCATCACACACCTCCTGACTGGCCAGCCACATCGCATGCACGGCGTTCTCGAAGTAAGTCATATCGACGAGTGCATCACCGCCGCGCGGTAACAGCACGCTGCGATAGTGATGCATCATCTGGGCGAGACGCGGAATAAACACTTTATCGTGCGGCCCGAACAGGCTCTGCGGGCGCAGCACCGTAAAACGGGTGTTGGGGTTTGCCTGCGCCAGCAGATGCACCACCTCTTCTGCCGCTGCTTTACTGCGGGCGAATTCGTTGGCATAGCGCAGCGGACGGAAATCTTCCTGAATATGTCGATGATGATGATAATCAAAATAGACAGACGGCGAGGACACATGGATAAAGTTACGCACGCCCCAGGCCACCGCCCATTCACCCAGACGGCGGGTGGCGCGAACGTTAGCCAGATCGAAGGCTTCCTGGGTTCCCCACGGCGAGGTAAAACTTGAGCAGTGCCACAGCGTGTCCACACCTGCCAGCATCACTTTGGCCTGGGATGACACCAGTTCCGTCAGATCCGCCTGAACGAACTCAGCGCCCATTTTTTGCAGCAGCTTGCCCATCGCCTCATTGCGACCCGTAGCCCTGACGCTGACGCCTTTGTGCCGGAGAAACTCGACCGCGTTTCGGCCTAAACCGCTGGTTGCGCCCGTGACCAGAACCTTCATAGCAATCCACTGTGTTGAAAAGAATTTCGTGCGCATTCTTCCGTGAAAAACGGACAGTTGCAATGGGAAAGGTGAAAGATTACCGCTTCCATTCAGACTTTCTCTGTATTTTGTTCTGCCAGCCGCGCGATCCGCGCTGCCATGCCGCGGAAGATAAACAGATGCGCGGGGATCATCAGCAGCCAGTAAAACAGCCCTGGCATGCCGTGCGGATGCCACCATGCGCGCACGTCCAGCTCACGATGCGTGCCTTTATCTGTCAGCGTAAAGCTAAGTCGCCCCAGCCCCGGTGCTTTCATACCAAACAGCAGCGTCAACTGATGCTGTGGCTCGACGACAATCACCTTCCAGCTGTCGACGGTATCGCCCGGCGCTAAATATTTTGCCGTGGGCCGACCTGTAGCCAGCGTATGCCCGACCAGACGATCCAGCGCGGCGCGGGTTTGCCACAGGGCGTTGCCAAAGAAATAGCGCTCTTTGCCGCCGATGCTGTTGACCACCTCCCACAACGCGGCAAGGCTGGCGGCGGTCTTCACCCGGTGCCCGGCCTGCTTCGCATAATAACCATACTCCGGACGCCAGCGGGCGAAGGCCTGCGGATCGTAGCCCCAGTCGGCGGAGTTCACCAGTTTCGCTTCTTCTTTCAGCGTCTGGCGGACGGCCTCATCGAACGGGATCAAGGTCTGCGGGATCAGCGCACGCAGATCGCGGTCGTCTGCCAGCAGATCGTGCTTCAGCCCCTGGATGAGCGCTTTCGCCGTGGTGGGCGGAACGGAGGTGATCACGTTTAAAAACCACACCGAGATCCAGCGTGTCGGCAAGGGAATGGGGATTAACGGACGGTGACGGCCACTGACCGCCATAAAGCGCGCAAACTGTTGCTGATAGCTGAGCACTTCCGGCCCGGCCGCTTCCAGTACCCGATGTCCGGCGGCAGGGTGATCCAGCAGCGCCACCAGATAATGCAGTAAATTATCCAGCGCAATGGGCGTGGTGCGCGAGCGTACCCAGCGCGGCGGGGTCAGCACCGGCAGGTTATAAACCATATCACGCATCACTTCGAAGGCTGCGGAGCCTGCGCCAACGATGATCCCCGCGCGCAGTTCAGTGACCGGGATCCCCGCGTCACGCAGGATCTCGCCGGTCAGCTGCCGCGCCCGCAGGTGATCGGACTGCTGATCTTCCGGGGCCTGTAGCGAGCTGAGAAAAATAATCTGTCTGACGGGGGCGTTGCGCAGGGCATCACGCACGTTAAGCGCCACCTGCCGCTCATGGGTGATGAAATCCCCGCCTTCGCCCATGCCGTGAACCAGGTAGTACAGCGTATCAATGCCGTTCAGCAGGGCAGGAAGATCCTGCGGCCAGCATAAATCGACCGAATGACAACTTACGCCGGGCAACTGCTGTTTTTGCAGCCGTGAGATATGACGTGCCGCCGCCACAATCTGATGCCCCTGCTGGCTTAAGGCATGAACCAGATGCTGACCAATATAGCCGCTGGCACCGAGTACCAGAATACGTTGCGGCACGTCCCGCTCCTTAGCGTTGTAGAAAGGCCTGCCAGTGGGCTACCAGCGTCGTCAACTGTTCACGGCTGACGTCAAGATGCGTCACCAGACGCGTTACCGGCGAGGCGTTCAGCAATACGCCGCGCGCCTGCATGAATTCACCCAGCGCCGCGGCATCTTTTTCGCCGACCCGCACAAACAGCATATTGGTTTGCTGACGGCTGACGTCCGCGCCGATATCACGCAGCTGCGCTGCCAGCCAGGCCGCATTCTCGTGATCCTCTTTCAGGCGCTGGACGTTATTTTTCAGGGCATACAGACCGGCTGCCGCCAGAAATCCTGCCTGGCGCATCCCGCCACCGGTCATTTTGCGCCAGCGCACGGCACGGTTGATGTACGCCTGACTGCCCACCAGCAGCGAGCCCACCGGTGCACCCAGGCCTTTCGACAGGCAAATGGTGAACGAGTCACAATATTGCGTGATGTCTTTAAGCGCGCAGTCGTAATCCACCACCGCGTTAAAAATACGTGCGCCATCCACATGCAGCGCCAGACCTTTTTCGCGGGTAAATTCCCAGGCCTGCTGTAAATACTCACGCGGCAGCACTTTGCCGTTGTGGGTGTTTTCCAGGCTCAGTAAACGGGTACGGGCGAAGTGAATATCGTCGGCTTTGATTTTGGCCGCCACCTTGTCCAGCGGCAGAGTGCCGTCGGGTGCGGCATCAATGGGCTGCGGCTGAATGCTGCCGAGCACCGCAGCACCACCGGCTTCATACAGATAATTATGCGCGCCCTGGCCGACGATATACTCATCGCCGCGCTCGCAGTGGCTTAACAACGCCACCAGATTGGCCTGAGTGCCGGTAGGTAAAAACAGGGCGGCTTCCTTGCCACTGAGTTCCGCCGCGTAGCGCTGAAGTTCATTCACGGTCGGGTCATCCCCGTACACATCATCACCGACCGGGGCGGCCATCATATAGCGACGCATAGCGCGCCCCGGACGGGTGACGGTATCACTGCGTAAGTCGATCACGGCATTTCCTTATTTTGACTCAGAATTGTCCTTCTGTTTTACCTGAGCCAGTTGGTTTTCGCCAGTTCCATGACCTCATCACCGCGCCCGTTAATGATCGCGCGCAGCATATACAGGCTGAAGCCTTTGGCTTGCTCCAGTTTGATCTGCGGCGGCATCGCCAGTTCTTCTTTAGCGACCACCACATCGATCAACACCGGGCCGTCAATAGCGAAGGCACGCTGCAGGGCGTCGTCCACTTCAGAGGATTTTTCGACGCGAATGCCGGTAATGCCGCAGGCTTCGGCGATACGGGCGAAGTTGGTATCCTGCAAATCAGTGCCGTCCGTCAGATACCCCCCGGCTTTCATCTCCATCGCCACAAAACCGAGCACGCTGTTGTTAAAGACGATAATTTTCACCGGCAGCTTCATCTGTACCACCGACAGAAAATCGCCCATTAACATGCTGAAGCCGCCGTCGCCGCACATTGCCACCACCTGACGGTCCGGCGCGGTAGCTTTTGCTCCCAGTGCCTGCGGCATGGCGTTGGCCATTGAGCCGTGATTAAAGGAACCCAGCAGACGGCGTTTGCCGTTCATCTTCAGATAACGCGCGGCCCATACGGTTGGCGTGCCGACGTCGCAGGTGAAAATGGCATCGTCATCGGCGTAATGGCTGATCTGCTGGGCGAGATATTGCGGATGCACCGCTTTTTCGCTTGGCTTCGCCAGATCGTCGAGGCCTTTACGTGCATCGCGATAATCTTCCAGCGCTTTGTCGAGGAAGCGGCGATCGGTTTTCTCCTCCAGCAGCGGCAGCAGGGCAGTGAGCGTGGCGTTGATGTCGCCGATCAGCGCCATGTCCACTTTACTGTGCGCGCCAATGCTGGCGGGATTGATATCGATCTGAATGATTTTAGCGTAAGTGGGATAAAACGCGCGGTAAGGGAACTGGGTGCCGAGGAGGATCAGCGTGTCGGCGTTCATCATCGCGTGGAAGCCGGAGGAGAAGCCAATCAGACCGGTCATGCCGACGTCATAGGGGTTGTCATACTCAACATGCTCTTTGCCGCGCAGGGCGTGAATGATCGGCGCTTTCAGTTTCGCGGCAAACTCAATCAGCGGCTGGTGCGCCCCGGCACAACCGCTGCCACACATCAGGGCGATATTGCTGGAGTAGCGTAACAGCTGCGCCAGCTTTTTCAGCTCTTCGAGAGTGGGGGTGATCACCGGCTGCGGCGCGTGATACCAGTGGGTGCTGGCGGTTTCAGGCGCGGCCTGAAGCGCGACGTCGCCTGGCAGTACCACCACCGACACGCCGCGGTTGAGAATCGCTTTGCGCATGGCGATGGCCAGCACCTGCGGGATCTGCTCAGGGCTGGAAACCAGCTCGCAATAGTGGCTGCATTCACGGAACAACTCTTGCGGGTGGGTCTCCTGGAAATAGCCGCTGCCGATTTCGCTGGAGGGGATATGCGCGGCAATCGCCAGCACCGGGACGCGGTTGCGGTGACAGTCAAACAGGCCGTTAATCAGGTGCAGGTTGCCCGGCCCGCAGGAACCGGCACAGACCGCCAGTTCGCCGGTCAGTTGCGCCTCGGCACCGGCGGCAAAGGCCGCGACTTCTTCATGGCGGGTCGGCATCCATTCAATGGTGCCCATACGGTTGAGGCTGTCGCTTAAGCCATTCAGGGAATCGCCGGTGACGCCCCAGATGCGTTTTACGCCTGCCTGTTCGAGTGTTTTGGCGACAAATGCGGCTACGGTCTGTTTCATGATTTCTGGTGTCCTTGTAAAAAAAGTCTCGTTTACAAGCGTAGATGAAAATGGCCGTCACACTTTTATCAACCCCATCTGAAATGGGGGTTTATTTCCGCCGGTATTCGGAATAATCTGCAGATCACATAATGAAAACAGGAATCATTTCAAATGGTTAAATCAATGTTAAATGCGGTTAACAGAATGTTTGCGCATGAAGACGGGGGCAAGTTTTTACTGCGTCTGACGGTGGGCGGGCTGATGTTATTTCATGGACTACACAAGCTTTTTGACGGGATCGACGGTATCAGTGGCATGCTGGTGGCGAAAGGGCTACCGGGTTTTATCGCCTACGGCGTGCTGCTGGGGGAAGTGTTGTGCCCGCTGCTGGTCATTCTCGGCGTGCTGACGCGCCCGGCGGCGTTGGGCATCGCGTTCACGATGGTGGTGGCCTGGCTGATGGTCGGCATTAACAAAACCGGCGCGCTGGATGTGACCGGCGCATGGGCGATTGAAAGCCTGGTCTATTTCTTTGTGGCGTCGATTGCGGTGGCGTTGTTAGGTGCGGGACGGTATTCCGTTGCGTCCTCGGCAGAATGGCGTTAACAATGTTGCCCGGCGGCGCAAGCTTGCCGGGCCTACAGCATGTAGGCCGGGTAAGGCACAGGCAAACACCCGGCATTTTCCAGTTATGTAGGCCGGGTAAGGCGTAAGCCGCCACCCGGCACTTATCATTACGCCAGCACTAAATCACTTTGCGGATGACAGGAGCAGGCCAGCACATACCCTTCAGCCACTTCTGCTTCGCTCAGCGTCATGCTGCTGGTCACGCTGTAATCCCCCGAGATAACCCGCGTTTTACAGCTGCCGCACACGCCTGCACGACAGGCGGCATTGACCGGCACCTTATTGCTTTCCATCGCTTCCAGTAACGTGCTGCCAACTGGCGCATAAAAATCCTGCGCCGGTTGTAGCTTGCTGATTTTCAGCCCGCTGGTTGCCGCGGCAGCAGCGGGTACAAAGAACTGCTCTTTAAAGAAGCGGGTTACGCCAAGCGCTTTGACCTCTTTTTCCACCAAATCCATGTACGGTGCCGGGCCGCAGGTCATGACGGTACGCGAGGCCAGATCCGGCACGGATTTCAGTAGCTCCGTAGTCAGGCGTCCGGAGACAAAGCCGTGGGTGGCGTTGTTTTCCGCAACCAGCGTCACCGGATAATGACGCCATTCGTCGGCAAAAATCACATCATCCGGTGAGCGGACGTTGAAAATCACCTGCACATCGGCGTCAGGACGATGCTTCGCCAGCCAGCGACGCATCGACATAATCGGCGTCACGCCGCAGCCCGCCGCCAGCAGCAGCAGACGATCGTTAGGTTCGTTATCGCAGGTAAACTCCCCCTGCGCGTCGGAAAGCCACAGATAGTCGCCACGCTTTACGTCACGGGTCAGCCACTCCGAACCTGCGCCGCCGTCCAGACGACGGATGGTCAGCGTGATGTATTCGCTGACCCCAGGCGTTGAGGAGAGCGTATAGGCGCGCAGCGTATCGGCAGAATTACGGATGCTGACCAGCGCATACTGGCCCGCACGGTACGGGTAGTAGTCATGGCATAACAGCGACAGTGTCCACACATCCGGCGTTTCCTGGGTGATATGGTGAACCTGCATACGCCATGGGCATTGGGCTACGGGCATCGTCATCACATTCTCCTTACGCGCTCAGCAGTTGCTGAATATCCTGTTCCACGGTGGTCACGGAACGCAGACCAAACTTCTCATTTAGTACCGCCAGCAGATCCGGCGTCAGGAAGCCTGGCGCGGTCGGGCCGGTGACGATATTGGTGACGCCCAGTGACAGCAGCGTCAGCAGAATGACAATCGCTTTTTGTTCAAACCAGGAAAGCACCAGCGACAGCGGCAGATCGTTTACGCCACAGCCCAGTTTTTCTGCCAGCGTGACCGCCAGAATGATCGCCGAGTAAGCATCGTTACACTGACCGGCATCCACCAGACGCGGCAGCCCTTCAATGTTGCCGAAGTCCAGCTTGTTAAAACGGTATTTCCCACAGGCGAGGGTGAGGATCAGGCAGTCTTCCGGCACGCTGGTGGCAAAATCGGTGAAGTAGTTACGCTCACCACGTGCGCCGTCGCAGCCGCCCACCAGGAAGATGTGACGCAGTTTTTCACGGCTCACCAGGTCGATCAGCGTATCTGCCGCGCCAAGCAGCGTCTGACGGCCAAAACCTACGGTGATCAGGTGTTCAATTTCACTGAACGGGAAGCCCGCCATCTGCTGTGCCTGGGCGATCACCGGCGCAAAATTGTCACCTTCGAGGTGGCTCACGCCTGGCCAGCCGACAATGCTGCGCGTCCAGATACGATCGTCATAAGCACCGACCGTCGGATCGATGATGCAGTTAGAGGTCATCACGATGGGGCCAGGGAAGCGGGCGAATTCCACCTGCTGATTCTGCCAGCCGCTGCCGTAGTTACCCACCAGATGTTTAAATTTACGCAGTTCCGGATAACCGTGCGCTGGCAGCATTTCGCCGTGGGTGTAGACATTCACGCCGGTGCCTTCGGTTTGTTGCAGCAGGTTATAGAGATCTTTCAAATCGTGGCCGGAGATCAGAATACATTTACCGGCAGTGGCTTTGACGTTCACCTGGGTCGGAGTCGGATGGCCGTAGGTTTCGGTTTCACCGGCGTCGAGGATGCTCATCACTTTGAAGTTCATCTGGCCGATTTCCATCGAACATTCCAGCAGCGCGTTCATGTCCGCAGGCCAGGTGCCGAGCCACGCCATGATTTTATGGTACTGGGCGTAGATGGCGTTATCGTACTGACCCAGCACGTGGGCGTGTTCCATATAGGCCGCAGCCCCTTTCAGGCCGTACAGGCACAGCAGGCGCAGTCCAAGAATATTGTCGCCGATGTCGGCTTTGTCTTTGTTGGGGGTGAATGCTTCTGCCTGACGCTGTAAATCACCCAGGTCGTCGCTTACCAGTTGCAGGTCTGCCATGGGATTATCCACGCTGGCAGCCGGATCGATACTCAGGCACAGCGCTTTTAACGCCTCGCGTTTGGCAATGGCGTCGCGAGCGTAGCCAACGATGCGCGGCGAGTCGAAGTTAACGTTGGTTAAGGTCGAGAAGAAAGCGCGCGGTGCAAAGTTATCGATCTCATGATCGATAATGTCATATTCGCGGGCTTTCGCGGCCCAGGCGGACAGGCCTTGCAGTGCTGCGATCAGCAGATCCTGAAGGTCAGAGGTTTCTGCGGTTTTACCGCACATCCCCTGCGCGTAAGAACAGCCGTTGCCAGCCGGAGTACGGATAGTTTGCTCACATTGCACACAAAACATGATCACACCTGTATAAGTTATATTTAAAATGCATGTTTAAGGTTATGCCGCTGGCGCCGGGGATTAAAGTGATTTTTAGGACTACTTGCAGAGAGATTGATTTAACGCAATTTCAGGCGGTAGTGACCTACCGCCGAAGGGGTATCAGGCAGAGAAAAAGGCCATTAACAGCGGCACCAGCAGGCTGAGCACAAATCCGTGCACAATGGCGGCGGGCACCATCTCCAGCCCGCCGCTGCGTTGCAGCACCGGCAGCGTAAAGTCCATGGAAGTGGCACCGCATAACCCCAGCGCGGTAGAGCGACTGCGCCGCACCAGCGCCGGGATCAGCATGATGGCGATCAGCTCACGTCCCAGGTCGTTAAAAAAGGCGGCGCTGCCAATGACCGGGCCAAAGGATTCGGTCAGCAGGATCCCGGAGAGGGAATACCAGCCGAAGCCGGATGCCATCGCTAAACCGGTTTTCAGCGGCAGGCCGAGGATCAGCGCATTGATAATGCCGCCCGCCAGCGAGCTGAACAGGACCACTACTGCGACAATCATCCCGCGACGGTTAAGCACGATCTGTTTTAACGTCATGCCGTTATTACGCAGCTGAATACCTATCAGGAACAGCAGGAAAATCAGCGTATATTCGCTGGCTTCGGTAGCGTGCTGCAAAAATGCCAGCCCGCTCAGGCCGATAATAAAACCGATCAGCACCACGCCGCACAGTTTTAGCGATTCCAGCGCCATGGCAATGCGCGAGGGTAATTTTTCCTGCTGGTGCTGATGACGCCAGGGGAGGGCGCGCTCAAGCCACAGCAGCGCGGCAATATTACACAGCAAAATCACCACAATACTGACCGCGGAATAATGCAGTATCGCCAGCAAATTGCTCGCCAGATTATCGAGAAAGGCCAGGCTTATCCCCATAAAAAACAGAATGACATACACGATCCAGCTTAATAAGCGATTGATCAGCTTAAGCGCGGCGGTGTGGTGCAGGGGAATGAGATAACCCACAATCAGCGGGATAAGTATGATAAGTAGTCCTGATAACATGAACAGCCTGGATCCTATGCATAGAAATGAAAGTGCGCCTTCACACACTACTCAATCCGCTTAAGTGAGTAAAGAAGCAAAAATAAAGAAATATTATGCAGTTGCGGAGCACGGCTATTCTGTCGGCTGACGCCATATTTTACTTTTTGCTGTCCCGCTATACTGTTTCACACTATGGAGCGCCTTTTTGCGGGAGAAATAATGTTTCTGGAACGCGTTGAAATTGCCGGATTTCGGGGCATTAACCGATTATCCCTGCTGCTGGAACACAATAACGTGCTGATTGGCGAAAACGCCTGGGGCAAATCCAGTCTGCTGGATGCGTTGACGCTGTTATTATCTCCCGATGCCACGCTTTATCATTTCACCCGCGACGATTTCTGGTTTCCGCCCGGAGATGTGCTGGGGCGGGAACACCATCTGCATATCATTCTGACCTTCCGCGAAACGGAACCGGGGCACCGCCTTGGCCGTCGCTACCGGCCGCTTGCCGGGTGTTGGACCGCCGGAGACGACGGCCATTACCGCATTTTTTACCGGCTGGAGGGCGAGCTGGGAGAAGACGGCAGCGTGATGACCTTACGCGGATTTCTGGATGCCAAAGGGCAACTGTTGCCGCTGACTGACATCGACGAGCAGGCGCGGCATCTGGTGCGCCTGATGCCGGTGCTACGGCTGCGTGACGCGCGCTTTATGCGCCGCATTCGCAACGGCACGGTGCCAGACGTCCCGGAGGTGGATGTCACCGCCCGCCAGCTTGATTTCCTCGCCCGTGAGCTGGTATCGCGTCCGCAAAATCTCAGTGACAGTCAGATCCGCCACGGCCTGACGGCGATGGTGCAACTGCTGGAGCACTATTTTGCTGAACAGGGCAGCAGCCAGGCGCGACACCGGCTGATGCGCCGTCACTCGCATGATGAACAGCGCAGTTGGCGCTATCTCGATATCATTAATCGCATGATCGACAAACCCGGCGGCCGCAGCCATCGGGTGATTTTGCTTGGCCTGTTCTCTACCTTGTTACAGGCGAAAGGCACCATCCGTCTCGATAAAGACGCGCGGCCGCTACTGTTGATTGAAGATCCGGAAACGCGTCTGCACCCGATTATGCTGTCGGTGGCCTGGCAGTTGCTGAACCTGCTGCCATTGCAGCGCATTACCACTACCAACTCCGGCGAGCTGCTGTCGCTGACGCCAGTGGAGCATGTCTGTCGGCTGGTGCGCGGCTCCTCACGCATCGCGGCCTGGCGTCTGGGACCGGGCGGTATGAACGCTGAAGATAGCCGCCGCATTGCCTTTCATATCCGCGCCAACCGGCCTTCCTCGCTGTTTGCCCGCTGCTGGCTGCTGGTGGAAGGGGAAACCGAAACCTGGGTGATTAGCGAACTGGCACGCCAGTGTGGTCACCACTTTGACGCCGAAGGGATCAAAGTGATCGAGTTCGCGCAGTCCGGCCTTAAACCGCTGATCAAATTCGCTCGCCGGATGGGCATTGAGTGGCACGTGCTGGTGGACGGTGACGAGGCGGGGAAAAAATATGCGGCTACCGCCCGTAGCATGCTCGACGGCGATCAGGAACGCGATCACCTGACAGCCTTACCGGCGATGGACATGGAACATTTTATGTACCGGGAGGGGTTTGCTGACGTTTATCACCGGGTGGCACAACTGCCGGAAAACGTGCCGATGAATATGCGGCGGGTCATTATCAAAGCCATTCACCGCTCATCGAAACCGGATCTGGCGATAGAAGTAGCGATGGAGGCGGGACGACGCGGCGTTGACGCCGTGCCGGTACTGCTGCGCAAGATGTTTTCCCGCGTGCTGTGGCTGGCACGCGGGCGGGCAGATTAACCCATCACCTGCTGCACCTGGGTCAGCAGGCTGTCCAGCAGGTCGTAACGGCGGCGATACTCTGCACGTTTTTTGCTGGCAATCTCTTCCATCGGTTTGCGCGGCATGGTCAGCGGCATCTGATAATCACCCGCTGAGGTCGGCTCACCGCCCAGCGACAGCCAGAAGCTGTCATAATCGGCATGCAGTTTGTCCTGCTTTTTCTGCCGATAGCGCCAGTTGCGATAAATATGCGTATTATTGCTGACCGCAAGGATCTGCTGCACCGCCAGCTTTTCGCCCATCGCCATTGCCGCTTCCACCAGCAGGCGTTTCGGGAACAGGCCGTGACAGGCTTTGGTGGCGCTCTGGATCAACTGATGATCGACATGCGCTTTCGCCCCCTGCAAACCGCCAATATAGAGCGTATTCCGGTCATTCATCCGGCACAGGGTAAAGGTCAGCTCCGCCAGCACCGTCTGTTCTGCATTGCAAAATACCAGCGTCGCTTCGCCTTCTTTATCCAGCATCGCATCCGCGCGCAGGCGCAGGCTGTAATTCTGCTCGTCTTTGCCGGTGAGGGTTGCCAGCGCCACGCCCTGGCGGGAAAGATAGCCGTTGAGCACCGCCGCAGGCAGTTGCTGCGCCAGGCTTTGATAGTGCCAGCTCAGCGCGTCAATCGCTGTCTGACGTGTGGTGTTCACGGATAACCACGGGCGATGCAGACGGCACGGCAGACCCGGTTGCGCGTTCAGCAGTTGCAACAGGCGCGGTTGTCTGACAAGGATGGACATCCATTTTGCGGTAGCAAAAGGCGTCGCCAGTGAGCGAAGCATAAACTTCCGGCGGTAGGCCGGGTTTTGCCAGGCAAGTCCGGGCGTCAGCATGCCGGTGGCTAAATGGCGGAAAAGCTGCCAGCCTGTTTTGGGCTGCGGCAATGCAGAGTGTGGTGTGGCGACGAATGTAGACATGATCAACCTGCGCGTAATAAACAGGCTTTCATTTCAACAAGTGCACTATCAACGCCACCTCAATAGGATCGCGAGATACAATAAAGGTGGGGTTTCGTTGACACGCCGTTTAGGTAGAATTGGTCTTTACTGAAGTCAGCTCAATTACTGGAATAAATATGAAGCTCAAGGGAAAACGCAGGAAGGTTTTATTGCTGCTGACCGTGCTGGTGCTGGTTGCCGGATTCTGGCTGTGGCGGCAGCTTAATGCGCCGCTACCGCAGTACCAGACGCTAATTGTCCGGCCTGCTGATTTACAGCAAAGCGTGCTGGCGACCGGCAAACTGGACGCGCTGCGCAAAGTGGATGTCGGTGCGCAGGTGAGCGGCCAGCTGAAGACCCTGTCGGTAAATATTGGCGACAAGGTGAAGAAAGATCAGTTGCTGGGCGTTATCGATCCGGAGCAGGCACAGAACCAGATCAAAGAGGTGGAAGCCACGCTGATGGAACTGCGCGCGCAGCGCCGTCAGGCCGATGCTGAAAGACGTCTCGCGCAGGTGACGCTAACCCGACAGCAACAACTGGCGAAAACCCAGGCGGTATCGCGTCAGGATCTCGATAAAGCCATCACGGAACTGGCGGTGAAAGAGGCACAGATCGGCACGATCGACGCGCAAATCAAGCGCAATCAGGCGACGCTGGATACCGCCAAAACCAACCTGGACTACACGCGCATTGTTGCACCGATGGCCGGGGAAGTGACGCAAATCACTACCCTGCAGGGCCAGACGGTGATTGCCGCACAACAGGCGCCGAACATTCTGACGCTGGCGGACATGAGCACCATGCTGGTGAAAGCCCAGGTCTCAGAAGCCGATGTGATCCATTTGAAACCCGGCCAGAAAGCCTGGTTTACCGTACTGGGCGATCCGCTGACCCGCTACGAAGGCGTACTGAAAGATATTCTGCCGACGCCGGAAAAAGTGAATGACGCGATTTTTTATCATGCCCGTTTTGAAGTACCGAACCCGAAAGGCGTGCTGCGTCTGGAGATGACCGCGCAGGTGCATATTCAGCTCTCAGGCGTGAAAAATGTGCTTACCGTGCCGCTGTCGGCGTTGGGCGATCCGATCGGCGATAACCGTTACAAGGTTACGCTGCTGCGTAATGGCGAAACCCGCGAGCGTGAAGTGACTATTGGCGCGCGTAACGACACTGATGTGGAAGTGACCAAAGGTCTGGAAGCGGGCGATGAAGTGGTGACGGGCACCACGACGCCCGGAGTGGCGCCATGACGGCATTGCTTGAACTGCGTGACATACGCCGCAGCTATCCCTCCGGCGAAGGCCAGGTGGAGGTGCTAAAGGGGATCACGCTTAGCATTGAAGCGGGTGAAATGGTGGCGATTGTCGGCGCGTCCGGCTCCGGTAAATCGACGCTGATGAATATTCTTGGTTGCCTGGATAAGCCCTCCAGCGGCACCTATCGCGTAGCGGGCAGCGATGTCGCCTTGCTGGATAAAGACGCGCTGGCACGGCTGCGCCGCGAGCATTTTGGCTTTATCTTTCAGCGCTACCATTTGCTGTCACACCTGACGGCGGCGCAGAACGTGGAAGTGCCGGCAGTCTACGCGGGTACCGAGCGTAAAGCGCGCCTGCAACGGGCGCACGAGTTACTGCAACGACTGGGGCTGGGCGAGCGGGAAAGTTATCAGCCTTCACAGCTCTCCGGCGGTCAGCAGCAGCGCGTCAGTATTGCCCGCGCGCTGATGAACGGCGGCCAGGTGATCCTTGCCGATGAACCCACCGGGGCGCTGGACACCCGCTCGGGTGAAGAGGTGATGGCGATCCTCCACCAGCTGCGCGACAACGGCCACACGGTGATCATCGTTACCCACGACCCGCTGGTGGCCGCGCAGGCCGAGCGTATTATTGAGATCCGCGATGGGGAGATCATCAGCAATCCGCCCCCGCGCCCCCGTCCGGCAGCAAATGCCGGGCTGCACCTGCACACCCCGCCGGAAAGTGGCTGGCGGCAGTTCAGCAGCGGCTTTCGCGAAGCGCTGACCATGGCATGGCGGGCGATGGCGGCCAATAAAATGCGTACTCTGCTGACGATGCTCGGGATCATTATCGGTATCGCCTCGGTGGTGTCGATTGTGGTGGTGGGCGATGCGGCCAAACAGCTGGTACTGGCGGATATTCGCGCCATCGGTACCAATACCATTGATGTGTATCCCGGCAAGGATTTTGGTGATGACGATCCGCAGTATCAGCAGTCGCTGAAATATGACGATCTGAATGCCATCCAGAAACAGCCGTGGGTCAGCTCCGCTACACCTGCGGTGTCGCAGAGTCTGCGTTTACGTTACGGCGGCATTGATGTGGCCTCCAGCGCAAACGGCGTTAGCGGGCAATATTTTAACGTCTACGGCATGACCTTCAGCGAAGGGGCGACCTTTAACGATGAACAGCTGAAAGGGCGCGCCCAGGTGGTGGTGCTGGACGCCAATACCCGGCGGCAGCTTTTCCCCAATAAAGCGAAGGTGGTGGGCGAGGTGATCCTCGTCGGTAATATGCCCGCAACGGTGATTGGTGTGGCGGAAGAGAAGCAGTCGATGTTTGGCAGCAGCAAAATTCTGCGCGTCTGGTTGCCCTATACCACCATGTCCGGACGCATTATGGGCCAGTCCTGGCTGAACTCGATCACCGTGCGGGTGAAAGAGGGTTACAGCAGTGAACAGGCGGATCAGCAGCTGACGCGACTGCTCACCCTGCGCCATGGTAAAAAAGATTTCTTCACCTGGAATATGGACGGCATCTTGAAAACCGCCGAAAAGACCACACGTACATTACAGCTGTTCCTGACGCTGGTGGCGGTGATCTCGCTGTTGGTCGGCGGTATTGGCGTGATGAATATCATGCTGGTGTCCGTGACGGAGCGTACCCGTGAGATCGGCATCAGGATGGCGGTCGGGGCGCGGGCCAGCGACGTGCTGTCACAGTTTCTGATCGAGGCAGTGCTGGTGTGTCTGGTGGGCGGGGCGCTCGGCGTGAGTTTATCCATGCTGATTGCCTTTACGCTGCAAATATTCCTCCCCGGCTGGGAGATCGGTTTTTCTCCGGTGGCGCTGCTGACGGCGTTTATTTGTTCAACCTTCACCGGCGTGCTCTTTGGCTGGCTACCCGCGCGCAATGCGGCACGGCTGGATCCGGTGGATGCGCTGGCGCGCGAGTAAATAAAAATGCCAGCCTGCGGGGCTGGCATTTTACTGACAGGCTGTACACAATGAAACGGAGCAGAACTACGCGACGGCCTCGGCAATCGCAACGGCTTCGGCTTCAAAGGGGACAATAACGCTGGCATGATTGCCTTTCGGTCCCTGATGTACATCAAACCGGACGAGCTGCCCGGCTTTGAGCGTTCTGTAGCCATCCATCTGGATGGTGGAATAATGGGCGAAAATGTCTTCGCCGCCGCCTTCAGGGCAGATAAAGCCGAACCCTTTGGCGTTGTTGAACCACTTAACAGTACCCGTTTCCATGCTTCGACATCCTTCGTAAATCTTATTTAAGTAAGATGGAATGAACCGGTGGCAGAGAGAGCTGTTGTTCAAAACATCGCCAACTCCCGACCTGTACAATTTAGATATTTCGGGCTTTGGGTCAAGCGTTTGCAAGTGTGGCAAAGCATGATTGAGTCAAAAATTTGAAGCAGTTAACGCAATTGCCGCAGTTTGTGACAGCCATCGCGGATGGCAATGATAGATGATAGTTATCTCACTTATGATGTAGATTCAAAATGCATCTAGACTCAAGTTAATAACAGAGTGCACTCTGTTGGAAACTTCAACCGAAGATGAATACGAGCGATGGGCAAGACCAATACCTGGCTGGATTTTGACCAGCTGGCGGCAGATAAACAGCGTGAAGCGCTAAAACCGCCATCCATGTATAAAGTAATGTTAATGAACGATGATTACACGCCGATGGAATTTGTTATTGACGTGCTACAAAAGTTCTTTTCTTATGATGTAGAACGCGCAACGCAATTGATGCTCACAGTTCACTATCACGGGAAAGCCATCTGTGGCGTTTTTACCGCAGAAGTTGCGGAGACAAAGGTGGCGATGGTGAATGAGTATGCCCGGGAGAACGAACATCCATTGTTGTGTACGCTAGAAAAAGCCTGATCAAGGCAAACTATTGAGGGGGTGCCCAATGCTCAACCAGGAACTGGAACTCAGTTTAAATATGGCTTTCGCCAGAGCGCGCGAGCACCGACATGAGTTTATGACCGTAGAGCACTTGTTACTGGCGTTGCTCAGTAACCCATCAGCTCGCGAAGCACTTGAAGCGTGCTCCGTGGACCTGGTCGCACTGCGTCAGGAACTTGAAGCCTTCATCGAACAAACCACACCCGTGTTGCCGCTCAGCGAAGAGGAGCGAGATACCCAACCGACGCTCAGCTTCCAGCGCGTGTTGCAACGCGCGGTCTTTCACGTTCAGTCATCTGGTCGCAGTGAAGTCACCGGTGCGAACGTGCTTGTCGCCATTTTCAGCGAACAAGAGTCGCAGGCAGCCTATCTGCTGCGCAAACATGAAGTCAGCCGTCTTGATATCGTGAATTTCATTTCACATGGTACGCGTAAAGATGAGCCAGGCCAGTCGTCCGAACCCGGCAACCAACCTAATACTGAAGAGCAGGCAGGCGGGGAGGAGCGTATGGAAAACTTCACCACCAATCTTAATCAGCTTGCTCGTGTTGGCGGCATTGACCCGCTGATCGGCCGCGATAAAGAGCTGGAGCGCACCATTCAGGTTCTGTGCCGTCGTCGTAAAAATAACCCGCTACTGGTGGGTGAGTCTGGCGTGGGGAAAACCGCCATTGCTGAAGGGCTCGCCTGGCGGATCGTGCAGGGCGACGTGCCGGAAATCATGGCCGACTGTACCGTTTACTCACTGGATATTGGTTCGCTGCTGGCGGGCACCAAATATCGTGGCGACTTCGAGAAACGCTTTAAGGCGCTGTTAAAACAGCTGGAGCAGGATACCAACAGCATTCTGTTCATCGACGAAATCCACACCATTATCGGTGCGGGTGCCGCGTCGGGTGGCCAGGTGGATGCCGCAAACCTGATTAAACCGCTGCTCTCCAGCGGTAAAATCCGCGTGATGGGTTCCACCACCTATCAGGAATTCAGCAATATCTTCGAGAAAGATCGTGCGCTGGCGCGTCGCTTCCAGAAAATCGACGTTACCGAGCCGTCTGTCGAGGAAACCGTGCAGATCCTGAACGGGCTGAAACCGAAGTACGAAGCGCACCACGACGTGCGTTACACCGCGAAAGCGGTCCGTGCGGCGGTGGAACTGGCCGTGAAATACATCAATGACCGTCACCTGCCGGATAAAGCGATTGACGTGATCGACGAAGCGGGCGCGCGTGCGCGTCTGATGCCGGTCAGCAAACGTAAGAAAACCGTTAACGTGGCGGATATCGAATCGGTTGTTGCCCGTATCGCCCGTATTCCTGAGAAGAGCGTCTCGCAAAGCGATCGCGATACACTGAAAAACCTCGGCGACCGTCTGAAAATGCTGGTCTTCGGGCAGGATAAAGCGATTGAAGCCTTAACTGAAGCGATCAAAATGAGCCGTGCCGGTCTGGGGCAGGATCATAAACCTGTCGGTTCTTTCCTGTTCGCCGGGCCAACCGGGGTCGGGAAAACCGAGGTGACCGTGCAGCTGTCGAAAGCACTGGGCATCGAACTGCTGCGTTTTGATATGTCCGAGTATATGGAACGCCACACCGTCAGTCGTCTGATCGGTGCGCCTCCGGGATATGTTGGCTTCGATCAGGGTGGGCTGTTAACCGACGCGGTGATCAAGCATCCGCATGCGGTACTGTTGCTGGATGAAATCGAGAAAGCGCACCCGGATGTCTTTAACCTGCTGTTGCAGGTAATGGACAACGGTACGCTGACTGATAACAACGGGCGTAAAGCTGATTTCCGTAACGTGGTGATGGTGATGACCACCAACGCCGGGGTACGTGAAACCGAGCGCAAATCCATTGGCCTTATCCATCAGGATAACAGCACCGATGCGATGGGCGAGATCAAGAAGATCTTTACCCCGGAATTCCGTAACCGTCTCGACAATATTATCTGGTTCGATCACCTCTCAACCGAGGTTATCCATCAGGTGGTCGACAAATTTATCGTCGAACTCCAGGTGCAGCTGGATCAGAAAGGCGTGTCGCTGGAAGTCAGTCAGGAAGCACGTGACTGGCTGGCCGAGAAAGGCTATGACCGTGCCATGGGTGCGCGTCCGATGGGGCGTATTATCCAGGATAACCTGAAAAAACCGCTCGCCAACGAACTGCTGTTTGGTTCGCTGGTAGATGGTGGTCAGGTCACCGTGGCGCTGGATAAAGAGAAAAATGAACTGACTTATGGTTTCCAGAGTGCGCAAAAGCACAAAGCCGAAGCCGCGCATTAATCTCTTTTAGATAAAAAAAACCGCTGAACGTAGGGGTTTTTTTTATTGCCCGGCGGCGCTACGCTTGCGCGGGCCTACAGGCTGTTTTGCTGTTGTAGGCCAGGTCAGCGAAGCGCCACCTGGCAGAGGGCCAAAATGCAAAAAAGCCAGACGATGTCTGGCTTTTGAATACTTATAAGTGCGTGTATAGCTATTAGCGACTACGGAAGACAATGCGGCCTTTGCTCAGGTCGTACGGGGTCAGCTCAACAGTCACTTTGTCGCCCGTCAGAATGCGGATATAGTTTTTACGCATTTTACCGGAGATATGCGCAGTTACCACGTGACCGTTTTCCAGCTCAACGCGGAACATGGTATTAGGTAACGTATCAAGTACGGTACCCTGCATTTCAATATTGTCTTCTTTGGCCATCTAGTCCTCGGGGGTATCACTACCAAAATTTTTTTGAACCGGCAAGATAATGCCGAAATTCATCTGTTAAGTAAAGATTTGCGCGGATAATTACGCAGCAAAGTAACCTTGGCGTATTGCCCACATCGTAAACCGGCGCATAAAGCGCGAACGTAAAAGGGAGCGACAAGATAAACGAGGGCGTTACCTGATTCGAGCTAGTCCCAAACGGTGGCGGGGCAACAGGCAGAAGCTACTCTGCGCGTCCATTATAACACTCTGATAAGAAATGTGCCGAAAACATTCACGCTGCAGGCATAAATAACGTCCTTGGCACCCAAAAATGCGACGGCAGCTTTTGCAGACGCATCGCATCGAGGTGTTGCAGATATTCCCGACGGGGAATTTCCACGGCCCCCAGTGAGGCGGTATGGTCATTTAATACCTGGCAGTCAATCAACTGACCTCCCTGGCGCTGAAAATCCGCGCTCAGCACCAGCAGCGCCGTTTTCGAGGCGTTAACCCGGCGGCTGAACATCGACTCGCCACAAAACAGCGTGCCCTGCGATACGCCGTACATACCACCGACCAGTTCGTCACCTTCCCAGACTTCAATGGAATGGGCATAGCCCAGCTCGTGCAGGCGATGATAGGCCAGCACCACGTCCGGCGTGATCCAGGTTCCTTCATCACGATCCTGGGCGCAGCCTTCGATCACCCGACCAAAATCATGGTTGAGAGTGACACGGTAAGGAGAGCGTTTATGAAAGCGGGCCATACTGCGGCTCAGGTGAAACTGTTCCGGCCACAGGACGGCGCGGGGATCCGGCGACCACCACAGAATGGGGTCGCCCGGCGAAAACCAGGGAAAAATACCGCGCTGATAGGCCATCAGCAGACGGGCAGGGCTGAGATCGCCACCCAGCGCCAGCAGCCCGTTAGGTTCACGCAACGCCCCTTCGGGCGAAGGAAAAGCAACAGAATGACGAGATAACTGAACCAGGCGCATGACAACAACGCTCCACAACGCAACAAGGAATGATTCAAATTTACAGTCGTTGCTTAAACCGGTAATACCGACCCTGTTTTGCCATTAACGCTGCGTGATTACCTTGCTCAATTATTTCACCGTTGTCCATCACTATTATTTGATCGCATTGTGACAGGCCGCGCAGGCGATGGGTGACCATCAGCACCGTCTTCCCTTTCGTCACATCGCTAAGCAAATCAAGGATTTGACTTTCAGTCGTGGCGTCCAGCCCTTCGGTCGGTTCATCCAGCAAAAACAGCGGCGCGTCATGTAGCAGTGCACGGGCGATCGCCAGACGGCGCAGTTCGCCGCCGGACAGTTGCCTGCCGCCTTCTCCGAGCCAGCTGTTCAGCCCGTCATCCACAAGCAGTTTCTCCAGGCCGACCTGAGTCAGCACCGTCGCCAGCGCCTCGTCGGTCGCGGCGGGGGAGGCTAACAGCAGGTTATCGCGCAGCGTGGCGCTGAACAGATGGACCCGCTGCGGCACCACGCTGATGGTGGCTCGCAGTGCGGCTTCACTGAAGCTTGCCAGCGGTTGACCGTTTAACAGGATCTCGCCCTGTTGGGGATCCCAGGCCCGCGTCAGCAATTGCAGCAGCGTAGATTTTCCACAGCCGGTTCGACCCAGAATGGCAACGCGCTGCCCGGCAGTCACGTTCAGCGATACCGCATTAAGCGCTGACTGAACCTGTTGCGGATAGGTAAAGGACACCGCATTCAGGCGCAGATCCACCTGGGCTGGCACCCTAGACTCTCCGGCAGGGAAGGTTACTTCCGGCGGGCAGTCGGTGATCTCGGTAATGCGGCGCGCAGAGGCGATCACCTGACCGAGATGCTGGAACGCGCCCGTGACCGGAGCCAGCGCTTCAAAGGCTGCCAGCGCACAGAAGACGAACAGCGCGATCAGCGCGCCGGGCTGCGTGTTGCCACCCACGCCACCTGCCGCCAGCCACAGCATAGCGATCACCGCAAAACCACTGATTAACAGCATCACAGCCTGAGAGAGGGCGGTGAGTTCTGACTGGCGACGCTGGGCGTCATGCCAGCTTAATTCGGTATTTTCCATCTGCTCACGGTAGCGCTGGCTGGCACCAAAAATGGTCAGCTCAGCCTGACCCTGTAACCAGGAGGTCAGATGCTGACGATACTGTCCGCGCAGGCTGGTGAGTTTTTCCCCGGTTGGTTTCCCCAGGCGATAAAACAGCGGCGGCAGCAGACAGAGCGTCAGCAGCATGATGCCGCCGAGGGTCAGCGCCAGCGTCACATCCAGTACACCAAGCCCCAGTGTCACCACGATGATCACCACCAGCGCCCCCACCAGCGGAGAGATCACGCGCAGATAAAGGTGATCGAGGGTATCCACATCCGCCACCACGCGGTTTAGCAAATCCCCCTGACGGAAACGCGCCAGCCCCGCCGGAGACAACGGCAACAGTTTGCTGAAGGTAGCCACACGCAGATGGGACAGCACCCGGAAGGTGGCGTCATGGCTGACAAGACGCTCAAAATAGCGGCCTGCGGTACGGGTGATTGCCGCGCCACGCACGCCAGCTGCGGGCAGCATATAGTTGAAACTGTACAGTCCCGCGACGCCCACCACGGCGGAGGCCGACAGGAACCAGCCGGACAGCGTTAGCAAACCAATACTGGCGAGCAGGGTCACAATGGCGAGCACCACTCCCAGCGTCAGTAGCCATTTATGGCGTTTATACAATGCGAGATAGGGGAGAAGCGCGCGCATTTAGATTTCCTCCTGGCGATGAGCGAGCAGGGCGGCAAAAGGCCCGCCTGCGGCGGCGAGAGTGGCGTAGTCGCCTTGCTCAACCAGCCTGCCATTTTCCATCACCCAGATGCTGTCCCAGTCGGTCAGCCCTTCCAGTTGATGGGTCACCATTAACGTGGTCTGGCGTAACGAGGCCGTAGTTAACGCCTGCATAACGCGCTGTTCACTGTGCGCATCCAGACTGGCGGACGGCTCATCCAGCAGCATCAACTGGCTGGTGTTGAGCAACGCACGGGCGACGGCGACACGCTGTGCCTGTCCGACAGATAACCGCGCTGCCTGATCGCCAACCGGGGTATCAATACCCTGCGGCAACTGCGGCAGAAATTCACTCACCCAGGCCGCGTCCAGCACGGCGTTCAGTTCGTCTTCACTGGCATCCGGACGGGCCAGCAGCACATTATCGCGCAGCGTCATCGCCGGAAGCTGCGGGTTTTGCCCGACCCAGCTCAACTGTTTGCGCCAGGCCAGCGGATCAAGCTCACGCAGCTCAACGCCGTTGATTTGCAGCGAACCCTCGTAGCTGAGAAAACCCGATAACGCATTGATCAGCGAACTTTTCCCGGAACCGCTTTGCCCGACCAGCACCACGCGCTGCCCGGCAGAAAGCGTGAAATCGAGCGGTCCGGCAAGGATCGCGCCTTCCGGTGATTTAATCACCGCACCGCGGGCCACGACGCTCACCGGTTCATCAGTACTCAATGTACGTTCACCGCGCTCCGGCCACGCCAGCGGCGTTTCGAGGAAGGTTTTCAGGCTGTCAGCAGCACCCACCGCCTGCGCTTTCGCATGGTAAAAAGTGCCCAGATCGCGCAGCGGCTGGAAAAACTCCGGCGCGAGGATCAGCGTCAGAAAACCAGCGAACAGCGTTACGCCCGCGCCATAGTGACCGAAATTCAGCTCGCCCAGATAAGAGAAGCCGAAATAAACGGCGACCAGCGCAATAGAAAGGGAGGTAAAGAACTCCAGCACGCCGGAGGATAAAAAGGCCATGCGCAGCACTTCCATCGTGCGGCTGCGAAAGTCCTGCGACGCCTGACGGATATTGTCGGTTTCCGCCTCGCCGCGACCAAAAATACGCAGCGTTTCCATCCCGCGCAGGCGATCGAGGAAATGGCCGCTTAATCTTGCCAGCGCTTTAAAATTACGACGGTTCGCATCAGCCGCGCCCATACCGACCATCGCCATAAACATCGGGATCAACGGCGCAGTACCCAGCAGGATCAGGGCCGCGGCCCAGTTGGTCGGAAAAATAGTCAGCACGATCAACAACGGCACGCTGGCGGCGAGCGCCATCTGCGGCAAATAGCGCGCATAGTAGTCGTGCATGTCGTCGATTTGCTCAAGGATCAGCGTCGCCCAGCTGCCTGCCGGTTTACCCTGGATCCATGCAGGGCCAGCCTGCTGCAGACGGTCCAACACCAGACGACGGATTTCATAGCGGATGTGCAACCCGGCGTGGAAGCCGACGCGTTCGCGCAGCCACACCACCCAGGCACGGAGAATAAACACCAGCACCAGCAGCACAAAGGGCAGCAGCAGGGCTTCACGGGGAATGTTATCCATAATCATATGATTAAGGATACTGGCGAGCAGCCAGGCCTGAGCCACGATTAATACACCGCTGACAAGCCCCAGAATGCGGGACGTCATCAGCCAGCGACGTGAAATTACGCTTTGCTGTTTTAGCCAGCGGGTTAGTTCTTGTTGACGGGTTTTATTCATTGCGCGCTTAGCAGGTAAAGTGACCATAAATTTATGCACGGCAATGTTACAACGGGGAATAAAGAAAGGCGACTGATAGTCGCCTTATTTACTTTGTCTTTAAGTGCCTTACTCGCTGAAATTATTTACAGTTTTCAGCCAGACCGTCGAGATAACGCTCGGCATCCAGCGCGGCCATACAGCCGGTTCCGGCGGAGGTGATCGCCTGGCGATAGATATGGTCCATCACATCACCTGCGGCGAAGACACCCGGGATGCTGGTCTGGGTGGCGTTGCCGTGGATCCCCGACTGCACTTTGATGTAGCCGTTTTCCAGCTCCAGTTGACCGTCAAAAATGGCGGTGTTTGGGCTGTGTCCGATGGCGACGAAAAGACCGGCAACCTCGAGCGATTCGATGTTATCGCTGTTCTGGGTGTCGCGCAGACGCAGACCGCTGACGCCCATCTGGTCGCCGGTGACTTCTTCCAGCGTACGATGGGTATGCAGCACGATATTGCCGCTCGCCACTTTATCCATCAGACGTTTGATAAGAATTTTTTCCGCACGGAAGGTATCGCGGCGATGGATCAGATGCACTTCAGAGGCGATATTCGCCAGATACAGTGCTTCTTCGACCGCCGTGTTACCGCCGCCAATCACCGCCACTTTCTGGTTGCGATAGAAGAAACCGTCGCAGGTGGCGCAGGCAGAGACGCCGCGACCTTTGAATGCTTCTTCCGACGGCAGCCCGAGGTAGCGCGCAGACGCACCGGTAGCGATGATCAGCGCGTCACAGGTGTATTCACCGTTATCGCCCGTCAGACGGAACGGACGATTTTGCAGATCCACCTTATTGATGTGATCGAACAAAATTTCCGTTTCAAATTTTGCAGCATGTTCATGCATGCGCTCCATCAACAGCGGTCCGGTTAAATCATGCGGATCGCCAGGCCAGTTTTCCACTTCGGTCGTGGTTGTGAGCTGGCCGCCTTTTTCCATACCGGTGATCAGTACCGGGTGCAGGTTAGCGCGTGCAGCGTAGACCGCAGCGGTGTAACCCGCAGGGCCAGAACCAAGGATAAGCAGCTTACTGTGTTTAGCCGTGCCCATGAGATCCTCATTATAGTTAGCGGACAATGCGCAGGATTGTAGGGAATTTACGGGCGTAAAAAAAGGGTGCAACGACTATGTTAATGATTTGTGTCGCCGATGAAGCGCCCGCAGCACGACAATCCATAACAAAATCTACTGAAAATCGGTCTGTTATAAGGCGATAAAATGAGGTTTGCCAGGAGGTGTTGATGAATATCTGGCATGTTGTACTAAAAAAAGATGTTTTGCTTTGACAATCCCCTGCGCATTTGCGAAAACATTCGAGGAAGAAAAAAAGCAGTGTTTCGCGCATGACGCAAATTCATGCATGCAAATGCCATTTTACCGGGCAATTGAAATCGACGCACGGCGTGGACAGACGCCATGCGCGATATTAATCGCTGCCGCTGGCAACGGTCTTCTCAATACAGACCCCTGGAATATGTAGCGCAACTAACAATAATCAGCGATGCATAAACCGACGGGCAAAGACTCTCAACAGTGAAGTGCACAGGGTCAAGGCAGGAGTAGGGAAGGAATACAGAGAGACAATAATAATGGTAGATAGCAAGAAGCGCCCTGGGAAAGATCTCGACCGTATCGATCGTAACATTCTTAACGAGCTGCAAAAGGATGGGCGTATTTCTAACGTCGAGCTTTCAAAGCGAGTAGGACTTTCTCCAACGCCGTGCCTTGAGCGCGTGCGCCGGCTTGAAAGACAGGGTTTTATTCAGGGCTACACAGCACTGTTAAACCCGCACTATCTGGATGCATCACTTCTGGTTTTTGTTGAGATTACTCTGAATCGTGGCGCGCCGGATGTGTTCGAGCAGTTCAATACCGCAGTACAAAAACTTGAAGAAATTCAAGAGTGTCATTTAGTATCCGGTGATTTCGACTACCTGTTGAAAACACGCGTGCCGGATATGTCGGCCTATCGCAAACTGCTAGGGGAAACCCTGCTGCGTCTGCCAGGCGTGAATGACACCCGTACCTATGTTGTTATGGAAGAAGTCAAACAGAGCAATCGTCTGGTTATTAAGACGCGCTAACACGGAACAGGTGCATTATCGGCGTAGTTTGATTACACTCCTGTTAATCCATACAGCAACAGTGCCGGGGCAACCTGGCGCTGTTCTCCGTTTTAGCATCAAGGACCTGGAGAGCCTTACTTGAGCCAGGAATATACTGAAGACAAAGAAGTCACACTGACCAGATTAAGCAGCGGGCGTCGGCTACTCGAAGCACTGCTGATTCTGGTTGCCCTGTTTGCCGTCTGGTTGATGGCGGCACTACTCAGCTTTAACCCTTCCGATCCCAGCTGGTCACAGACCGCATGGCATGAACCTATCCATAATCTGGGTGGTGTGCCGGGCGCCTGGCTGGCTGATACCCTGTTCTTTATCTTTGGGGTGATGGCTTACACCATTCCGGTGATCATCATCGGCGCCTGCTGGTTTACGTATCGTCATCGCGCAACGGAAGATTACATTGACTATTTCGCAGTCTCGCTGCGTCTGATTGGCGTGCTGGCGCTGGTGCTCACGTCCTGCGGTCTGGCGGCGATTAATGCCGATGATATCTGGTATTTCGCCTCTGGCGGCGTGATCGGTAGCCTGCTCAGCACGGCGATGATGCCGTTACTGCACAGCAGCGGCGGCACTATCGCGCTGCTCTTCATCTGGGGGGCCGGACTGACGCTGTTTACCGGCTGGTCATGGGTCAGCATTGCGGAAAAAATCGGCAGCGTGATCCTGAATATCCTGACGTTCGCCAGCAACCGCACCCGTCGTGACGACACCTGGGTCGATGAAGAAGAGTACGAGGAAGATGACTACGACGATGACGTTGCCCCGGTGCAACGTGAATCCCGCCGGGCGCGCATTATGCGCGGCGCCCTTGCGCGTCGTAAGCGTGTTGCCGAAAAATTTGCCAATCCATTAGGGCGTAAAACCGACGAGGCGCTGTTCTCCGGTCGCCGGATGGACGACGAAGAAGATATTCAGTACAGCGCGCGTGGCGTCGCTGCCGATGCCGATGACGTGCTGTTCTCCAGTAACAAAGCGACCGGTGCGCCGCAGTGGGATGAATACGATCCGCTGCTGAGCGGTCACAGCATCAGCGAGCCGCTTGCCGCGGCTGCCGTCGCCACCACCGCCACTCAGGCGTGGAGTGCGCCCGTAGAACCAGTAATGCAGGCACCGTCTCAGCCAGTGGTTGAGCCGCCTTATGTTGCCGCTCCCGGGCCGGAGCCTGTTGCCCCACACTATGCTGCGCCGGAAGAGCCGTCGTATTATCAGCCGCCTCAGCCGCCGGTTAACGACTATGACCATTACGCAACCCAGGCGCCAGTCTATCCTGAACCAGAAACCTATGCGGCAGTAACACCGCAGCCGGCGCCACAGGTTCAACCACAGTGGCAGCAACCGGAACCACAACTGCAACAGCCATGGCAGCAACCGGAACCTCAGGTCGCTGAACCCGAACCGGCACCCGCGCCTGAACCAGAACCAGAAGAAGTGAAACCCGCGCGTCCGCCGCTGTATTACTTCGAAGAAGTAGAAGAGAAGCGCGCCCGAGAACGCGAGCAGCTCGCCGCCTGGTATCAGCCGATCCCGGAACCTGCACAGCCTGCACCAAAACCCGCGTCGACCCCTGCGCCTGCAATGCCTGCGGCTGATCCTGCGCCGGCAATGACGCCTGGCGCTGCGAGTCTCAAAGACGCAACAACCGCGGGTGCCGCTGTCGCCGCGCCGGTCTTCAGCCTTGCCGGAAGCGGCGCGCCACGCCCGCAAGTTAAAGAGGGCATTGGTCCGCAACTGCCGCGTCCTAACCGTGTGCGTGTACCGACGCGCCGGGAACTGGCGTCTTACGGTATTAAACTGCCTTCCCAGCGGATGGCGGAAGAACGCGCCCGTGAAACGGATTACGATCATGAGGACGAGGCCGATGCGATGCAGCAGGATGAACTGGCCCGCCAGTTTGCGTCCACGCAGCAGAGTCGCTACGGCGACGAGTATCAGCACGATCAGGACAGTCCTGAGGTCAACGAAGACGCGGTTGCAGAAGCGGAACTGGCGCGCCAGTTTGCCGCTACGCAGCAACAGCGTTATTCGGGCGAGCAACCCGCCGGGGCAACGCCTTTCTCACCAGCAGATTTCGACTTCTCCCCGATGAAGGCACTGGTTGATGATGGCCCGAGCGAGCCGCTATTCACGCCTGGCGTGATGCCAGAATCGCAGCCAGCGGCGCCGGCACCACAACCGTATCAGCAGCCGGTTACCCCTGCACCGCAGCACTACCAGCAGCCTGCTGCACCGGCGCCGCAGCAATATCAGCAGCCGCAACAGCAGCCAGCTGCGACGCCGCAGTACCAGCCACCGCGGCAGCCTGCCCCGCAGGACAGCCTGATCCATCCGCTGCTGATGCGTAACGGCGACAGCCGTCCGGTGGTAAAACCGACCACCCGCTTGCCGTCGCTGGATCTACTGACGCCGCCGCCAACCGAGACGGAGCCGGTAGATACCTTTGCGCTGGAGCAAATGGCCCGCCTGGTGGAGGCGCGTCTGAATGATTTCCGTATCAAAGCCGATGTGGTGAACTACTCACCAGGTCCTGTCATAACCCGCTTTGAACTGAATCTTGCGCCTGGCGTAAAAGCCGCGCGTATTTCCAATCTGTCCCGCGATCTGGCGCGCTCGCTGTCTACCGTGGCCGTGCGTGTGGTGGAAGTGATCCCTGGCAAACCTTATGTCGGCCTGGAACTGCCAAACAAAAAACGTCAGACCGTTTACCTGCGCGAAGTGCTGGACTGCGATAAATTCCGCGACAATGCCTCGCCGCTGACCGTGGTGCTGGGTAAAGATATCTCCGGCGAGCCGGTGATTGCCGATCTGGCGAAGATGCCGCACCTGCTGGTGGCCGGTACCACCGGCTCCGGTAAGTCGGTAGGGGTTAACGCCATGATCCTCAGCATGCTCTACAAAGCGCAGCCGGAAGACGTGAAATTCATCATGATCGATCCGAAAATGCTGGAGCTGTCGGTATATGAAGGCATTCCGCATCTGCTGACCGAAGTGGTAACGGACATGAAGGACGCCGCCAACGCGCTGCGCTGGAGCGTCAATGAGATGGAAAAACGTTACAAGCTGATGTCGGCCCTCGGCGTGCGTAACCTTGCCGGTTATAACGAGAAGATCGCCGAGGCCGCGCGTATGGGTCGTCCGATCCCGGATCCGTACTGGAAGCCAGGTGACAGCATGGACGCCACCCATCCGGTGCTGGAAAAACTGCCGTATATCGTCGTGCTGGTGGATGAATTCGCTGACCTGATGATGACCGTGGGTAAAAAAGTGGAAGAGTTGATTGCCCGTCTGGCGCAAAAAGCGCGTGCAGCAGGTATTCACCTTGTCCTGGCCACCCAGCGTCCGTCGGTGGACGTGATCACCGGCCTTATTAAAGCCAACATTCCGACGCGTATCGCCTTTACCGTTTCGAGCAAAATTGACTCCCGTACCATTCTGGATCAGTCCGGCGCGGAATCGCTGTTAGGCATGGGGGATATGCTCTATTCCGGGCCTAACTCCTCGTCAGCGCCGGTGCGTGTCCACGGGGCCTTTGTGCGTGATGAAGAAGTTCATGCGGTAGTGCAGGACTGGAAAGCACGCGGACGACCGAAATACATCGAAGGCATTACCTCCGATGCGGAAAGTGAAGGCGGCGCGGGCGGATTTGATGGTGGTGAAGAGCTGGATCCGCTGTTCGATCAGGCGGTGAATTTCGTGACTGAAAAACGCAAGGCGTCCATCTCCGGCGTGCAGCGTCAGTTCCGTATCGGCTATAACCGCGCGGCACGAATTATTGAGCAAATGGAAGCGCAGGGCATTGTCAGCGAGCAGGGCCATAACGGTAACCGCGAAGTGCTGGCACCGCCGCCGTTTGATTAACCCCTTGATTGCAAAGTTGGGTAAACGAACGAAAAATCAGTCTTTTCCTCTGTCACTGCCGTTCCGTCAGGCCTACAGTGAGTGACAGAAGAGTCTCCCGGATGGGGAGTGACGTACTTAAGGAATAACAATGAAAAAAATTGCCATCACCTGTGCATTACTGACTTCCTTCGCAACCAGCAGCGTCTGGGCTGACGCCGCGGGCGACCTGAAAAACCGTCTGGACAAGGTCAGCAGCTTCCACGCCACCTTTACGCAGAAAGTAACCGATGGCAGCGGCGCTGCGGTGCAGGAAGGACAGGGGGATTTATGGGTGAAACGCCCGAACCTGTTTAACTGGCACATGACGCAGCCGGACGAGAGCATTCTGGTGTCCGACGGTAAAACATTGTGGTTCTACAATCCGTTTGTTGAGCAGGCAACAGCCACTAACCTTAGCTCTGCCACCGGCAATACGCCGTTTATGCTGATTGCCCGTAACCAGGCAAGCGACTGGCAGCAGTATAATATTAAACAGAATGGTGACGACTTTGTGCTGGTGCCAAAAGGCAATAACGGCAACCTGAAGCAGTTCACCATTAACGTCAGCCAGAACGGCACCATTAATCAGTTCAGCGCCGTGGAACAGGACGATCAGCGCAGCAGCTATCAACTGAAATCCCAGCAGAACGGGGCCGTCGATCCGTCGAAGTTCACCTTTACCCCGCCGCAGGGCGTGACGGTGGATGACCAACGTAAGTAGAGGCATGAGTGGGAAATCTGACGCTCGATTTTTCCGATAATACGTTTCAACCTCTGGCCGCCCGTATGCGGCCAGAAAATTTAGCGCAGTATATTGGTCAGCAGCATCTGCTGGCGGCCGGTAAACCGTTACCGCGCGCAATTGAAGCCGGGCATCTACACTCCATGATCCTGTGGGGACCGCCCGGCACCGGTAAGACGACGCTGGCGGAAGTCATCGGACGTTATGCCGACGCCGACGTCGAGCGTATCTCTGCCGTCACCTCCGGCGTGAAAGAGATCCGTGAAGCGATCGAGCGCGCGCGTCAGAGCCGCAATGCCGGGCGTCGCACCATCCTGTTTGTGGACGAAGTGCACCGGTTCAATAAAAGTCAGCAGGATGCCTTCCTGCCGCATATCGAAGACGGCACTATCACCTTTATCGGCGCCACCACCGAAAACCCCTCGTTCGAACTCAATTCCGCGCTGCTCTCTCGTGCGCGTGTTTACCTGCTCAAATCCCTGACCGTTGAAGACATTGAAGAAGTCTTAAACCAGGCGATGACGGATAAGGCGCGGGGTTACGGCGGACAGAATATTGTGTTACCGGACGAGACCCGCAAAGCCATTGCCGAATTGGTTAACGGCGATGCGCGTCGGGCGCTGAACACCCTGGAAATGATGTCTGATATGGCCGAAGTGGATGCCAGCGGCAAGCGCGTGTTAAAACCGGCGTTGCTGACGGAAATTGCCGGTGAGCGCAGCGCGCGCTTTGATAATAAAGGCGACCGCTTTTACGATCTCATTTCTGCGTTGCATAAATCGGTGCGCGGCAGCGCGCCAGATGCAGCCCTGTACTGGTACGCCCGTATTATTACCGCCGGTGGCGATCCGCTCTATGTTGCCCGCCGCTGCCTGGCTATTGCGTCTGAGGATGTCGGTAACGCCGATCCGCGGGCGATGCAGGTGGCGCTCTCTGCCTGGGATTGCTTTACCCGCGTCGGGCCTGCCGAGGGCGAGCGTGCTATCGCTCAGGCGATCGTCTATCTGGCCTGCGCGCCAAAAAGTAATGCCGTGTATACCGCGTTTAAGGCAGCGATGGCCGATGCGCGTGAACGTCCCGATTATGACGTGCCCGATCATCTGCGCAATGCACCGACCAAACTGATGAAAGAGTTAGGCTACGGTCAGCAGTATCGTTATGCCCATGACGAAGCCAATGCCTACGCGGCGGGCGAGGTCTATTTCCCCGAAGAAATAGCACAAACGCGCTATTATCACCCGACAAACAGAGGTCTTGAAGGCAAGATTGGCGAAAAGCTCGCCTGGCTGGCTGAACAGGATCATAAAAGCCCCACAAAACGCTATCGCTAACTGAGGCGTTGCGGTAAGGTTATTGATGATTCTGGTGGCTGCAGGCTGTGGCCACTTCCTCTAATTTTCAATTCGATAAGCACAGGATAAGCATGCTCGATCCCAATCTGCTGCGTACCGAGCCAGACGCAGTCGCAGAAAAACTGGCACGCCGGGGCTTTAAGCTGGATGTTGATAAACTGCGCGCTCTTGAAGAGCGTCGTAAAGTTCTGCAGGTTAATACGGAAAACCTGCAGGCGGAGCGTAACTCGCGATCGAAATCCATTGGCCAGGCGAAAGCGCGCGGGGAAGACATCGAGCCATTACGCCTGGAAGTGAATAAGCTGGGTGAAGAACTGGATGCGGCGAAGGCCGAGCTGGAAACTCTGCTGGCAGAAATCCGTGATATTGCGCTGGCGATCCCGAACATTCCCCATGACGATGCACCCATTGGCCGCGACGAGAATGATAACGTCGAAGTCAGCCGCTGGGGTACGCCGCGCACCTTCGATTTCGAGGTTCGCGATCACGTGACGCTGGGTGAAATGCACAGCGGCCTGGATTTTGCCGCGGCGGTTAAACTGACCGGTTCACGCTTTGTCGTGATGAAAGGTCAGATCGCGCGTATGCACCGCGCTCTTGCCCAGTTCATGCTGGATCTGCATACCGAACAGCACGGCTACAGCGAGAACTACGTGCCGTATCTGGTTAACCACGACACCCTCTACGGTACGGGGCAGCTGCCGAAATTTGCCGGCGATCTGTTCCATACTCGTCCGCTGGACGAAGAAGCAGACAGCAGCAACTATGCCCTGATCCCGACCGCTGAAGTGCCGCTGACTAACCTGGTTCGCGATGAGATCATCGACGAAGACGCGCTGCCGATCAAAATGACCGCGCATACCCCGTGCTTCCGCTCTGAAGCCGGATCTTATGGCCGCGATACCCGCGGTCTGATCCGTATGCACCAGTTCGATAAAGTTGAAATGGTGCAGATCGTTCGTCCGGAAGACTCCATGGACGCGCTGGAAGAGATGACCGGTCACGCGGAAAAAGTGTTGCAGCTGCTCGGCCTGCCGTACCGTAAGGTCATCCTGTGTACCGGCGACATGGGCTTTGGTGCCTGCAAAACCTACGATCTTGAAGTGTGGATCCCGGCGCAGAACACCTATCGTGAGATCTCCTCCTGCTCTAACGTGGGCGATTTCCAGGCGCGTCGTATGCAGGCACGCTGCCGCAGCAAAACCGACAAGAAAACCCGTCTGGTGCACACGCTGAACGGTTCGGGTCTGGCGGTTGGTCGTACGCTGGTCGCCGTGCTGGAAAACTACCAGCAGGCTGATGGCCGCATCGAAGTACCTGAAGTGCTGCGTCCGTACATGAATGGCCTTGAGTACATCGGCTGATCCACGCGTCACACATCACGTTTTAAAGCGCCTGCGGGCGCTTTTTTATTGCCTCATTGATACCGAACAATAACCCTTTTAGTTAAAAGGGTAATACTCACTTTGTACTAGCGCAGCATAAAAAACTTAAAAATGGTTAATTCGTTATATGGAAAACTATATAGCGATTGTTTTTTCGTGAGCAATCAAAGTGAGTCTTTATGAAAATATCTGTTCCCGAGGCGTTACTCAATGCCGGGGTGAGCCGACGCAGCCTGATGAAAACCTCAGCCATCGGTGGCCTTGCTGCCGCCAGTAGCGCCCTGAGCTTACCTTTTTCCCGTATCGCCCGTGCCGCAGAAGCCATTGCGCCCGGCACTGCTGCTGAGAAAGTCGTCTGGAGCGCCTGCACCGTCAACTGCGGCAGCCGCTGCCCGTTACGCATGCATGTGGTGGACGGCAAAATTAAGTATGTCGAAACCGACAATACCGGTGATGACAACTACGACGGGCTGCATCAGGTGCGCGCCTGTCTGCGTGGACGGTCAATGCGTCGCCGCGTCTACAATCCGGATCGCCTGAAACAGCCGATGAAACGCGTGGGCAAACGTGGGGAAGGGAAGTTTGAACCCATCAGCTGGGATGAGGCTTTTGACACCATCGCCGGCACCATGCAGCGCCTGATCAAAGATTACGGCAATGAGTCCATCTACCTGAACTACGGCACCGGCACGCTCGGCGGCACGATGACGCGCTCATGGCCACCCGGTAAAACGCTGATCGCCCGCCTGATGAACTGCTGCGGTGGCTACCTGAATCATTATGGTGACTATTCCACTGCCCAAATCGCGGCGGGTCTGAATTACACCTATGGCGGCTGGGCCGACGGCAACAGCCCGTCGGATATTGAAAACAGCCAGCTGGTAGTGCTGTTTGGCAATAACCCCGGTGAGACGCGCATGAGCGGCGGCGGGGTGACCTACTATGTCGAGCAGGCGCGGGAAAAATCAAAGGCGCGCATGATTATCATCGATCCGCGCTATACCGACACCGGGGCGGGCCGTGAAGACGAATGGATCCCCATTCGCCCGGGAACCGATGCGGCGCTGGTATCGGCGCTTGCCTGGGTGATGATCGATGAAAATCTCGTGGATAAGCCTTTCCTCGATAAATACTGCGTGGGCTACGATGAAACCACGTTACCGGAAGGCGCCCCGGCAAACGGGCATTACAAAGCCTACATCCAGGGCAATGGCAGTGACGGTATCGCCAAAACGCCGGAATGGGCGGCGGCCATTACCGGTATTCCGGCTGCCCGCATCGTGAAGCTGGCGCGCGAAATCGCCATGGCGAAACCGGCCTTTATCTCGCAGGGCTGGGGCCCGCAGCGCCATTCAAATGGCGAACTGGTGTCCCGTGCCATTGCCATGCTGCCGCTGCTGACCGGTAATGTGGGGATCAATGGTGGGAACAGCGGCGCGCGTGAAGGCGCTTATTCGATGCCGTTTGAACGTATGCCTACCCTCGAAAATCCGGTACAGACCAGCATCTCCATGTTCATGTGGACCGATGCCATTGAACGCGGACCGGAAATGACCGCCACCCGCGATGGCGTGCGGGGCAAAGACAAGCTCGATGTGCCGATCAAAATGATCTGGAACTATGCCGGTAACTGCCTGATCAACCAGCATTCGGACATCAACCGCACGCATGAAATTTTACAGGATGATAAAAAATGCGAGCTGATTGTGGTGGTGGACTGCCACATGACCGCCTCGGCGAAGTATGCCGATGTTATCCTGCCGGATTGCACGGCATCAGAGCAGATGGACTTCGCGCTGGATGCCTCCTGCGGCAACATGGACTACGTGATCTTTGCGGATCAGGCCATCTCACCGCTGTTTGAATGCAAAACCATTTATGAGATGACAACGGAGCTGGCAAAACGCATGGGCGTTGAGGCGCAGTTTACCGAAGGACGTACGCAGGAAGGCTGGTTGCGCCATCTCTATGAACAGTCCCGTGCATCGATCCCGGCGTTGCCCACTTTTGAGGAATTCCGCGCGCAGGGCATCTTCAAACAGCGCGATCCTGAGGGGCATCACGTGGCCTATCAGGCGTTCCGCAACGATCCGCAGGCGAACCCGCTGACAACCCCGTCGGGTAAAATCGAGATTTATTCTACGCAATTGGCTGAGATCGCCGCGAACTGGGAACTGCCGGACGGTGATGTGATCCATCCGTTGCCGGTGTACAGCCCGGGCTTCGAGCATCACGACGATCCGCTGCGCGCGAAATGGCCGTTGCAGCTTACCGGTTTCCACTACAAAGCCCGCACTCACTCCACCTACGGTAACGTCGATGTGCTGAAAGCTGCGTGCCGGCAGGAGATGTGGATCAACCCGCTCGACGCGAAACAGCGTGGCATCACCAGCGGCGACAAGGTGCGTATTTTCAATGGCCGCGGTGAAGTGCATATCGAAGCGAAAGTCACACCGCGCATTCTTCCCGGCGTCGTGGCCTTAGGGGAGGGAGCCTGGTATGACCCGGATGGTAAGGGCATCGACAAAGGTGGCTGCATCAACGTGCTGACCACGCAGCGCCCGTCACCGCTGGCGAAAGGTAACCCATCGCACAGCAACCTCGTCCAGGTCGAGAAGGTTTAAGGAGTAACCCATGACAACTCAGTACGGCTTTTATATTGATTCCAGCCGCTGCACCGGGTGCAAAACCTGCGAGCTGGCCTGCAAAGATTACAAAGATCTGACCCCGGACGTCAGTTTCCGGCGCATTTATGAATACGCGGGCGGAGACTGGCAGGAGGACAACGGCGTCTGGCAGCAGAACGTATTTGCGTATTACCTGTCGATTGCCTGCAACCACTGCGAAGATCCGGCCTGCACCAAAGTCTGCCCCAGCGGGGCGATGCACAAGCGCGACGACGGCTTTGTGGTGGTCAATGAAGACGTCTGCATCGGCTGCCGCTACTGTCACATGGCCTGTCCGTACGGCGCGCCGCAGTACAACGCCGCCAAAGGCCACATGACAAAATGCGACGGCTGCCACTCACGCGTGGCGGAGGGCAAAAAACCGATCTGCGTCGAGTCCTGCCCGTTGCGCGCGCTGGATTTTGCGCCCATCGACGAGCTGCGTAAAAAGTACGGCACGCTGGATGCGGTGGCTCCGCTGCCGTCCGGGCGTTTTACCCGCCCGAATATCGTGATCAAACCTAACGCCAATAGCCGCCCGACCGGGGACAAGACCGGCTTTCTGGCCAACCCGCAGGAGGTGTGAAATGGGCAACGGATGGCATGAATGGCCGCTAATGATTTTTACCGTGTTCGGTCAGTGTGTGGTGGGAGGATTTATCGTACTCGCCATCGCGCTGCTGCGCAGTGAAATGACCTCGACACAACGGCAACGGATCATCACCGCTATGGTCGGTCTGTGGATATTAATGGGGCTGGCGTTTGTGGCCTCGACTCTGCATCTGGGATCGCCACTGCGCGCCTTCAATGCGTTAAATCGCGTTGGTCACTCGGCACTCAGCAATGAAATCGCCAGCGGTGCGCTGTTCTTTACCGTGGGCGGTGTGGGCTGGCTCCTGGCGATGGTGAATAAGATGCCGCACGCGCTGTTACGTGTCTGGCTGGTAGTGACGGCGTTACTGGGGCTGGTATTTGTCTGGATGATGGCACGGGTCTACGACAGCATCGACACCATTCCCACCTGGTTTAGCCTGTGGACGCCGCTGGGCTTTTTCCTGACCATGCTGATTGCGGGTCCGCTGCTGGGCTATCTGCTGCTGCGAGCGGCCGGTTTTCAGGCCTGTGCAATGCGCGGTTTGCCGATGGTGACGTTACTGGCATTGATGATCAGCCTTGTCGCTGGCCTGATGCAGGGCAACGAACTGGCAGGTATTTCCAGCTCCGTTCAGCAGGCGGCAACGCTGGTGCCAGCGTATGGCACCCTGATGGCATGGCGCGTGGTGTTGCTACTGGTGGCCCTGGCGATGTGGATCATCCCGCAGCTTAAAAACCGCCAGCCTGCCGTGCCGCTACTGTCGGTGGCATTTGTGCTGGTGCTGGCAGGCGAGTTGATCGCGCGCGGCATTTTTTATGGTTTACACATGACGGTCGGCATGGCGGTAGCTGGCTGAGTGATCGACGCTAAAACCGGGGGGCACACCCCCCTTGGTTTTAGCGGTTTTCTACCATGAAATATTTCGACCGAATGTAATGCCTGATGTCAGAAATAATTCATATAAAACATCAAGCTATTCACTTTCCTCACGCCTTACCCGTTGCGTTGGATGAGTAAATTCAATCGACGCCCTCAAAAACACTCACTGTGCCATTTTCCGTAGATTGACAAAGTTTTTGCCGGTGGCATGATGCGCTCGAATTCTGATCACCCTCACGGTTTTTCATCCATGTTTACTTATACCCGGCCGGTGCTGTTACTGCTCTGCGGCCTGTTAATGCTGACGCTGGCGATCGCAACGCTGAACACGCTCGTCCCGCTTTGGCTCGCCCATGAAAACCTTCCGGTGTGGCAGGTTGGTATGGTCGGCTCCGCCTTTTTTACCGGCAATCTTGTCGGTACCCTGCTGACCGGGCGTCTGATTAAACGCATGGGGTTTAACCGTAGCTACTACATTGCATCGCTGGTGTTCGCCAGCGGCTGTGTCGGCCTCGGCCTGATGGTGGGCTTCTGGAACTGGATGCTATGGCGCTTTATCGCCGGTATTGGCTGCGCCATGATCTGGGTGGTGGTGGAAAGTGCGCTGATGTGCAGCGGCACTTCACGCAATCGTGGCCGTCTGCTGGCCGCTTATATGATGGTTTATTATATCGGTACGGTGCTGGGACAGCTGATGGTCAGCAAGCTTTCGACCGAACTGATGCATGTATTGCCATGGGTGACGGGTATTGTGCTGGCCGCGATCCTGCCACTGGTGTTTACCCGCATTGTCGATCAGAACAGTGAACATCAGGAAGCCACCAGCGTCTGGCCAATGTTGCGTCTGCGTCAGGCGCGCCTGGGCGTTAATGGCTGTATTATCTCCGGCATCGTGCTGGGTTCACTGTATGGTCTGATGCCCCTCTGGCTGAACCACCGCGGTGTGAGCGATGCGGGCATTGGTTTCTGGATGGCTGTGATGGTCAGCGCCGGTATCGTCGGGCAGTGGCCGATTGGTCGGCTGGCGGATCGCTTTGGTCGTCTGCTGGTATTACGCGTACAAGTTTTTGTGGTGATCATGGGATGTTTCGCCATGCTCAGCAATGCTGCGATGGCACCGGCACTGTTCGTTCTGGGTGCGGCCGGTTTTACGCTCTATCCGGTGGCGATGGCCTGGGCCTGTGAAAAGGTCGAACATCATCAACTGGTGGCAATGAATCAGGCGCTTCTGCTCAGCTATACCGTCGGCAGTCTGTTTGGCCCGACCTTTACCGCCATGCTGATGCAAAGTTATTCCGACAACTTACTGTTTATCATGATCGCCAGCGTCTCCTTTATCTATTTGCTGATGCTGCTGCGCAAAGCAGGTCAGCATCCGACGCCAGTGGCTCATGCCTGATAAATAAAAAAGCCTGTCCACGACAGGCTTTTTTTACGTCTTCTTTCCAGGATTTATTTACTGTTTTTGTTAAGCGGAACGGACGATAATTACCCCTGCGTTTACTCCTCTCTAAGGCGGCAATTATGCATCTACGTCGTTTTAATACGCTCACGCTGGCAGTCGTGTTATCCCTGAGTTTTATTTCCGCGCCTGTTATGGCGAACCCCGGAAATGGTAACCATGGGGGAAATCATGGCAACAGTGGTAATCATGGTCATGCGGAGCACGGCAATCAGGGCAAGGCAGACAAGAAAAATGTCAGTGATGATGTCTCTGTCCGGCTGAGTTACGATCGCGCCCGTTCGCTGGCCGTTAATTATGGCCTGACAGGCTACGATTCACTGCCACCCGGCATCGCCAAAAATCTGGCGCGCGGTAAGCCATTGCCGCCGGGTATTGCCAAAAAAATGGTGCCGGCTTCAATGCTGGGACAATTGCCGTCTTATCCGGGTTATGAATGGCGTATCGCTGGTGACGATCTGGTATTGATTGCGCTCAGTACTGCCATTGTGACGGCAGTGATTAACGGTGTGTTCGAATAAATAAAAAAGCCCGGTGGCTTTGCGGCACCGGGCTTATTACTGCTCTTACGCGATCAGTACATGACCTTGTGACCATACTGCTCAAGAATGCCTTTTACGCGTTCCATGGTCTCTTTTTTAGGTGGGTGTACGCCATCAAGTTTGTACTCTTCACCCATCGCCACCCATTTATGTTTGCCCAGCTCGTGATAGGGCAGCAGTTCGATTTTTTCGACGTTACCCATATCGCGCGTGAATTCACCTAAACGGTGGGCGGAATCATCATCGTCTGACCAGCCCGGCACCACAACATAGCGGATCCAGACCTTAATATTTTTCTTCGAAAGATAGCGCGCAAACTCGAGCGTCCGGTGATTGGAGACGCCGACCAGGTTCTGGTGGATCTCATCGTTCATTTGTTTAAGATCGAGCATCACCAGGTCGGTAACGTCCAGCAGTTCATCAATGACAGGATCGTAGCGACGCACAAAGCCGTTAGTATCGAGGCAGGTATGAATACCTTCCTTGTGACAGGCGCGGAACCAGTCACGAACAAATTCAGCCTGGAGAATGGCCTCGCCGCCCGATGCGGTAACGCCGCCGCCGGACGCGTTCATAAAGTGGCGATAGGTCACCACTTCTTTCATCAGCTCTTCCACCGTCACTTCTTTACCGCCGTGGGTATCCCAGGTGTCACGGTTATGGCAGTACAGGCAGCGCATCAGGCAGCCCTGGAAGAAGGTAATAAAGCGAATGCCGGGACCATCTACGGTGCCACAGGATTCAAAGGAGTGAATTCGACCGATCACTGACATTGCGATGTATCTCCAGGTGTAGCCCATCCTGGGCTTGTATTGCACAGCTCAATCCGGCTGTGTTAAGTCTGTTTTGGCAATGGCCTGAAAAGACGCTTGGCAAAGCAGGCTCGTTGGAGAGGGAAAGCTGTTAAAAAGGCCCCACATAAGTGGAGCCTTTATTGTACGCTTTTTCAGTCAGACATGAAATTACATGGTCTGAGTGAAGGTACGGGTAATAACGTCCTGCTGCTGTTCTTTAGTCAGGGAGTTAAAACGTACCGCGTAGCCGGAAACACGGATGGTCAGCTGCGGATATTTTTCCGGGTTTTCCATCGCGTCGAGCAGCATTTCACGGTTCATGACGTTTACGTTCAGGTGCTGACCGCCTTCGATGGTGGACTCGTGATGGAAGTAACCATCCATCAGGCCTGCCAGGTTGGTTTTACGCACTTCGTCATCTTTACCCAGCGCATTCGGTACGATAGAGAAGGTGTAAGAGATACCATCTTTAGCGTAAGCGAACGGCAGTTTAGCAACGGAGGTCAGAGAGGCAACAGCACCTTTCTGGTCACGGCCGTGCATCGGGTTAGCACCTGGTCCGAACGGCGCGCCAGCACGACGACCATCAGGGGTGTTACCGGTTTTCTTACCATACACAACGTTAGAGGTGATGGTCAGAACAGACTGCGTCGGGATAGCGTTACGGTAGGTGGTCAGTTTCTGAATTTTCTTCATGAAACGTTCAACCAGGTCAACCGCCAGGTCATCTACGCGCGCATCGTTGTTACCAAACTGCGGGTATTCACCTTCGATTTTGAAGTCGATCGCCAGACCGTCTTCATCACGTACCGGGGTGACTTTCGCATATTTGATTGCAGACAGGGAGTCAGCCGCCACGGACAGACCTGCGATACCACACGCCATGGTGCGGATAACGTCACGGTCGTGCAGCGCCATCAGAGAGGCTTCGTAGCTGTACTTGTCGTGCATGTAATGGATGATGTTCAGTGCGGTAACGTACTGTTTAGCCAGCCAGTCCATGAAGTGATCCATACGTTCCAGCACTTCGTCGAAGTTCAGGACATCGCCTTTGATCGGTTCAGACTTCGGACCCACCTGGATTTTCATTTTTTCATCAACGCCGCCGTTGATAGCGTACAGCATGGTTTTCGCGAGGTTAGCGCGAGCACCGAAGAACTGCATTTGCTTACCAACAACCATCGGGCTTACGCAGCAAGCGATCGCGTAGTCGTCGTTGTTGAAGTCAGGACGCATCAGGTCATCGTTTTCATACTGCAGGGAGGAGGTATCGATAGATACTTTCGCTGCGTATTTTTTGAAGGCCATCGGCAGTTTTTCTGACCACAGTACGGTGATGTTTGGTTCCGGAGACGGACCCATGGTGTACAGAGTGTTCAGGAAACGGAAGCTGTTTTTGGTTACCAGCGTACGGCCATCAACGCCCATACCGCCGATAGATTCGGTTGCCCAAATCGGGTCACCAGAGAACAGTTCATCATACTCAGGGGTACGCAGGAAGCGAACCATACGCAGTTTCATGACCAGGTGGTCAATCAGTTCCTGTGCGTCTTGTTCGGTGATTTTGCCTGCTTTCAGGTCACGCTCAAAGTACACGTCGAGGAAGGTAGACACACGACCGAAGGACATTGCTGCGCCGTTCTGGGATTTCACTGCAGCCAGGTAGCCGAAGTAAGTCCACTGTACCGCTTCTTGCGCATTTTTTGCCGGAGCAGAAATGTCGCAGCCGTATTTAGCTGCCATCTCTTTGATCTGGCCCAGAGCACGGTGCTGCTCGGCGATTTCTTCACGCAGACGGATAGTTGCTTCCAGATCAATGCCGTTTTCCAGTTTGTCCTGCAGGGACAGGAACTGGGCATATTTGTCTTTCATCAGGAAGTCGATGCCGTACAGCGCAACGCGACGGTAGTCACCGATGATACGGCCACGGCCATATGCATCCGGCAGACCGGTCAGAACACCGGATTTACGGCAGTTCAGGATGTCTTTGGTGTAAACATCAAACACGCCCTGGTTGTGCGTTTTACGGTATTCAGTGAAGATTTTCTTCAGCATCGGGTCCAGCTCGCGGTTATACGCTTTGCATGAACCTTCAACCATTTTAATGCCGCCGAACGGGATGATCGCACGTTTCAGAGGCGCTTCAGTCTGCAGACCAACGATTTTCTCAAGGTTTTTGTTGATGTAGCCAGCATCATGAGAAGTAATGGTGGAGGCCAGAGAGGTGTCGAAATCAACAGGCGCGTGAGTGCGGTTTTCCAGCTTCACGCCTTCCATCACTTTGTCCCAAAGCGAAGTAGTAGCTTCTGTGGCGCCGGCCAGGAAGGATTCGTCACCCTCATAAGGCGTGTAGTTTTTCTGGATAAAGTCGCGTACGTTGACTTCGTTCTGCCAGTCACCTTTCGCAAAACCTTCCCAGGCTGTGGCTAACTTTTCATTAAGCTCGGACATATGATACCTACCTTCTTAAGTGGATTTTTTATTTACTGCCTGAGGCAACCATTAATGATGGTCGTCGCCACGCAGGTAAATGACCCAGTATGTCAACCCAACAAGTAAACCCCCACCGATAATGTTCCCGATTGTTACGGGGATCAGGTTATCTGTTATGAAGTTCATCACTGTCAGGTGAGAAAAACTTTCTGGAGTGGAACCGATCGCGGTCCAGAACTCCGGCGCTGCAAAATGACGAATTACGATACCCAGCGGGATCAAAAACATATTTGCAATACTGTGCTCAAAGCCGCTGGCGACAAACATGCCGACGGGCAGAACCATGATTAACGCTTTGTCCATCAGGCTACGGCCGGAGTAACTCATCCATACCGCCAGACAGACCATCAGGTTTGCCAGGATCCCAAGAGCCACGGCTTCGACAAAAGTGTGATGCATTTTATGATCGGCGGTTTGCAGGAGGTTCAGTCCCCAGCCACCGTTAGCGACCATATATTCACCAGATAACCACATCAACAGTACGAATAATAGCGCACCAATCAGGTTGCCGACATAAACGTTTACCCAGTTGCGGGCAAGCTGGCCCCAGGTAATGCGTCCGCTGGCTTTCGCCACGACAATCAGAACAGTTGACGTAAACAGGTCGGCGCCGCAGATGACGCACAGGATCAGCCCGAGTGAGAAACATATGCCGCCAATCAGCTTGGCAATCCCGAAGGGTACCTCCGCGGTGCCGGTCGTGGCAGTGATGTAAAACACAAAAGCGATGGAGATGAATACGCCCGCCGTGATCGCCAGGTAGAAGGTGGTCAGCGGATGTTTCGTTGCTTTATAGACACCGGCTTCTTCGGCAACTTTCGCCATAGCAGCTGGTAGCAATAGATCAAAAGGGTTGTCAGCTTTCACACTAACTCTCTCTTTATTAAGTCGGCGACGAGATACTAACAAAGCATTATAGAAGAGAAATTGATATGGATCATATCTCGCCTGGCTTATAGGCCCGTAAATCGCATGGTTTTTCAGCTAATACGGAGTAACTTGTTGATTATCAAAATAAAAATAAAGTTTAAAGTTTATAAAAAGTGTTGAAATATTTTATGTTGGCTCCCCAAGAACAGTTAATTAATATGGAGTAATTACCTCAAAAAGTAACAATTTAACCTGGATAAACATAATTATATTCACCCATAGTTAACTTAATTATTACAATTGATGTGCATGACAAAATAATAAAAAAAACGGGGCGATCAAATCGCCCCGTAATATAGCCTGAACCCGGGCTTACGCCTACAGGTTGTAATGTTATTTGCGCTTATTTTGGCCAGTACGCCGCTTTCGCACGCTGCAGTTTCTCATACGCCTGCAGCAATGACTGATGCGCCGGGAAGGTGGTCAGCGTGCCATCAGCGGCCTGCAAGCCATAGAACGGCGCTTCGCCGCTCATTGCCGCGCTGGCAGCTTCTACCGCTTCAGCGCCGTACATACGAACGAAAGCGTGCAGATACTGTAATGGCTCACGCTCTTCTTCCTGCGCCAGCAGCAGCAATGTCTGCAGGCAGCGGTAGTAATTGGCACGTTCTGGCGTAAAGATCGAGGCGTTAAACTCCATCGTCCATTCTGTCCAGATCAGCGCCTGCTCAATGTCACCGCCGGCCAGCGCCAGCATCGCTTTCAGCTCACCGATGCGCAGGGTATACCAGCCGTTGTCTTTTCCGGTAGCAATCCCCAGCAGTTCGCGCACACGGGTAAAATCGTCATGGCCTTCTTCATCCAGTTGGGCAATGAGATTCAGATAATCTTCTTTTTCCCACGCACTGCCCGGCAACGCCAGCAGGGTTTCACGCAGGTGCGCGCCCATGCTGTTATTCGCCAGCCACAGATCTTCCGCCGGATAAATATCGGACATCCCCGGCACGATGATGCGGCAGGCATACACGCTCAGGTGCTCGTAGTCGGCGATATAGACTTCTTTATCTTCCGCCTTAAAGATTGCCATCAGCGTGGCAAACTCTTCTTCGGTGGTGCCGGCAAAGCTCCAGTCTACGAACGGATAATCCGCGTCCTGCTTGAACATATCCCAGGAGATCAGACCGCTGGAATCGATAAAATGCGTTTCGAGGTTCGCATGCTCAGCCACCTCTTCATCATCGAAGGTCGGCGGGGTGAAGACATCAAGATCTTTCAGGCCACGACCCTGCAACAGCTCGGTCACGGTACGCTCAAGGGCGACACCAAAGTCCGGATGCGCGCCGAAAGAGGCGAAGCAGGTGCCGTTAGCCGGGTTAAACAGCACCACGCAGATCACCGGGTATTTACCGCCCAGCGAGGCGTCATAGGCAAAAATCGGGAAACCTTCTGCTTCCAGCGTTTCAATGGATGCCACTACGCCCGGATAGCGTGCCAGCACCTCAGCCGGGATCTCCGGCAGGCTGATGCTTTCGGCAATAATGCGGTTTTTGATATGGCGCTCAAATACCTCAGACAGACCCTGTACGCGGGCTTCGTTCGCGGTGTTGCCTGCGGACATGCCGTTGGAAACGTACAGGTTGCCGATGATGTTCATCGGAATATAAACCGTCTGCTGATCGGACTGACGGGTGAACGGCAAACCACAGATGCCGCGATCTTCATTGCCGGACTGCAAATCGATCAGCATGCTGGCCGTCAGTTCGTTTTCCGGATCGTAGAAGGCACGCAGGCGGGTATCAAGAATACCTTCCGGCAGCTCGTCATCTTCCGGCAGCGGGAACCATTTCTCGTTAGGGTAGTGAACGAACGGGCCATTAGCGATAGCATCGCCAAGCCAGAAATCGGCAAAGAAATAGTTGGTGGACAGACGTTCAAAATATTCGCCCAGCGCGGACGCCAGCGCGGCTTTTTTTGTCGCGCCTTTACCGTTGGTAAAGCACAGTGAGCAGGCTTTATCCCGGATATGCACAGACCAGACGTTCGGAACCGGATTCAGCCAGGACGCTTCTTCAATATCGAAGCCGAGATCGAGCAGTTTTTGCTGGAAGCGGGCGATGGAATCTTCCAGGGCGGCATCTTTGCCGGGGATAAATGTTTGCGTCATTGTCTTCACTTTATTCGTACGGAAAGCGCGCAATGATACGGGTTTTGCGTGACAGGCGCTATCTAAGTAAGCCGGGCGGCAAAAATAAAACTCCCCACTATGCTTATAGGCAGTAACCTACTGTTCAGGATGAATAAAATGAAAGCGTTTGATCTTCACCGCATGATGCTCGACAAGGTGCCGATGGAATTTCTGGGCGAAGTGGCACTGCGCAGCCTCTATACCTTTGTGCTGGTTTTCCTGTTTCTTAAACTTACCGGGCGTCGTGGCGTCAGGCAGATGTCGCTGTTCGAAGTGCTCATTATTTTGACGCTCGGCTCAGCGGCAGGGGACGTGGCATTTTACGATGACGTTCCTATGCTGCCGGTATTTATCGTGTTTGTTTCGCTGGCGGCGCTCTACCGGCTGGTGATGTGGCTGATGGCCCACAGCGAAAAGTTAGAGGATCTGCTGGAAGGTAAAGCGGTGATTGTCATCGAAGAGGGCGAGCTGGCGTGGGAAAAACTGCAAAAAGAAAACCTTACGGAATTCGAGTTTTTTATGGAGTTGCGCGTTAACGGCGTCGAACAGCTGGGGCAGGTTAAACTGGCGATCATGGAAACCAACGGACAGATCAGTCTCTATTATTACCCTGACGACGAAGTGCGGCCTGGTCTGTGTATTCTGCCGCCGGAGTGGAACCCGCGTTTTACTACCATTCCTGATGACGATGATTATGCCTGCGTCCGTTGCAGCGAGGTCATCACAATGAAAGCGGGTCAGCGGTTGATGTGCCCACGCTGCGCGCATCCTGAATGGTCGAAAGCAAGCCGCGCGCTCCGCATCACCTGACAGCGTTTTTATCCAGCAGCAGTCAGCCAGCCCGGACATTGTGCTATGTGATGTGGTGCACAATTCCGGGCCGCCCGCCATTACCCGTTGCGACACCGGTCACTGAATGGTAAAACCGATGTCACAGGAATTACTTATTGCTATCAGCGTGGTGAGGGGAAATGGCTCAGGTCTTTAATTTCAGTTCAGGTCCGGCAGTTTTACCGGCAGAGGTGCTCAAACAGGCGCAACAGGAGTTGTGCGACTGGAACGGTCTTGGCACATCGGTAATGGAAATCAGCCACCGTGGAAAAGAATTTATTCAGGTTGCTGAAGAGGCAGAACAGGATTTTCGCGATCTGCTGAACATCCCCTCAAACTATAAAGTTTTATTCTGTCATGGCGGCGGGCGTGGTCAGTTCGCCGGTATACCGCTCAATTTGCTCGGTGATAAAACCACGGCTGATTACGTTGATGCCGGTTACTGGGCAGCGAGCGCGGTAAAAGAAGCGAAAAAATACTGTACGCCAAACGTCATTGATGCCAAAACCACTGTTGACGGCCTGCGCGCTGTGAAGCCGATGCGTGACTGGCAGCTCTCTGACAATGCCGCCTATCTGCATTACTGCCCGAACGAAACCATCGACGGTATCGCCATTCACGAAACGCCAGATTTTGGCAGTGATGTCGTGGTAACGGCGGATTTATCCTCGACCATTCTCTCCACACCGCTGGATGTGAGCCGCTTTGGTGTGATCTACGCCGGTGCGCAAAAAAATATCGGCCCGGCCGGGCTGACGCTGGTGATCGTGCGTGAAGATCTGCTGGGCAAAGCGCACGTCGCCTGTCCTTCGATCCTCGATTACACCGTGTTAAACGACAACGATTCTATGTTTAACACCCCGCCGACCTTTGCCTGGTATCTGTCGGGTCTGGTTTTCAAATGGCTGAAAAAGAACGGCGGCGTGCCGGCCATGGATCGTATTAATCAGCAAAAAGCCAGTCTGCTGTATAGCGTGATCGACAACAGCGACTTCTACCGTAATGACGTTGCCGTCGCTAACCGCTCGCGCATGAACGTGCCGTTCCAGCTGGCGGACAGCCAGCTTGATAAGCTGTTCCTCGAAGAGTCGTTTGCCGCGGGTCTGCACGCGCTGAAAGGCCACCGGGTCGTGGGCGGTATGCGCGCCTCGATTTATAACGCGATGCCGCTGGAAGGCGTGCAGGCGCTGACCGACTTCATGACGGATTTCGAACGCCGCCACGGTTAATCGCGCATCCCATCGCTACCCCCGCAGCCGGTCTGCGGGGTTTTTATTCAGTTTTGTTGAGAGTTAAGCTTCATGGAATCCCTGACGTTACAACCCATCGCGCGTGTTAATGGCACCATTAATCTGCCTGGTTCAAAAAGTGTCTCCAACCGCGCGTTGCTGCTGGCCGCACTGGCGCACGGCACCACTGTTCTGACCAACCTGCTGGACAGTGATGACGTTCGCCATATGCTGAATGCCCTGAGTGCGTTGGGTGTGCAGTACACGCTTTCCGACGACCGCACCCGCTGTGAAGTGATCGGCGCGGGCGGCCCGCTGCGTTCGGCTGAAAAGCTGGAGCTGTTTTTAGGGAACGCCGGTACGGCGATGCGTCCGCTGGCGGCGGCCCTTTGCCTGGGCGAAAACGACCTGGTGCTCACCGGCGAGCCGCGTATGAAAGAGCGTCCGATTGGCCATCTGGTTGACGCGCTGCGTCAGGGCGGGGCGCAGATCGATTATCTGGAGCAGGAAAACTATCCTCCGCTGCGTTTACGTGGCGGCTTCACCGGCGGGGAGATTGACGTCGACGGCAGCGTGTCTAGTCAGTTTTTAACTGCACTGCTGATGACCGCACCGCTGGCCGCGCAGGACACCCTTATCACCATTAAAGGCGATCTGGTGTCGAAGCCCTATATCGACATTACCCTGCATCTGATGAAAACCTTTGGTGTGACGGTGGAAAATCAGCAATACCAGCGCTTTATCGTGCGTGGTGCGCAGCACTATCAGTCGCCCGGGCATTACCTGGTGGAAGGTGATGCGTCTTCTGCTTCTTACTTCCTTGCGGCGGGCGCCATCAAAGGCGGCACGGTAAAAGTCACCGGTATTGGCCGCAACAGCGTGCAGGGTGATATTCGTTTTGCTGACGTGCTGGAAAAAATGGGCGCGCAGGTTGAGTGGGGCGATGACTATATTGCCTGTACGCATGGTGAGCTGAATGCGGTGGATATGGACATGAACCACATCCCCGATGCGGCAATGACGATTGCTACGGCGGCATTATTTGCCCGTGGCACCACGACGCTACGCAACATCTATAACTGGCGCGTCAAAGAGACCGACCGTCTGTTCGCGATGGCGACCGAACTGCGTAAAGTTGGCGCCGACGTGGAAGAGGGCGAAGACTTTATCCGCATCACCCCTCCGGCCTCGCTCACCGCGGCCGAGATCGGCACCTATAACGATCACCGTATGGCAATGTGCTTCTCGCTGGTGGCGCTGTCCGACACGCCGGTCACTATTCTTGATCCGAAATGTACGGCGAAAACTTTCCCGGATTATTTCGAACAGCTGGCGCGCATCAGCACGATGGCGTAAAGACGGAGATGTCCGCTGCGGCGGATAAAAAGTAAAAAATTGTCTCTTTCCGGGCTGACTTTCTGTCAGCCCTCTATACTTGCGCCATTCTTCTCCACCCTGAATGATGTTTTCGTTATTTTCACATGAGGGTAACGGTCATTCGCGTTGCAGCGTATAATGCGCGGCGTTCACGCTTACGGTATGCCTTTATTAAGGAGAAAAAGATGACGGCAATTGCCCCGGTAATCACCATTGATGGGCCAAGCGGCGCAGGTAAAGGTACGCTGTGCAAAGCGATGGCGGAAACATTGCAATGGCATCTGCTGGATTCAGGCGCAATCTATCGTGTGCTGGCATTGGCGGCATTACATCACCACGTTGATGTGACTTCTGAAGATGTTCTGGTCCCGCTGGCGGCGCACCTTGACGTCCGCTTTGTCTCGACCGATGGAAATCTGGAAGTGATCCTGGAAGGCGAAGACGTGAGCGGCGAGATCCGCACGCAGGAAGTGGCCAGCGCCGCCTCGCAAATCGCGGCGTTCCCGCGGGTACGTGAAGCGTTACTGCGTCGTCAGCGCGCGTTTCGTGATGCGCCAGGCCTTATCGCCGATGGTCGCGACATGGGTACGGTCGTTTTTCCCGACGCGCCAGTGAAGATTTTCCTCGACGCCTCCTCGGAAGAACGTGCGCATCGCCGTATGCTACAGTTGCAGGAGAATGGCTTTAGTGTTAACTTTGAACGCCTTTTGGCCGAGATAAAGGAACGCGACGATCGCGACCGTAACCGGCCAGTGGCGCCGTTAGTGCCGGCTGCTGATGCATTAGTTCTGGATTCGACCAGTTTAAGCATTGAGCAAGTGATTGAAAAAGCGCTACAATACGCCCGCGAAAAGCTGGCGCTAGCTTAATTAGCGACCAAATTCCGAAGTACCTGCTGCAATGGATTGTGAGCAGGCATGTTAAACAACCCCATTCGGCATGAAGCCAGATGGACGTTAAATTGAAGAATCCTGAAGATTATCAATATGACAGAATCTTTTGCTCAACTATTTGAAGAATCCTTAAAAACAATCGAAACCCGTCCGGGTTCCATCGTTCGTGGTGTTGTTGTTGCTATCGATAAAGATATCGTACTGGTTGATGCCGGTCTGAAATCTGAGTCCGCCATCCCGGCTGAGCAGTTCAAGAACGCCCAGGGCGAACTGGAAATCCAGGTTGGTGACGAAGTTGACGTTGCGCTGGACGCAGTCGAAGACGGCTTCGGTGAAACTCTGCTGTCCCGTGAGAAAGCTAAACGTCATGAAGCTTGGATCACGCTGGAAAAAGCATACGAAGACGCTGAAACTGTTGTTGGTGTTATCAACGGCAAAGTTAAAGGTGGCTTCACTGTTGAGCTGAACGGTATTCGTGCGTTCCTGCCGGGTTCCCTGGTAGACGTGCGTCCGGTTCGCGATACTCTGCACCTCGAAGGCAAAGAGCTTGAGTTCAAAGTTATCAAGCTTGATCAGAAACGCAACAACGTGGTTGTTTCCCGTCGTGCGGTTATCGAGTCTGAGAACAGCGCTGAGCGCGATCAGCTGCTTGAAAACCTGCAAGAAGGCATGGAAGTTAAAGGTATCGTTAAGAACCTCACTGACTACGGTGCATTCGTTGATCTGGGTGGCGTTGACGGCCTGCTGCACATCACTGACATGGCATGGAAACGCGTTAAGCATCCGAGCGAAATCGTAAACGTTGGCGACGAAATCACTGTTAAAGTGCTGAAGTTCGACCGCGAGCGTACTCGTGTATCTCTGGGCCTGAAACAGCTGGGCGAAGATCCGTGGGTTGCTATCGCTAAGCGTTATCCGGAAGGTACCAAACTGACTGGTCGCGTGACCAACCTGACCGACTACGGCTGCTTCGTTGAAATCGAAGAAGGCGTTGAAGGCCTGGTGCACGTTTCCGAAATGGATTGGACCAACAAAAACATCCACCCGTCCAAAGTTGTTAACGTTGGCGATGTAGTGGAAGTTATGGTTCTGGATATCGACGAAGAACGTCGTCGTATCTCCCTGGGTCTGAAGCAGTGTAAATCTAACCCATGGCAGCTGTTTGCTGAGACGCACAACAAAGGCGACCGTGTTGAAGGTAAAATCAAGTCTATCACTGACTTCGGTATCTTCATCGGCCTGGACGGCGGCATCGACGGCCTGGTTCACCTGTCTGACATCTCCTGGAACGTTACAGGCGAAGAAGCAGTTCGTGAATACAAGAAAGGCGACGAAATCGCCGCTGTTGTTCTGCAGGTTGACGCAGAGCGTGAGCGTATCTCCCTGGGCGTTAAACAGCTCGCAGAAGATCCGTTCAACAACTACGTTGCTCTGAACAAGAAAGGCGCAATCGTAAACGGTAAAGTTACTGCAGTTGACGCTAAAGGCGCAACCGTAGAACTGGCTGACGGCGTTGAGGGTTACCTGCGCGCTTCTGAAGCTTCCCGTGACCGCGTTGAAGATGCAACTCTGGTTCTGAACGTAGGCGACGACGTTGAAGCTAAATTCACCGGCGTTGACCGTAAGAACCGCGTAGTTAGCCTGTCTGTTCGTGCGAAAGACGAAGCTGACGAGAAAGATGCAATCGCTACTGTTAACAACAAACAGGAAGAAAGCAACTTCTCCAGCGCGATGGCTGAAGCGTTCAAAGCAGCTAAAGGCGAGTAATCAGGTACTCAACATCATTTGTGCTGTAACAGCATGAAGGATGACGAGTAGCTTGACAGATTGCAGGATCCGTCCTGTAATCAATAACAAAGGGCGGCTACGGCCGCCCTTGTTTAATAAGCTGTTAGCTAATTTTCCTTTTTAAGGAAACCGGAGGAATCATGACCAAGTCAGAATTGATCGAAAGACTTGCCACCCAGCAATCGCATATCCCGGCAAAAGCTGTTGAAGATGCCGTAAAAGAGATGCTGGAGCATATGGCCTCGACTCTTGCACAGGGCGAGCGCATTGAGATCCGCGGTTTCGGCAGTTTCTCTCTGCACTATCGTGCACCCCGCACCGGACGTAACCCGAAGACAGGCGACAAAGTGGATCTGGAAGGCAAATATGTCCCACACTTTAAGCCGGGTAAAGAATTACGTGACCGCGCCAACATTTATGAAAATTAAGTTTTACGGCTGTTAAAGCCAAAACTTAATCGCCGAAAAGAGCACCCATGAGGTGCTTTTTTCACATCTGCACAAAGGCTTCTGAAGCCGCCCCGCATTTTTGCAGCATGATTGCTGCAAACCGATAAGATCTTTCCTGCCCGCGCCGTAATTCCATAAACAGCTACCCGACAGTTTCCTCACTTTTATGCACACTACCTGTAACAAGGAGGTGGGGATGCATCTGCCAGGAATTGCATGTTGTGTGCTTGCGGCAATAGCGCCGTTGCTGTGGCTGCCCCGGCTGCCCGCATTGTCGACCCTCGTCGTTATCATCGTCGCCGGTTGCGTGGCAGGACGTTGCCGCGATCGTCGCTTACGTTATTTCGCGCTGTGGCTGCTGTTGCTGGCGTGGGGCATTCTTACCGCGTATGAAGCGGTCTGGCCGATTCAGCACCTGCCCGGACGAGTCCTGCAGGCGCAGGTGCGGTTGACCGGCAGTGATAATATCACCACCCACCGGGGCGTTATTGAACGACTGAACGGGAAACGTCTCTGGCCCGGGGCGGGTATCACCCTTTACGGCGAATACCTGCCGCAGCGCGCCTGCGCCGGGCAATTATGGGAGATGACGCTCAAGGTGCGGCCGGTTCACGGTCAGCTTAACGAGGGGGGATTCGATACCCAGCGCTACGCGTTTGCCACACATCAGCCTGTCACTGGTCGCTTCACCCGGGCGAATGTACTTGATGCCCGCTGTAGTTTGCGGGCGGAGTATCTGGCGTCGCTTGAGGCAACCCTTGAAACCACGCGCTGGCGATCGGTTTTACTGGCACTCGGTATGGGTGAGCGAAGGGTGCTGGATGCGCAGATCAAAGCGGTTATGCGTGAGACCGGCACCGCGCATCTGATGGCGATATCCGGTCTGCATATCGCTCTTGCTGCCACGCTGGGCTGGCTGCTGGCGCGGGGCATACAGTTCTGGCTGCCAGCACGCTGGATCAACTGGCGCGCGCCGCTGCTGGTAGGACTCTTCTGCGCCACCGGTTATGCGTGGCTGACCGGGCTGCAACCGCCAGCCTTACGCACGGCGGTATCGCTGGCGGTACTGGCGGCGCTGCGGCTTTCAGGTCGACAGTGGTCGGCATGGCAGATCTGGCTCTGCTGTATCGCCGCGATCCTTTTTATCGATCCGCTTGCGGTGCTGTCAGAAAGCCTGTGGTTGTCGGCATTCGCGGTAGCGGCGTTGATCTTCTGGTATCAGTGGCTACCGCTGCCCGAATGTCGTGGCGGGCGACTGCTGCGCGGCGTCATCAGCCTTATTTATCTGCAAACCGGCATGATGGTGTTGCTGCTGCCGCTACAGGTACTGCTGTTTCACGGTATCAGCCTGACATCCATGATTGCGAATCTGGTGGCGGTCCCGCTGATAACCTTCGTCAGTGTCCCGCTGATCCTGGCGGGCATGGTGCTGCATCTGACGACGTTTAACGCCCTTGAAGGGTGGATTTGGGCGCGGGCCGATGACACCCTGGCGCTGCTGTTCCGCTTTCTGAACGCGTTGCCTGAGGGCTGGTATAACATCGACTGGCGCTGGCAATGGCTGGCGTGTATGCCCTGGCTGCTGATTATTATCTGGCGTTTGCGTTTATGGAAAACCGTCCCCTTTCTGTGTACCGCATGCGGTGTGCTGCTGGCCCAGCCGTTATGTAAGAGCACACCGCAGGAAAACTGGTCTGTTGATATGCTTGATGTCGGGCAGGGGCTGGCGAGGGTCATAGCGCGTAACGGGAAGGCGATTCTCTATGATACCGGACTGGCATGGCCGGGGGGCGACAGCGGCGGGCAGCTGATCGTGCCGTGGCTGCGCTGGCACAATCTAAAGCCTGAAGGCATCATCCTCAGCCATGATCATCTCGATCACCGTGGCGGGCTGGAAACCTTGCATAAAGCCTGGCCCGCAGCATGGATCCGTAGTCCGCTGGCGGAGGCGGGGCATCTGCCGTGCTTTCGTGGCGAACGCTGGCAGTGGCAGGGACTGACGTTCAGCGTGCACTGGCCGTTGCCGGGCACCACGTCCCACGGAAATAATCGCTCCTGCGTGGTAAAAGTCGACGATGGCAAAAACAGTATTTTGCTTACCGGGGACATTGAAGCTTCCGCAGAGCAATCTATGCTTAGCCATTACTGGCAGCATCTGCGGGCGACAATGATTCAGGTGCCGCATCACGGCAGCAATACGTCTTCCTCGCTGCCGTTGTTGCAACGGGCCGAAGGGCATGCGGCGCTGGCTTCCGCTTCACGCTTCAATGCCTGGCGACTGCCGTCTGAAAAGGTAATGGGTCGTTACAGGCATCAGGGTTATGAATGGTTCGATACCCCACATCAGGGGCAGATAAGCATCCATTTCTCCGCAGAAGGATGGGAAATCTTAGGCTTACGAGATCAACTTTTCCCGCGTTGGTATCATCAGTGGTTTGGCGTCCCAGGATATAACAGGTAGAATATGCGGCTATTTCAACAAGTGCTGGTTTTTTGAATGCATAACGACAAAGATCTCTCCACGTGGCAAACATTCCGCCGTCTCTGGCCAATGATTGCACCTTTCAAAACGGGTTTGCTCGTGGCGGGTGTAGCGTTAATCCTCAACGCAGCCAGCGATACCTTTATGCTATCGCTCCTCAAACCTTTACTGGACGAAGGCTTTGGTAAAACAGACCGCTCGGTGCTGCTGTGGATGCCGCTGGTGGTCATTGGACTGATGATCCTGCGTGGACTCACCAGTTATGTGTCGAGTTACTGTATTTCCTGGGTGTCGGGCAAAGTGGTGATGACCATGCGTCGTCGCCTGTTTGGTCACATGATGGGGATGCCGGTTGCCTTTTTCGATAAACAATCAACCGGAACGCTGCTCTCTCGTATCACCTACGATTCCGAGCAGGTGGCCTCGTCGTCCTCTGGCGCACTGATCACAGTCGTCCGTGAAGGCGCGTCGATTATCGGTCTGTTTGTGCTGATGTTCTATTACAGCTGGCAGTTGTCCCTGATCCTGATTGTGCTGGCACCCATTGTGTCTGTCGCGATCCGTGTGGTGTCGAAGCGTTTTCGCAGCATCAGTAAAAATATGCAGAACACCATGGGGCAGGTAACGACCAGCGCCGAACAGATGCTGAAAGGGCACAAAGAAGTGCTGATTTTCGGTGGTCAGGGCGTGGAAGCCAAACGCTTCGATAAGGTCAGCAACAAGATGCGTTTGCAGGGCATGAAAATGGTCTCTGCATCCTCCATCTCCGACCCGATCATTCAGCTGATCGCCTCACTGGCGCTGGCATTTGTGCTCTATGCCGCAAGCTTCCCGAGCGTGATGGAAACCCTCACTGCCGGTACTATCACCGTGGTGTTCTCGTCGATGATCGCCCTGATGCGCCCACTGAAGTCGCTGACCAACGTCAACGCCCAGTTCCAGCGCGGTATGGCTGCCTGTCAGACGCTGTTCTCTATTCTCGACAGCGAGCAGGAAAAAGACGAAGGCACCCGCATGATCGATCGTGCGAAGGGCGACATCGAGTTCCGTAACGTCACCTTCACCTATCCGGGGCGTGATACGCCTGCGCTGCGCAATATCAACCTGACCATTCCGGCGGGTAAAACCGTGGCGCTGGTAGGCCGTTCCGGGTCGGGGAAATCGACCATGGCGAGCCTGCTGACCCGTTTTTACGACATAGACGAAGGGGAGATTCTGCTCGACGGACACGATCTGCGCGAATATACCCTGGCCTCGTTGCGTAACCAGGTGGCGCTGGTCTCGCAGAATGTGCATCTCTTCAATGACACCGTGGCAAACAACATTGCCTACGCCCGCACCGAAGAGTACAGCCGCGAACAGATCGAAAATGCCGCCCGCATGGCCTATGCGCTGGACTTTATCAATAAGATGGATAACGGTCTTGATACCATCATTGGTGAGAACGGCGTCCTGCTGTCAGGCGGCCAGCGTCAGCGTATCGCCATTGCCCGTGCTCTGCTGCGTGACAGCCCGATCCTCATCCTTGATGAAGCGACATCGGCGCTGGATACCGAATCAGAGCGTGCGATCCAGGCAGCACTGGACGAACTGCAGAAAAACCGCACCTCGATGGTTATCGCGCACCGCCTCTCGACTATCGAACAGGCTGATGAAATCGTGGTGGTGGAAGACGGACGCATCGTTGAGCGCGGCAGTCACGCCGATCTTATCGACCAGCGTGGCGTCTACGCCCAGCTTCATAAGATGCAGTTTGGCCAATGATAGCCCGCATCTGGTCAGGTGAGTCGCCGCTGTGGCGACTGCTGCTGCCGCTCTCCTGGCTTTATGGCCTGGTGAGCGGCGCGATCCGCCTGAGCTATCGCGTGGGGTTGAAAAAAGCCTGGCGCGCGCCCGTGCCGGTAGTGGTGGTGGGAAACCTCACTGCGGGCGGTAACGGTAAAACGCCGGTGGTGATGTGGTTGGTGGAGCAGTTGCAACAGCGTGGCGTGCGTGTGGGCGTTGTTTCGCGCGGTTACGGCGGAAAAGCCGCCCGCTATCCGCTGCTGCTGACCCCGCACACCTCCACTGACGAAGCCGGGGATGAGCCGGTATTAATTTACCAGCGCACGGGTGCGCCGGTGGCGGTTTCACCGGTGCGAGCCGATGCGGTGAAGGCCATTCTCGACCAGCATCCGGTACAGCTGATCATCACTGACGACGGATTACAGCACTATCGCCTCGCCAGAGATAAAGAGATAGTCGTGATCGACGGAGTGCGGCGTTTTGGCAACGGCTGGTGGTTACCGGCCGGACCGATGCGTGAGCGGGCATCCAGGCTGCGCAGCGTGGATGCGGTGATCGTTAATGGCGGTGAAGCGCAACAGGGCGAAATTCCCATGCGCCTGCAACCCGGTCAGGCGATTAACCTGAAAACCGGTGAGCGCCGTGATGTACGCGCGCTGTCGCATATCGTTGCTATGGCGGGCATTGGTCATCCGCCGCGTTTCTTTGCTACCCTGGTCGACTGCGGTGTGCAGCCTGAAAAGTGCATCGCACTTGCCGATCACCAGGCATTGAGCCATGCTCAGGTCAGTGCCTTTACTGAACCCGGTCAGACGCTGGTGATGACCGAAAAAGATGCGGTGAAGTGTCGTGCATTTGCTGAAGAGCACTGGTGGTATCTGCCGGTGGATGCACAACTGGCGGGCGAGATGCCTGAACACCTTCTCCGGGAATTGCTTACGCTGGCGCATAACGGTCAGGAATAAACCGGACGCGCTGCTGACCACAGGGATCCTCATGTCCGTTGCGCACCTTTCGCTGTCCGCCGCCCGCCGTCTGCATCTCGCCGCGCAGGGCCTGCTGAAAAAACCGCGCCGCCGCGCCCGCCCTTCTGACATTCTCTCTACCATCCGGCAGATGTCTCTGCTGCAAATCGACACCATTAACATCGTGGCGCGCAGCCCATATCTGGTGTTGTTCAGCCGTCTCGGTGCCTATCCGCAGCACTGGCTGGATGAGGCCTTACGCGCGGGTGAACTTATGGAGTACTGGGCTCACGAAGCCTGTTTTCTGCCGCGCAGCGATTTTGCGCTGGTGCGCCATCGCATGCTCGATCCGGAAAATATGGGCTGGAAGTACCGTTCCGCCTGGATGGAGGAGCATGCGCAGGAGATCGAACAGCTGTTGCAGCAGATCCATGAAAGCGGTCCGGTGCGCTCGGCAGATTTTGCCCACCCGCGTACTGGCACCAGCGGCTGGTGGGACTGGAAACCGCATAAACGCCATCTGGAAGGGCTGTACACTGCCGGGAAAGTGATGGTGGTTGAACGGCGAAACTTTCAGCGCGTCTACGATCTCACCACTCGTGTGATGCCGGAATGGGACGATGAACGCGATCTGCTCAGCCAGCCGCAGGCTGAAGCCGTCATGCTGGAAAACAGCGCCCGCAGCCTCGGGCTGTTTCGTCCTCAGTGGCTGGCGGATTACTACCGTCTGCGACAGCCCGCGTTACCCGCTTTACTGGCACGCTGGCAGGAAGAGCAAAAGATCATGCCGGTCACGGTTGATGAGCTTGGCCCGGCATGGGTACACGCCTCGCTGGCAGGCGAGCTGGAACAGGTCGCTACGGGCAAACTGACCGCAACCCACAGCGCCGTGCTGTCGCCCTTTGATCCGGTGGTCTGGGATCGCAAGCGGGCGGAGCAATTGTTTAACTTCAGCTATCGGCTGGAGTGCTATACCCCTGCGCCCAAACGCCAGTATGGTTATTTCGTGCTGCCGCTGCTGCACGCGGGCCAGTTGGTCGGGCGTATGGATGCCAAAATGCACCGTAAAACCGGCGTGCTGGAGATCATTGCGCTCTATCTGGAAGCGGATATCAGGCCAGGCCGCACGCTGGAAAAGGGCCTTCGCGGGGCCATCACTGAATTTGCCGCCTGGCAGGGGGCAAGCCGCGTGAGCATAGCGCGTTGTCCGCCGGGGCTATTTACTGACTGCACCACAGGCTGGGAAATTGACCCAGCCTGAAAAATGTATATGGTAAACTTTTGCGAAACCTTATCCGTTCCATCTGGAGAAACCATGGATCATCGTCTGCTTGAAATCATTGCCTGCCCGGTTTGCACCGGCAAACTCTATTACAGCCAGGAGAAACAGGAGCTGGTCTGCAAAATCGACAACCTGGCTTTCCCGGTACGTGAAGGCATTCCGGTGTTGCTGGAAAACGAAGCCCGCGCGCTGACTGCTGAAGAGAACCGTCCATGAGTTTTGTCGTCATTATTCCGGCCCGCTATGCGTCCACCCGTCTGCCGGGAAAACCGCTGGTGGACATTAACGGCAAGCCGATGGTGGTGCACGTGCTGGAGCGCGCCCGTGAATCCGGCGCAGAACGCATTATTGTCGCCACGGATCACGAAGATGTGGCCCGCGCGGTCGAAGCGGTAGGGGGCGAAGTGTGCATGACCCGTGCCGATCACCAGTCCGGTACCGAACGGCTGGCGGAAGTGGTGGAAAAATGCGGTCTGGCTGACGATACCATCATTGTGAATATCCAGGGTGACGAGCCGATGATCCCCCCGGCGATCGTGCGTCAGGTGGCGGATAATCTGGCCCAGCGCGATGTCGGCATGGCGACGCTGGCCGTGCCAATCCACAGTGCAGAAGAAGCCTTCAACCCGAATGCGGTCAAAGTGGTGACCGACGCACAGGGCTATGCGCTCTATTTCTCCCGTGCCACCATTCCCTGGGATCGCGATCGTTTTGCCCAGGGCCGTGACGCCATCGGCGATACCTTCCTGCGTCATATCGGTATTTACGGTTACCGCGCCGGATTTATTCGTCGCTATGTAACCTGGCAGCCGAGCCAGTTGGAGCAAATCGAAATGCTCGAGCAACTGCGCGTGCTGTGGTATGGCGAAAAAATCCACGTTGCCGTCGCACAGACGGTGCCGGGTACTGGCGTCGATACGCCGGACGATCTCGAACGCGTGCGCGTCGAAATGGCCCGAAGCTAAACCCTGCCTTCTGCGTCCAAAGATAAGCTAAAACGTGGCACAGCCTTATCTTTGGACTATCTCCCACTCTTTTGATCTCATCCGGGTGACAACACCGTGACAGGCGCTCATTATGAAAACAGTAGTTTTCATAAGGGTAAACGGATATGGAAAGATTGCGCGCTGAACTCAGTCACCTGCTGGGCGAAAAATTGAGTCGCCTGGAATGTGTGAGCGAAAAAGCGGATACCGCACTTTGGTCACTGTATGACAGCAACGGAAACCCGCTGCCCCTCCTGGCAAGAAGCTTCACCACCCCTGGCCTTGCGCGTCAGCTGGCGTGGAAAATGTCGATGTTGTCGCGCAGCGGCACGGTACGTTTGCCGGTCGTGTACGGCGTCATGACCCATGAAGAACATCCCGGCCCTGATGTGTTACTGATTGAGCGACTGCGCGGCGTGTCGGTGGAAGCCCCGGCCCGCTCGCCGGAGCGCTGGCAGCAGCTTAAAGATCAGATTGTTGAAGGTTTACTGAGCTGGCACCGTCATGACAGTCACGGCTGCGTGGGCGTGGTGGACAATACCCAGGAAAACATCTGGCCCTCCTGGTATCGCCAGCGCGTCGAAGTGCTGTGGACGACCCTCAGTCAGTTCAAAAATACCGGCCTCACCATGCAGAACAAGCGCATTCTCTTTCGCACCCGGGAATGCCTGCCCGCCTTGTTTGACGGCTTTAACGACAACTGTGTGCTGGTGCACGGCAACTTTACGTTGCGCAGCATGCTGAAAGACTCACGCAGCGATCAGTTGCTGGCGGCGGTAAGTCCCGGCCCGATGCTCTGGGCGCCGCGGGAGTATGAACTGTTCCGGCTGTGCGAAAGCGATTACGCCGAAAGTCTGTTATGGCATTACCTCCAGCGCGCGCCCGTCGCCGAATCTTTTATCTGGCGGCGCTGGTTGTATACGCTGTGGGACGAAGTGGCGCAGCTGGTCAACACCGGCCAGTTTAATCGCAGCCGGTTTGAACTGGCCTCAAAATCACTCCTTCCCTGGCTCGCCGGAAGTCCCTTTTAGCCACTGCCAGAGGCGTCCCAGCGTCTCATAGCCGACCCGGTCACTGTGCATCAGCCAGACCGGAGAGGGAATGATGCGCTCCCAGGTATTGAGTGGCGAGGCAATCGCCAGCTGGTTAGCCGGAGCAGGTAAGGGATGTAACCCCGCCTGCTGGAAGAAAATCATCGCCCGCGGCAGGTGGGATGCTGAGGTCACCAGCAGGAAGGGCACATCGCCAATCGCCGCTTTTACCGCCGCCGCTTCTTCTTCCGTGTCCTTCGGCGTTCCCAGCGTAATGATATCGCTACGCGGCACGCCGAGCGTTTCCGCTACCCGCGCGCCCGCTTCGGCGGTAGTCACCGGATTACCTGGCGCTGCCGCGCCGGTAAAAATCATTTTCGCGCCGGGGTTCATCCGCCACAGACGTACAGCTTCATTCAGACGCGGCAGACTGTTGTTAATTAAGTTAGAGCTTGGCGCCCAGTCCGGGTTCCAGGTATAGCCGCCCCCGAGCACCACGATATAGCTGACCGACTGCGTACCGCGCCAGGTGGGGTATTTATTTTCGATCGGTTTTAACAGGCCATCGGCGACCGGTTGCAGGCTCAGCAGTAACAGCACCAGCCAACTGACGCTGACAAAGGTTTTACCCGTGCGCTGGTAACGGGAAAACCACAGCAGGGCGATCCCCAGCGCCATCAGCAAAAGCAGCAGCGGCAGGGGGAGAATGAAACCGCCAATATATTTTTTGAGCGTAAAAAACACCGCATCCGTCTCCTTTTTAACCATACAGCAGGTGAATTCCGGCGATATTACACCAGATAGGTTCCTTCTGGGCGCGGCTGTGACAAAATAGCGGTTTTGCCAGGATCGCGGAGCAGCCATGAAGGATCGCAATTTCGATGACATCGCGGAAAAGTTCTCCCGCAACATCTATGGCACGACCAAGGGCCAGTTGCGACAGGCGATTTTATGGCAGGATCTCGATGGCCTGCTGGCGACCTTCGGCACGCAGCCGCTGCGCATTCTTGATGCCGGTGGCGGTGAAGGACAAACGGCAATTAAAATGGCGCAGCGCGGTCATCATGTGACGCTGTGCGATGTGTCGGCTGAGATGATCGTTCGCGCAAAAGCCGCCGCCGAGGAACAGGGTGTGAGCGGCAACATGCATTTTATACAATGCGCGGTTCAGGACATCAGCCAGCATTTGGAAACCCCGGTTGATCTGATATTGTTTCACGCTGTGCTGGAATGGGTGGCCGAACCGGTCGCTGCGCTACAGATCTTATGGTCGGTATTGCGTGAAGGCGGGGCGTTATCGTTGATGTTCTTTAACGTCCACGGCCTGCTGATGCACAACATGGTGGTCGGGAACTTTGATTACGTGCAGCTCGGGATGCCGAAGAAGAAAAAGCGCACGCTGTCGCCTGATTACCCGCGCGATCCCGACCTGGTATATCGCTGGCTGGAACAGATCGGCTGGCAGATCACCGGCAAAACGGGCGTGCGGGTGTTCCATGATTATCTGCGTGTAAAACAGATGCAACGCGACTGTTTTCCAGCGCTAGTCGAATTAGAAACACGCTATTGCCGTCAGGAGCCTTATATCAATCTTGGCCGCTATATACACGTGACCGCGCTAAAGCCGCAGGTGCAAGGATAAACGATGAGTGAATTTTCTCAGACAGTCCCCGAACTGGTCGCCTGGGCGAGGAAGAATGATTTTTCCATTTCGCTGCCGGTGGACAGGCTTTCATTTCTGCTGGCCGTTGCCACGCTGAATGGCGAACGCCTCGATGGGGAAATGAGCGAAGGGGAACTGGTAGACGCGTTCCGCCACGTCAGTGATGCGTTTGAGCAAACCAGCGAAACCATCAGCGTGCGCGCTAACAACGCGATCAACGACATGGTACGTCAACGTCTGCTGAACCGCTTTACCAGCGAACAGGCTGAAGGCAATGCCATTTACCGCCTGACGCCGCTTGGCATGGGCATTACCGATTACTACATTCGCCAGCGCGAATTCTCCACGCTGCGCCTTTCCATGCAGCTGTCCATTGTGGCGGCAGAGCTGAAACGCGCCGCCGACGCCGCCGACGAAGGCGGGGATGAATTCCACTGGCACCGCAACGTCTTTGCGCCGCTGAAATACTCAGTAGCGGAGATTTTTGACAGTATCGATCTCACCCAGCGCGTGATGGATGAGCAGCAGCAGCTGGTGAAAGACGATATTGCGCAGTTGCTGAACAAAGACTGGCGCGCGGCCATCTCCAGCTGTGAACTTTTGTTGTCAGAAACCTCAGGTACACTGCGCGAGTTACAGGATACGCTGGAAGCGGCGGGGGATAAGCTGCAGGCGAATTTATTGCAGATCCAGGACGCAACCGTCGGACGCAACGATCTGGAGTTTGTGGACCGCCTGGTGTTCGATCTGCAAAGCAAGCTCGACCGCATTATCAGCTGGGGCCAGCAGGCCATTGACCTGTGGATCGGCTATGACCGCCACGTGCACAAATTTATTCGTACCGCTATCGATATGGATAAAAACCGCGTCTTTGCCCAGCGCCTGCGTCAGTCAGTGCAGACCTATTTCGACGATCCCTGGGCGCTGACTTATGCCAGTGCCGACCGTCTGTTAGATATGCGCGACGAAGAAATGACGCTGCGCGATGAAGAGGTCACCGGCGAACTGCCGCCGGATCTGGAGTTTGAAGAATTTAATGAAATCCGCGAGCAGCTCGCCGCGATGATTGAAGCACAGCTGGCGGTGTACAAGACCAGACAAGTGCCGCTCGATCTGGGCCTCGTGGTACGCGAGTATCTGTCGCAATACCCGCGCACGCGTCACTTCGACGTGGCGCGCATTGTGGTTGATCAGGCGGTGCGCCTCGGCGTAGCGCAGGGCGATTTCACCGGACTGCCACCAGAATGGCAGCCGATTAACGATTACGGAGCCAGGGTACAGGCGCATGTCATTGACAAATATTGAACAAGTGATGCCAGTGAAGCTGGCGCAGGCGTTGGCCAATCCGTTGTTTCCGGCGCTGGACAGCGCACTGCGCGCCGGTCGTCATATCGGTCTGGATGAGCTGGATAATCACGCCTTTTTGATGGATTTCCAGGAGTATCTGGAAGAGTTTTACGCCCGCTATAACGTGGAGCTGATCCGCGCGCCGGAAGGCTTCTTCTACCTGCGCCCGCGATCCACCACGCTTATTCCCCGCTCGGTGCTGTCAGAGCTGGACATGATGGTCGGCAAAATTCTCTGCTACCTCTATCTCAGCCCGGAGCGTCTGGCAAACGAAGGCATTTTCACCCAGCAGGAACTCTATGATGAGCTGCTGTCGCTGGCGGATGAAATGAAGCTGCTGAAACTGGTGAACAACCGTTCCACCGGCTCAGACCTTGACCGACAGAAACTGCAGGAAAAAGTGCGCTCCTCGTTAAACCGTCTGCGTCGTCTCGGCATGATCTGGTTTATGGGCAACGACAACAGCAAATTCCGCATTAACGAATCGGTGTTCCGCTTTGGGGCGGACGTGCGCAGCGGCGACGATCCGCGTGAAGCGCAGCGTCGCTTAATTCGTGATGGCGAAGCCATGCAGATTGAAAATAACCTGCAGCTCAATGACGAGCAGGAAGAAACTCTGCCGGACGGTGGGGAGGAAGAATAATGATCGACCGCGGAAAATTTCGCTCACTCACGCTGATTAACTGGAACGGCTTTTTTGCCCGCACCTTTGACCTGGATGAACTGGTCACCACGCTGTCAGGCGGCAACGGTGCTGGTAAATCCACCACCATGGCGGCCTTCGTCACGGCGCTGATCCCGGATCTGACGCTGCTGCATTTCCGTAACACTACCGAAGCGGGGGCCACCAGCGGCTCACGCGATAAAGGTCTGCACGGCAAACTGAAAGCGGGCGTCTGTTATTCGGTGCTCGACGTCATCAACTCGCGCCATCAGCGCGTGGTGGTGGGCGTGCGTCTGCAACAGGTCGCCGGACGCGATCGCAAAGTGGATATCAAGCCGTTCGCCATTCAGGGGCTGCCAGCCGATATTCTGCCGACGCAGCTGCTGACCGAAACGCTCAACGATCGCCAGGCGCGCGTGCTGTCGCTGGCCGAGCTGAAAGACAAGCTTGACACCCTGGAAGGGGTGCAGTTCAAGCAGTTTAACTCCATCACCGACTATCACTCGTTGATGTTCGATCTGGGCATCGTCGCCCGTCGCCTGCGCTCGGCCTCCGACCGTAGCAAATTCTACCGTCTGATCGAGGCCTCGCTGTACGGCGGGATCTCCAGTGCCATTACCCGCTCGCTGCGCGACTACCTGCTGCCGGAGAACGGCGGCGTGCGTAAGGCGTTCCAGGATATGGAAGCCGCGCTGCGTGAAAACCGCATGACGCTGGAAGCGATCCGTGTCACCCAGTCGGACAGGGATCTGTTCAAACACCTGATCTCGGAAGCCACCAACTATGTGGCCTCGGACTACATGCGCCACGCCAACGAGCGCCGCGTGCATCTCGACCAGGCGCTGGCTTACCGTCGCGAACTCTTTACCTCCCGGCAGCAGCTGTCAGCGGAGCAGTACAAGCACGTTGATATGGCGCGCGAGTTGCAGGAGCACACTGGTGCTGAGGGCGATCTGGAAGCTGAATATCAGGCCGCCAGCGATCACCTGAACCTGGTGCAAACCGCGCTGCGTCAGCAGGAAAAAATTGAGCGCTATGAAGCGGATCTTGAAGAACTGCAGATCCGTCTCGAAGAACAAAACGAAGTGGTGGCGGAAGCCGCCGATCAGCAGGAAGAAAACGAAGCCCGCGCCGAAGCCGCCGAGCTGGAAGTGGATGAGCTGAAAAGCCAGCTGGCGAACTACCAGCAGGCGCTGGACGTGCAGCAAACGCGCGCCATTCAGTACAACCAGGCGTTACAGGCTCTCCAGCGTGCCCGCGAGCTATGCCATCTGCCGGATCTCACCGCTGACAGCGCCGACGAATGGCTGGAAACCTTCCAGGCCAAAGAGCAGGAAGCGACCGAAAAACTGCTGTCCCTCGATCAGAAAATGAGCGTCGCGCAAACCGCGCACAGTCAGTTTGAACAGGCTTACCAGTTGGTCGCGGCGATCAACGGCCCGCTGTCCCGTAACGAGGCCTGGAGCGTGGCGCGTGAATTACTGCGCGACGGCGTGAACCAGCGCCATCTGGCGGAGCAGGTGCAGCCGCTGCGTATGCGTCTGAACGAGCTGGAGCAGCGTCTGCGCGAACAGCAGGACGCCGAGCGTTTGCTGGCAGAATTCTGTAAACGGCACGGTAAAAATATTGATGCCGACGGCCTCGAAGCCCTGCATCAGCAACTGGAAGCGCGAATCGCTTCGCTGTCCGACACCGTAGCGAATGCCGGTGAACAGCGCATGGCGCTGCGTCAGGAGCTGGAACAGTTACAGTCCCGCGTGCAGGTGCTGATGAAGCGCGCCCCGATCTGGTTGGCGGCGCAGAACAGCCTTGCGCAGCTGTGTGAGCAGACCGGCGAAGAGTTTGAAAGCAGCCAGGAAGTCACTGAGTATCTGCAACAGTTGCTGGAACGCGAGCGCGAAGCCATCGTCGAGCGCGATGAAGTTGGCGCACGCAAACAGGCTGTTGACGACGAAATCGAGCGATTAAGTCAGCCGGGCGGCTCTGAAGATCCGCGCCTTAACGCGCTGGCGGAGCGTTTCGGCGGCGTGTTGCTGTCGGAAATCTATGACGATGTCAGCCTCGAAGACGCGCCCTATTATTCCGCGCTCTACGGCCCGTCGCGCCACGCGATCGTGGTACCGGATCTGTCGTTGATCACCGAACAGCTGGAGGGACTGGACGATTGCCCGGAAGATCTCTATCTGATCGAAGGGGATCCGCAGTCCTTTGACGACAGCGTGTTCGGCGTGGACGAGCTGGAAAAAGCGGTGATTGTGAAAGTCGCCGATCGCCAGTGGCGTTACTCACGCTTCCCGTCGCTGCCGCTGTTTGGCCGCGCAGCGCGTGAGAATCGCATTGAAAGCCTGCATGCCGAGCGCGAGACCCTCTCTGAACGTTTCGCGACCCTCTCGTTTGACGTGCAGAAAACCCAGCGCCTGCATCAGGCATTCAGCCGCTTTATCGGCGGTCATATCGGTGTGGCGTTCGAAAACGATCCCGAAGCAGAGATCCGCCAGCTGACCAGTCGCCGCGGTGAACTGGAACGCGCCATCAGCGCGCATGAGAATGACAACCAGCAAAGCCGCATGCAGTTTGAGCAGGCGAAAGAGGGCGTTGCCGCCCTGAACCGTCTGTTGCCGCGCATCAGCCTGCTGGAAGATGACACCCTCGCCGATCGCGTGGACGAGATCCGCGAACGTCTCGATGAGGCCGAGGAAGCGGCGCGCTTTATTCAGCAGTTCGGCAATCAGCTGGCGAAGCTGGAGCCGATGGTATCGGTGCTGCAAAGCGATCCAGAGCAGTACGAACAGCTGAAAGAAGATTACGCGTACTCCCAGCAAGTACAGCGCGATGCGCGTCAGCAGGCGTTTGCGCTGATCGAAGTGGTACAGCGCCGCGCGCACTTTAGCTACAGCGATTCGGCGCAGATGCTCGACGGTAACAGCGATCTCAATGAGAAGCTGCGTAAGCGTCTGGAGCAGGCGGAAGCCGAGCGAACCCGTGCGCGTGAAGCGCTGCGTAGCCATGCCGCGCAGCTGAGCCAGTACAGCCAGGTACAGGCATCGCTGAAAAGCTCTTACGACACCAAAAAAGAGCTGCTCAACGATCTGCTTAAAGAACTGCAGGATATCGGTGTGCGTGCCGACAGCGGTGCCGAAGAGCGCGCGCGCATTCGTCGTGATGAACTGCATGCCCGTCTGTCCGGCAACCGCTCACGCCGCAACCAGCTGGAAAAAGCCCTGACCTTGTGTCAGGCAGAGATGGACACCCTGACGCGCAGCCTCAAACGCCTTGAGCGCGATTATCATGAGATGCGCGAGCAGGTCGTGATGTCGAAGGCAGGCTGGTGCGCGGTGATGCGCATGGTGAAAGACAATGGCGTCGAACGCCGTCTGCACCGCCGTGAACTGGCGTATCTCAGCGCCGATGAGCTGCGTTCGATGTCGGATAAAGCGCTGGGTGCGTTGCGTCTGGCAGTCGCCGATAACGAACACCTGCGCGACGTGCTGCGGCTGTCGGAAGATCCAAAACGTCCGGAGCGTAAAATTCAGTTCTTCGTGGCGGTGTATCAGCATCTGCGCGAGCGTATCCGTCAGGATATTATTCGTACCGACGATCCGGTCGAGGCCATCGAACAGATGGAAATCGAACTCAGTCGTCTGACGGAGGAGCTGACTTCCCGCGAGCAGAAGCTGGCGATCAGCTCCCGCAGCGCGGCGAACATCATCCGCAAAACCATTCAGCGTGAGCAGAACCGTATTCGTCAGCTTAACCAGGGCCTGCAAAGCGTCTCCTTTGGTCAGGTGAACAGCGTGCGTCTTAACGTTAACGTGCGTGAAACTCATGCCACCTTGCTGAATGTTCTCTCGGAGCAGCACGAACAGCATCAGGATCTGTTTAACAGCAACCGTCTGACCTTCTCGGAAGCGCTGGCGAAACTGTATCAGCGCCTGAATCCGCAGATCGACATGGGCCAGCGTACGCCGCAGACTATCGGTGAAGAGCTGCTGGACTACCGCAACTATCTGGAGATGGAAGTGGAAGTGAACCGTGGCTCCGACGGCTGGCTGCGCGCAGAATCGGGCGCGCTGTCCACCGGGGAGGCGATCGGTACGGGGATGTCCATTCTGGTGATGGTGGTGCAGAGCTGGGAAGACGAAGCGCGCCGTCTGCGCGGTAAAGATATTTCGCCATGCCGTCTGCTGTTCCTTGATGAAGCGGCCCGTCTTGATGCCCGCTCCATCGCCACGCTGTTTGAACTTTGTGAGCGCCTGGAGATGCAGTTAATCATCGCCGCACCGGAAAATATCAGTCCGGAAAAAGGCACCACCTACAAACTGGTGCGTAAAGTGTTCAATAATCAGGAGCATGTGCACGTGGTGGGGCTGCGTGGATTCGCGCCGCAGCTACCGGAGCCGTTGCCCGGTACGGCGGATGCCAGCGCATCCTGATCGTCTCCGACCAAAAGGGTGGCATCAGCCACCCTTTTTCTTTTACCGAAACCGGCCTCTTCGGCGTCATTTTCTTTAAACTTCTTTACATTAGCCTGAGCAAATGTATTTTTAGCTTTATATACTCAATATAAGCGTGACGCGTTAACGTTGTCGCAACAATTACATAAACAGGGGGCAAGGGATGTTGCTTAGTAAAATGAAGGGTAGGCGGATGTCCGCACTGAGTTTGTGCCTGGCATTCGCATTCGCTCCGCTGTTTAACGCCATGGCCGATGAGCCAGAAGTGATCCCCGCCGACAGTTCGGCAACTACCGGTGAACAACCAACGGCGCTGTTACAGCCGCAGGAGCAGGCACGCGCCACGGCGGTCATGGCGGGGCTGGTGACGCTACCGGATAATGCGCTGGCCAGCACGCGTAGCGCACTGGAGGCTGAACTACCGTCGGGTTACAAACCGGTGTATATGAATCAGCTGGTGGCGCTGTACGCGGCGCGCGAGCAGAAACCCATGTGGGAAAACCGTGATGCGGTAAAAGCCTTCCAGCAGCAGCTGGCAGAGGTGGCGATCGCCGGTTTCCAGCCGCAGTTTACCGCCTGGGTAGAATTACTGACCGATCCGGACGTCTCTGGCATGGCGCGTGATGTAGTGCTGTCGGATGCCATGATGGGCTACCTGCAGTTTATCGCCGGTATTCCGGTGAAGGGCAAAAGCTGGTTATACAGCGCTAAACCTTATGCGCTGGCGACGCCGCCGCTGTCCGTCATTAACCAGTGGCAGCTGGCGCTGGATAAGGGCGATCTGCCGACCTTTATCACCCAGCTTGCGCCGCAACATGAGCAGTACGCCGCCATGCACAGCGCCCTGCTGGCGCTGGTGGCGGATTCACAGCCGTGGCCGCAGCTCAGCTCGTCAGGCAAGCTGAGTCCCGGCCAGTGGAGCAATGACGTGCCGGCGCTGCGGGAAATCCTCAGCCGTTCCGGCATGCTGGACGACGGCCCGAAAATTGCGCTGCCAGGTGACAGCAACGACAACGGGACGGTTGTCAGCCCGTCGGCGGCGAATGTCGAGGAGACCGCCGCAAAACCGGTCCCGGTACAGAACGCGAAGAAGAAGCGCGTGGCAGCGGTACGCAGCGCCTACAGTAAAGATCTGGTGGAAGGGGTGAAGCGCTTCCAGGCTTCCCACGGACTGGGGGCTGACGGCGTGATTGGCCAGTCAACCCGTGACGCCCTGAACATCACACCTGCACAGCGAGCGGGCATACTGGCGCTCAATATTCAGCGTCTGCGCCTGCTGCCTGAGAAACTCTCCACCGGCATTATGGTGAACATCCCGGCTTATTCGCTGGTGTATTACCAGCAGGGCAATCAGGTACTGTCTTCGCGGGTGATCGTCGGTCGTCCGGATCGCAAAACGCCGATGATGAGCAGTGCGCTTAATAACGTGGTGGTTAACCCGCCGTGGAACGTCCCGCCGACGCTGGCGCGTAATGATATTCTGCCGAAGGTGTGGAACGATCCGGGGTATCTTGAGCGTCATAACTATACCGTGCTGCGCGGCTGGAACAGCAAAGAGACTATCGATCCGTGGCAGGTCGACTGGGGCACTATCACGCCGTCCAATCTGCCGTTCCGTTTCCAGCAGGCACCGGGCGCACACAACTCGCTGGGACGCTATAAATTTAATATGCCCAGTTCAGATGCCATCTATCTGCACGATACGCCGAACCATAACCTGTTCCAGAAGAACGCCCGTGCGCTGAGTTCCGGATGCGTGAGAGTCAACAAGGCTTCTGAACTGGCAAATATGCTGTTGCAGGATGCAGGCTGGAACGATACGCGGATTTCTGATGCGCTGCGTCAGGGCGACACGCGTTATGTGAACATTCGCCAGACCATTCCGGTGAACCTTTACTACCTTACCGCCTTTGTCGATTCCGATGGTCGCACCCAGTATCGTACAGATATTTACAATTATGATCTCACCGCGCGATCAAGCGCACAAATCTTGCCAAAAGCAGAACAATTAATCAGGTAAATGAAGTAGTTCAGACAATTCTGGAGTCGTAATTTCCGGCACTTACGGGTAAACGGGCAGAAATGCCCGTTTATTCGGCGGATTGCACTACCTTGACGCAGGCAGGGTTGCCCGGTAAGGTGCCTTTCGTGCGCCAGAAGTGCATAAATTACGCAACTCCTTACCTGTAGACCTGATTATCATGGATAAATTTGACGCTAATCGCCGCAAATTGCTGGCATTAGGTGGTGTAGCACTGGGTGCTGCCATCTTACCGACGCCTGCTTTTGCGACCCTTTCCACCCCACGCCCACGGATTTTGACGCTTAATAACCTGCACACCGGTGAGTCAATTAAGGCGGAGTTTTTTGATGGCCGGGGCTATATTCAGGATGAATTAGCTAAACTTAACCACTTTTTCCGCGACTATCGCGCCAATAAAGTGAAATCCATCGATCCTAAGCTGTTCGATCAGCTTTATCGTTTGCAGGGACTGCTTGGCACCCGTAAACCCGTGCAACTTATTTCGGGTTATCGCTCGCTGGATACCAATAATGAACTGCGCGCCCACAGCAGCGGTGTGGCGAAAAAGAGTTATCACACCAAAGGGCAGGCCATGGATTTCCATGTTGAAGGCATTGCATTAAGCAATATTCGCAAAGCGGCGTTATCTCTGCGCGCAGGTGGTGTAGGATATTACCCCAGCAGCAACTTTGTGCATATTGATACCGGGCCGGTCCGGCACTGGTAACGTAAAGCCTCAATAAACAGGAGCAGTATGAACTATCGTATTATTCCGGTTACCGCTTTTGCCCAGAACTGCTCGTTCATCTGGTGCGAAGAAACCCGGCAGGCAGCCGTGGTTGATCCCGGTGGTGACGCAGACAAAATCAAGCAGGTGGTGGACGCCAGCGGCATGACGCTGACGCAGATTTTACTGACCCACGGCCACCTTGATCATGTCGGTGCCGCCGCCGAACTGGCGCAACACTACGCTGTGCCGGTGATCGGCCCGGAAAAAGAAGATGAGTTCTGGCTGACGGGTTTACCCGCCCAGAGCCGGATGTTTGGCCTGGAGGAGTGTCAGCCTCTGACGCCCGATCGCTGGCTCACTGAAGGCGAGAGCGTCAGCGTGGGCAATATCACCCTTAAGGTGCTGCACTGCCCGGGACATACGCCAGGGCACATTGTGTTCTTTGACGATCGCGCTCGTCTGCTGATTTCAGGGGATGTGATTTTCAAAGGCGGCGTTGGGCGCAGCGATTTCCCGCGTGGTGATCATGCGACGCTGATTGACTCGATCAAGCGTAAGCTGCTGCCGTTAGGTGATGATGTCACCTTCCTGCCGGGGCATGGCCCGCTGTCTACGCTCGGTGAAGAGCGCCTGCACAATCCTTTCTTACAGGATGAGATGCCGGTCTGGTAATAAAAAAAGGTCGCCGAGGCGACCTTTTTTAATGCTTAAGGATCTTACAGCACGGCGACGATGGCTTCGCACAGCGGCGCCAAATTATCCGGCGTCATACCAGCAACGTTCACACGACCCGATGCCACCGCATACACGCCAAATTCTTCACGCAGACGCAGCACCTGGTCTTTGGTCAGGCCGCTGAAGGAGAACATGCCGTTCTGCTTGATGATGAAGCTGAAATCTTCCTGCGCGCCTTTTTCCTGCAGGGTATTCACAAACAGCAAACGCATACGCTGGATGCGCTGGCGCATATCCGTCAGCTCCTGCTCCCAGATGGCGCGCAGCGCGTCATTGCTAAGAATGGTCGCCACCACCGAGGCACCGTGTGCCGGCGGGTTAGAGTAGTTGGCGCGGATCACCGACTTCATCTGGCTGAACGCACGATCAACGGTCTCTGCATCCGCACACACCAGCGTACAGGCACCTACGCGCTCATTGTACAGACCGAAGTTTTTGGAGTAGGAGCTGGCAACGATCAGTTCCTGATGCAGTGCAGCAAAGGCGCGCAGACCTTCGGCGTCTTCTTCCAGTCCACGGGCAAAGCCCTGATAGGCGAAGTCAAACAGCGGCAGCCAGCCTTTTTGCGCTGACAGTTCAGCAAGCTGTTGCCACTGATCCAGTGTTGGATCGATACCGGTCGGGTTATGGCAGCAGCCATGGAACAGCACCACGTCACCCGCCTGGGCTTCGTTGAGGCTGGCCAGCAGCCCGTCGAAGTTGAGCTGGTGGCTAGCAGCGTCATAATACGCATATTCACGCACTTCCAGACCGGCGGAGTTAAAGACGCTCTTGTGGTTCGGCCAGCTAGGATTGCTCACCCAGACGCGTTTTACATCCGTATTTTTCGCCAGAAAATCCGCTGCCACGCGAAGCGCACCGGTACCGCCAGGCGTTTGTGCCGTGCGGGCGCGTTTGTCGTTAATGATGGCATTGCCTTTGCCAAACAGCAGCTCCTGCGTGCAACGGCCAAACTCTGGAATACCGTCAATGCCGAGGTAATTTTTAGTCGTTTCATTTTCCAGCAGATACTGCTCAGCTTTTTTTACGCTGGTCAGCACCGGGGTCTTGCCGGTTTCATCTTTATAGACGCCGATCCCCAGATTAATTTTAGTAGGGCGTGCATCGACACGAAACAGATCGGCCAGGCCCAGAATTGGGTCGGCAGGGGCAGCGGTGATTTTCTCAAACATGACGAGGTTCCATTGTGGTGTCAAAAAGGAAAAGCCGTTATCAGGTTAACGGCTGAGAAGGGAAATGCCAACCGTTTGCGATAAAAAGAAATAGATCTGAGAAGTGAAGGGAATATTCAAATTTTGAGCATAAAAAAACAGGGCCGAAGCCCTGTTTAATAAGCATATAACGAGGTGTGTTACGACTTAGAACTGGTAAACCAGGCCCAGTACATAAGTGTCGTCGGTAGCCAGAGCAACATCACGGGTGTAATCGTTGTTATCCAGCAGGTTGAAGCGGTATGCGCCGTATACGTTCATGTTCTTGTTGAAGTAGTACCAGGTACCTGCTTCTACGTATTTAACCAGGTCAGCATCGCCACCGGTGAAGGTAGTACGGCTTGCCAGGTCTTTACCTTTTGACTGCACATAACCCAGGGACGGACGCAGGCCGAAGTCGAACTGGTACTGAACAACAGCTTCGAAGTTCTGCGTTTTATTAGCAAACTGATCGTCGTTTTCACGGGTCATGTTGCTGGATTCGCCGTACATCACTGCTGCGTAAACGTTGTTCGCATCATATTTCAGTGAGGTAGCCCAACCTTCAGCACGTTTACCTTTGCCATCCAGCTCTTGATCATTGGTACGGTCAGAGTTGGTGTAAGCTGCGGTTACGTTGAAGCCATCCAGGAAGTCATAACCCAGGGAGTAGCTGCCGCCGTCGCCGTTCTGACGCTCAACACCGTGGCCATTCACGTTTTTACCCTGGTACTGCAGGCCGAGTGACAGACCATCAACCAGACCGAAGAAGTTAGTGTTACGGTAAGTCGCAACACCGGTAGTACGGCAGGTCATGAAGTTGTCGGTCTGGCAAAGGGTATCGCCGCCGTATTCAACCAGCATATCGGTAGAGGCCAGCGCATCGTAGAACACGCCATAGTTACGACCGTAGTCAAATGAACCGTAGTCACCTGCTTTCAGACCAGCAAAGGCGAGACGTGTTCTGGTGTCCTGAGAGCCTTCAGCTTTGCTGGCATTCAGGTTGTATTCCCACTGACCATAACCAGTCAGCTGATCATTAACCTGAGTTTCGCCTTTGAAGCCAATACGCGCATAGGAATCATCACCGCTATTGCTGTCGCCACCTGCTTCATCCCAGATGTGTTTGCCGACAACTTTACCGTAGAAGTCCAGCTTGTTAGCGTTTTTGTTATAGATTTCTGCAGCGTTAGCTGCACCGGCTACCAGCAGAGCAGGGATAACCACTGCCAGAATATTGCGCTTCATCATTATTTATTACCCTCATTAGGTTTTATGAACACCTGCCACTGCCGCCAATAAATTTCGTCAATAAATATTTACGGAACTATTGATGAGAGTTTGGTGTCTCTTTGTGTCTGAGAGGCATCTTTCCATTCATGTAATCGTTTCGCTAGCGCCAAAGTGCTACAAATGTCGTAAAGCAGTAACCAAAAGAAATAATGTGTAACATTGTGTGTATTTTTGGGAACTTTGTGAACCATATCTAATTTCCAGGGCATCCGCTGTTAAATTCACCGTTTCCATTCCTATATATATGAATTGCTTATGTTTAATAGTGCTAATGGCAATTCTTATTCAAGAATCATTCTTATCTCTCTTTTTCCTATAGTTGGGTTTAGCCATCCGGATTGCCGGGCGAAATTTATCCACTTGTGCTAAAGCGTCAGAAAAAACTAATCCGCAATAAAATGAGGGCTTATTTTTTGTACAGAAGTGTTTCGTCGAAACAGGTGGTAACAGAGCGACAGGAAGGCGGGGTTGAACGTTGAAGATAATCACACATTGTTAACAAAAGTTGACAATGTTAAATAAAAGAAGGGCCAGTAAAAACTGACCCTGAGGTAATTAGAGGAGATTTAGAAGCTGGCGTTACGTGGTGTGCGTGGGAACGGGATCACATCACGCACGTTCTGTACGCCCGTCACGTAGGCGATCAGGCGCTCAAAACCGAGGCCGAAACCGGCATGAGGGACGGTGCCATAACGGCGCAGATCGCGATACCAGCCGTAGTCTTCTTTATTAAGACCCATTTCAGCCATACGTGCGTCCAGCACGTCCAGACGCTCTTCACGCTGCGAGCCACCGATGATCTCACCAATGCCCGGTGCCAGTACGTCCATGGCAGCAACGGTCTTGCCATCGTCGTTAAGACGCATGTAAAACGCCTTGATGTCTTTCGGGTAGTTCTTCACCACGACAGGCGCTTTGAAGTGTTTCTCGGCCAGGTAACGTTCGTGTTCGGAGGAGAGATCCACGCCCCAGTACACCGGGTTTTCGAATTTCTCACCACAGGTTTCCAGAATACGCACCGCATCGGTGTAATCCACCTGAGCGAAGTCCGCAGAGATGAAACGTTCCAGACGTTCAATGGCGTCTTTGTCCACGCGCTCGGCGAAGAATTTCATATCATCCATACGCTCGTCCAGCACGGCTTTAAAGACGTATTTCAGCATCGCTTCTGCCAGCGCGGCGTTATCATCCAGATCGTTAAAGGCCACTTCCGGCTCCAGCATCCAGAACTCGGCCAGATGGCGCGTGGTATTGGAGTTTTCAGCGCGGAAAGTCGGGCCGAAGGTATAGACCTTCGACAGAGCGCAGGCGTAGGTTTCCGCGTTGAGCTGGCCGGAAACGGTCAGGAAAGCTTCTTTACCAAAGAAGTCTTTATCGAAGTCGATTTTGCCCTGGTCGTTGCGCGGCAGGTTTTCCAGATCCAGCGTGGAGACACGGAACATTTCACCGGCACCTTCGGTATCGGAGGCGGTGATCAGCGGCGTGGAAACCCAGAAGAAGCCCTGCTCATGGAAGAAGCGGTGCAGCGCCTGTGCCAGGGTATGACGCACACGGGCAACTGCGCCAATCAGGTTGGTACGCGGACGCATATGCGCCACTTCACGCAGATACTCGATGCTGTGGCGTTTTGCCGCCATCGGATAGGTTTCCGGATCTTCAACCCAACCGGTCACTTCTACCTGGGTGGCCTGAATTTCAAAGCTTTGGCCCTGGCCCGGTGATGCCACTACCGTGCCGGTGACGATGACGGAACAGCCGGTGGTTAAATGCAGCACCTCGTCATTGTAATTGGGCAGAGAATTATTAATAACGGCCTGTACAGGATCAAAGCAGGAACCGTCATAGACGGCCAGGAAGGAGATGCCAGCTTTTGAATCTCGGCGGGTACGTACCCATCCGCGCACGGTGACCTGCTGGTCAACGGCTACACGGCCCTGGAGTACGTCGGCTACAGGCGCAACGCTCATAATATTCTCTCTGTTAATTGTCTGGAAAAAATAGTCATTTATCCACCCAAAAGGGGGGATACCTATGTTACCTGGCATGCGCCATCAGACAAGCAGAATTCGCAGCAACCGGCGAAGAATTAATAAATAAATAAGAACAAGGGAGCCATTAAGGCTCCCTTTTGCGATTAACTGGCTTTTTTTTACCAGCGGTAAATCGAAGGCTTCACGTAAGGCCCGGACAAAGGCTTTATCGTGACAGATGGTTTTTCCCGGACTGTCCGAGAGTTTGGCCACCGGCTTGCCGTTACATTCCACCAGCTTGATCACGATATTCAGCGGCTTCACTTGCGGAATATTGCAGGTCAGGCGCGTACCGATGCCGAAGCCTAAATTCACTCGTGAAGAGAAGTGGCGATAGAGATCGACCGCTTTCTTTAAATCGAGATTATCGGAGAACACCAGCACTTTACTGTGCGGATCAATACCGAGCTTTTGATAGTGGGCAATGGCTTTTTCGCCCCATTCCACCGGATCGCCGGAATCGTGGCGCAGACCCTGATAACGGGTGGCGAATTCCGGGCCGAAGTCGCGTAAGAAGGCGTCCATGGTAATGCAGTCAGTCAGCGCGATGCCCAGTTGATCAGGGTATTCATCAAGCCAGGCGGCAAGGGCCGCGCGCTGGCTGGTAGCCAGATCAGGGCTAATCTGCTGATGCGCCTGGAACCATTCGTGCGCCTGGGTGCCCATCGGCGTCAGCGACAGACGGCGCGCCAGATCGTAGTTGCTGGTGCCGGTAAACCACGGCTCCTGCGTCAGACGCTCAACGATAGCCTGCTGCACCTCGCGGGAAAAACGACGACGGGTGCCGAAATCCATCAGCCGGAAACGCGACAGATCCAGATCGGCGGTCAGGTCGGCGAACTCCACCAGCTTCTCTTCGAGCATCGCCAGCGCCTGCGGTACGCCGGCTTCCGGAGAACGGTAGCTGTGCACCAGTTCGCTGATCACCGCCAGCAGCGGCACTTCCCACATGATCACTTCGCGCCACGGGCCGCTCAGGCGAATATTGAGCTTGCCGTTTTCGCTGGTGATATCCACTTGCTGCGGATCGTAACGGAAATCGCGCAACCAGGTGAGGTAGTCCGCTTTAAAGAAAGGCAGGCCGGAGAGCCACTGGAATTCATCCTCCTGCAGGCGCAAATGCTGCATCGCATTGACCTGCTCGCGGATACGATCGGCATAGATGCCCAGCAGATCGTCACCACGGCAGCGGAATTCGGCTACCACCTGCACATCGGCATAACGGTGGAAAACAGCCTGTTGCATGTGCAGCTTGTACGCATCGGTATCAAGCAGCGTATGCAGGATCGGGGAAGCATATAGTGTCATGGCGTGCCGTAGCATCCTCTCACAGGAGCGTTTAGTACATTAAACAACAGGGGAGAATCGCTGGAGTATACCCTGTTTATCAATTTATTGAACCCCGATCACAACATAAGCTGCTTTTTGAGGCGAGGGCATTTCGTGCCACTGTTATAAAAATGTAGCAAACAGGGCTTTTCTGCCTGAAAAGATGAAGATTCTGCGTGGCGCGTTCTGAACAACAGGAATAGACTGGAGTCGATACCATACTAAAAGATGCTAAAGGTTTTTTATGACACAACAGCCACAAGCCAAATACCGCCACGATTACCGTGCGCCGGACTACCTGATTAGCGATATTGACTTGACCTTTGACCTGGATGCCGCCAAAACCGTTGTTACCGCCGTAAGCCGCGTGTCACGACAGGCCGCATCTGATGCACCTTTGCGTCTTAATGGTGAAGATTTAACCCTGGTCTCGTTACACATCAATGATGCGCCCTGGACTGACTATCAGATCGAAGACAATTATCTGGTGATTTCCGCGCTCCCGGACCACTTTACCCTGCACATCGTTAACGAGATCAGCCCGGCGACCAACACGGCGCTGGAAGGCCTTTACCAGTCAGGCGAAGCGCTCTGTACCCAGTGTGAAGCGGAAGGTTTCCGTCATATCACCTGGTATCTGGATCGCCCGGACGTGCTGGCGCGTTTTACCACCAAAATTATTGCCGATAAAACTACCTATCCGTACCTGCTCTCCAACGGGAACCGTGTGGGCGAGGGCGATCTTGAAAATGGTCGTCACTGGGTGCAGTGGCAGGATCCGTTCCCGAAACCGTGCTATTTGTTTGCGCTGGTGGCAGGCGACTTCGACGTGCTGCGCGATACCTTTACCACGCGCTCTGGCCGTGAAGTCGCGCTGGAGCTGTTCGTCGACCGCGGCAACCTTGACCGCGCCCCCTGGGCGATGACCTCGCTGCAAAACTCCATGAAGTGGGACGAAACGCGCTTCGGTCTGGAATACGACCTCGACATCTATATGATCGTCGCCGTGGACTTCTTTAATATGGGCGCGATGGAGAACAAAGGCCTTAACGTCTTTAACTCCAAATACGTGCTGGCGCGTACGGATACCGCCACCGATAAAGATTATCTCGATATTGAACGCGTCATCGGCCACGAATATTTCCATAACTGGACCGGTAACCGCGTGACCTGCCGTGACTGGTTCCAGCTCAGCCTGAAAGAGGGGCTGACGGTATTCCGCGATCAGGAGTTCAGTTCCGATTTAGGCTCCCGCGCCGTTAACCGCATCAGCAACGTGCGCACCATGCGCGGCATGCAGTTCGCGGAAGACGCCAGCCCAATGGCGCATCCGATCCGCCCGGATAAAGTCATCGAGATGAACAACTTCTACACCCTGACGGTGTATGAAAAAGGGGCGGAGGTGATCCGTATGCTGCACACGCTGCTGGGAGAAGAAAACTTCCAGAAAGGGATGCAGCTTTACTTTGAGCGCCACGACGGCAGCGCCGCCACCTGTGATGACTTTGTGCAGGCGATGGAAGACGCGTCCAATGTCGATCTGTCGCATTTCCGCCGCTGGTACAGCCAGTCCGGTACGCCGATTGTCAGCGTACGCGACGACTACAACCCGGAAACCGAGCAGTACACCCTGACCATCAGCCAGCGCACGCCGCCGACCGCTGAACAGGAAGAAAAGCTGCCGCTGCATATTCCGTTTGATATTGAACTCTATGACAACGACGGTCATGTCATCCCGCTGCAAAAAGACGGTCATGCAGTGCATCACGTGCTTAACGTCACCCAGGCCGAGCAGACTTTTGTCTTCGATAATGTCTACTTCCAGCCGGTGCCGTCGCTGCTGCGTGAATTCTCCGCGCCGGTCAAACTGGAATATAAGTGGAGCGATCAGCAACTGACGTTCCTGATGCGTCATGCGCGTAATGATTTCTCCCGCTGGGACGCCGCGCAAAGCCTGCTGGCAACGTACATCCGCCTCAACGTGGCACGCCAGCAGCAGGGACAGCCGCTCTCCTTACCGCTGCATGTTGCCGATGCCTTCCGTGCGATCCTGCTCGATGAGCAGATCGACCCGGCGCTGGCGGCAGAGATCCTGACGCTGCCTTCAGCCAGTGAAGTGGCTGAACTGTTTGATATCATCGATCCGGTGGCGATCGCTGCGGTACGCGAAGCCCTGACCCGCACGCTGGCCACAGAGCTGGCAGACGAGTGCCTGGCCGTTTATAACGCCAATAAACTCGACGCCTACCGCGTGGAACATGCCGATATCGGTAAGCGCTCCCTGCGTAACACCTGCCTGCGTTATCTGGCGTTTGGCGATGCGCAACTGGGCGACCGTCTGGTGAGCGAGCAGTATCACAACGCCGATAATATGACTGACGTACTGGCCGCGCTCTCTGCTGCCGTCGCAGCCCAGCTGCCGTGCCGCGATGCGCTGATGCAGGCGTATGATGACAAATGGCATCAGGATGGGCTGGTGATGGACAAGTGGTTTATTTTGCAGGCCACCAGTCCCGCCGCCAACGTGCTGGAAACCGTGCGCAGTCTGCTGAATCACCGCTCGTTTACGCTTTCCAACCCGAACCGCGTGCGGTCGCTGATCGGCGCATTCGCCAGCAGCAACCCGGCGGCATTCCATGCGGAAGACGGCAGCGGCTACCAGTTTATGGTGGAGATGCTCACCGAGCTGAACCGCCGTAACCCGCAGGTGGCGTCGCGTCTGATTGAGCCGCTGATCCGCCTGCGACGTTATGACGAAAGCCGTCAGGCGTTAATGCGTATTGCGCTGGAAAAACTGAAAGGGCTGGATAATCTGTCGGGCGATCTGTTCGAGAAGATTGAGAAAGCGCTGGCGTAATCTGCTGTTGTCACCCTCTCCGGGAGGAGAGGGCAAGGGTGAGGGGATAATCCTTCACCCTGTTTTTACTGCTCTTACCGGCGTATCGCCGCGTTTCATCACCCGATCCAGCACATCGGCTTCCAGTTCAGCCAGTCGCACCGAGCCCAGTCTGCGCGGACGTGCAATATCAACACTCAGATCCAGCCCGATTTTTCCGTCTTCAATCAGCAGGACGCGATCGGCCATCGCCACCGCCTCGCTGACATCATGGGTCACCAGCAAGACCGTAAAGCCCTGGGATTGCCACAGCGATTCGATCAGCGCCTGCATCTCCAGCCGGGTCAGCGCATCCAGTGCGCCCAGCGGTTCATCCAGCAGCAACAAACCCGGTTTGTGAATTAACGCCCGTGCCAGCGCGACGCGCTGTTTTTGCCCGCCAGAGAGCGCTGCCGGCCACTCGGCCGCACGATCTTCAAGACCCACCGCGGCCAGCGACTGACGGGCTGCGTCACGCCAGTCGCCTTTCAGACCAAGACCGACATTATCGATCACCGATTTCCACGGCAGCAGACGGGCATCCTGGAACATCATTCGCGTATCGTCCTGAATCTGCGCCAGCGGCGTGGAGCCGGCGAGGATCTCCCCGCTTTGCGGTTTTTCCAGCCCGGCCAGCAGACGTAACAGAGTACTTTTGCCGCCGCCGCTGCGTCCGACCACCGCAACAAACTGCCCGGCCGGGATATGCAGATCCAGACCATTGAGGATGGTGTTCTGGCCGTAGCGTTTAGTGACGCCGTTGAGCACCAGCGGCGTACCGCGATTAAGGCGCGCAGTATTCATAGATCACTCCTTCACAGAATAGGCCGGGTTCCAGCGTAACCAGACGCGCTCCAGCAGTTGCGCGCTCAGATCTGCCAGTTTTCCCAGCACGGCATACAGAATGATGGCGACCACCACCACATCGGTCTGCAAAAACTCGCGGGCATTCATCGCCAGGTAACCGATACCGGCGTTTGCCGAAATGGTTTCGGCCACAATCAACGTCAGCCACATCAGGCCCAGCGCAAAGCGCACGCCGACCAGAATGGAGGGTAGGGCGCCGGGCAGGATCACATGAACAAAGAGCGCGAACCCGGACAGGCCGTAACTGCGCGCCATCTCCACCAGACCGCGGTCAATATTGCGGATACCGTGCCAGGTGTTAATGTAAATCGGGAACAGCGTTCCGAGCGCGACAAGGAAAATTTTGGCGCTCTCGTCGATACCAAACCACAGGATCACCAGCGGGATCAGCGCCAGATGCGGCACATTGCGCAGCATCTGTACCGACGTATCCAGCAGCCGTTCTCCCCAGCGCGACAGACCGCTGATCAATCCCAGCGTCAGGCCAATCGACCCGCCAATGGAGAAACCAATCAGCGCCCGCCACGAACTGATGGCCAAATGCTGCCACAGCTCACCGCTGGCGGAGAGCGACCAGAACGCCTCCACCACGCCCTCCGGCGAGGGCAGAATACGCGTCGAGAGCCAGCCAGTTGACGAGGCAATCTGCCAGATCACTACCACGCCTACCGGTAAAAACCAGGGTGCAGCGCGCAACAGCCATTGACGGGATGTGTCGGACATAGCGCCTCCTTAACTCTGGGACACGTTGCGCGGAATATAATCGTTCGCCACCGCTTCACCCTGCGCCTGTAACTGGCGTGGCTGCGGTACGGCGGGGATCGCGACGTCGAGATGCGGGAACAGCAGCTCGCCCACTTTGTACGCTTCCTCAAGGTGCGGATAGCCGGAGAGGATAAAGCTGTCGATGCCCAGTGCCGCGTATTCATTGATGCGCGCGGCCACCGTCGGACCATCGCCCACCAGCGCAGTACCCGCCCCGCCGCGCACCAGGCCGACGCCCGCCCACAGATTAGGGCTGATCTCGAGATTTTCACGGCGGCCATTATGCAGCGCCGCCATACGCTGTTGCCCGACCGAATCCTGACGGGCAAATGCCGCCTGCGCGATGGCAATGGTGTCATCATCCAGATGGGAAATCAGCCGATCCGCGGCCTGCCACGCTTCTTCCGTGGTTTCCCGAACAATCACATGCAGACGGATCCCAAAACGGACGCTACGACCATGTGCCGCCGCTTTGGCGCGCACCTGCTCGATTTTCTCTTTCACCTGCTCCGGCGGTTCGCCCCAGGTGAGATAGAGATCAACCTGCTCAGCGGCCAGATCCTGCGCGACATCTGAAGAGCCACCGAAGTAGAGCGGTGGACGCGGCTGTTGCACCGGCGGGAAGAACAGTTTTGCGCCACGCACATGGATGTGCTTGCCGTTGAAGTCCACGGTATCGCCCTCCAGCAGACGCCGCCAGACGTGGGTAAATTCCGCAGAGGCTTCATAGCGTTCGGTGTGATCGAGGAACACGCCGTCAGCGGCCAGTTCCTGCGGATCGCTGCCGGTCACCAGGTTGAACAGCGCACGACCATTTGAAAGACGATCCAGGGTAGCCGCCTGACGTGCCGCCACGGTCGGGGAGGTCACGCTCGGACGCAGGGCGACCAGAAACTTCAGCCGCTGGGTCACCGGGATCAGCGATGCTGCCACCAGCCATGCATCTTCACAGGAGCGGCCCGTTGGGATCAGCACACCGCTAAAGCCGATGCGGTCAGCAGCCTGGGCGATCTGCTGCAAATAACCATGATCGACCGGTCGGGCTGCGTGTTCTGTGCCGAGATAGTGACCATCACCGTGGGTGGGTAAAAACCAGAACAGATTCAGGCTCATGATTTAGCTCCTTGAGTCGTGGCCGGATGCCAGATGCGGGTGCGGATGTCCACCTGCTTCGGGACGAGGCGGTTTTGATAAAAAAGATCGGCAGTCTGCTGTTGCAGCGCAGCCGTGGCGTCATTGACCGGCGAAATGCGCGTCGGCGGACGGTGGTCAAAATAGGTGGCGATCACCGGCTCAGGCAGCCCCATGGTTTTCGCCAGTAAACTGATGCTGGCCTCGCGCTGGCTAAGGGTTAACGCGTCTGCCTCGCTGAAGGTATCGAGCACGCCCTGAATAAACGCGCCATTTTTTTCAGCATAAGGACGGGCCGCCAGATAAAACGAACCGGTCTGCTTAAGATCGGTCCCGTCTTTCAGCACCCGTACGCCGCCCTGTAACAGGGCCGCTGAATAGTAGGGGTCCCAGATAGCCCAGGCATCGACATTACCCTGCGAGAAGGCGGCACGCGCATCCGCAGGCGTCAGATAGGTCGGCTGGATATCGGTGAATTTCAGTCCTGCCTGTTGCAGCGCGCGCAGCAACAGGTTGTGCGAACTGGAACCTTTCTGGAAGGCGACTTTATGGCCTTTCAGATCGGCGACGGTTTTGATCGGGCTGTTTTCCGGTACGAGGATCACTTCCGCTTTCGGCTTTGGCGGCTCGACACCGACATACAGCAGATCGGCTCCGGCAGCCTGGGCAAAAATAGGCGGAATATCACCGGTACTGCCTAAATCAATACTGCCGATATTCAGCGCTTCCAGCATCTGCGGGCCCGCGGGGAACTCTACCCAGGAAATTTTGGTGTCCGGGTAACGTTTTTCCAGCAGTTGATGATTTTTCGCCAGTACCATGCTGACGCTGCCTTTCTGATAGCCGATACGCAGGGCGTCCGGCGGCGTCTGCGCCGCCTGTGACCAGGCGGAGAGCGTTAACATGCCGCCAAGCGCCAGCCACTGGGCGCGGGATTTGAAAAGGTTAAACATGAACGACTCCTTGCGTGTCACTGATGAGCGGGGCTTTACGATCAAGGCGGTGCAGCGCCTGGGTGAAGGTCTCCAGCGCGCTATCAAGGCGGGCCTGCAGATGCGGACTGAAGGTCGCTTTATGCTGGTAATCGGCGATCTGGCTGTCATCAGCGAACACGCCCTGTAAAATTTCCTGCGCGCGCAGCGCGCTCAGTACTGGCTTCAGGGCATAATCCACCGCCAGCATATGCGCGACGCTGCCACCGGTCGCCAGCGGCAACACCACTTTTCCTGCCAGCGCGCGCTCCGGCAGCAGATCCAGCAGCGTTTTTAACGCGCCAGAAAAGGAGGCTTTATAAATCGGCGTGGCGACAATCAACCCGTCGGCATCATTGAGCTGTTCGTTCAGTGCCAGCAGCGCCGGACTGTCAAAACGCGCATAGAGCAGATCTTCTGGCTCGAAGTTATGCAGGTGCCAGTGGCAGACTTCGATCCCCTGTTCGCTTAACCGTTCGCGGGTATATTCCAGCAGGGCGCTGGAGCGCGAAGGGAAACGTGGGCTTCCCGCTAATGTCACTACACGCATACTGACTCCTTATAACCAAATGTTTGCTTTTATCTAACATTGATAACAATTTGCCAGAGGGTTTTTATTCCACTAAATGATTTATCTGAGGAAGAATTGCCAAAAATCGGCATAAAAAGAGGGCAGAAGGTAAACGTTTGCTTTTTTGCGGGCTTTTTTGCCTCAGGTCAATTCCCTTTCCGGACGCTATCAAACATAATACGGCCCCGGTTTGCACACCGGGAATCCAGGAGAGTTCATGTACTACCCCTTCGTTCGTAAAGCCCTTTTTCAGCTCGATCCTGAGCGCGCTCATGAAGTGACCTTTCAGCAATTACGCCGGGTATCCGGTACGCCATTTGAAGCACTGGTGCGCCAGAATGTGCCGGTAAAACCCGTCACCTGCATGGGGCTGACCTTCAAGAATCCGCTTGGCCTGGCGGCGGGTCTTGATAAGAATGGTGAATGTATTGATGCGTTCGGCGCGATGGGATTTGGCGCGATTGAAATTGGCACCGTGACACCGCGTCCACAGCCGGGTAACGATAAACCGCGTATTTTCCGCCTCGTCGAAGCCGAGGGCTTAATCAACCGCATGGGCTTTAATAACCTCGGCGTGGATAACCTGGTGGAGAACGTAAAAAAAGCGCATTTCGATGGCGTACTGGGTATTAATATCGGCAAGAATAAAGACACGCCGGTTGAGCAGGGGAAAGATGACTATCTGATTTGCATGGAAAAAGTCTATGCCTATGCCGGTTATATCGCGATCAATATTTCCTCCCCAAACACCCCTGGCCTGCGTTCGCTGCAATATGGCGAAGCGTTAGACGATCTGCTGCTGGCTATCAAAAATAAGCAGAGCGAACTGCAAAATATCCATCACAAATATGTTCCGGTGGCGGTAAAGATCGCCCCGGATCTGAGTGAAGAAGAATTGATCCAGGTGGCCGACAGTTTAGTTCGCCATAATATTGATGGTGTTATTGCCACCAATACTACGCTGGAACGATCGCTGGTGCAGGGGATGAAACATTGCGACGAAACGGGTGGCTTAAGCGGTCGCCCATTGCAATTAAAAAGCACAGAAATTATCCGCCGATTAGCCGTTGAGCTGAACGGGCGTTTGCCGATTATTGGCGTGGGCGGCATTGATTCGGTGATTGCCGCACGGGAAAAAATCGCTGCCGGTGCAACGCTGGTACAAATTTATTCGGGCTTTATTTTCAAAGGCCCACCGCTGATTAAAGAAATCGTCACCCATATTTGACGTTTATCCCGCTAAATCACAACCAGGGCTTTATTTCCGGCCCTGGTTGTTTTATATTCCGTCGTTGTTGCTTATTTAAACATTGTGGTCTTTTATTATTTACACAATAAACGAAGCGGCAAAATGGATAAAAAAGCAACAGGACGCTTGCGGACGGGAGAGGAACATGCGAATTAAACCTGACGATAACTGGCGCTGGTATTTTGATGAAGAGCACGATCGTATGATGCTCGATCTGGCCAATGGCATGTTATTTCGCTCTCGCTTTCCCCGTCGCATGTTAACCCCCGATGCTTTCGCGCCGACCGGTTTTTGCGTGGAAGATGCCGCGCTCTATTTCTCCTTCGAAGAAAAATGCCGCTATCTGGATTTAAACCGTGAACAGCAGGCGGAGCTGGTGCTGAATGCGTTGGTAGCCATCCGTTTTCTGAAACCGCAAATGCCGAAAAGCTGGCACTTCTTAGCGCATAATGACCGTTGGACACCGTTGCCGGGTGAAGCCGCCAGTGTCTGGCTGAGCGATACCGCAGAGCAGGTAAATCTGCTGGTGGTCGAACCGGGTGATAATGCCGCGCTCTGCTTGCTGGCGCAGCCGGGCGTGATGATTGCTGGCCGCACCATGCAGCTTGGCGATGCGATCAAAGTGATGAATGACAGGCTGAAACCGCAGCCGATGACCGCCAGTTTCAGCCTCGAGCAGGCCGTTTAGCTTTCCAGTTTTAGCGCCGTTTTGGGGATGCAGCTGCAACTCAGAATGGTGCCATCGTCACCGATCGCCGATTGTTTCAGCGCACTGACTTCCCCCTCGACTAATCGGATCCGGCAACAGCCGCAGATCCCCGCCCGACAGGAATAAGGTACGCGGATCCCCTGACTTTCCAGTTGCTCAAGTAACACCTGCTGATTATTGCCGGCAAATACCTGCCCCTGAAAATCTATGCTCACGCCCGAGGGAGCGGCTTTATCCACCTTCAGCGTGGCGGCCACCTTGCCTGCGCCATAAACTTTTCCCGGCGCGCTGGCCAGCACCGTCAGTTCATCACCGACGCGGATCACGCCGCTGTTACGGGCAATCAGGTTCTGGCCGAAATCCACATCGCCGTTATCCTGTGCAGTACGGAAACCCTGTAACGTGGCGAGCGGTTCTCCCGACGGATGCTTTTGCCCGCGCTCCGGGCTGACGGTGGTGAATATGCAGCGGCTGCACGGTTTGACCACATCAAAAATCACGTCCCCGATGCGCACCACTTTCCAGCTGTCTTCTTCCCAGGCAGCGACACCGCTGATCACCAGATTGGGCCGGAACTGCTCCATTTGCACGCTCGCCGGGCAGCGCTGCTGGAGATCCCGTAGCGAGGCTTCGTTGACCAGCAGATAAGGAAAGCCATCGGCAAAGGAGAGCGGCACGCTTTCAAAGCGTTTTACCCGACGCGTTGGTTGCGGGCCGACCCAGCGCAGCTGGACCTCACGGGCGAAAAAACCGCTCAGCCACTGGTTTATCGCCACAGGCGCAACAAAAGCCGTAAAATGGTTGCCCCAGACTTCTGTGGGTTCAGGCTGCGCGTCGAAATCCGCAAATCGCACCAGCGCACTGCTGCCGTCGGGGGCGGTGAGGTGCAGACCATCGGGTAACAGGGCGGGCGTGAAGCGCACCATCGCGGGAAACTGACGGGCGGTAATGAAGGTGCCGTCGGGTTCAGTGACCATAAAAATGCGGTCGAACGCCAGTCCGCTGATGTCCGCCAGGGCATGCGTGAGGCCAGTGCCGCGCATTGATTTAACCGGGTGAATGAAAAGCCGCGATAAGGTTGCCACGCCATCCTCTTCAGAATATGGAAATAAGCGCTCAACTTTATGACATAGCGTTGAGATTAGCTATAATGCGCAACAATTTTCTAAGTGAATAAGTGACGATATGATTTCTCCGTTTGCCAGTACGGCCCGCGGGCTGGAAGAGCTGTTAAAAACTGAACTGGAAAGCCTGGGCGGGCAGAATGCCCAGGTGGTTCAGGGTGGTGTCCATTTTGAGGGGGATACCCGGCTTGTCTACCAGAGCCTGATGTGGAGTCGTCTGGCTTCGCGCATCATGATGCCGATGAGCGAGTGCAAGGTTTACAGCGACCTTGACCTCTATCTCGGGGTGCAGGCGATCGACTGGACGGAGATTTTCAGCCCTGGCGCCACCTTTGCCGTGCACTTTAGCGGGCTGAACGAGACCATTCGTAACAGCCAGTACGGTGCGCTGAAGGTTAAAGATGCCATCGTCGACAGCTTCACGCGTAAAAATATGGAACGTCCGAACGTCGATCGCGAAAAACCGGACCTGCGTATTAACGTCTGGCTGAATAAAGACACGGCGCATATTGCGCTGGATCTGAGTGGAGAAGGCCTGCACCAGCGCGGCTACCGTGACGGCACCGGCGTTGCGCCGATAAAAGAAAGCCTCGCCGCCGCTATTGTGATGCGCTCGGGCTGGCAGCCGGGTACGCCGCTGCTCGATCCGATGTGCGGTTCCGGTACGCTGCTGATTGAAGCGGCAATGTACGCCACCGATCGCGCGCCGGGCCTGCATCGCGGGCACTGGGGATTCAACGGCTGGGCGCAGCATGACGACGCCATCTGGAAAGAAGTGAAAGCCGAAGCGCAGGTGCGCGCACGTAAAGGCCTCGCGGATTATGGCTCGCGTTTTTACGGCTCAGATAACGACAGCCGCGTGATTGAACGCGCCCGCAGCAACGCCCGCCGTGCTGGCGTGGGCGAGCTGATCGCTTTTGACGTGAAAGACGTCGCGAAACTGACAAACCCGCTGCCGGAAGGTCCGACCGGGACGATCCTCAGCAACCCGCCTTACGGTGAACGTCTGGACAGCGAACCGGCGCTGATTGCGCTGCACAGCATGCTGGGCCGTATCATTAAAAGTCAGTTCGGCGGCTGGAACTTATCGTTGTTCAGCGCCTCGCCGGATCTGCTTAACTGCCTGCAACTGCGCGCCGATCGCCAGTTCAAAGCCAAAAACGGCCCGCTGGACTGCGTGCAGAAAAACTACGCGATTGCCGTAACCAGCGCCGATGCGCAGGGCAGTGGCAGCGCGTCGATGGCGGAAGATTACGCCAACCGCCTGCGTAAAAACGTCAAAAAACTGGAAAAATGGGCCCGTCAGGAAGGGATTGAATGCTATCGCCTGTATGACGCCGATTTGCCGGAGTACAACGTGGCAGTCGATCGCTACGCTGATTCCGTGGTGGTGCAGGAATATGCGCCGCCGAAAACCGTGGATCCGCAGAAAGCCCGTCAGCGCCTGTTCGATATTATCTCGGCCACCATCGCGGTGCTGGGCATCGCCCCGAACAAGCTGGTGCTGAAAACCCGTGAACGACAGAAGGGCAAAAGCCAGTATCAGAAGATGAACGAGAAGGGCGATTTCATGCAGGTGAGCGAATATAACGCGCGTCTGTGGGTCAACCTGACCGATTATCTGGATACCGGCCTGTTCCTCGATCACCGTATCGCCCGTCGTATGCTCGGCCAGATGAGCAAGGGTAAAGACTTCCTTAACCTCTTTGCCTATACCGGCAGCGCCAGCGTCCACGCCGGTCTTGGCGGCGCGAAATCCACGACCACCGTGGACATGTCCCGCACTTATCTCGAGTGGGCCGAGCGCAACCTGCGTCTGAACAATTTAAGCGGTCGCGCGCACCGTCTGATCCAGGCCGATTGCCTGGCCTGGCTGCGCGATACCGATGAACAGTTTGATCTGATCTTCATCGATCCACCGACATTCTCTAACTCAAAAAGAATGGAGGATGCTTTCGATGTGCAGCGCGATCACCTGCGCCTGATGAAAGACCTGAAACGTCTGCTGCGTCAAGGCGGCACCATTATGTTCTCAAACAACAAACGCGGTTTCCGTATGGATCACGACGGTCTGGCTGAGCTCGGACTGAAAGCACAAGAAATCACGCAAAAAACACAGTCGCAGGATTTCGCCCGCAACCGTCAGATCCACAATTGCTGGCTGATCACCTCAGCCTGAAAGGAAGAATAAATGTCATTAATTAGTATGCACGGTGCCTGGCTGTCGTTCAGCGATGCGCCGCTTCTGGATAACACCGAACTGCACATCGAAGACAACGAACGCGTGTGTCTGGTGGGGCGTAACGGCGCCGGTAAATCGACGCTGATGAAAATTCTCAACCGCGAACTGGGCCTGGACGATGGCCGTATTGTCTACGAACAAGATCTGGTCGTGGCGCGTCTGCAACAGGATCCGCCTCGCGATGTGGCGGGTAGCGTGTACGATTTCGTGGCGGAAGGCATCTCTGAGCAGGCGGAATATCTCAAAGCCTATCATGAGGTTTCTCATCTGGTGATGACCGATCCCAGCGAGAAAAACCTTAACGAGATGGCCCGTCTCCAGGATCTGCTGGATCACCACGGCCTGTGGCAGCTTGAAAATCGTATCAATGAAGTGCTGGAGCAAATTGGCCTGGAAGCCGACATGGCGCTGGCGTCACTGTCCGGTGGCTGGCTGCGTAAAGCGGCGCTGGGCCGTGCGTTGGTCAGCAACCCGCGAGTGCTGCTGCTGGACGAACCCACTAACCACCTCGACATTGAAACCATTGACTGGCTGGAAGGTTTCCTGAAAACCTTCAACGGCACCATTATCTTTATTTCCCACGACCGTTCGTTTATCCGCAATATGGCGACGCGCATTGTCGATCTGGATCGCGGCAAGCTGGTGACCTATCCGGGCAGCTACGATCAGTATCTGCTGGAGAAAGAAGAAGCGCTGCGCGTGGAAGAGTTACAGAACGCCGAATTTGACCGCAAACTGGCGCAGGAAGAAGTGTGGATCCGCCAGGGCATCAAAGCGCGTCGTACGCGTAATGAAGGCCGTGTGCGCGCCCTGAAAGCGATGCGTCGCGAGCGTGGCGAGCGCCGTGAAGTGATGGGCAGCGCGAAAATGCAGGTCGAAGAAGCCTCCCGCTCCGGCAAAATTGTCTTCGAAATGGAAAACGTTAACTACAGTGTTGACGGGAAAGTACTGGTTAATGATTTTTCCGCGCAGGTTCAGCGTGGCGACAAGATCGCGCTTATCGGGCCGAACGGCTGCGGTAAAACCACCTTACTGAAGCTGATGCTCGGACAGTTGCAGGCTGACAGCGGTCGCGTACACTGCGGCACCAAATTAGAAGTGGCCTATTTTGACCAGCACCGCGCGGAACTCGATCCGGACAGAACGGTGATGGATAACCTTTCCGAAGGTAAACAGGAAGTGCTGGTGAACGGGAAACCGCGCCATGTGCTGGGTTATCTGCAGGACTTCCTGTTCCATCCGAAACGCGCCATGACGCCGGTGCGTGCGCTGTCCGGCGGGGAGCGTAACCGCCTGCTGCTGGCGCGTCTGTTCCTCAAGCCCAGCAACCTGCTGATCCTCGATGAACCGACCAACGACCTGGATGTGGAAACCCTCGAACTGCTGGAAGAGCTTATCGACGGCTACCAGGGCACCGTAATGCTGGTCAGCCACGATCGTCAATTCGTGGATAATACCGTGACCGAATGCTGGATCTTCGAAGGCGAAGGCCGGATTGGTCGTTATGTCGGCGGTTATCAGGACGCCCGCGGCCAGCAAGCGGCGTCACTGGCGCATAAACAGTCAGTCGCGAAAAAAAATGCGGAAGTTGCTGCCCCAAAAGCAGAAACTGTTAAACGTGCCGCTAACAAACTAAGCTATAACCTGCAGCGCGAACTTGAGCAGCTCCCGCAGCGCCTTGAAACGCTGGAAGCGGAACTGAGCGCGCTTCAGGCCCAGGTGGCTGACGGGGCCTTTTTCAACCAGCCTCATGACCATACGCAAAAAGTGCTTGCTGATATGGCACAGGCTGAACAGGCGCTGGAAGAAGCTTTTGAGCGTTGGGAATACCTTGAGGCCCTTAAAAACGGCGCGTAATTCAGGATAAACGTATGTGCGATCACCACCATGCCACCCGGCACATTTTGTGTTCTCAGTGTGACTTGCTGGTGGCACTTCCCGCGCTGGAGGACGGTCATAAAGCGGACTGTCCTCGCTGCGGACATACGCTGACCACGAAGTGGGCTGAGCCACGCCAGCGTCCCACCGCCTATGCGCTGGTGGCGCTGTTTATGCTGCTGTTATCCAATCTTTTCCCCTTTATCAATATGAAGGTTGCCGGTGTCACCAGTGAGGTGACGCTGCTGGAAATTCCGCGCGTCATGTTCTCGGAAGATTACGCCAGCCTCGGCACCTTTTTCCTGCTGTTTGTGCAGATGGTCCCGGCCTTTGGCCTGGTGACCATTTTGTTGCTGGTCAATCGTGTTTCACTCCCCTGGCGTATACAGGCGTTTCTGGCGCGCATTTTCTTCCAGTTAAAATCCTGGGGCATGGCGGAAATTTTCCTCGCCGGGGTGCTGGTGAGCTTTGTAAAACTGATGGCCTACGGCGACATTGGCATTGGCAGCAGTTTTATTCCGTGGTGTCTGTTCTGTCTGCTGCAACTGCGTGCTTTTCAGTGCGTCGATCGGCGCTGGCTGTGGGACGATCTCGCCCATATACCGCCGGTAACACAGACGCTGACGCCTGGCATCACCGGGCTTCGTCAGGGGCTACGCTCCTGTCCGTGCTGCACCGCGATATTGCCCGCCGATCTGCGTCAGTGTCCGCGCTGTCATACCCGCGGTTATGTACGCCGTAAAAACAGCCTGCAATGGACGATGGCGCTGCTCATTACCTCCATCATGCTCTACCTGCCTGCCAATATTCTGCCGATCATGATCACCGATCTGCTGGGAGACAGAATGCCGTCCACCATTCTGGCGGGGGTGATTTTGCTGTGGGGAGAGGGGTCGTATCCGGTGGCGCTGGTGATTTTTATTGCCAGTATCATGGTGCCGACGCTGAAGATGATCGCCCTCGGCTGGCTGTGCTGGGATGCAAAAGGGCACGGCAGACGCGACGGTGAGCGAATGCATTTGATTTATGAAGTCGTGGAATTTGTCGGTCGCTGGTCAATGATTGACGTTTTTGTAATCGCTGTGCTGTCCGCGCTGGTGCGCATCGGCGGCCTTATGAACATTTACCCCGCAACAGGCGCGCTGATGTTTGCGCTGGTGGTCATCATGACAATGTTTGCGGCAATGACTTTCGATCCCCGTCTGTCCTGGGATCGCGAGCCAGAATCAAGCCATGAGGAATGATAAAAACATGGAGACGAAAAGTGGGGATGCGAAGGTGCAAAAGGTAAAGAGCTGGTCGCCGGTGTGGATTTTCCCCATCGTGACTGCGCTTATCGGTGCCTGGATCCTGTTTTATCACTACAGCCATCAGGGGCCGGTCGTTACGTTGATTACCGCCAATGCCGAGGGTATCGAGGCGGGTAAAACCACCATTAAAAGCCGCAGCATTAACGTTGGCGTGGTGGAATCAGCGACCCTGACAGACGATCTGAAGCGCGTGGAGATCAAGGCGCGCCTTAATTCGGATATGAGCAAACTGCTGCATGGCGACTCGGTATTCTGGGTGGTCAAACCGCAGGTTGGCCGCGAGGGGATCAGCGGGCTGGGCACATTGTTGTCCGGTGCTTACATTGAGCTGCAACCCGGTAAAAAAGGCGCGCAGCCGGAGAGCTATACGCTGCTGGATGCCCCGCCGCTGGCTCCGCCGGATGCGAAAGGCATCCGGGTGATCCTCGACAGTAAAAAAGCCGGGCAGCTCTCGCCAGGCGATCCGGTGCTGTTCCGCGGCTATCGCGTCGGCTCGGTAGAAACCAGCACCTTTGATTCGGAAAAGCGCACCATCAGCTATCAGCTGTTTATCAATGCGCCGAACGATCGTCTGGTGACCAGCAACGTGCGCTTCTGGAAAGACAGCGGCATTGCGGTGGATCTGACATCCGCCGGGATGCGGGTCGAGATGGGTTCGCTGACCACGCTGTTTGGCGGCGGCGTCAGCTTTGACGTGCCGGAGGGTATCGATCTGGGTACGCCGGTATCGGAAAAAACGGCCTTCACGCTGTTTGACGATCAACGCAGTATTCAGGAATCGCTCTATACCGACCATATCGATTATTTGCTGTTCTTTAAAGATTCCATTCGTGGCCTGCAGGCAGGCGCGCCGGTGGAATTCCGCGGCATTCGCATTGGTACGGTCAGCAAAGTGCCCGCTATGATGCCAGGAATGGAGCAGGCGCTGGATAATGATTACCGCATTCCGGTGCTGATCCGCATTGAGCCGGAACGGCTTGCCAGCCAGCTTGGCGAGATGCCGGATATGAAATCGCATATCAATGAGCTGCTGAAAAGCGGTCTGCGTGGCTCGCTGAAAACCGGGAATCTGGTGACCGGGGCGCTGTATATCGACATGGACTTCTATCCGAAAGCACCGCCGATAACCGGGATCCGTAAATATGCGGGTTATGAAATTATCCCGACCGTCAGCGGCGGTCTGGCGCAAATCCAGCAACGCCTGATGGATACGCTGGATAAGATTAACAATCTGCCGCTGAACCCGATGATCGAACAGGCGACGAATTCGCTTAATGAAACTCAGCGCACCATGCGCCGTCTGCAAACGACGCTGGATAACCTGAACAAGATCACCGCCAGCCAGTCTGCACAACAGCTGCCAGCCGATATGCAGAATACGCTGCGCGAGCTGAATCGCAGTATGCAGGGCTTCCAGCCAGGTTCGGCGGCCTATAACAAAATGGTGGCGGATATGCAGCGACTGGATCAGGTACTGCGTGAACTGCAACCGGTACTGAAAACGCTGAACACCAAGAGCAATGCGCTGGTATTTGAAGCGAAGGACAAAAAAGATCCTGAGCCTAAGAGGGCAAAACAATGAAAAATGGAGTAGTCATCGCAGCGACACTACTGCTGGCGGCCTGTAGCAGCAGCGTCGAGGAGACGAATTATTACCAGCTGCCCACGCCGCAACAGAACAGCGTGCAGCCCCAGAGCGGCCCGACCAGCCGCCTGCTGTGGGTGGAGCAGGTCTCGGTGCCGGATTATCTGGCGGGCAATGGCGTGGTCTATCAGACCAGCGAGGTAAAATACGCTATCGGCACGAAAAACCTGTGGGCCAGCCCGCTCGATCAGCAACTGCGCACTACGCTGGTGGCGAACCTCAGTCAGCAGTTGCCTGGCTGGGTGGTTGCCTCTACACCGCTCGGTACCGAGCAGGATACGCTGAACGTCTCGGTGACGGGGTTTCATGGACGCTATGATGGGCGGGTGATTGTCAGCGGCGAGTGGTTACTGAACCATCAGGGGCAGTTGATCAAACGGCCGTTCCATATCGAGATGACCCAGCAGCAGGATGGTTATGACGCGATGGTTAAAGTACTGGGGGACGCGTGGCGTCGCGAAGCGGTCGATATCGCGCGGGAACTTAACCGTCTGCCCTGATTGCAATTAATCCTAAAAGACCGCCGGTTTGCTCACGCACTGGCGGTTTTTTTATGCCTGATTTCCGGTGAATTATCTGTCCATCAGCACACTTTTTGTACAAATGAAGTTTCGCATACCTCACATTTATGACAATGGTATGAATTTTGTGCATTGACGATGCTGTTCATCCGCGTTACAAAAGAGACGTGATTGCGCATTTTGTAATCACTGTTTTCTTTTCCACCAGACTCAAAATATGAGGGAAACGAGGCATGAAGAGACAAAAACGAGATCGCCTGGAACGGGCTCATCAACGAGGGTATCAGGCCGGTATTGCCGGACGCTCAAAAGAACTATGTCCTTACCAGACGCTGAATCAGAGGTCATACTGGCTTGGAGGCTGGCGAGAAGCCATGGAGGTCAGGACAGTAATCGCCTGATTCTGTCTCTTTAATAAGAAACCTCCGCCTGGCGGAGGTTTCGCCTGTCAGGGCAATCAGAATGCAGACGTATCCTGGAACAGCCCAACTTTCAAATCGTTTGCCGTGTAGATAACACGACCATCAACCAGCACTTCACCATCCGCCAGGCCCATAATCAGACGACGGTTAACAATGCGCTTGAAGTGAATGCGGTAGGTGACTTTTTTCGCCGTCGGCAGAACCTGACCGGTGAATTTCACTTCACCCACGCCCAGCGCGCGGCCTTTGCCTTCGCCGCCGAGCCAGCCGAGGTAGAAGCCAACCAGCTGCCACATCGCATCCAGACCCAGACAGCCCGGCATCACCGGATCGCCGATAAAGTGGCAACCGAAGAACCACATGTCCGGATTGATATCCAGTTCTGCTTCAACATAACCTTTATCGAAGTTGCCGCCTTTTTCCGTCATTTTGACGACACGGTCCATCATCAGCATGTTAGGTGCCGGTAACTGCGGGCCTTTTTCGCCAAACAGTTCACCACGACCAGAGGCAAGAAGGTCTTCTTTCGTATAGGATTCGCGTTTATCTACCATGTTTTAAGTAAGCCTTATTGTAAGTTTGGGACGCAGGATAGCTAACACGTGTACGCTGAACAAGTCCGATCAGTTCGGCATAAACCAGGCTAACCAACGTAACGGCCAGGGAAAGCGATGTCGCGCTTCCTGCTGCGAGGCCTGGGCAATACGTTCCTGAATGGTCTGACTGAGCGTCGTTTGCCCCTCAGCATCCCAGGCCAGGTTTGTCAGTAAGGGTAGCGCATCTGTCACATCATCGATGGCCCAGATAAAGAATTGCTCCGCTTCCACTGCTTCCAGCAGATCCTGCGGCAGACAAAGATGACGTACGTTAGCAGACGGGATGATGATCCCCTGCTTACCGGTCAGGCCACGCTGCTGGCAGATACTGAAGAAACCTTCGATCTTTTCGTTCAGGCCACCCACCGGCTGCGCCCGACCGAACTGATCTACCGAACCCGTGATCGCCAGATGCTGATTAATGGGCACATCCGCCAGGGCGCTGATCAGCGCACAGAGCTCGGCCATTGAGGCGCTGTCGCCATCCACTTCGCTGTAGGATTGCTCAAAGGTCAGCGAGGCAGAGAAGGGGATCTGCTGATCCAGCTGTAGCTCGGCCATCAAAAAAGCCTGCATGATCATCATGCCTTTTGCATGAATATTTCCGCCCAGCTCCGCTTTGCGTTCAATATCATTAAATTCGCCGTCACCAATATGCACGACGCAACTGATGCGCGACGGCTCGCCAAAGGCGCGCGGGTGGCCGGGGAATTCTACTACCGAGAGGGCATTAATCTGACCGACACGCTCACCTTCGGTTTCAATGAGAATTTGTTCCTGAAGGATCTCATCCTGGATGCGTTCCGGTAAATAGCTTTCACGCCATTCGCGCTGGCTGAGCATGGTCTGCAACTGCTCTGCATCGAAAGTCGTGTCTGCGCCCAGCGCCGCTACTTCGCGCAGCTGGCGTACCAGCCACAGCGGGCAGAGCGGCAGCGTTTCCTGATCGCCGGTATAACGCACGGCTTCACGGATCAGCACCGGCCAGGCATCCTGTGCCGGAACGGGCAAGGCCGCATTCAGCGCAATATGCAGCACCCACTGGCACCACTGCGTCATGGTTTCGGCATCGGTAACCTGCAGGTTTTCTTCGTATTCGCTGTAAATGGACTGGGCTGCCAGCTCAGGCTCCATCTCCTGGAAGTCAGCCAGTGAATCACGTTCACCGACGAGGATAACTTTCAGCTGCAGCGGCATGGATGGCACGCTGACCGGCAACGGACGCGACTCGTCAAAGGAGACCCAGTCGAAGCGCTGGCGGGTGATCATGGTTTTCAGGCGCATCCACAACAGCGGTTGCGCCAGCAAGGTACGCAGGGAGATCACCAGCACGCCACCGTTGGCCTGATGAACCAGGCCCGGTTGCAGGGTGATCTCATTATTGAACTGCCGCAGGCAGCCAAACAGCTGTTCTGCCTCTACCCAGTCCGCAACGACTACAGGGTTTTTGGAGCCGAAATCGGCCAGCGGATCCGTTGAGGCCGTAAAGGTGACGCTACGACCCGTAATGTGATATTCGCCGCCAATAACAGGCTGATCTTCCGGCAGTAATTGACCCGCAGCGTCAGCAATAAGACCCAGATATTCCACTTCCTCCGGCGCTTTAGCCAGCAAAAAGCGTGACGACGCCAGCGGGTGAAGCAGCTGCTCCAGCGCATACTGTAAGCGGGGTTGCGTGTCGCCGAGGGTTAATTCACTCTCAGACGCCACATCGGATTGGGTAAACACCTCCTGATAGCTATCGGTATCAGGAACAAGGTCTTGCCAGGCTAGTTTAGTAATGGTCAAAGTTGAGGTTTTATCGTCAGAAGTAAAGGGCGGAATTATACCGTAAGCGGCAAAGCATCACATCAGGAATACGCGATTTCCTGAGGCCAAACTCGCTTGCCCGTTCACAGGATATGATTTCTTTTCAGCAGATTGCTAAAAAACTGATATTCTGAACTCAGTTACAGGGTAACACTGAGATCGCGATGAAATACCAACAACTGGAAAATCTTGAAAGCGGCTGGAAATGGAAGTACCTGGTGAAAAAGCACCGTGAAGGTGAATTAATCACGCGCTATATAGAAACCAGTGCGGCGAAAGAGGCCGTCGATCTGCTGCTGACGCTCGAAAATGAACCGGTTCGCGTGAATGCCTGGATTGAGCAACATATGAATGCGACCTTAATGAATCGCATGAAGCAGACCATCCGCGCACGCCGTAAGCGTCATTTTAATGCCGAGCACCAGCATACCCGTAAGAAGTCTATCGATCTGGAATTTATGGTCTGGCAGCGCCTGGCGGGTCTTGCGCAACGTCGGGGAAAAACGCTCTCAGAAACCATCGTGCAGTTGATTGAAGATGCGGAACATAAAGAGAAATACGCCAGTAAAATGTCGACGCTGAAGCAAGATTTGCAGGCGTTGTTAGGCAAAGAATAAGCCCGTCTTTAACTCTGTGAGCCCAATAACAGGCAATAAAAAACCCCGCAGCGCGGGGTTTTTTTATAAGACGTAAACTTAAGCCTGCGGCTGAGTTACAACGTCTTTGATACCTTTAACTTCGATCTCAACACGACGATCCGGAGCCAGGCAATCGATCAGCGCAGGGCGCGCTTTCACGTTGTCACAGGTGCTGCCGGTAACCGGGTTAGATTCGCCCATACCACGAGCAGAGATCTTGTTGGACGGGATACCTTTAGAGATCAGGTAGTCAACAACAGACTGTGCACGTTTCTCGGACAGACCCTGGTTGTAAGCGTCAGAACCGATGCGGTCAGTGAAGCCCAGAACAACTACAGAACCGTCTTTCGGATCCAGGTTGCTCAGCTGGGAGTACATCTGATCCAGAGCCTGCTGGCCTTCTGGTTTCAGAGTCGCTTTGTTGAAGTTGAACAGTACGTCAGACTTCAGGGTGAAGTGCTTGGTAGATACCTGCGGAGCCGGAGCCGGAGCCGGAGCAACTACCGGAGCTGCGTCTTCCTGCTGACCGAAGCGGTAAGACACACCTAAGCTCAGCAGACCGTTGTCCTGACGGGTACCAACAGTTTGTGCGTCACCGATGTTGTTAACCCACTGGTATTCCAGACGGGTAGCAACGTCACGGGTAACAGCCCACTCAACACCACCAGCGAAGACCGGGGAAACACCGGTGTCGTGGTCTTTAGCGTGGAAGTCAGCACCTGGGACGTTTGCTTTGGCATCTGCACGCCAAACCATACCACCCAGACGGGTGTAGATGTCTACATCGTCAGCAACCGGGTAGCTCAGTTTGGTAGTCAGCTGAACGCCTTGAGCTTTGAACGCACCGTTTACGGTGTCGCCTTTATACTCTTCGCGGCCCAGCCAGTCGTAGCCCAGTTCAAAGCCAACGTACGGGTTAACCTGATAGCCACCGAACGCACCAGCACCCAGTTGGTTTTCGTGGGTCGGGCCGTCATTAGGAATGAAACCGGTGTCGTGGAATTGGGACCAGCCCAGTTTACCACCTGCGTACCAGGTATTATCTTTCGGAGCGGCCTGCGCTACGGTAGCGAAGCCAGCCAGTGCCACTGCAATCGCGATAGCTGTCTTTTTCATTTTTTGCGCCTCGTTATCATCCAAAATTCGCCATGAATTTCTCGCCAGAGAAAACACGGTTAAATCCTTCACCGGGGGTATTGCTCAAAGTAACTCTACCGATATCTTCGGTTTATGCCGAGCACCCCTGGCGATGTAAAGTCTACAACGTAGTTCGAAACTTACAAGTGTGAACTCCGTCAGGCATATGAAAAAAAAAGCTTTCTGCGTGCAAAATTTAACATTTATGACGAGAATATAATCAACATAAAACAGCGCAAACCGCACCAGACAGGCATCGCAGGACAATTTAGCTTAAGAACCGGACAGCACAAGATCCCGCAAAAAAAATCCCAGGAATTATCTTAAACTGGCTCAATGATACAAATTCGAGTGAATTTTTAGCCCGGAAAGCTGTCTTGTGGCGTGAGGATCCATCCGGACAGGACGCATAATAAAGCCCATCGCGTTACCTTCCTCAGCCGCCTGAACCAGACGCTGATGCTCATCTTCTGTTAAATCTTCCGCATGCCAGCCAATCACCACGCTGTAATTACCGGTGCGTAACGCTCTGATCATGGATTCCAGCGTATCGTCAGGAGAGAGCTGACTGATCTGCATCAATTTGGTCAACGGCAGACCGGCAGCCTGAACCCACTGACGGCTTAATTTTTGCTGCGGCGTTAACCACAGCTGCCAGCGCGATTGCTGACCCAGCTGCTGCAGAAGAGGTAATAACAGCAACTGCGTCATCGCGGGCTGGTCTTCACGATAAACCACTTCGCTGATGAGGCCCGTCGAGTCGCCAGCCGATTTTGCCTGGGTACGGTTGCCCGTCATAGCGTTAAGTGTTGATGCACGATTAGCGTAGCCTGAAGTGTACATAATCAATCCAGCCCTGATAGTTACTGTATGGATGTACAGTAACTCCTGTACGTACAAAGATCAACCTCAATTTCTGAAAGCGCCTCGCAAATTTGGGGGATATCTCCAGCCCATATGAAAATCATCTTGCCCGCCGCGGGCAACTTCCTTATGTTCCTCGTTAACGGATCCGTTATTACCAGAAGATGCCTTTACGCCATGATTTTAAAGGAATAATCATGAAAGATATGTCTTATCGACGGATCTATGAATCACGTGAATATCTCGCCGCCCTGGGGACAATTCGCCATCGCGCGCTGTTCGGCGGCTACAGCCTCTCCGTTGATGATACGGTGTTTGCCATGGTCGCAAAGGGCGATCTTTACCTGCGAGCCTGTGAACAAAGTGCAGAATATCGGGCGCAACATTCAGCACCTCTGCTGACCATCATGAAACGCGGAAGGCCAGTATTATTGAACTATTACCGTGTTGATGAGAGCCTGTGGCAGGACCGCGAAACGCTGATGAAACTTTCAACATGGTCACTGGCTGCCGCGTGGAAAGAAAAGATGCAGCGCCTGTGTGAGCCCAGGCTAAAAGATCTGCCGAATCTGAACTTTCAACTGGAGATGCTGTTATGGGAAGCAGGAATACCCGATGCCGCGACGTTAAAAAAGCTGGGAGCCAAAGCGTGCTGGCTGCGCTTACGAACGCTCAACACGCATCTGGGTATCAATATTCTGCTGGCGCTGGCGGGAGCCATAGAGGGTAAGCACCAGGCGGCACTCCCGGCGCAACTGCGCCAGACGCTAACGACCTGGTACACCGAATTTGAGGCTGAACGTCATCAGCCTCAGCGGATAACCTGATGCTGAAGGCGGCTGATTTCCGGTAACAGCGCCACCACCAGCCCGATCTGTTGCAGTACCAACGGCTCTTTGCTGTCAGGGCGTGACTCCACCTCAGCAATGCGCCCTACCAGTTGGGTCAACGTTTTCCGGACGCGTTCTTCATCGGCGGGGGAGTGATGTAACGCGTCGTCAACGTAGCATACGGCGTCATCCAGTAGATTGAGGATCTCAGCGGAAGTCAGTTTTTCCCGATGCGCGCCCAGCGCAGAAATATAGCTGGTAAAGGTATGGTTGAGGCACAACAGACGAAACGCGGCATCGCGCAACTCTGCTGATGCGCCCGGTTCTGTTGACATATTGGATACCACTGACGCCAGTTCAGCATCGCGATTGTGTGCATCGCGGCGGGCGATGCGGTAGGCCATTCGGTTATCCCGCCCCTGATGGTACTGTTCAAGGATCGCATCAAGGTAGCGACAGTTAGCATCAATGGCCCTTTCCAGTACGCGGGGGAGGTTACGAAAACGCCAGTCTGGCCAGATAAAACTGACGGCAGCCCAGGCTATGGCGCACCCAATCAGGGTATCAATGATACGTGGAATAGCGACTTCAAAGCCTTCGCCGAGCAGGTTAAAGCACAGCAGCACCAGCAGGGTGATAAACATCGTCGCATGGGCATATTGCACATGTCGAAAGGCGAAGAACAGCACGCCGGTAATAACAATCAGGATCAACTGGCCTTCAATAGAGGGCACAAAATAGAGCACCGGCAGGCCAACCGCCACGCCTACCAGCGTACCAATAATACGCAGCGCCAGACGATGCCGCGTGGCGTTATAGTTTGGCTGGCAGACAAACAGGCTGGTCAACAGGATCCAGTATCCGTGCTCCAGTCCGGTAAGCTGTATAAACGCATACCCGACGCACAATACCGCGGACATGCGAATGGCATGACGGAACAAGGCTGATTCCGGAGACAGATTACGGCTCAGGCGAGCGCGAATGTCGCTGATGCCATTGAGACCTTCATCTGCCAGCATATTATCAGTATCGTTACGGGGTAAAGCCTGCGCCTGTTCAGACTCGATCGTTGCCAGCTGTGCGTCAATGGCGCGAAGATTTTGCAGCAAAAAACCCAGCGCTTTTATCTGATCGTCTGACGTACCCCCAGCGCGGGCCCGATCCAGTGCCGCATCCAGATGAGTGAAGGCGCGCTCAAAACGGCTATCGTGCTGATAAGGTATGCGCAATAAAATGCAACGCGATAAATGCGCACAAGCCTGGGACTGCATGGAGAGCAGGCGCTGAAAGCGGAACATGACGTCGCTGTAGCGGAACTGTTCACGCAGGGCCTGATACTGGACGTGAGACGAACTGGCACGCTCATGAATATCCTGCGCCGCAAAGTAGTAATGCAGGGTACGCCGGGTGCCGCGCTGCCCACGATCGCCCCGCAGTCGGGTAAGTAATGATGTTTTGGTCTGGTTCAGGGTTGAGACCAGTTGACCGTTAGCCAGCGCCAGGTCATACAGCGGTGCCTGACTTTCGTCTTCGATATCGGGATCGAACAAGCGGGATTTCAGCTCCAGAAAATGTGCCAGTTGCTCATAGCAGCGCGCAAGATTGTCCTGCAAAGGACGGATCGGAAAGACCAGATGACCGATAAGCGTCAGCAGGTTAAACCATACCGCGCCCGCCAGTAGCAGTAGCGGTTGCTGATACCACTGTTCGAAAAGCGAGATGCCAAGCATGGTATAGATGGCGATCAGCAGGCCACCAAACGCGATGGTGGCGTAGCGCTGACCCAGTCCGCCGAGCAGAATAAACCCACTGGTAGAGATAATCAGCCCCAGCGCAAACAGCCACGGCCACGGGAAAAGTAGCTCTACCGAGGCCGAGGCAATAAAAAAGGAGATCAAGGTGATCAGCAGATTACGTAAACGACCGGCGAGCCGGTCATCAAGATCGGCCAACGCCGCCGCCACCACGCCAAGGGTCAGCGGGATGGTGAGCTTCACATCACCTATCCACCACGGCAGGGCGGTGGTACCACACAGCGCGATAAATATTCTGACGTTATAAAGCCAGGTACTGTTCCATGTATAGCGGCGAAGCAGAGGGCTGAGCATCGTGGGTCAGATCCTTAATTATTGAAAACGGCGACGCGCATTGGCTTCACGGGCTGCACGGGCGGTTTCCACCGAGACCACGCGGCGACCTACCGGCCACAGTGCAATACCGGCAATTTTGAAGTTCGCGATGCCAACCGGAATGCCGATAATCGTCAGACACTGGGCGATCCCTGACACGATATGCATCAGACAGAGCCACCAGCCAAACAGCACAAACCACAAAATGTTCAGCAACGTACCGCCAGTATTGAGGATGGCGCTGGACTCTCCCGGTGACAGTTCATCCACATGCACTGCCTCATTTCCGTAAGGCAACAGGGAAAGCTTAGTAATTTCCCAGCAGGAGCGCGTCAGCGGAAGCGTAATGACAAGTACAATGCTGACCAGGGTTGCCAGCAGCCAGGCAAGAGTGGTGAAAAATCCACCCAGTACAAAATTCAAAATATTCAGTACAGTACGCATAAATCCTCAAGGAAAAGCCGTTAACGGAAAGGCCCACCAATAGTAACGATTTTTTGGGCTGGAGCACACATTCTCTGGCGGTTACACTGGCACATAACGACATGAGTTGAGAACGGCACGTCATGGAACTGAAAGCGACTTCTTTAGGAAAACGGCTGGCACAGCACCCCTATGATCGGGTGGCGATTTTACACGCTGGTGTCAAAGTGTCTGGCGACCGCCATGAATATCTCATTCCATTCAATCAGTTAATCAGCATCGAATGCAAACGCGGCCTCGTCTGGGGCGAGCTGGAGTTTGTGCTGGTGGATCATAAAGTCGTGCGGCTGCACGGCACTGAATGGGCGCAAACCCAACAGTTCTGGCAACATCTGCATAGTCGCTGGGAACAGTGGAGCGCCGAAATGAGTGAGGTCGCGGCGGGGGTGTTGCAGTCGCAGCTTGATGCCATCAACGGCCACATTGATCAGGGCAAATGGCTGACTCGTCAGCAAACCGAAGGCTTACAGCAGCAGATCCGCACGGCGTTTGACGCACTGCCACTGCCGGTCGCAAGGCTGGCCTCTTTTGATAATTGTCGGGAGCTATGGCGTCAGTGTCAGGCGTGGCTGGCGGATGTGGAAGGGCGTCGGGCGGAACACAATCAGGCATGGACCGACGCCATGCTCAAAAAATATGCTGATTTCTTTGCCCATATCGAAAGCTCCCCCCTCAATCCGGCGCAGGCGCGTGCGGTAGTTAATGGTGAATCCTCGCTGTTGGTGCTGGCCGGTGCCGGTAGCGGCAAAACCTCTGTTCTGGTCGCGCGCGCGGGCTGGCTTATCACGCGTGGCGAAGCGTCGCCCGATCAGATCCTGCTACTGGCCTTCGGGCGTAAGGCCGCGCAGGAGATGGATGAACGCATCCGCGAACGGTTGCATACCGAGGAGATTACCGCGCGCACTTTTCACGCGCTGGCGCTGCACATCATTTCGCAGGGCAGTAAAAAGGTGCCTCTTATCAGCCGCCTGGAAAACGACAGCGATGCGCGGCAGAAACTGTTTATTGATACCTGGCAGCAGCAGTGTAGCGAGAAGAAAGCCCAGGCCAAAGGCTGGCGGCAATGGCTTGAAGATGAACTGAACTGGACAGTGCCGGAAGGCAATTTCTGGAGCGATGAGAAATTGCAGCGGCGACTGGCTGGCCGACTCGATCGCTGGGTCAGCCTGATGCGCATGCACGGCGGCGCGCAGGCCGAGATGATCGCCAGCGCGCCCGAAGAGATCCGCGATCTGTTTTCAAAGCGCGTCAAGCTGATGGCTCCGCTGCTGAAAGCCTGGAAATCGGCGCTGAAAGCGGAAAACGCCGTCGATTTTTCCGGGCTTATTCATCAGGCTATTAACGTGCTCGAAAAAGGGCGCTTTGTCAGCCCCTGGAAGCATATCCTGGTGGATGAATTCCAGGATATCTCGCCGCAGCGCGCGGCGCTGCTGGCCGCGCTGCGCCGTCAGAATTCGCAAAGCTCACTGTTCGCCGTTGGCGATGACTGGCAGGCCATATACCGCTTTAGCGGCGCACAACTCGAACTTACCACCGCTTTTCATGACTATTTTGGCGAAGGCGATCGTTGTGCGCTTGATACCACCTACCGCTTTAATCAGCGTATCGGCGAGGTGGCTAACCGTTTCATTCAGCAAAACCCGGCGCAGATGTCCAAACCGCTCAACAGCCTGACCGCAGGGGAAAAGAATGCGGTGACCCTGTTGTCAGACGATCAACTGGATGCGCTGCTGGATAAGCTCAGCGGTTATGCGACGCCTGACGACCGCATCCTGATCCTGGCGCGCTACCATCACCTGAAACCGGCTACGCTTGCAAAAGCGGCGACCCGCTGGCCAAAACTGAACCTCGACTTTATGACTGTCCATGCCAGTAAAGGGCAACAGGCCGATTATGTCATCGTGCTGGGTTTGCAGGACGGGCAGGAAGGTTTTCCTGCACCCGAGCGGGAATCGGTTATGGAGCAGGCATTGCTGCCGCAACCAGAAGCGTTCCCGGATGCCGAGGAGCGCCGGTTGCTGTATGTAGCGATGACGCGGGCGCGCAAACGCGTCTGGCTGCTGTTTAATAAAGCGCAGCCATCGCGCTTTGTGGAGGTCTTAAAGCGGCTGGACGTGCCGGTGGCGCGTAAACCCTGACAACATGCAGGCGGGCAGCGCCGCCTGTGGGCTATTACTTCAGGCGCTCTGCCAGGTAGCGCTCATAATCCGGGATCAGAATATCCACGCTGTCGCTGAAGGTCGGTGACTGGATAATAAAATCCGCTGTCGACATATTGGTCGCCACCGGAATGTTCCAGACGGTCGCCAGACGCAGCAGCGCCTTCACATCCGGATCGTGCGGTACCGCGTTGAGGGGATCCCAGAAGAAAATCAGCACATCAATTTTCCCTTCGGAAATCAGCGCACCAACCTGCTGGTCGCCGCCCATCGGGCCGCTTAGCATGGCATTCACCGCAAGCCCCGTGGCCCGGGAAATCAGATTACCGGTGGTGCCGGTGGCATAAAGCTCATGCTGCGCGAGGATCGGCTGATGGCGTTCCACCCAGTTCATCAACATTTTTTTGCAGTGATCGTGGGCGACAAGCGCGATATGTTTGCGCGCAGGGATAGTACGGGTAGTCAGTTCCATAATCGTTATTCCGCGAATGAATTTCGTTACAGATTACTGGAAGCAGTTGATGCTGCAATAGAAAACCACAAAAAAAACGTCAGCAGGACTGCCTTTGTGAAAGCCGTCAGGCTCAGGAGGACGGCTGCTCTTTCGCCCATTGCAAAAAACGATCGCGGGTTTGGGGATCGGCCTGCTCAAACCAGAATTTCAGGCGCTGTTCGGTAAGGGTTTGCGACTGCGGCGGGATGACGTCCAGTTCGGAGATACCGGACAGCAGCGCGCTGTCATCGGCCAGCACCGGCGCAAACAGAGGCAGGGAGGCGAATTTCCCCGATCGGTTGTAGCGTCCGGTTTCACGTTCATAATTCACGTCTTTACCCTTATCGCGCACAGGCAGTATATCCAGCAGCAGCGGTATCGGCGCAGCATCCCCGTCAAGCAACGCCAGCCCCGGCGCGCTGTCGAATTTTTCCGCCGCCTTCCAGTTGTCCAGCGGTGGCAATGAAAAATTCACCAGTTTTACTGCCCGTGTATTGAAGCTGACCACCAGCGGCGGCGAGATATAAAGCCGCGTTTCATGATTTGTCCCGCGAATGGTTTTTTCAACGCGAAACACCAGCTGGTGCGGGCCGTTATCCAGCTCAATGCTCTCGGCGCCGCGCAGCAGCAGGCTGGAGACTTTCTTACCATCCAGCACCAGCAGGTCAATATCGGTGGAAAGACGTAATGTGGTGGCGACGACGGTAACCGGCAACAGGCAAAAGATCATTGTCATCGTCAGGCCGGTTCTCATGGGTATCTCCTGCACTGTCGGGTGGGTCGCGAGAATGTTTAAAGTTTTCAGGGCGCTTTTGTTTACTAACATATAGACAGGCGCAGGTTTTTTCTCTCATGCAGAGGTATGGGATAAATGGTTGCCTGTAGAGCTTTGACGTACACTGGATTGACTAGCCTGGAGGACATAATGAAAGAAACCGATATTGCTGGCATTCTGAAGTCGACCCATACCATTGCGCTGGTGGGCGCAAGCGACAAACCCGATCGCCCGAGCTACCGTGTGATGAAATACCTGCTCGATCAGGGTTATCACGTGATCCCGGTCTCGCCCAAAGTCGCCGGTAAAACGCTGCTCGGACAGCAGGGTTACGGTACGCTGGCGGAGGTGCCGGAAAAAATAGACATGGTGGATGTGTTCCGCAATTCCGAAGCGGCCTGGGGCGTGGCGCAGGATGCTATCGCGGTAGGCGCTAAAACCCTGTGGTTACAGCTTGGCGTGATCAATGAGCAGGCGGCCGTGCTGGCCGGAGAGGCAGGTCTGAATGTCGTGATGGATCGTTGCCCGGCGATTGAGAACCCACGACTGGGTCTCGCGCGCTAAATAAAAAACCCCGCACCAGCGGGGTTTGTTCAGTTACGCAGGCGGGGTGCCTGTAGCTGTTTGCGGATGGTCTGTGCCAGTTCGTCCATTGAGGGCTGCTCAGGATGCTCGGCCTGAATCTCACTGGTGAGCTGCGCCTCGGCCAGATAGGTATGCACCGGCTGGCCGTTGTCGTCTTCCATCACCACGTGATACCAGGGGGCACCGCGCAAATCCTCATCGACTGCCAGCTCATCCGCTGACGGCTTATCAAGTGAATATTCGGGATCAATGTCCACCACCACACCTAAATAGCCTAACAGTGTGTGGCGCACTTGCTGGCCGATACCATATTTGCTGGCAATCATAGTCTCCTCCAGAGAACCGTTACTGACACCAAATATGTGGGCAACGATCCAAATATCAAGTTACATGATGCGGCAGGCAAACCCTTTCAGATACAGTCCTTCCGGATAAGGGGCGATCACCGGGTGATCGGCGGCCTGTCGGAACTGCTCTATAAATTGTACATCACGCCCCGCATCAATTGCGGCGTCGGCAATGATTTTCTGAAATAAATCGGTGGTCATCAGGCCTGAGCAGGAGAAAGTTAACAGTACGCCGCCGGGGTTGAGCAGCTGGATCGCCAGCATATTAATGTCTTTATAACCACGGCAGGCGCCCATCAGCTGGCTTTTGTTTTCAACAAACTTCGGCGGATCCATCACGATTACGTCGAATTTGTCCCCCTGATCGCGGTATTTGCGCAGCAGCTTGAACACGTCATCGCGCACAAATTCCGCTTTGCTGAGATCGAGTTTGTTAAGCTCAACGTTCTGACGGGCCACGTCCAGTGCTTCCTGGGAGGTATCGACGCTGACTACCTGGCGACATCCGCCCATCAGCGCGGAGACGGCAAAACCACCGGTATAGGAGAAGCAGTTGAGTACGCGTTTGTCCTCAACATAGCGGCGGGTTGCCAGACGGCTGTCACGCTGATCGAGGTAATAACCGGTTTTGTGCCCGGTCTGAATATCTACCAGCAGCTTCATGCCGTTCTCTTCAATAGGCAGCAGCGCAGGCGGCAGATCGCCGACCACCAGACCTTGCGTCAACTCCATTCCTTCTTTTTTACGCACCGCCACATCGCTGCGATCGTAGATAGAGCAGGAGGGATAGCAGGCCTGCAGCGCAGCGATCAGCGCCGGACGCTGATATTCCGCTCCCGCGCTCAGCAGTTGCAGGACGAGGAAATCGCCAAAACGATCGATCGTGATCCCCGGCATACCGTCAGATTCGCCGGCGATCAGACGATAGCTGTCCAGACCATCACGTTTCGCCAGCCAGTCACGCCACTGCTGTGCCTGCTGCAGACGGCGGGTGAAGAAAGCAATGTCAATGCTTTCCTCTTTGTCGAATGTCCAGACACGCGCACGGATCTGCGACGCGGGGGAGTACGCGCCACGTGCCAACCATTTTCCCTGATGATCGACAATATCAATGGTTTCACCGAGGCTGGCTTTGCCTTCCATGCGAGCGACCGCACCGGAGAAGACCCAGGGATGACGGCGCAGTAACGACTTCTCGCGCCCTTTGGTTAACACTAAACGTACACTCATAATTGGCTTATTTGTCATATTGAAGAAAATGGCCGCCATTTTCCCGAGTTCGGCCATGAATTGCAATGTACCGGCTGATAATCCGCCCGCCCATCTTTGCCGCCAAGAATGACACGACCTGTCAGCCCGCCTTTATAGAATGCCCGGCAATCGCTAATGCATTCATAATTCTGGATAAAATATGACCACCACACCGTATCGCTACCAGTTTGTCGCCGAACCGATCACCAGCCTGTCGGGACAATTACTGGGCGTGGAGTTACAAACCCGTCTCGAAAAAGAAGGACAACAGGTGCTGCATCCGGAACTGATCGTGGCGGGCTGGAGTACGGACGAAAAACGCGATTATCTGTATGAACAGCTCGGGCGGGTGGCAAAGCAGTCAGCCTGGATCAGGGGGCGTAATGTGCTGGTCACGTTGCCTGTATTCGATGCAGCCTCCGCGGTGTTATTAAGTTATGACGCTGCTTTGCGAGGCTTATTATCGACATTACCCTTTGTGCGGCTGGCGCTGGCTGAGCCTATTGCAGATGTTCGTGATGAACTACAGGGGATCCACAACGCCATGTGGCTGAGCGATGTGGGCGGTGGCCGGGCGAACGTCACCGGGCTGATGAGCCAGCATTTTGAAGCGGTGATCCTCAACAGCATTTTTTTTAAGGAAGAAGTGGTAAAACCGACGTTCCCGGTATTAATCAAAAATCTTCGCCGCTATTGTGACAAGGTCGTGGTGCGTGGCGTTACCGATCGCCGCTGTCTGCCGGTATTACAGGACGCCGGGATTTGGGGCGTGCAGGGCTCATTTTACCGTCAGGTTCCGCTGGAGAAACTGAACTGGTTACTGTGAAGACGGCAACAGGACGCTAAACTTAACCTTACCATCATGTTGAAAGGAGCAGAAAATGGAAAACCAGACCTCTCAGGGCGTCAAATGCTGGGTGCATGGCAGTGTGCAGGGCGTGGGATTTCGTTACAGCACGCAGCATGAAGCGCAGCGCCTGGGGCTTACCGGTTATGCGCGTAATCTCGATGACGGCAGTGTGGAGGTGGTGGCCTGCGGCGATGCCGGACAGGTTGAAGCGCTGGTGGCCTGGCTAAAAGCTGGCGGGCCTCGCAGTGCGCGGGTAGAGAAGGTATTAACCGAACCCCACCAATCCGCACAGGCGTATACCCGCTTTGATATTCGCTATTAAATGCATTTCACCGGTTTAGGCAGACCGGCGATTTTGGTGGCCTGTTTCGCCGGGCCTTTGGGGAACAGGCGATACAGATAGCGGCTGTTGCCTTTCTCCTCGCCAAATTTGTTCGCCATGGCTTTCACCAGCATGCGGATCGCCGGTGACGTATTAAACTCCAGGTAAAAATCGCGCACAAAACGCACCACTTCCCAGTGTTCGGCCGCCAGCGTGATGCCCTCTTTTTCGGCAATCAGCTCAGCCAGCGCCTCGCTCCACTCGGTGGTGTCCTGCAGATAGCCTTCGCTATCGGTTTCAATCTCACGGCCTTGATAAGTCAACATAGTGCATCGCAGAGTCAGTCAAAAACGCAGGTAGTTTAGCAAATAAAAAATCCCCGCATAAGCGGGGCCTTACCGGAGCGTTATGGCTTAGTTTCTGCTGGAGAAACCCAGGATACTGAGCAGGCTGACAAAGATATTGTACAGCGAAACGTACAGGCTTACGGTTGCGCGCAGATAGTTGGTTTCACCACCGTGAATGATATTGCTGGTTTCAAACAGGATCGCACCCGTTGAAATCAGAATAAACACGGCGCTGATCGCCAGGTGCAGGGCCGGCAGTTGCAGGAAGATGTTTGCCACCATGCCAATCAGCACGACCACAATTCCCGCCATCAGCATACCGCCCAGGAATGACATATCTTTGCGGGTGGTTAACACATAAGCCGAGCAGCAGAAGAAGGTCAGTGCGGTACCGCCAAGCGCCAGGCCGATCAGATCGCCCATGCCCGCAGACAGATAGGCATTAAGCATTGGCCCCAGGATATAACCCAGGAAACCGGTAAAGGCGAATGCCGCCAGAATACCGGACGGCTTATCAGCCAGCTTATAAGTCAGGAACATCAGCCCATACATACCGACAATAGTCAGCAGGAATCCCGGCGAGGGCAGGGCGAGCATAGTACTGACCGTGGCGGTTAACGCTGAAAATGCCAGCGTCAGGCTCAACATGAAATAGGTATTACGCAACACTTTATGCGTACTGAGCAGCGAGGTACGCTCGCGCGATGAACTTACTATACGATCCATACGTCACTCTCTTATGACAGATGTAATTAGTTGTGAAGAATAGAAAAAACCAGCCCGCAGGCGATAGCAGTTTTACCCATCTTTACGCTGACAATAGTCCCATGACGATAGCATTAAATTCTTTATAAAAAGCACCCGGCAGCAGGAGTGCGCATTCTGAGGAAATAATCAGATCAAGCTCTTATAGGTCACTGAAAAATATTGCCTTATTAAGCATCCCTCGCTAAGAGTGATAGTCGGGGTGTCAACATGTTCAGGGATAAGGCAAATAAAATGAAATCACGTAAAACGCATATTTTCAGAATGACTATGCTCGCTGGCTGCCTGCTATCCGCCAGTACCGCAACTTTTGCGGCAGTAGTACCGCCAGGTACCGAGTTGGCCGCGACGCAAACGCTGGTCAGAAACAACGGTAGCGAACCGGCTTCGCTCGATCCGCATAAAGTCGAAAGCGACGTCGAATTCAACATTATCAGGGATTTGTTCGAAGGGCTGGTGTCGGTGAAGCCCGATGGCACTATTGAACCGGGTCTGGCGGAGAAATGGGAGAATAAAGACAGCACCGTATGGACCTTCCATTTACGACCGGGCGTAACCTGGTCTGACGGCACGGCTATTACCGCTCAGGATGTGGTCTGGAGCTGGCAACGGCTGGTCGATCCAAAAACGGGTTCCCCGTATGCCAGCTATCCCGGCAATATGCATATCGTTAATGCTGCTGAGATTGCACAGGGCAAGCAGCCACCGACCTCATTAGGGGTAAAAGCGCTCAACGATACCACCCTGGAAGTCACGCTGACGCAGCCAACCGCCGCGTTCCTGGCAATGCTGGGGCATCCCTCGCTGGTGCCGATTGACAAAGTACTGATTGGCCGCTTTGGCGATAAGTGGACCAAGCCTGATCACTTTGTTGCCAGCGGTGCCTATAAGCTCAGTGAATGGGTCGTGAACGAAAAAATCGTCGCTGTGCGTAATGCGCGCTATTGGGATGATAAACACACGGTGATCAACAGCGTCACTTATCTGCCCATCAATGCTGAAACGGCGGATGTAAACCGCTACAAAGCCGGTGAGATTGACATCACGAATACCATCCCGGTGAATCAGTTTGCGCAGCTTAAAAAGACCCTCGGCGATCAGGTTCATATTTCACCGCAGCTGGCGACCTACTACTATCAGTTTAATACCACTAAAGCCCCTTTCAACGACCCGCGGGTGCGTCGCGCGCTTAACATGGGTCTGGACAAAGACATTATCGCGGCGAAAGTGATGGGGCAAGGGCAGCGCCCGGCGTGGGTGATAAGCCAGCCTGAGATCGGCGGCGTGAGTCTGCATAATCCTGATTATGCCGCCTGGCCTGAAGAGAAACGCCTGGCAGAAGCCAGACGACTGCTCAACGAGGCGGGCTTTAACGAAGCACATCCGCTGAGCTTCAATCTGCTTTACAACACCATGGAAACCCATCAGCGCATCGCCATTGCGGTCAGCTCAATGTGGAAAAAGAATCTGGGCGTTGTAGCGAAACTGCAAAACCAGGAATGGAAGACCATGCTTGATACCATGCATACCGGCAATTTTGATGCGGTGCGTTATGCGTGGATTGCCGATTACGATGATGCCGCCACCTTCCTGAACACCTTCCGTACCGGGGACAGTGAGAACACCACCGGCTACAGCAATCCGGCTTATGATACGGCTATGCAAAACGCAGCAAAGGCTGCAAACGTAGAGGAGCGCGGGAAATATTATCAGCAGGCTGAAGATATCCTGGCACAGGATGTGCCCGCCGTGCCGGTTTATCACCATGTCAGGACGCATCTGGTGAAACCCTGGGTCGGGGGTTTTACACCCGATCGCCTCGGCTACTTTTTAACGAAAGATATTTTTATCAAAAAACACTGAGTTTTATGCTGAATAAATAGTCATTGTGTTGTTATTTCAGTCAATTAAACGCGTTTTGACGGTTTTTCAGCCAAACGATAAAAATGGTGCTTTACATGGCGCACCGGGATGTTTATAGTGCGCCTCATTCCGGAAGTGTGGCCGAGCGGTTGAAGGCACCGGTCTTGAAAACCGGCGACCCGAAAGGGTTCCAGAGTTCGAATCTCTGCGCTTCCGCCAGATTAAACAAGGGGTTACCATCAGGTAACCCCTTTGTTTTTCTGGCTTCAGAATTTCCTCGATCCCCCCATACCCACCCATTACGTTTTCACTGTCATAACACCCTTTTTTATTCGCGATAATACGGCGTGTTGACGGGGTAGGTATTCGTAATACTCAGCAGCTGGCACTGCACCAGCTTACGTTGTTCCGCATAGTGGAAGAAAAACTGACTTGTCGACTGGTCGTAAATCATCTTGTCGAGATTGGCAAACTCCACGATCAGCAACGAACCTTTCCGTAAATGACCACCCCCGGTTTCAAAGTTATCCTTCCCCCATGACTCCTGAGTATGCTCATAGCGATGAAGGATCACTTCTATTTGTCCGCGCTGCGGGCAACGCAGGTTGATGACGGAGTTTTCCAGCGAAAAAGCAAAGGAAGGCGAGGTCAACATCCAAAGTAAAACAAAGGTTAAAACATATCTCATTCTTTAATGCCCTGATTATTTTTAGGTTTTATGGCATTAAAAGAAAGCGCTGTCTTTGAGCACAATCATATCGACAGTTTGAGTGATGACGATATATACAGCTAGTGAATATAATTAGTCCGATGCGATATGCTACGGCAGGAAAAGAAAGAGGTGAGGGAAGGAACAGCAGGCTTTCCGGGCGCGGTACTGTACAGGCCGGTATACGACTGATGCGCGATACCGGCCTGTGAAATCACAGGTGATCAGTCAGCGACAAGCCACATATCGGCTTCTTCAAACATCTCTTCCAGCATTCTGTTCAGCTTTTCGCGATCGCTTTTACTGGCATCACTGTTCAGTGAATTAGCCTGCATGGGTTTAACGCGCACATCGGCATCGGGAAAAATACGATGAACACGATGTGTCAGTTCGTTCAGTATGATTTCACGGGCGCCAGGAAGCCCGGCGACGTTACGCTTATCATAAACTAACTCTACAAACACACTTCCTCCGGAAACTGGTTATTTATACAGTTATCATCATACGAGGCTTGCAACGCAAGGTAAAGCGAAAGTCAGGGCCTTTGCTGCCGTGAACGGTGTCTGCGCGAAAAATTACTGCTGGTCATGCCAAACTTTGCGGCATCGCTTCAGGAAAATTGTCACAAATCTGTCACACTTATTTTTCAACGCGAAATGAGGATTGGTGGGATGAAAAAAACAATACTGGCGGCGGTGATTGCTGCGCTTACTCTGACTGCATTGCCTGCACAGGCGCAAGACGCCCCGCAGGGTTATCAGCTACAACAAGTGCTGATCATGAGCCGGCATAATCTTCGTGCGCCGCTGGCGAACAATGGCAGCGTACTGGAACAATCCACCCCCAACAAGTGGCCTGAATGGGAAGTCCCCGGCGGGCAGCTGACGACCAAGGGTGGCGTGCTGGAAGTTTACATGGGGCATTACATGCGGGAATGGCTGGCGGAGCAAAAACTGGTTACCTCCGGTGAGTGTCCGGCAACCGATAGCGTTTACGCTTATGCAAACAGCCTGCAGCGCACCGTGGCCACTGCACAGTTCTTTATAACCGGTGCGTTCCCTGGCTGCGACATCCCGGTCCATCATCAGGAAAAAATGGGCACGATGGATCCGGTGTTTAACCCGGTGATCACCGATGACTCTGCGGCTTTCGATCAACAGGCCGTACAGGCCATGGAAACTAAACGCAAAGAATTTAAGCTGGCAGAAAGCTACCAGCTGCTGGAAAAAATTACCCATTATCAGGATTCCCCGGCCTGCAAAGAGAAACAGCAGTGCTCGCTGGCGGAGGCGAAAGACACCTTCAGTGCAAAATATGAGAAAGAGCCAGGCGTCTCCGGGCCACTGAAAGTCGGGAATTCGCTGGTGGATGCCTTTACGTTGCAGTACTACGAAGGCTTCCCGATGGATCAAGTTGCGTGGGGCGAAATCAAAACGGACCAGCAATGGCGAGTCTTATCGCAATTGAAAAACAGCTATCAGGATTCATTATTCACTTCCCCGGAAGTGGCGCGTAACGTGGCGGCACCGCTGGTGAAATACATTGAAAAAGTCCTGGTGAATGATGCTGGTGGGCCGGCAAAGGTGACGCTGATGGTCGGGCACGATTCAAACATTGCCTCATTGTTGACGGCACTCGATTTCAAACCCTATCAGTTACACGATCAGTATGAGCGCACGCCCATTGGCGGCAAAATCGTTTTCCAGCGCTGGCACGATACCGCAGGCAACCGCGATCTGATGAAAATTGAGTATGTCTATCAGAGCGCGAAACAGATCCGTAATGCCGATGTGTTAACGCTGACAGCGCCTGCCCAGCGTGTAACGCTGGCGCTGAACGGCTGTCCGGTGGACGCCCAGGGTTTTTGTGAGATCGATAAATTCAATGCCGTTCTGAAGGCGGTAGCGAAGTAAGGATGGCAATTCCCCCGCCGGGCGGCGGGGGAAGGCAGGTCAGACGTTTTTACGTTCGATCGTTTGCTCGCCCCAGAACAGCGAATCTTTATCCGTTTTCTTAAAGGCAAGGATCAATACTTCGTCGTTACCTTCTTCCCAGATTTGTTCCGCCAGCTTTTCGTCATAGTCAGCGAGTTCAAAAATGGCCTCTGCAATTTCAGGTGAGGTATTTCGCAGGGTGGCAAATTCGCCTACGCGGTGTGCTTTGGATTCTTGAGTTGGCATTCGTCTTACTCCTGTCAGATTAGTGTTTCAGTTTCACAGCCAGACCAGCGACATATTCGCCCTGATAGCGGGCGATGGCCAGTTCTTCAGCGCTGGGTTGTCGGGAACCATCGCCACCGGCAATGGTAGTTGCACCATAAGGTGTACCGCCGCGAACCTGTGAAACATCAAAAAGTTCCTTCGCCCCGTAACCGATGGGCACGATGACCATTCCATGATGTGCAAGCGTCGTCCATGTTGAAGAGATGGTGTGTTCCTGTCCGCCGCCAGTGCCGGTAGAACTAAACACGCTGGCGATCTTGCCATGCAAGGCGCCGGATGCCCACAGGCTGCCCGTCTGGTCGAGGAACGTGCGCATCTGGCCTGCCATATTGCCGAAGCGTGTTGGCGTGCCAAATATGATCGCATCGTAATCCGCTAATTCCTGCGGTGTTGCCACCGGTGCGGATTGCGCTTTTCCCCCCGCTTTGGCGAACAGCTCAGGCGGCATGGTTTCAGGTACTCGCTTAATGGTGACTTCAGCGCCTTCCACCTTTTCCACACCTTCCGCAATGGCCTGCGCCATCGTTTCGATGTGCCCGTACATGGAGTAGTAGAGCACCAGTACACGGGCTTTCGCGCCGTCTGTTGTTTGCATGTCTCTCTCCTTCGCTTTACAAATCTCAAAATAAGCGTAGCACATGAAAATTTTCCGCCTGAGCCTCCTGAGGGAATACGCTATTTTGTTAAGAAAATGAAACGACATGGGCGAGCAGGGGACGCTTTGTTGCAAAATGAAACATTTTTGCCGCTTCGGATTTCATAAGTCATAAGAAAGGCTTATCAATAACGAAGCGAAAGCAACACGCGGATCGTTGGTTTGATGTTGCAGAATATTACGATCGGCTGGCTGGATACGGCATCCTGACTAAGCTTTAGTCATGCGGCGCAGCAAATCATATGATTTTCGCGCCGCGAGTAGCCAGTAATCTCGTCAACGTAATGCAGTATGATGTCTAATGTTTAACAGTTCTGGAGGTCAGAATGGCAAACCATCGTGGTGGATCAGGCAATTTCGCTGAAGACCGTGATCGAGCATCAGAAGCAGGTCGTAAAGGTGGCCAGCAGAGTGGGGGTAATTTCAAAAATAACCCTGAACGTGCATCTGAAGCGGGAAAAAAAGGGGGCAAAAATAGCCATGGCAGCCGCGGTAACAGCGAGTAGCGCTGCGTAGTTAATCGGTATCACGCTTTTGTATATTCGCGTGTTACCCCGTCCCTGCCGCCGGTACAAGCCGGCGGTTTTTTTTGCGCGGCATACCCCTTTTAACGTCAAATTTACGGTTCAATCCCCATCGCCTGTAGTAATTTCCTTGCATAGACCTCCGAACGCGTGCGGCAGTGAATGTCCAGTGTCAGCCATGCATCCTGCGTTACATTAAACACCTCCACCGGTCCGCTGATGCATCCGCTTTCCACCACCAGATCGCCTGCATGAATGACGCCATCTGAACGCAGCGTCGCGATAACAAACTCCCCGCGTTCATTCAGGCTGCATACGCAGCCCGTTCTTTCACTCACATGCAAAACTACCTGACACATCGCCGCGCTCCCGGAATGCGTTCAGTTTGCCGGGCGCAGTGCCGGAAACAGTATCACGTCACGGATGGTGGATGAGTCGGTAAACAGCATCACCATTCTGTCGATACCGATCCCCAGTCCCGCTGTTGGCGGCAGGCCGTACTCCAGCGCGGTAACGTAATCCGCATCGTAATACATCGCTTCATCATCCCCCGCATCACGACTCGCGACTTGTTCGCGGAAGCGTTCTGCCTGATCTTCTGCGTCATTCAACTCAGAAAAACCATTACCAATCTCCCTTCCGCCAATGAAAAATTCAAAGCGGTCAGTAAAATCAGGGTGGCTATCGCTGCGGCGTGCCAGCGGCGAGACTTCTGCCGGGTATTCAGTGATAAAGGTCGGCTGAATAAGGTGACTTTCGGCGACTGCATCAAAGATCTCGGTGATCAGCCGCCCGTGACCCCAGCTCGCCTCTGGCACAATACCCAGTCGGTCAGCGACCCCGGCGGTCAGGGCAGGGGACTCAAGCTCTGCCATCATGATGCCACTGCCATAGTGGATGATGGCTTCTTTCATCGTCAGACGGTTAAACGGCTGACCGAAATCAAAGGTATGATCGCCACAGGTCACGGCTGTGGTGCCGGATACCTCCAGTGCGATGGAGCGGAACAGCGCCTCGGTCAGATCGATCAGATCGTGATAGTCCGCATACGCCATATAGAGTTCCATCATGGTGAACTCCGGGTTGTGACGCGGGGAAATCCCCTCATTGCGGAAATTACGGTTGATCTCGTACACCCGCTCAAAGCCCCCCACTACCAGTCGCTTGAGATACAGCTCGGGTGAGATGCGCAGGAACATTTGCTGGTCAAGGGCGTTATGGTGCGTGATGAAAGGGCGGGCTGACGCGCCGCCTGGGATCATCTGCATCATGGGTGTTTCCACTTCCATAAACTGGCGGGCATGCATGAAGCTGCGGATAGCCGACATGATTTTTGAGCGCGTTTGAAACGTATGGCGCGTTTTTTCGTTAGCGATCAGATCCAGATAGCGCTGGCGGTAGCGCCGCTCCTGGTCGGTAAGGCCATGGAATTTATCCGGCAACGGCCTGACTGCTTTCGTGAGCAGACGCAGCTCGTTGCATTCAAGGGTTAACTCTCCGGTCTGCGTTTTGAACAATACTCCGGCAGCACCAATGATATCGCCCTGATCGAACAATCGCAGTTGCTGCTCATAGTTTTGCAGACCAATGCCTTTCCCGGTGACGTACAGCTGGATGCGGCCTCCCATGTCCTGCAGCGTAATAAACGCGGCTTTTCCCATTACACGTCGGGTCATCAGGCGGCCAGCAACCCGCACCGTGATTTTATGCGTCTGCAGCGCTTCTTTACTGAACGCGTCATAAAGCTGGTGCAGACGATCGGCGGTGGCATTGCGGCGGTAGTCGTTCGGGAAGGCGTTCCCGCTGCGGCGCAGTTGCGCCAGTTTTTGCATACGCACACTGAACTCGTCGTTCAGCGCCTGCTCATGACCTGTGGTTTCCATACTCGTGTCAGCCTTTTTAAGAGTGGTAGCTGACAGGCACTTTACTGCCGTACGGAGGTGGAAAGCAAGTAAAATGATCTTCATGGAGATCGTTTCGATCTCCATTAGCGTAACATGTTACTCGTCTTTGGTTCCGTAGGAGTGCTTTATCTCATCAATCATTGTTGAGGCCTGCGCGTAAAAACGCTCGCGCTGGCTGGCAGACAAACTGTAGAGCTGTTCTGCAAAATCACTGTGCAGCCTGGACTCATGCAGGATCCCTTTTACCCCTTCCTTGTGAATGACTTTCAGCAACGCCTCCACTTCATTTTTATCGAGTGAGTTAAAAACCATAGACCAGGCGAATTCCAGCGGATCGGCCGGCGGGGTTTTTTGTGGTGCAGATTCGCCGTTGTCTGCCAGCAGGCCCGGGGCTTCTTTGTGGATGCCGGAGGCCAACCACTCCACGGATACGCCTTCCCGATCGGCAATTTTCTTCGCCATGCTCAGCGAGGGTTCGGTGCCGCGATTGAGGTAATTGTTCAGCGTGGAGTAGGAGAGATCCCACGCTTTTGCTACCGAACGGGTGCTACGTGGCCCGATGAGCAATCGCAGCCGGTAGGCCAGTCCTTCCACAGACGTATCTTCATCACCAGTCAGGGGTTCGTTCTTCATCATCTTTCATCCTGCCTCATACACTCTGCAAGTTGATGCGCAAAGCAACCAAAATTATGCGAGACGTGCCGCATTTATCCGATTCAGGACTTTTTATTGCCTCAAAAGAGATCAATGCTATGTCTGCTTCATTACATTGAGTTCAACCCATGGGGTTATGCCATGGGGTAAAAGAAAGAGGTTAATCGAATTATGACTACAAATGAAGAGCATAGCGACTGGAACCGCATAGATATTGTCGCGGCACTGCATAAGCAGGGCGTGTCTATCCGTGAACTCTCTGTGCGCGCCGGGCTTAAACCAGACACGCTGAAAAATGCCTTGTCCCGTGCTTATCCGAAAGCGGAACGCATTATTGCCGAGGCGTTGGGCGTTGCACCGGAACATATCTGGCCAAGCCGTTATCTGAATGCGTCCCGCAAATCCTTCTGAGTCTCTTCATTGAGCTATTAATTCCAGCACAAGGAGCGTGCGATGAGCTGATTAAATAAACACCATAGATCATGATGTGAAACAAATACACAGCTTTTATTATAAAGAGATGGAATGATGAATAATCCCGGAAATAAAATGGGAGTAATGCATCTGACTATATTAACTGCGGTTAATATGTTGGGGTCAGGCATTATTATGCTTCCAACTAAACTCGCCGAAGTCGGTACGATGTCGATTATATCCTGGCTCGTCACGGCATTCGGTTCGCTCGCCCTTGCCTGGGCATTTTCAAAGTGTGGGCTTTTTAGTACGAAAAGTGGGGGCATGGGTGGCTATGCGGAATATGCGTTTGGTAAATCCGGCAACTTTATTGCCAATTATACCTACGCCATTAGCCTGCTCATTGCCAATATCGCCATTGCTATTTCTGCCGTGGGCTATGGCAGCGTTTTGCTGGGGATTGAGCTTTCTCCGGTTGGCGTCTGTCTGGCTACCATTGTGGTGCTGTGGGTCACCACCGTGTGTAACTTTGGCGGGGCAAAAATCACCGGGCAAATTGGCTCTGTGACTGTCTGGGGGGTGATAATTCCCGTCGTCGGGCTGTGCGTCATCGGCTGGTTCTGGTTTAGCCCGTCGCTGTATGCCAGCGCGTGGAATCCTAATAAAATGGACTTCTTCTCTGCCATTTCGACGTCTATTTCTATGACGTTATGGGCCTTCCTTGGCCTGGAGTCCGCCTGCGCCAATATGGATGCGGTTGAAAATCCGCAGAAGAATGTGCCGATTGCCGTGTTTGGCGGCACGCTGGTTTGTGCGGTGATCTATGTGCTCTCCACCAATGTGATCGCCGGAATTGTACCCAATCTGGATCTCCTGCATTCCACCGCCCCCTTCGGGCTGGCTTACGCCACCATGTTCACCCCAACCGTCGGCAGCGTGGTGATGTTCCTGATGGCGCTGGCCTGCATTGGCTCGCTGCTTGGCTGGCAGTTCACCGTGGCGCAGGTGTTTAAATCCTCATCCGATATTGGCTACTTCCCGCGGATTTTTTCCCGCGTGACGAAGCATGATGCGCCTCTGGTAGGGATGGTTATTCTTGGCGTCGTCCAGACAGGCCTCGCGCTGATGACCATCAGCCCCTCGCTGAATAAGCAGTTCAACAGTCTGGTGAACCTGGCGGTGGTCACCAATCTGGTGCCATACGTCCTGTCGATGGCCGCGCTGATCCCCATGCAGCGACTGGCGAGCGTGTCTGGCGGACAGGCGAAGATGAATACCGTGATTGCGCTGATTGGCACGATCTACAGCTTCTATGCGCTCTGGTCATCCGGCGAAGAAGCCATGATGCTCGGCGCGTTAGTGACGTTCTCTGGCTGGACCTTCTGGGGAATGTTTATTGAGAAAAAAGAACGTAAAGCTGAAAACCTATATCAGGGATAAGATATGAAAACCATAGCTATTATGAATCATCTCGGCACACTTTTTAAAGAAGCGCCCATTAAGGAATTGCAGTCGATACTTGAAACCCAGGGCTATCGTGTTATTTTTCCCCACGATACCGATGATCTGTTACAGCTTATCGAGAACAATGCCAAAGTTTGCGGTGTGATATTTGACTGGGATACTTATAATCTGGTGCTGACCCGACAAATAGAAGCACTGAATGAACAGTTGCCCATGTACGCCTTTGCCAGTCAGCATACGCTGCACGAAACGGATATTTACGAGTTGAACATGAATATCCATTTCTTTGAATATGAGCTTTATGCCGGACAGGATATTGCCGATCGTATTAGACGAGGCACCGATGCTTATTTCGATGCTATTTTGCCGCCTTTTACAAAAGCGCTGTTCCGTTATGTGGATGAAGGAAAGTATACCTTCTGCACCCCAGGTCATATGGGCGGCACCGCCTTTCAGAAAAGCCCGGTCGGCAGTCTCTTCTACGATTTCTTCGGGGCCAATACGATGAAATCGGACATTTCGGTGTCCGTTTCCGAACTTGGCTCGCTGCTCGATCACTCCGGGCCGCACCTCGACGCCGAGCGCTACATTGCAGAAACCTTTAATGCGGAACGCAGTTACATGGTGACGAACGGCACCTCGACGGCGAATAAAATTGTCGGTATGTACGCAGCGCCCGCTGGCAGCACTATTCTGGTGGATCGCAACTGCCACAAGTCGTTGACCCATCTGATGATCATGAGCGATATCACGCCGATTTATTTTCGCCCAACGCGCAACGCCTGGGGGATCCTCGGCGGCATCCCGCGCAGTGAGTTTGACAGCGCCACTATCGCTGAAAAAATAAAGCAGACGCCCGGCGCTACCTGGCCGGTACATGCGGTGATCACCAACTCCACCTATGACGGACTGCTGTATAACACCGACGCCATCAAGCAGACGCTGGACGTAAAATCCATTCACTTTGATTCTGCATGGGTGCCGTATACCAATTTCAGTCCGATTTATCAGGGGCTGTGCGGCATGAGCGGTGACCGTATCCCAGGTAAAGTCATCTACGAAACCCAGTCAACGCACAAACTGCTGGCGGCGTTTTCCCAGGCCTCAATGATCCACATTAAAGGCGATTTTGAAGAAGAAACCTTTAATGAAGCCTTTATGATGCATACCTCCACTTCGCCGCATTATGGCATCGTGGCGTCCATTGAAACCTCCGCGGCAATGATGAAAGGCAACGCCGGAAAACGGCTGGTGAGAAACGCTATCCGTCGTGCCATTCGTTTCCGTCAGGATATTAAACGCATCAGGCAGGGGATGAATGACTGGTTCTTTGACGTCTGGCAGCCGGAAGGCGAGGCGTTGCCTGAGGCGTGCTGGAACCTGGCTCCTGGCGCGGAATGGCACGGATTCAAGGATATCGATGAAAACCACATGTATCTGGACCCGATAAAAGTCACGCTGCTGACACCGGGAATGGACCGTGAGGGCAACATGCAGGAGGAGGGCATTCCCGCCTCGATAGTCGCGAAATACCTGGATCAGCAGGGGATTATCGTCGAGAAAACGGGCCCCTATAACCTGCTGTTCTTGTTCAGTATTGGCATCAATAAAACCAAAGCGTTGCGGCTGATGCGCGCACTCAATGATTTTAAACGCGATTATGACCGCAATTTAACGGTGAAAGAGATGCTGCCGTCGGTCTATAACCAGCAGCCCGCGTTTTACGGCAATATGCGCATTCAGGTGCTTGCTAACGGCATTCATGCCCTGATCCGCGAGCATCGTCTGCCCGAACTGATGTTCCACGCCTTTGAAACCTTGCCAACCATGGTGATGAATCCGCACCATGCTTTTCAGAAGGAGCTGCATGGCGAGATAGAAGAGGTCTATATCGAGGAGATGACTGGCCGCGTCAGCGCCAACATGATCCTGCCGTACCCGCCAGGTGTCCCGCTGGTTATGCCGGGTGAAATGCTGACGGAAGAGAACCAGGCTACGCTGGAATTTATCCAGATGCTGTGTGATATCGGCGCGCATTATCCCGGCTTCGAAACCGATATTCATGGTGCTTATCGCCAGCCGGATGGACGATACAGGGTGAAGGTGATCAAGAACACGCCTTAACGTGGCTATCCGCTGTGCCCCGACATCCGGGCACAGCGGTTTTTTTTGCCGCCGGTGTTGAACTCCGCTATCTGCCACCGCACACTACAGCGTTGAAATTGTTACTGGTCGTCGCATGGAAACCTTCTTGTCTCGTTATTCCTTCTCCGTTAAACCGCAGGAAGCCCTGCTGATCCTTATTACCATGTTCTGGGGCGGTACCTTTCTCGCTGTGCAATATGCGGTGACGATGAGCGGTCCGGTCTTTTTTGTCGGTCTGCGTTTTGCCACTGCTGCGCTTGCCGTGGCGCTGCTGTCGCTGAAGGTGTTGCGCGGCGTGACCTGGCTGGAGGTCAAAGCCGGTGTGGCGATCGGCGTATCCATTGCGCTGGGTTATAGCTTACAGACCTGGGGATTGCAGACCATCTCAAGCAGCAAATCGGCCTTTATTACCGCCATGTATGTTCCCCTGGTACCGCTGTTGCAGTGGCTGTGCCTCGGCAGGATGCCGGGGCTGATGTCCTGTCTGGGTATTTTGCTGGCCTTCACCGGCCTGATCCTGCTCGCCGGGCCTGGGGGTGATCTGCTGGTGCCGGGGGAAGGTGAACTCATTACGCTGGCAAGCGCCGTGGCGATCGCCGCGGAAATTATCCTTATCAGCGCCTGGGCCGGAAAGGTGGATATCCGCCGGGTGACCATCATCCAGTTAGCCACCGCCTCGCTGGTGGCGTTTTGCGCCATGATCCCGGCAGGTGAATCGATACCGACACTGTCCCCGGCGCTACTCGGCGTAGGCTTGGGACTGGGTATCTTCAGCGCGATTATTCAGGTGGTGATGAACTGGGCGCAGCGCAGCGTCTCCCCGACGCGGGCAACGGTGATCTACACCGGCGAGCCAGTGTGGGCGGGCATATTCGGACGTATTGCCGGCGAACGACTGCCGCTGCTGGCCCTGCTCGGCGGGGTGTTTATCGTGCTGGGCGTGCTGGTCAGCGAGCTGAAGTTTAAAAAGAAAAAGGACGTGAGCGAATGACGCAGGACGCAGTGAAAAAAAGTGGGAAACGTTCACAGGCGGTCAGTGAGAAGAAAGCGGCGATCCTCGCGGCGGCGCTGGCGCTGTTTTCCCGCTCTGGTATCCACGGTACGCGCCTTGAACAGGTGGCCGAGCAGGCGGGCGTGTCTAAAACCAATCTGCTGTACTACTACCCCTCGAAAGAAGCGCTCTATATTGCCGTCTTACAGCAGATCCTCGACATCTGGCTGGCCCCGCTGAAAGCCTTCCGGGAAGACTTCGCGCCGCTGGTGGCTATCAAAGAGTATATCCGCCTGAAGCTGGAGGTATCCCGCGATCACCCGCAGGCCTCAAGGCTGTTCTGTCTGGAAATGTTGCAGGGCGCGCCGTTGCTGAAAGCCGAGCTGACCGGGGATTTAAAGGCACTGGTGGACGCTAAGTCAGCGATTATTGCCGGCTGGGTGGAGAGCGGTAAGCTTGCGCCCGTCGATCCGCATCATCTGATTTTTATGATCTGGGCCGCCACCCAGCATTACGCTGACTTTGCGACCCAGGTTGAAGCCGTCACCGGTGCGACGTTACAGGACGCTGAGTTTTTCCAGCGCACGGTGGATAACGTCCAGCGGATGATTATCGAAGGGATCCGCGTACGTTAGTTGCCCGGCGGCAGCGGGCAGCTGAGATCGCCTTCCTCACACTGTAATAGCGAGGCCAGCCAGGCTTCGCGTTCAACGGTTTTATCATGCAGACACTGATTATTGATCATCGGCTGCACGCTGCCGCCTTCGGTGGCGGAACTGATAAACGCGCAGTCTGCGTCGCGCATGGTGATCCAGGCCTGCTGCGCTTTTTTAAGCAGCTCGCGCTGCGGCGCATCGGCACGTTTCATGGCGGTGCTGTAAGTGTCGTTAAGTTTTTTATCTGCGGCCTGATATTGCGTGGCAGTGCAGCTGTTCAGCTCAGCTTGCGTGCTGGCACTGGCACAATCATCGGCGAGCGCCGGTGCGCTTAACAGCGCAGCGGCAAAAAAGAGGGATGTGCGTTTCATCATGTCTCCCGGAGTACAGTAAACAAAAGCCTACATGGTCAGGCTTTGTCGGGCAAGCCCTGGCTGACGGGGTTTATGCCGGGTGGCGCTACGCTTACCCGGCCTACAAATTGAACTATGGTTATGTGCAATACCGTAGGCCCGGCAAGCCTGCACCGCCGGGCAACTGGTGAACCCTTAACCGATAGTCATCAGACTGGCGTTGCCGCCTGCCGCCGCGGTGTTCACGCTGAGCGAGCGCTCCACGCACAACCGCTCCAGCAGGATATTGCTTTCGCCGCGGGCGAAGCCCTGCACCGACACAATCGCACCTTCACGCTCTGCCACCTGCTCGCACCAGGCGCGCAGCTGATCGGAATCGCCATGGAAGATCACCGCATCATAAGCCTGAGCGGCGAGGGTTTCCGGTGCGGCAAGCCGAATACGCGCGGTGACTGCCTGCGGCAAGCGTTTTTGCAGGTCGCGATGCAGACCATCTTCCGGCCACAGCACCTGACTGCCCACCGACAGCACGGCCGCCAGCTGCGTCAGTGCGTCCTGTTCGGTATCAGCGATACAGAGCACACGTTCGCGCGGCAGCACTGTCCAGGTGTTGCGCTCGCCGGTTGGCCCTGGCAGTACACGCTGTGTACCGCTTTGCGCCTGCCCGGCATACTGCGCGCACAGGGCCTGCAATTCCGGAAGATCTTTTGCCCAGGTTTGCAGCGCCGCCAGCGGTTGTGCCAGCAGGGTTTTCAGCTGCGTATCCACCGACTGCCCGGCGTCGTGACGGGTGAGGGTGGTGCTGACCGCATTTTCCGGACGGCTGGAGAGCAGGCGATACAGATACAGCGGGCCGCCGGCTTTCGGTCCGGTTCCGGACAAGCCTTCGCCGCCAAACGGCTGCACACCCACCACCGCGCCGACCATATTACGGTTCACGTAGAGGTTACCGACGTGCGCGCTGCCAGTGACTTTGGCAATGGTTTCGTCAATGCGGGTATGAACGCCCAGCGTCAGACCATAACCAGAGGCGTTGATCTGCTCGATCAGCGCATCCAGCGTCTCACGGCGATAGCGCACCACGTGCAGCACTGGGCCGAACACTTCTTTGGTCAGCTCGTCAAAGCGATCCAGTTCGATCAGCGTCGGTGGAATAAAGGTGCCGGTATTCCATTCTTTCGCATCGTCACGGTTTTCATACACCGCCTGGAATACATTGCGGCCTTTGGCACGCATTGTCTGAATATGATTTTCGATGCTGGCTTTGGCGTCGGCGTCGACCACCGGACCAATATCGGTGGACAGGCGCTCCGGATTGCCCATGCGGCATTCTGCCATCGCGCCGCGCAGCATGGTCAGCGTGTGATCGGCAATGTCGTCCTGTAAACAGAGCACGCGCAGTGCCGAACAGCGCTGACCGGCACTGTCGAATGCCGACGCCAGTACGTCCACAACCACCTGTTCGGTGAGGGCCGAGGAGTCGACGATCATGGCGTTCATGCCGCCCGTTTCTGCGATCAGCGGCGTCGGACGTCCCTGCGCATCAAGGCGGGAGGCAATGGTGCGTTGCAGCAGCGAGGCCACTTCCGTGGAGCCGGTAAACATCACGCCGCGCACGCGGCTGTCGGCGGTCAGCTGTGCGCCTACGGTTTCCCCGCGGCCTGGCAGTAGCTGAACCACGCCCGGCGGCACGCCCGCTTCCAGTAAAATCGCCACGCCCTGGGCGGCAATCAGCGGCGTCTGCTCCGCCGGTTTTGCCAGCACGCAGTTGCCTGCTGCCAGTGCCGCTGCGATCTGACCGGTGAAAATGGCCAGTGGGAAGTTCCACGGGCTGATACAGACCACCGGCCCCAGTGGGCGGTGCGTTTCGTTATCAAAATCGTGGCGAACCTGATCCGCATAGTAGTGCAGGAAATCCACCGCTTCGCGCACTTCGGCAATGGCGTTGCTGAAGGTTTTGCCCGCTTCACGCACCAGAATGCCGATCAACTGCTGCATCTGGCCTTCCATCAGCATGGCCGCGCGTTCGAGGATAGCCGCGCGCTCCTGCGGCGGGGTGGCGAACCAGATTGGCGCTTGATCTACCGCGCTTTCCAGCGCACGTTCCACTTCGTCGGCGGTGGCTTCACGGGTATAGCCGACAATATCTTTCGGCTCGGCAGGGTTGGTAACCGGCGTCAGTTCGCCGGTTTCGCACGGCTGCTCCAGCACCGGCAGCGCCTGCCACTGTTGCAGGGCGCTGTTAAGCAGGGCAGAGGAGAGGGAGGCCAGGCGATGTTCATTTGCCAGATCCAGTCCGGCTGAGTTTACGCGACCATTACCGTACAGCTCACGCGGCAGCGGGATCTTCGGATGCGGCAGTCCCACCTGGCCTTCTTGTGCTGCGAGTTTTTCGACGGCCGTCACCGGATCGGCCACCAGCTCATCCAGCGGCAGCGTGGTGTCCGCGATGCGGTTAACAAACGAGGTGTTAGCACCGTTTTCGAGCAGACGACGCACCAGATAGGCCAGCAGGGTTTCGTGCGTGCCGACCGGCGCATAAATACGGCAGGGGCGATTGAGTTTACCGTCAGCGACTTTTCCCACCACCTGTTCATAAAGCGGTTCGCCCATGCCGTGCAGGCACTGGAACTCATACTGGCCCGGATAGTAGTTCTGACCAGCAAGCTGATAGATCGCCGCCAGCGTGTGCGCATTATGGGTAGCGAACTGCGGATAGATCAGGTTCGGCACGCCAAGCAGTTTCTTCGCGCAGGCGAGGTAAGACACATCGGTGTATACCTTGCGGGTATACACCGGATACCCTTCCAGACCTTCCATTTGCGCGCGTTTGATTTCGCTGTCCCAGTACGCGCCTTTCACCAGACGGATCATCAGGCGACGGCGGCTGCGACCGGCAAGGTCAATCAGGTAATCAATGACAAACGGGCAGCGCTTCATGTACGCCTGGATCACAAAGCCAATGCCGTTCCAGCCCGCCAGCTCCGGTTCGAAGCAGAGTTTTTCCAGCAGATCGAGGGAGATTTCCAGGCGATCGGCTTCTTCAGCATCAATGTTGATGCCAATGTCGTACTGGCGCGCCAGCAGGGTGAGTGACTTCAGGCGTGGATAGAGTTCTTCCATCACGCGATCGTACTGGGCGCGGCTGTAGCGCGGATGCAGTGCCGACAGCTTGATGGAAATTCCTGGCCCTTCATAGATCCCGCGGCCATTGGAGGCTTTACCAATAGCATGGATCGCCTGCTGGTAAGAGACCATATACGCCTGTGCGTCAGCCGCGGTGAGCGCCGCTTCGCCCAGCATATCGTAAGAGTAGCGGAAGCCTTTCTCTTCCAGCTTACGGGCATTCGCCAGCGCTTCGGAGATGGTTTCCCCGGTGACAAACTGCTCGCCCATCAGGCGCATCGCCATGTCCACGCCTTTACGGATCAGCGGCTCGCCGCTCTTGCCAATAATGCGATTCAGGGAGCGGGAGAGGCTGGCTTCATTATGCGTGGACACCAGACGACCGGTAAACAGCAGTCCCCAGGTGGCGGCATTAACAAACAGTGACGGGCTGCGCCCAATGTGCGACTGCCAGTTACCGTTGCTGATCTTGTCGCGGATCAGCGCATCACGCGTAGCTTTATCCGGGATACGCAGCAGCGCTTCCGCCAGGCACATCAGCGCCACGCCTTCCTGGGAAGAAAGGGAAAACTCCTGCAACAGGCTTTGCACCATACCGGCGCGACCGCTGGCGGTTTTCTGGTTACGCAGTTTTTCCGCCAGCTGATACGCCAGCGTGTGGGCTGCGCTGGCAACCGGCTCAGGCAGCCGCGCCTGTTCAAGCAGCATCGGTACGGCGTCCGTTTCCGGACGGCGCCAGGCGGCGGTGATGGTAGCGCGGGTCACCGACTGCGGGAGTATATGTTCGGCGAATTCAAGGAAAGGCTGATGCGGTTCGTCAGCCGGTTCGCTGATCTCGTCGCCGACGGTCGAGCCATCGTTAAAGGGGGCCGCCAGCTCCGTTGGCGCACCGTCGGTTTCCAGCTTCTCAAGGTAATTAAAAATGGCCTGTTTGATCAGCCAGTGCGGGGTACGATCGATACGAGAAGCGGCAGTTTTAATTCTTTCGCGCGTTGCATCGTCCAGCTTAACCCCCATGGTGGTGGCGCCCATGTGCGTGACTCCCTTTATTCTGATGTCATACCGTATTGGTTAACCTGAAATATCTACTATGTTGCAACTTTGTGCAACCATGTTAATTGTGACCTGGCCTGCAAGCTAATAAAGCGGGTAATTGTTAATGCGCTGTAACGCTATTTTGAGGGTGCTTATTGCATTCCATTACCTGAAACCATGCGGTGCTTAACACTTTTTTAAGGTGCAACCTTTAAAAGCGTGAGCGAGTGCAACCTGGCAATAAAAATGCAAAAAACAGGGATGAATTCCATGTGAATGGCGTGTTAAATCGATTGTGGTTCAGCAACGCTTCCGGCAGGATACGGTCGCCTCATAAAACAATGACGCTTTTACTACGTTCCGGTAAAGGTGCATGCGGCAAGGGTTTTATTTGCCGACGAATAAATCTGGAGATCTTTTTATGGCAGTCAGCACACCAATGATGGTGACGTTTCTTATTTATATCTTTGGCATGATCCTGATCGGGTTTGTCGCCTGGCGTTCAACCAAAAACTTTGATGATTATATTCTGGGTGGTCGTAGTCTCGGCCCGTTCGTGACCGCACTTTCCGCAGGCGCTTCCGATATGAGCGGCTGGCTGCTGATGGGTCTGCCGGGGGCGATATTTATTTCCGGTATTTCCGAAAGCTGGATCGCCATTGGCCTGACGCTGGGCGCGTGGATTAACTGGAAACTGGTGGCCGGGCGTCTGCGCGTGCATACCGAAGTTAATAATAATGCCCTGACGCTGCCGGATTATTTTACCGGTCGTTTTGAAGATAAAAGCCGGGTATTGCGTATTATCTCCGCGCTGGTGATCCTGCTGTTTTTCACCATCTATTGTGCATCGGGCATCGTGGCAGGGGCGCGTCTGTTTGAAAGCACCTTCGGCATGAGCTATGAAACCGCACTCTGGGCGGGGGCCGCGGCGACCATTATCTACACCTTTATCGGTGGTTTCCTGGCGGTAAGCTGGACCGATACCGTGCAGGCGAGCCTGATGATTTTCGCGCTGATCCTCACGCCGGTGATTGTGATTATTTCCGTGGGTGGTTTTGGCGACTCGCTGGAAGTGATCAAGCAAAAAAGCATTGAAAACGTCGACATGCTGAAAGGGCTGAACCTGGTGGCGATCATCTCCCTGATGGGCTGGGGCCTCGGGTATTTCGGACAGCCGCACATTCTGGCGCGCTTTATGGCGGCCGATTCCCATCACACCATTGTGCACGCGCGCCGTATCAGCATGGCGTGGATGATCTTCTGTCTCGCCGGTGCCGTTGCCGTCGGCTTCTTCGGCATTGCGTATTTCAATAACAACCCGTCGCTGGCGGGCGCAGTGAACCAGAACGCCGAACGCGTGTTTATTGAACTGGCGCAGATCCTGTTTAACCCGTGGATCGCAGGCATTCTGTTGTCGGCTATTCTGGCGGCGGTGATGTCGACCCTGAGCTGTCAGCTGCTGGTCTGCTCCAGCGCCATCACGGAAGATTTGTACAAAGCGTTTCTGCGTAAAGACGCCAGCCAGACTGAACTGGTGTGGGTTGGCCGTGTGATGGTATTGCTGGTGGCGCTGGTTGCCATTGCGCTGGCGGCAAATCCGGAAAACCGTGTGCTGGGTCTGGTGAGCTATGCCTGGGCAGGTTTCGGTGCCGCATTTGGGCCGGTAGTGCTGTTCTCGGTGCTCTGGTCACGCATGACCCGCAACGGCGCGCTGGCCGGTATGGTGATTGGTGCCGTTACGGTAATTGTCTGGAAACACTTCGAGCTGTTCGGCCTGTATGAAATCATTCCGGGCTTCATTTTCGGCAGTATCGGGATCGTGGTATTCAGCCTGCTGGGCAAAGCGCCTTCGGCGAGCATGCAGCAGCGTTTTGCGCAAGCGGATGCGCATTACCACTCTAAACCTGGCGCACCCGCGCAGGACATTCTTTAATCGTTAATCAGTGCCCGGCACGCTTGCGCGGCCGGGCCATATTACGCGGCACCTCACTACCCTTCCTGCCAGTCCGATCCTTATCCCGCTAAGCATTTACATTATGTGATTATTCAAATCAGATTTTACTTGTCTTTCTTCTTGCCGTAATGATAATCACTATCATTGAAATTTTACCTTTCTTTGCATCAGTTGACAGTCAATAACGTTTAAGGGTTTTCCACATGTTTGTCCCATTTCTCATTATGTTACGCGAAGGACTTGAAGCCGCGCTGATTGTCAGCCTGATCGCCAGCTACCTGAAACGAACCCAACGCGCGCGCTGGTTTGGCGTGATGTGGATTGGCGTCTTTCTCGCCGCCGCATTGTGCCTGGCGCTGGGGATCATCATCAATGAAACCACCGGTGAATTCCCGCAAAAAGAGCAGGAGCTGTTTGAAGGCATTGTTGCGGTGATCGCCGTGGTGATCCTCACCTGGATGGTGTTCTGGATGCGCAAAGTTTCGCGCAACGTCAAGGTGCAGCTGGAGCAGGCGGTGGATGCCGCCTTGCAGAAGGGGAACCGCCACGGCTGGGCGCTGGTAATGATGGTGTTCTTTGCCGTCGCGCGCGAAGGGCTGGAATCGGTCTTTTTCCTGCTGGCGGCATTCCAGCAGGACGTGGGGATCTGGCCGCCAATCGGCGCGCTGGCCGGACTGGCAACGGCTGTGGTGCTCGGCTTTTTACTCTACTGGGGCGGGATCCGTCTCAATATGGCGGCGTTCTTCAAATGGACCAGCCTGTTTATTTTGCTGGTGGCCGCTGGCCTGTCGGCCGGGGCGATCCGCGCGTTCCACGAGGCCGGGCTGTGGAATCATTTCCAGGACGTGGCATTCGATATGAGCAACACGCTCAGCACGCATACGCTGTTCGGTACGCTGCTGGAAGGCATCTTTGGCTATCAGGAAGCGCCGAGCGTCAGCGAAGTGGCGGTGTGGTTTATCTATCTGATCCCGGCACTGGTGCTGTTTGCACTGCCGCCGCGCACCGGTACGCAGCCATCGCGCATGGCACCGTAGTGGTTAACTAAAAATTATCTCGCGTAGTTACAACATACTATTTAAGGGAAAGGTCATGGCAATTCAATTTCGTCGTACAGCGTTACAGGCTGGTATAGCAACGCTGCTGTCCTGCGCATTTGCAGCGCAGGCCGCAGATGTTCCGCAGGTAAAAGTCACGGTAAACGATAAACAGTGTGAGCCGATGACCCTCACGGTAAATGCCGGTAAAACGCAGTTTGTGATCCTCAACCACAGCCAGAAAGCGCTGGAGTGGGAGATCCTCAAAGGCGTGATGGTGGTGGAAGAGCGCGAAAACATCGCCCCTGGCTTTAGCCAGAAACTTACCGCCAACTTGCAGCCTGGCGAATACGACATGACCTGTGGTCTGCTGACCAACCCGAAAGGCAAGCTGATCGTCAAAGGCGAAGCCACCGCTGATGCCGCGCAGGGCAACAGCCTGCTGAGCCTGAGCGGGGCGATCACCGATTATAAAACCTATGTCACCAAAGAGATGGATGGCCTGGTTGCCGGCACCAAAGCGTTCACCGATGCCGTCAAGGCCGGAGACCTCGAAAAAGCGAAATCCCTGTACGCGCCGACACGTCAGCATTACGAGCGTATCGAGCCCATTGCGGAGCTGTTCTCCGATCTGGATGGCAGCATCGATGCCCGCGAAGATGACTACGAGCAGAAAGCCGCCGATCCGAAATTCACCGGCTTCCACCGTCTGGAAAAAGCGCTGTTTGGCGACAACACCACCAAAGGCATGGAGCAGTATGCCGATCAGCTCAACAGCGACGTGCTGGAACTGCAAAAACGCATCAGCGAACTGGCCTTCCCGCCATCAAAAGTGGTGGGCGGGGCAGCGGGCCTGATTGAAGAAGTGGCCGCCAGCAAAATCAGCGGCGAAGAAGATCGCTACAGCCACACCGACCTGTGGGATTTCCAGGCTAACGTTGATGGCGCGCAGAAAATCGTCGATCTGTTGCGTCCGCAGCTGCAAAAAGGCAACAGCGAGCTGCTGGCCAAAGTGGATGCGAACTTTAAAAAGGTCGATACCATCCTCGCGAAATACCGTACCAAAGACGGTTTCGAAACCTATGACAAACTGACCGACGCCGATCGTAATGCTCTGAAAGGCCCGATCACTACGCTGGCAGAAGATCTGGCGCAGTTGCGCGGTGTGCTGGGTCTGGATTAAGCAAAAATGAACCACGATGATGATTACGGCGTCAGCGAGCCATCGCGCCGCCGGTTGTTGAAAAGCATGGGCGCGCTGGGAGGCGCGCTGGCACTGACTGGTGGATGTCCGGCTCACGCGGCTAAACCGCAGAGCGCGCCAGGTACGGTTTCTCCCGATGCACGCATGGAGACACAGCCATTTTATGGCGCGCATCAGGCGGGCATTCTGACGCCGCAACAGGCGTCAATGATGCTGGTGGCGTTTGACGTGCTGGCGAGCGATAAAGCGGATTTGCAGCGGCTGTTTCGTCTGCTGACGCAGCGCATCGCCTTTCTGACCACCGGCGGTCCGGCACCGGACACGACGAACCCGCGTCTGCCGCCGACGGATTCCGGCATTCTGGGGGAATTTATCGCGCCGGATAACCTGACCATTACCGTTTCGCTTGGCAAGTCGTTGTTCGACGAGCGCTTCGGGCTGGCCGCCCATGCGCCGCGCAAATTGCAAAAGATGACGCGTTTCCCGAATGACTCGCTGGATGCCGCGCTGTGCCACGGCGACCTGCTGCTGCAAATCTGCGCCAATACCGCCGACACGGTGATCCACGCCCTGCGTGACATTATCAAGTACACGCCGGATTTACTCAGCGTGCGCTGGAAACGGGAAGGCTTTATTTCCGCCCATGCGGCGTGCAGTAAAGGGAAGGAAACGCCAATTAATCTGCTGGGCTTTAAAGACGGCACGGCCAATCCGGACAGCCAGAACGCGGCACTGATGAACGACGTGGTGTGGGTGCAGTCCGGTCAGGATGAACCGGCATGGACCGCAGGTGGCAGCTACCAGGCCGTGCGCATCATCCAGTTCCACGTGGAGTTCTGGGATCGCACGCCGCTGAAAGAGCAGCAGACCATTTTTGGCCGTGACAAGCACAGCGGGGCGCCGCTGGGAATGCAGCACGAACACGATGTGCCGGATTACAGTCGCGATCCGGATGGTGATGTGATCGCCCTCGACAGCCATATCCGGCTGGCGAATCCGCGCACGCCGGAAACCCAGTCGAGCCTGATGATGCGCCGGGGTTACAGCTATTCACTCGGGGTCACCAATTCCGGGCAGCTGGATATGGGCCTGCTGTTTGTCTGCTATCAGCATGATTTAGAAAAGGGATTTCTGACGGTGCAGAAGCGACTCAACGGTGAAGCGCTGGAGGAGTACATCAAGCCCATCGGCGGCGGTTATTTCTTTGCGTTGCCGGGTGTCCCTGACGCGAAGCATTACCTGGCGCAGTCATTACTGGAAGCCTGATCCTGCTCACCCTGTCGGTCACGGCAGGGTGTTTCCCCGCTTTGTTGTATTTGTTCACAATTTTTTGCCGGACTCGCCATCATTTTTTTGTATGAACAACTCATTGTTATATTTCTGTAATATAAATGTCAGATGCTCTCTGTAACAAAAGGCTGGGGTTTAAGTTATAAATAAGTAATGCCAATGTTGCATTTATGCTAAATTAATAGGTAATGAGCGCAGCAGCCAGTGTTCCCGGCAGTGATACGTTGTTTCACTATGGAGATCGCGAATGGTAAGGTCCTGTACCGGACATAGCAGCAAATCATCCCGCAAATCCCGGTGCGGTAGATCTTCTACCGGCAATGACTTTCTCACCGCTCTGTTTTCCACCCCTTCCGAAATTCCTGATGTATCCGACGCGGCAGGTGTCTTATCTGGTCGTTCTGCGGCGTCATGTCCAGAAGCAAGCAATGGCTTACAAGGAAGCCAAACCTCAGACGTTCGTGCGCATAATCGCGTCGCTGTAGACGCGTGTGATGTAAACCAACAACTCAAGGTGCTATCCATGGGAAGACAAAAAGCAGTGATCAAAGCTCGTCGTGAAGCAAAACGTGTGCTGAGACGGGATTCGCGCAGTCATAAACAGCGTGAAGAAGAATCGGTCACCTCGCTTGTGCAGATGAGTGGCGTAGAATCAATTGGCATGGCACGTGACTGCCGTGATAATTCACCAATTGCAGCGCGCAATGAAGCTCAGGCGCACTACCTGAATGCTATTGAGAGTAAATCCCTTATTTTCGCCACCGGGGAAGCCGGTTGCGGAAAAACCTGGATTAGCGCAGCGAAAGCGGCGGAGGCCCTCATTCATAAGGATGTGGAGAGGATTATCGTCACCCGTCCGGTTCTGCAAGCCGATGAAGATCTTGGCTTCTTACCCGGCGATATCTCGGAGAAGTTCGCTCCTTATTTCCGGCCCGTCTACGATGTGCTGGTAAAACGCCTGGGGGCGTCCTTTATGCAATACTGCCTGCGACCAGAAATCGGCAAGGTAGAAATCGCGCCGTTCGCCTATATGCGCGGACGTACATTTGAAAATGCGGTCGTCATTCTTGACGAGGCTCAGAACGTGACCGCTGCGCAAATGAAAATGTTTTTGACGCGCCTCGGGGAAAACGTGACCGTCATCGTTAACGGTGATATTACCCAGTGTGATTTGCCGTCGGGCGTTAAGTCCGGCCTGAGCGATGCGCTGGCACGTTTTGAGGAAGATGAAATGGTCGGTATCGTCCGCTTTACTACCGACGATTGCGTTCGCTCGGCCCTCTGCCAGCGCACACTGAAAGCGTACTACTGACACGCCACTATTGATAACAAAGCCCGGGAAACCGGGCTTTGCTTTTTGTAGGGCAAAATCAGGACGAAAAAAAAGCCCGTACATCAGTACGAGCTCTTCTTTATATGTGGCGGTGAGAGAGGGGTTCGAACCCTCGATACGTTGCCGTATACACACTTTCCAGGCGTGCTCCTTCAGCCACTCGGACACCTCACCGTATTTTTTTGCTACCGTCCCGCAGGGGGCAACGGGGCGCTACTATAGGGATTCAGGGTAAATCGGTCAAGCAAATTTTATGCCTGCTGATGAGTTCGGTCACGCAGTGAGCGATTTAATGGTATTGCGGTATTTAACCTGCCGCCTGTGCGGAGTAGGACGCAAAAAAAAAGCCCGTACGTAAGTACGAGCTCTTCTTAAAATATGGCGGTGAGGGAGGGATTCGAACCCTCGATACGTTGCCGTATACACACTTTCCAGGCGTGCTCCTTCAGCCACTCGGACACCTCACCATATTGTCATCCCGTTGTTGCTGGGACGGCGCTAATGTAGGGAAATCCTCACTCATCGTCAATCACCTTTTTCAATAAATTAGCGCGTTTAGACAAACTTCCAGCAACCTGCTTCTTAATCGCGCTGGAATTGATTTTTTTATCGTCAGCCCGGAGAACCTCTGAAAGAGGAAGAAATTTGTTATGCTGCTAACCTGATAAATCTCATGAAAAAAAGTACCGTGCCGCAGGCGGTTAAACATGCGCTTACTGAAAACAGTGCAATAACTTCTGGAGTCGATATGGATATTCTGTTCTGGCATCCGACCTTTGATACCCAATACTGGCTGACCGAGCTGCAACGTGAACTGCCGCAGGCCCGCATCCGCGAATGGAAACCGGGTGACAATGCCCCTGCGGATTATGCGCTGGTCTGGCATCCACCCGTTGAAATGCTGCAAGGGCGCGAACTGAAAGGCGTGTTCTCGCTGGGGGCGGGCGTCGATGCCATTCTCAGCAAACTGAACGCTCATCCGGAAATGCTGTTGCCGTCGGTGCCGCTGTTCCGGCTGGAAGATACCGGCATGGGGCTGCAAATGCAGGAGTATGCCACCAGCCAGGTGTTGCACTGGTTCCGTCGTTTTGATGATTATCAGGCGCTGAAACAGCAGGCGAAATGGCAGCCGCTGGAGGAGTATAAGCGCGAAGACTTTACCGTCGGCGTGCTGGGTGCGGGCGTGCTGGGGGCGAAGGTGGCCGAAAGTTTGCAGGAGTGGGGCTTCCCGTTGCGCTGCTGGAGCCGCAGCCGCAAATCGTGGCCAGGGGTCACCAGCTTTGCCGGTGATGCGGAACGCGGAGAGTTTTTACGCGGTACGCGGGTGTTGATCAACCTGCTGCCGCATACTGCGGAAACCGAGGGCATCATTAACATCGCGTTGCTTAACCAGCTCGCCGATAACAGCTATTTCCTGAATCTGGCGCGCGGCGCGCATGTGGTGGAAGCCGATCTCATCCAGGCGCTTGATAACGGCAAGCTGAAAGCGGCCATGCTGGATGTTTTTAGCCAGGAGCCGCTGCCAGAAACCAGCCCCCTGTGGGCACATCCCCGTGTGGCAATGACCCCGCACATTGCCGCGGTGACGCGTCCGCTGGAAGCCATTGCCTCTGTTGCCTGGACCATTGAGCAACTCGAAGCGGGCCAGCCGGTCTCCGGTCAGGTAGATCGGGTACGCGGATACTGAGGATCGCCCGGCCATGGCCGGGTTTTCATTATAAAGGCGGGCGATATTTGCTATCCTTGCGGAAATCACCAGAGGAGAGTTTCATGTATCCCGTTGACCTGCACATGCACACCGTCGCCAGCACTCATGCGTACAGCACGCTTCATGACTATATCGCCATCGCCAAAAGTAAAGGACTGAAGCTTTTCGCCATTACCGATCACGGCCCCGATATGGCGGATGCCCCGCATTACTGGCACTTTGTTAACATGCGTATCTGGCCGCGCGTGGTGGATGGCGTCGGGATCCTGCGCGGTATCGAAGCCAATATCAAAAACACTGCCGGGGAGATCGACTGTACTGGGCCGATGCTTCCCGCGCTCGATCTGATCATCGCCGGTTTTCATGAGCCGGTATTTGCTCCGCAGGATCAGGCGACCCATACCGAAGCGATGATTGCCACCATGGCCAGCGGCAATGTGCACATCATCAGCCATCCGGGAAACCCAAAATATCCCGTTGATATTAAGGCGATTGCTGAAGCTGCCGCCCACTATCAGGTGGCGCTGGAAATCAACAACTCCTCGTTTATTCACTCCCGCAAAGGCAGTGAAGCCAACTGCCGGGCAATTGCCGCCGCCGTGCGTGACGCGGGCGGTTGGGTGGCGCTGGGATCCGATTCCCACACCGCCTTTTCGCTGGGTGATTTTACTGAATGCCGTAAAGTGCTGGATGACGTTAACTTCCCGGAAGATCGTATTCTTAACGTTTCCCCGCGCCGTCTGCTGAATTTCCTTGAATCGCGCGGTATGCCGCCGATCCCTGAATTTGCTGAATTTTAATGTCTGTTATGGAATCAACTCATGAATGAATTTTCAATCCTCTGCCGTATGCTGGGCTCGCTTTACTATCGTCAGCCGCAGGATCCGGTGCTGGCCCCGTTGTATACGCTGATCCGCGAGGGCAAGCTGGCAGAGAACTGGCCGCTGGAGCAGGATGAGCTGCTGGCGCGCTTGCAGGCCAGCGCGGATCTGCCCGCGCTGACGGCAGACTATGAGGCGCTGTTTACTGGCGACGACTGTAAGGTGTCGCCGTATCGTAGTGCATGGGAAGAAGGCGCCGCAGAAGCGGATGTCAGGGCGTTTTTAACCGCGCGCGGTATGCCGTTGACCGATGCTCCTGCCGATCATTTTGGCCTGTTGCTGCTGGCGGCATCCTGGCTTGAAGATAATGCAGGCGAGGATGAGAGCGAAGCGCTGGAAACCCTGTTTGGTGATTACCTTCTGCCGTGGTGCGGAACCTTCCTCGGTAAGGTTGAAGCCCACGCAACGACGGCGTTCTGGCGTACCATGGCATCCCTGACGCGTGATGCGCTGGCTGCAATGTGGGACGATTTGCAGGACGATACCGCAGAATAATGTGATCGCTATCACTTATTTAATGTAACGAGCAATTCGTTATTGCAAATAACGTGCGTCAGATCTCATCCCGCAGGCGCGTATCTGCTAAGATGCGCGCCATGAACATACTCTTTTCAATCGCACTCACCACCGGCATTCTCTCCGCACTCTGGGGCTGGGTGGCGGTCTCTCTCGGGCTGTTAAGCTGGGCGGGTTTTCTCGGCTCGACGGCCTATTTCGCCTGTCCGCAGGGCGGACTCAAGGGCTTGCTCATCACCCTGTGTACGCTGTTAAGTGGCGTCGGCTGGGCGCAGTTGATCATCCACAGCAGCGCCATGCTGCCGCAGCTGACCATTGCTGGTTACGCCATCACGGGTGTGGTCGCCTTTCTGATGTGTATGCAGGCGAAAAATGTGCTGTTGTCATTTGTGCCTGGCACTTTTATTGGTGCCTGCGCGACCTTTGCGGGGCAGGGTGACTGGCGGTTAGTGTTGCCGTCGTTGATGGTCGGCTTGCTGTTTGGTTTCGCGATGAAAAACAGTGGACTGTGGCTGGCGATGCGGCGGGAAAAGCAGCGCCAAAGTACGGCAGTGGCGGAATAAAAAAGGCGTGACGAAAGCCGCCACGCCCGCGCACATTATTATTATCAGGACTCGGGTGGTACGGCCATCTGACGATATTTCTGCAGCACCGCATTTTTCACTTCGCCAGGGCTTTGCAAATCCCACAGCCCGCGATCGATACCGTCATTGATCAGGAAGATCACGCCCGTTTCAATGGCCGACATCAGGCACAGCATCACCGGTTCATTGGCGGTATAACCAATTTCTCCTTCCAGCAGACGTTGATAATCAATGAAGCGGAACACGCCCGCCTGCACTTCATACGACAAGATGGTTTTACTGGTGTTAACTGACGAGAGGATCTCCCCCGTACTGACGTTGACCACGCGCAGATTCACCGCCACTTGATCAAGCTGGTACTGGGTATCGCCGCCAATGCCGAAGTACCGCGCTCCCACGCCGCCCGATTTCACATTGCTTTCGTAGCCAATGATAGAACCTTCGATCATGACGTTCGCCGCGGTCAGCGACTGCAACGGTACGCGGTTATTCATCGCGACCGTGCCGTTTTCCTGGGCGGCGCGGATGATTTTGCGTTCGTTAAGCAGGTTTTGCAGCCCCTGACGCTCCAGCGGCACAAACCAGCGCGAATCTTTGAGCGCCGTGACCAGCATCGCGGTGGCACTTTGCGGCACCGCCGTGGAGAAGTTACTCGCCGGATACGCTTTAAACTGTCCGGTTTCATCCTGAATGTTGTATACCGAAACAAACACTTTGCCCGCAGGCGGCGGCAAATGCGTCAAATCGCGAAAGCTTTGTGCTCTTGGCATCAGTGTCGGTTTCGCCGCTTCTTTCGGCGGGGCGGTTAAGCATCCGCTAAGTAAACACACCGCCAGTAAAATAAGTAAGCGCTGCATAATAGGTGTCCTGTAGTAGCTGTGTGTTAAAAGTCGGTCGAATTGGTTTGCAAACCTGAAACCTGAATAGTCGATGTTTTACCTGTTTTGCGGTCGGTAACGTTGAGCTGTAATTGACCGTCATTATTTGCAATATCAACAATAAAATCGCCGGTCACCATCCGCCCCGGTTTTCCGGTATTAATATTGGTCAACAAGCCGCCTAACAGTTGCGACTGGATGGCCTGGGTAAAATTATCAAGCGCTGACGGGGTTTCGATACCAAAATCGTCCTTGAAACTGGGATCTTTATAAGAGTTTTGGGCCTGGGCGCTATTCAGTAAAAACGCGCCATTATTTGGATTCCCTCCGAAATTAGGATTTCGAAACTGAAACGTCATATTTCCCGCCCAACTTTGCGGGGAAATAAGCATAAGCGTGACAACGGCACAGGCGATACGCATAACAGCCTCCGGAATAAATTAATAAGTTTTAGTATTCGTCTTTTGCCAGATCGCCGGTACTGAGCAGAGCCTGATCAATTTGCCGGCGATCCAGTGCTTCTTCGGTTTGCGCTATCGCGATATTTACGTTGTTGTCGAAATCGCGTTTGGTCGGAAATAAAAAGGTCTGATAAACCAGATCCTGATTAACCGTAATGGTGATCCAGCTGCCCCAGCGCGCACTCGGGCGTTCATTGATGGTTATATTTCCCGTATAACTGCTTTCCCATTTATCGCTAAATGCACGATAGAAATCGTGTCCCACCGATGACACCGTGTGGTCAGTCAGCAATCCCGGCACTTCCACTTCAACAGCGTGCAGGTTCCCGGCAGCCAGCAGAAGTTCTGCGGCTGCAAGCCAGGCTATGTAAGGTTTCATGATGCTAACGCCTGAGGTTGTCGTTAGCCCAGGAGACCGCCTGCGTGCGGTTTTTTACCGAGATTTTTTTAAATAAGTTATACAGATGCGTTTTAACCGTGTTTTCGCTGATAAACAGGGCGCGGGCGATCTCGATATTTGAGGCGCCGATGCGCAGCTTATTGAGGATCTCTTTCTCACGGTGGGTGAGCAGAGCAGACTCAGAGCTGTTATAGCGATAGTTACCCGAGTGGGTAATGAGGTAGCTGGCCAGTTTTTGTGAGAAGTAGCATTCGCCGCGTTGTACGCTTTGCAGGCCGTCAACCACATGCGATTCATCTTCGGTCACATAGAAAACCCCGTTGATATGCGGCCAGTTTTCAATGTCGCGAAAGGGGTACTCGTCGGGGGTGTTCAGTAACAACAACTTTATATTGTTGTTTTTGCGACTTAAATTGTCCTGCCAGTACTGGATAAGTTTTTTATCCGCTTCCATCATATCAAATAAGATCACACTGCCAGGATTAATATCATCCAGAGATCGTTGAATATTATGGAGTTTCCCTGTAATCGCCAGGGAGTTTTTTAAATGTTGTAATAAAGCTGTAGCCTGTAGTGAGGGTTTCGTAATCAACAGGATAGACTGACCATGTAAACTCTGGACTTCATTAAACATGATGAAACTCCGCTTTTAGGTACACCTGCCGTCTTTCTCCAACACAATATGGAGACCCAGAAGTACTGACAGATGTTAAACTGCTGTGTGTAGAAAAATAATAAACCCGCAAATGGGTGAAATTAACAAAGTGAAAACATACTGCTGATTTCAATCTAGTCATTACTAACCTTAAATCAAGTGTTAAACATGTAACAGAATGTAAAATTAAATTATAAAATGTTTTTAAGGTGTTTATGAATGGTTTGATTTTAATGGTTAAGTTGTACAAGTTAATACCTTTGTATCAATTTTTACGACGAAAAAAATGATATTAACCTATTGATATATAAGCTGATATATTAAATATGTTAAAATTGGATTACACACTAATATAAAGTGACTACCTCCAGTTCTTTAATGTGTGAATTTCGTAAAGAAAAATGTTCGCCGGTGACGATTTTGGTAAAAATGTGGTTTATGCCCTCGCTGATTTCCAGGAATAAGCGCTAAAAATTCCTGTGGTACTGTAAAGGTACTGATGTTTAGCAATAAGTGTGACAAAACGCGTGGTACTTTATAGGGTCTTTCCGGGCATCTCATACTTTGAGGTGAGTATTTATAAAAAAATACGAATCGCAGGTGAGATATTTAAGATATTTCTCTAGGCATACTCTCCACTGTTACGAGGCGTTAACAAGTATTGAAATAAGTTAACGACCCCGGCAGACATTATTTATGCACGATAACCAGGTCCAGGTGACAGCATGAAAAACAGACTGTTATTTATGGTGTTGACAATGTTGGGTGCGCCTGGAATTACCTATGCGGCAGGTTACGATCTGGCAGCGTCAGAATATAACTTTGCGGTGAATGAACTGAGCAGGGCTTCTTATAACAAAGCAGCCATTATCGGTCAGCAAGGTAACAATAACAGCGCTCAGCTAACGCAGGAGGGATCCAAATTACTGGCAGTGGTTTCACAGGATGGTGGAAATAACCGGGCTCAGATCCAGCAGTCAGGAAATTACAACCTTGCGTATGTCGATCAAACGGGTAATTCCAATGATGCGTCTATTACGCAAGGGGCTTACGGTAATACCGCGATGATTATCCAGAAAGGCTCAGGTAACAGAGCGAGTATTGCGCAATATGGTTCACAAAAAACAGCAGTCGTAGTGCAGAGGCAGTCGCAAATGGCTATTCGCGTTACCCAACGTTGAAAGCATTGAGACGCTTATATATCAATCCGATGGGGGTTTACCATGAAATTTATCAAAGTGGCAGTTGTAGCAGCGATCGTTGTTTCTGGCAGTGCTTTTGCTGGCTCCATTCCACAGTATGGTCACGGTGGTGGTCACAATAGCGGCCCGAATTCTGAACTGAGTATTTATCAGTATGGTAGCACCAACGCTGCGCTGGCACTGCAAACTAACGCCCGTGATTCCAGCCTGTCCATTACCCAGAATGGCAGCGGCAACGGTGCTGATGTTGGTCAGGGCTCGGATGACAGCGTCATCGAACTGACGCAGACTGGCTCACGCAACAGCGCCACCATCGACCAGTGGAACAGCCGCGACTCCGACATCAACGTAAACCAGCACGGTGTGCTGAACGGCGCGCTGGTTAACCAGACGGCTTCTAACTCCTGGGTTGAAGTTCGTCAGGTTGGTTTTGGCAACAACGCGACTGCCAACCAGTACTAAGTCTTTCGCTGTGTAAAAGAACAGGGCTGCGGCCCTGTTTTTTTTCATCCGGAGAAAAGTATGCATCCACTCTTATTGCTGGTGGCGCTGTCCAGCCAGATCACGTTCGATACCGCGCAAGACGGCGACATCTATACCATTACGCCGCAGGTGACGCTGAGCCAGTCCTGTGTCTGCCAGGTGCAAATCAGCGCGACCCGCAGCGGCAGCGCTGGACAAAGTACATCGGTCCAGCGTCACTCCGTGACGATTACGGCCAATCAGCCTGTCGCCCTGGCCCGGCTGCGCATGACGATTTCACCCCAGGATAAGGCCAGTATTACCGTAACCGTCACCGACGGGCATTCACTGCAACTGTCGCAGCGTTGGGGCGGGGCAGAGTAATTTTGGTAATGCATGGAAAGACAATATCCCTGTCAGCGGCAAAACACTGCTGTACACTTACCCTGATTAAACAGGTTAAGAGAGGCGAACATGCACTCGCGTATAAAAGTCATTCAAGGTGACATCACCACGCAACAGGTCGATGTCATAGTCAATGCGGCAAATCCCTCTTTGATGGGCGGTGGCGGTGTGGATGGCGCTATCCATCGTGCAGCAGGCCCGGCATTACTGGAAGCCTGCAAAGTGGTGCGTCAGCAGCAGGGTGAATGCCCGCCCGGTCATGCGGTGATCACGCTGGCAGGAGAGTTACCGGCGAAAGCTGTGATCCATACCGTTGGCCCGATCTGGCGTGGCGGCGAGCACCATGAAGCGCGGCTGCTGGAAGATGCTTATCGCAACAGCCTGAAGCTCGCAGAGGCAAACGGTTATCACTCGATAGCCTTTCCGGCAATCAGCACCGGGGTATACGGCTACCCGAAAGCGGCGGCAACAGAAATCGCAGTAAACACAGTTTCGGAATTCCTCACCCGTCGCCCTTCGTTTGGCGAGGTATACTTTGTCTGTTATGACGATGAAACTACCCGACTTTACCAGCGTCTCCTTACCCAACGTGGAGAGGAATCCGGCGCATAATACCCGACTGGGGCTGGCTATCGCCCCGGTCTGCGCGGCGCATCCTGGCGAATGTGGTCTGCTGGTGCTGGATGACAGCCTTGATGCTTTCGCCGCGCGTTACCGGCTGGTGGAAATGGCCGAACGCACCCTCGACATTCAGTACTATATCTGGGAAGACGACATGTCCGGGCGGCTACTGCTGTCCGTGATCCTCGACGCCGCCAGCCGCGGCGTAAAAGTACGCCTGTTGCTGGACGACAATAATACTGTCGGCATGGATGACACGCTGCGCATCCTCGACGCGCATCCGAATGTCGAACTGCGTCTGTTCAATCCTTTCTCTTTCCGTACCCTGCGGGCGCTCGGCTACCTCACTGATTTTGCGCGTCTAAACCGGCGCATGCATAACAAAAGCTTTACGGTGGACGGTGAGGTCACGCTGGTGGGCGGCAGAAATATCGGCGATGCCTATTTTGGCGCGGGCGAGCAGCCGCTGTTCACCGATCTCGATGTGCTGGCTATCGGGCCCGTCGTTGCCGATGTCAGTCACGATTTTGAGCGTTACTGGACCTGCAAATCGGTTTCCACGCTACAGGATGTGCTGGATATTCCTGAAGAGGACATTGAGGAGCATATCCGTATCCCGGAATCCTGGTACAGCGACGTCACGGCAAAGCGTTATCTGAATAAGCTGGAGTCCACCCGCTTCGCCACGCTGCTGGAAACGAACTCGCTGCCCATGATGTGGGCAAAAACTCGCCTGCTCAGTGATGATCCCCGCAAAGGACAGGGCAGGGCGCGCGATCATACGCTGTTGCCGCAGCGTCTGGTGAATGTCATGGGTATGCCGGAGCAGCAAATAGACATCTGTTCCGCTTATTTTGTCCCGACCCGCTCCGGTGTAGCGCAACTGCTGCAACTGGTGCGCAAAGGCGTCAAAATCGCCATTCTCACCAATTCGCTGGCAGCCAATGATGTCGCCGTAGTGCATGCGGGTTACGCCCGCTGGCGTAAAAAATTACTGCGTCACGGCGTGGAGTTATATGAGCTAAAACCGACGCACGAAGGGGGCCGCCATCCTCATGACCGTGGCCTGACCGGTAACTCCGGCTCCAGTCTGCATGCGAAAACCTTCAGCATTGATGAACGTAAAGTCTTTATCGGCTCATTTAATTTCGATCCGCGCTCGGCGACGCTCAATACGGAAATGGGCTTTGTCATTGACAGCGAGCAGCTGGCGGCGCGGATCCACCAGCGTTTTCTGCAAAGTCAGCGGGACGTGGCGTGGGAATTACGTCTCGATCGCTGGGGAAGAATCAACTGGATCGAGCAGAAAGACGGCGTGGAAATTGTCCATAAAAAAGAGCCGAAGACCCGTTTCTGGCAGCGTCTGCTGGTGCGTTTCGTCTACCGGCTGCCGGTAGAGTGGCTACTCTGAACGACGAGTAGCCACGCCGGTTTTCAGGCCTCGCTTTTCACCGGCTGCTGTTGCGGCTTACCCGAGAACAGGAAACGCAACAGCGGTATGCGCAGATGCACCTCATAGAGGATCAGCGCCCCGCCCACCACAAACACCAGACCTGTCAAGAAGCCCAGCAGATTCGAATGAATGTGCGGGGTGATCCACGCGCCGTAAAACAGCGTTAATGGATGGTGCACCAGGTAGATAAACAGTGAGGCATTCACAAAATAAGTGACACGGGCAGACTGGAAGTTCAGCAGCCGATGCCCGAACGAAAAGACCACGTTCACCATCCACAGGCCCAGCACCATGGTGATCACGCTTTCCGTTTCATACATCCAGCCGTCGCCGCTGCCGTAACGCTGATTGAGCAGATAGGCGCAAAAGCCCAGCACCGCGCCCAGCAGGCAGGGGAGGGAAGGCGTAATAAACAGATCTTTCAGACGCGGGCTGATAAACGTCAGCGCGCCTAACAGGAAGAAGGGCACGTAAAACAGCGTCTGCATCACGGTGAAGTTAAACAGCCCATCGCTGAGAAGCGGCGGCCAGGCGATCAACAAGGTGCGGCGCAGGGCCGCGTAAAGCAGGCCCAGAATCAGGAACAGCAGCGTGAGTTTCCCCATGCCGATGTCGGTGAAAAATTTTCCGGGTTTCAGCCGGCGCTGGATCGCGCCAAACAGCCAGACGCCAATGGTGGTCAGCACCACCAGCACCAGCAGGAACCACAGGTGCGAAACCAGTTCCCAGATGAGGGTGTTGTATTTGTCATACGCCGACAGCGTATGCCAGCTCTCCGTTTTGCCTTTAACATGCTGCAGCATCATAAACTGTGGCAGCGTCAGCAGCGGAATGGCGGTTAACATCGGAATGCCGACACGCTCAACGCGCACTTTCCACCAGCGTTTCACCGGGTAGCGCAAAAAGAGCATGTAAGAGAAATAACCGGAGATGACAAAAAAGACCTGCATCCGGAACGAATGAATAAAATCATTAAACAGGGTCAGGCCCCACGACGGGCTGGCGCTGTTTACGTGCCAGACATGACTGGAGTAGATAAGTGAGATATGAAAGGGGATTCCGAGTAACATCAGCCACGCGCGGATGGAATCCAGAAAATACTCACGCTGTGCAGGGATTTTGCTCATATAACTCCATGCAGTATCAGACTTTTCGCCTTATTCCATAGGCTAAATAAAGGGTACATTCGGTGGCAACCCTACACTAACAAAAACAATCTGTCTCCAGGATAAACGCGTAATTGATAATGGTGGACTTTCATTTGCTTACACACTGAGCCAGTACGCGAACAAAGCCGGGATTAAGTTGTCGGAATGCCAGAACTTCCATTAAAATGGATGGATCGATTTAAGCACACAAAGGGGGAAGTGCTTAGTTATATGAAACATAAACAACAAGTGATGAAAATGCGTTGGTTAGGCGCAGCGGTACTGTTATCCCTGTACTCCTCATCGGGCTGGGCTTTTACCCTCGATGACGTAGCAAAACAGGCACAGTCATTAGCCGGTAAAGGCTATGAAGCCCCTAAAAGCAACCTGCCTTCTGTGTTCCGCGAAATGAAATACGCGGACTATCAGCAGATCCAGTTCAATCACGAGAAAGCCTATTGGAACAACGTTAAAACCCCATTTAAGCTTGAGTTCTACCACCAGGGTATGTACTTCGACGTGCCTGTCACTGTCAATGAGGTGACGTCGAACGCTGTGCGCAAGATCAAATACAGCCCGGATTATTTTAATTTTGGCAACGTGCAGCATGACAAAGATACCGTCAAGGACCTGGGTTTTGCCGGGTTCAAAGTGCTGTATCCGATCAACAGCAAAGATAAAAATGACGAAATCGTCAGTATGCTGGGCGCGAGCTATTTCCGCGTCATTGGCGCGGGGCAAACCTATGGCCTGTCAGCCCGTGGTCTCGCTATTGATACCGCGCTGCCTTCCGGTGAAGAGTTCCCGCGTTTTCGTGAGTTCTGGATCGAGCGTCCAAAACCGACCGACAAACGCCTGACGATTTACGCGCTGCTGGATTCCCCGCGGGCAACCGGTGCTTACCGTTTCGTGATCATTCCGGGTCGCGATACCGTGGTTGACGTGCAGTCGAAAGTCTATCTGCGCGACAAAGTGGGCAAGCTCGGCGTAGCACCGCTGACCAGTATGTTCCTGTTCGGGCCTGGGCAGCCGTCTCCGGCGACCAACTTCCGCCCGGAACTGCACGATTCTAACGGTCTGTCGATTCATGCCGGCAATGGCGAATGGATCTGGCGTCCGCTGAACAACCCGAAACACCTGGCTGTCAGCAGCTATGCAATGGAAAACCCGCAGGGCTTTGGCCTGTTGCAGCGTGGCCGTCAGTTCTCCCGTTTCGAAGATCTGGATGACCGCTACGATCTGCGTCCGAGCGCCTGGGTGACCCCGCAGGGCGACTGGGGCAAAGGTAAAATCGAGCTGGTTGAAATCCCGACCAACGACGAAACCAACGACAACATCGTCGCGTACTGGACCCCGGATCAGCTTCCGGAGCCGGGTAAAGAGATGAACTTTAAGTACAGCATCACTTTCAGCCGCGATGAAGACAAGCTGCATGCGCCGGATAACGCCTGGGCACTGCAAACCCGCCGCTCCACTGGCGATGTGAAGCAATCCAATCTGATCCGTCAGCCGGATGGCACTATTGCTTTCGTCGTGGACTTCGTGGGCCAGGATATGAAAAAACTGCCGCAGGATACCCCCGTCGCTGCGCAGGCCAGCATTGGCGATAACGGTGAAATCGTTGAACAAGCCGTGCGTTATAACCCGGTCACCCACGGCTGGCGTTTAACCCTGCGCGTTAAGGTGAAAGATCCTAAGGCGACGACCGACATGCGTGCTGCGCTGGTAAATGGCGAGCAGCCGCTGAGTGAAACCTGGAGCTATCAGCTACCTGCCAATGAATAAGACTACTGAGTATATCGACGCGCTGCCGCTTTCTGATATTGAGAAAGCGGCGCTGCCGACCACGGACCTCCGCGCCGTGCACGAAGCGCTGGATGCTGAGCACCGTCATTTCGAGCGGGACGATGACACCCCGCTCGGATCGGTGCAAACGCGTCTGCAACAGGTCTGGCCCGAGTCTCTTGGCGAAGGTCAACTGATCAAAGATGACGAAGGGCGTACCCAGCTTCAGGCGATGCCGAAAGCCACGCGTTCTTCGATGTTCCCTGAGCAGTGGCGTACTAACCCGATTGGTCGTTTCTGGGATCGTCTGCGCGGTCGCGATGTGCCGCCGCGCTACCTGTCCCGGCTGACCAAAGAGCAGCAGGAGAGCGAAAAGCAGTGGCGAATGATGGGCACCATCCGTCGTTACATTTTACTGCTGCTGACCCTCTCCCAGACGGTGGTTGCCACCTGGTACATGAAAACCATCCTGCCTTATCAGGGTTGGGCGCTGATCAATCCGACCGATATGGTGGGCCAGGATCTGCTGGTATCAGCCATGCAGTTGCTGCCGTACGTGCTGCAAACCGGCATCCTGATCCTGTTTGCGGTACTGTTCTGTTGGGTCTCCGCCGGATTCTGGACGGCGCTGATGGGTTTCTTACAGCTGCTCATCGGCAAAGACAAATACAGCATTTCGCACTCTACGGTCGGGGATGAACCGCTTAATCCTGAACACCGTACCGCGCTGATTATGCCGATTTGTAACGAAGACGTGGATCGCGTTTACGCGGGGCTGCGTGCGACCTGGGAATCCGTCAAGGCCACCGGCAATGCCGCGCACTTTGACGTTTATATCCTGAGCGACAGTTACAACCCGGATATTTGTGTGGCCGAGCAGAAAGCCTGGATGGAGCTGATCGCGGAAGTGCAGGGTGAAGGGCAAATCTTCTATCGTCGCCGTCGCCGTCGCGTGAAACGCAAAAGCGGCAACATCGATGACTTCTGCCGTCGCTGGGGGAACCAGTACAGCTATATGGTGGTGCTGGACGCCGACTCCGTGATGACCGGCGACTGCCTGAGCGGTCTGGTGCGTCTGATGGAAGCCAATCCTAACGCCGGTATTATCCAGTCCTCGCCGAAAGCGTCGGGCATGGATACGCTGTATGCGCGCTGCCAGCAGTTTGCTACCCGCGTCTACGGGCCGCTGTTCACCGCCGGGCTGCACTTCTGGCAACTGGGTGAATCCCACTACTGGGGTCACAACGCCATTATTCGTGTCAAGCCGTTCATTGAGCACTGTGCGCTGGCACCGTTGCCAGGTGAAGGCTCGTTTGCCGGCTCTATTCTGTCTCACGACTTTGTAGAAGCTGCGCTGATGCGCCGTGCGGGCTGGGGGGTGTGGATCGCCTACGATCTGCCAGGTTCTTATGAAGAGCTGCCGCCGAACCTGCTGGATGAACTCAAGCGTGACCGTCGCTGGTGTCATGGCAACCTGATGAACTTCCGCCTGTTCCTGGTGAAAGGTATGCACCCGGTACACCGTGCGGTGTTCCTGACCGGCGTGATGTCTTATCTGTCGGCACCGCTGTGGTTTATGTTCCTCGCGCTCTCAACTGCCCTGCAGGTGGTGCATGCGTTGACCGAACCGCAATACTTCCTGCAACCGCGCCAGCTGTTCCCGGTGTGGCCGCAATGGCGTCCTGAGCTGGCGATCGCGCTCTTTGCGTCAACGATGGTGCTGCTGTTCCTGCCGAAACTGCTGAGTATCATTCTGGTATGGTGCAAAGGGCCGAAAGAGTACGGCGGTTTCCTGCGCGTGACCCTGTCGCTGCTGCTCGAAGTGCTGTTCTCAGTGCTGCTTGCGCCGGTGCGTATGCTGTTCCACACCGTCTTCGTGGTCAGCGCGTTCCTCGGCTGGGAAGTGGTCTGGAACTCGCCGCAGCGTGACGACGACTCCACCCCATGGGGTGAAGCCTTTATGCGTCACGGCTCGCAGTTGCTGCTGGGTCTGGTGTGGGCCGCCGGCATGGCCTGGCTGGATCTGCGCTTCCTGTTCTGGCTGGCGCCGATCGTCTTCTCACTGATCCTGTCGCCGTTCGTGTCGGTGATTTCAAGCCGTGCAACGGTGGGTCTGCGAACTAAACGTTGGAAGCTTTTCCTGATCCCGGAAGAGTACTCCCCGCCGCAGGTGCTGGTGGATACCGACAAGTATCTGACCATCAACCGTGCACGTGCGCTGGACGATGGCTTTATGCACGCGGTGTTTAATCCGTCGTTTAACGCCCTTGCCACGGCAATGGCGACGGCCCGCCACCGCGCCAGCGAGGTGCTGGAGATCGCCCGCGATCGTCATGTTGAACAGGCGCTGAACGAAACGCCGGATAAACTGACCCGCGATCGTCGTCTGGTGCTGCTGAGCGACCCGGTCACCCTGTCACGCATGCATTATCGCGTGTGGGCAGCACCGGAGCGTTATTCGTCGTGGATCAGCCATTACGAAGCGTTGCAGCTTAATCCGCAGGCGCTCAACGGTAAGTAAGCAGAACGTAACGAAAATACCGGCCAGCAGGCCGGTATTTTTTTGTCTGAGTGGATTTAAGGAGGGAGGCGTGAAAATTTTCGCTGTCGTCATGATGGCGCTGTTGCTGAGCGGTTGCGGCAGCATTATCAGTCGTACCCTGCCGGGGCAGGGCCACGGTAACCAGTACTATCCCGGTGTTCAATGGGATGTGCGCGATTCAGGCTGGCGCTACCTTACGGTGCTCGATCTGCCGTTCTCGCTGGTGTTCGATACGCTGTTGCTGCCGCTCGACGCGCATCATGGCCCCTATGAATAATTAGCGCTGATCCCACTCGTCGGCTGCCGCACGGCCTTCTTCGGTATCCAGCGGCGGTTCGAGCTGATATTCACCCTCATCCCATTCATGCAGGGTGTTTTCTTCCAGCCACTCCTGGCGGATCTCGATTTCATCGAAATCACGGTCAAACACGCTTTGCGCAGCTTCGCCCGTCAGCATCGGCATACATTCGCCGTCGTCGCTCTCTTCTGCTAAAAACTCGGCCTGCCACATGATCTCGCCATCCTGTAGCACGTACTTCTGGATATTAAACTGCTCCACACTTGCGTTTTCTTCATCCAGTTCCGGATTCGCCGCCAGAAATTCTTCACGCGCAGCATCAATGGCTTCTTCCAGCGTGGCATACATAGTCATTGTCTTCTCCCTGTAATTGGATGTGAGGTTCAGGGAAAGAATAGTTGAAGATCAGAAGATGCAAGGGTGATTACGCAAAATTAAGCATCATCACATCGCGGTGGCTTCACGGCGACGTCGCCGCAGACTCAGCCAGGAGTAGATCACGTTAAACATCACCACCGATGCGGTGACGAAAAATACCGTGCGGAACCCATAGCTGGCAGAAACCGCCGCGCCGATAAGCGGCCCGGTTACGTTGCCGATATCGCGGAACGACTGGTTATAGCTGAAGATGCGCCCGGCAATCTGATTGGTTGAGTTATACACCAGCAGCGTCTGTACCGCTGGCAGCAGCGCGCCGTCTGCCGCGCCAAGCAGAAAACGCAGCACGCCCAGCTGCAACGGTGTCTGCACAAAGGCCATCGGGATCAGCAGCAAAACCGACACCATCAGCGCGGCAATAAGAATTTTTTCCGGCCCAATGCGATCGCCCAGTTTACCCAGCCGTGGCGCGCTTAACAGGGCCGCCACGCCAGGTACCGAGGCGATCATGCCGCTGATAAAAGCGATGTTACTGACGTCTCCCGCCAAATCGCGCACGTAGAGCGTCAGTATGGGTGCAATGGAGCCGGTGGCGACCTGGATGATTAAGGTGGTGATAAACAGGCTCAGCACCAGTCTGGGGCTTTTCAGCGAGCCAATCACTTCCCGGGCGTGCAGCATCTCTTTCTTCGTTACCGGGGTAAAGTTTTCGCGGATGCAGAACAGGGTGAGTAAAAAGCAGATGAACAGCACGGCGGCGGTAATGAAAAATACCGGTCGCAGGCCGTAGCTGTCCGCCAGCAACCCACCCGCCAGCGGGCCTAATAACGCGCCGCTCACGCCGCCCGTTGACAGCGTACCCAGCGCCCAGCCGCTTTTATTGCGCGGCATTTGTGTGGCGATCAGCGCATTGGCATTAGGAATAAAACCGCCCAGCAGGCCAAGACAGGCACGCAATATGAGCAGGTGCCAGATATTCTGCGCCAGACCCATCAGCATCATCACAATCGCCATACCGAGCGCTGAGCGTAGCAGCATCAGTTTGCGGCCTTTGCGATCCGCAAGTCCTCCCCACAACGGCGAGGCAATGGCCGAGAACAGAAAGGTAATGCTGAATACCAGGCCGGACCAGATATTGAGCGCGCTGTGGCCGCTGACGCCCAGTTGCTCAATGTAAAGTGGCAGAAAAGGCATCACCAGGCTGAAGGCAGCGCCAGTGAGAAAACAGCCGATCCAGGCAATGGCAAGATTCCGTTTCCAGTTGAGAGGCGTTGCTGAGGGTGACATAACCGTCCGGTTGCAGGCGTTAACAGGTTTAAATAGTAAGCCTGCTAATCATACGCCTGCCGAAAGAGAGCCGCAAACCGGAGAGCGCTTAAAGCTTAAAGGGGGAAGATGCCGGGTGGCATTGTCGCTTACCCGGCCTGGTGATGAGTGTTAATAACGCGAAGGGACGCCTTCCGGGCGGGTCTTGAAGCGGCGGTGCAGCCACATGTACTGGTCCGGAGCCATCATGATGCATTTTTCGATCACGCCGTTCATCCAGGCGGCAGTGGTCTCGGCGTCATCGAGCGGAGGATCGTTTTGCGGATCCAGCATCACCAGCTCATAACCTTTACCGTCAGGCTTACGGCGCGGTACGAAAGGCACGATACTGGCATTGGACATGCGCGCCAGCATCCAGGTGCCGGAGGTCGTTGCCGCCTGCTCTACGGCGAAAAAGGGCACAAACACGCTGGCGCGCGGGCCGTAGTCATGATCCGGTGCGTACCAGACCACTTCGCCGTTTTTCAATGCCCGCACCATGCCTTTCAAATCTTTGCGGTCGAGCATGGTTTTATTGGAACGCAGGCGTCCCCAGGTTTGCAGCAGGTCGATCACCGGGTTGTCGTTCGGGCGATAAACGCCAATCCCCGGCGTCTGCATACCAAACATGCGCGCGCCCAGTTCGAGGGTCAAAAAATGTACGCCGATCAGCAAAATGCCGCGTTTCTGGCGTTGCAGCTCGTACACCGGCTCAAAATTGATGATGTCCGCCCAGCGAGCAATACGTTTGTCCGACCAGAACCAGGCCATGCCGGTTTCGAACAGCCCCATGCCGACTGACTCAAAATTCTTCACCACCTGTTCATGGCGCGCCGCTGGACTCATTTCCGGGAAGCACAGCTCCAGATTACGGGTAGCAACATGCACACGACGCTTCATCACGCGCAGCGCCAGATGACCCAGCCCCATGCCCATTCGATAAATCACCGGGTACGGAAGTTGTACCAGCAGCCACAGCAAGCCAATACCAAACCAGGTTAACCAGTAGCGAGGATGGAGTAGGGCGGTGGAAAATTTAGGTAGATGTGTCATGTCATTCCTGTGATTCGACAAGTTGTGCGTTAATGCCTTCGCACTAAGAGAAATTCACCGACATTCATGCCGGAAAATACGTCCTTTCCAGAACGTCATGGTCTGGTATTTTTTCTGATGAGTGAAATGTAGCGCAAAATGTATGGATGTAAATTAACAGTAATTGCTATATGATGCTGCCCGTTTTTCATCCATCTCTTATGATTGCAGGAAAAGTACACCATGCCAGTGTTACACAACCGCATTTCGAATGAGGAACTGAAGGCGCGTATGCTGGCGGAAGCCGAGCCGCGCACCACGGTCTCATTCTATAAGTATTTCACTATCCACGATCCGAAAGCGACGCGCGATGCGCTTTATCAGGCATTAACGGCGCTTAATGTTTTCGGGCGCATTTATTTAGCACATGAAGGTATCAATGCGCAAATCAGCGTGCCACAAAGTCAATTTGAGGCGCTGCGTGATTGTCTTTACGCCTTCGACCCGGCACTGGACGGCCTGCGCCTGAACGTGGCGCTGGACGATGATGGAAAATCCTTCTGGGTACTGCGCATGAAAGTGCGCGACCGTATCGTCGCCGACGGTATTGAAGATGAAACCTTTGACGCCAGCAACGTGGGCGATTATCTGAAGGCGGCGGAAGTCAACGCCATGCTGGACGATCCCGACGCGGTGTTCATTGATATGCGTAACCATTACGAATACGAAGTGGGGCATTTTGAAGACGCGCTGGAGATCCCGGCGGATACCTTCCGTGAGCAGCTGCCAAAAGCCGTCGAAATGATGCAGGAGCATAAAGACAAGAAAATTGTCATGTACTGCACCGGTGGTATTCGCTGTGAAAAAGCCAGCGCCTGGATGAAACATAACGGTTTCAACAAAGTGTGGCACATTGAAGGCGGTATTATTGAGTACGCCCGTCGCGCCCGCGAACAGGGGCTGCCGGTACGTTTTATCGGTAAAAACTTTGTTTTCGATGAGCGGATGGGCGAGCGGATTTCTGACGATGTGATCGCCCACTGCCACCAGTGCGGCACGCCGTGCGACAACCATACCAACTGTCTGAATGACGGCTGTCATCTGCTGTTTATTCAGTGTCCAGCCTGTGCCGAGAAGTTCAGCGGCTGTTGCAGTGTGCTGTGTCAGGAGGAGCGGGCGCTGCCGGAAGAAGAGCAACGTCGCCGTCGGGCAGGACGTGAAAACGGTAATAAGATCTTTAATAAATCACGTGGTCGTCTCAATACCACGCTTGGGATCCCCGATCCCGAATAAGGCAATCTGCCGGGTGACGCAGGTGCGCACCCGGCAGTAGCGCATTACTTCTTACGCACACCTTCCACCGAAATAATCAGATCCACATCCTGAGACGCCGGACCGAGATCGGTAGTGATGTTGTAATCTTTCAGCTTGATTTTACCTTCCGCTTCAAAGCCTGCGCGCACGCCGCCCCACGGATCGTCACCCTGACCAATCAGCTTCGCTTTCAGCGTAACCGGTTTAGTTACGCCATTGAGCGTCAAATCACCGGTAATATCCAGTGCATCCCCGTCTTTCTTCACGGCAGTCGAGGCGAAAGTCGCCTGCGGGAATTTCGCGACGTTCAGGAACTCCGCGCTGCGCAGGTGCTTATCACGCTCGGCATGATTGGTATCCACGCTGTTGGTGTTGATGGTGACGTTGACTTTATCTGCCGCCGGGTTTTTCTCATCGAAAGTAAAGGTACCATCGAAGTCTTTGAACGTACCGTACAGCCAGCTGTAACCCAGATGCTGAATACGGAAGTTAACGAAGGCGTGCTGGCCCTCTTTATCAATTTTATAGTCTGCGGCTACGGCAGAACCCGTGGTGAACAGCAGGGCGCTCAGGGCCAGGGCGGTAAGGCTTTTCTTCATCATTGTGCTCCAGAGTCAGGGGATGATTTACCCAGCATGCGCTTAAGGGTGTCATCTTTATCAATAAAGTGGTGTTTCAGGGCGGCAAGCGCATGCAGCGCGGAGAGGATCACCACGCTCCAGGCCAGCCATAAATGGATCTCACCTGCCAGGTCGGCCTGTACGCCCGCGTCGGCAAAGGTGGCGGGGATGTCGAACCAGCCAAAGACGCTAATGGGCTTGCCGTCGGCGGTGGAAATCAGATAGCCACTGAAGACAATGGCGAACAGCAGGCTGTACAGGGCGACATGCCCGGCAACAGCGGCGAGACGGGTGGTGCGGGACCAGGATTTCAATGCCGCAGGCAGCGGGGAGATCCAGCGCCAGAGCAGACGGATCACCAGTCCCATCATCAGCAGAATGCCGATGCTTTTATGCAGTTCAGGTGCCTGGTGATACCAGCCGTCATAATAGCTCAGCGTCACCATCCACAACCCAAGGGCAAACATCCCGTAAACCACCAGTGCCATCAGCCAGTGGAGGGCCATCGACAGCACGCCATAACGGCGGGGAGAATTACGCCATTGCATATAAATGTCCGTTTTAATTAACAAGGTGAAGGTAAAATGGCGTGGCGAAAATAATATTGCAACTTATAAATAACAAAAATAAACAATATTTTTACTTGTTCAGTTTTGTTGTCGAAGACAGGTGGAAGGCGTTCAAAGGTTTCGTAGTAAATGACGTCATCAGACAGCAATGCTGTGATAGCGTGGGGTTATAAGTTATAACCTTCATTCAAAAATACTGTGCAGAAAAGCGCTGATCTTCAGGAATTGTCAATTTTTGTCAGAGGTTTTTAATCCAGGAAAAAGAGATAGATAATATCCAGCACGCCCAGCAGCAGCCAGAAAGCGATATAGAGCATAAAATGCTCGCGAATATTATTCATGAAAAATTCAAATAACCGACGCATAGCGTTCCCTGCGGTCGAATAAGCAGAACAGGCCCACCTGAGCGGGCCTGTATGGTTTACCTTTTGTCGAAGCGGCTTAACGCGAAAGGCGTCAGATCAAACGACGATGTCTTGTCTGCCGCGAACTGGGCGGCGATCTCGCCCAGTACCGGGGCGAACTTAAAGCCGTGTCCGCTCAGGCCGCTGATCAGCAGCGTGTTGTCATGGCCTGGCAGCGTGTCGATGATAAAGTCCTCGTCCGGGGAATTATCATAGGTACAGGCTGCGCCATGCAGGCAGCAGCCAATGCCAGGCAGGAACTGACGCAGGAAAGGAAAGGCTTCAGAGCCATCGGTGGCGACGCTGCCAAACGGGGTGCGCTCTTCTTCCGTGGCGATAATCTGTCCACCGTTATGCTTGCCGATCTTCAGTTCGTCATTCTCGGCCGGGAAGCCGTAAAACTGCTCGCCAGATGGCATTTCGCCGGTAAAGGCCGGGAAATTATTTTTGGCGCTGTAACGGCCATCGGCCTGATACCAGGCGAAGATCTTACGTACCGGTTGCACCGGCAGGGACGGGAGCAGACGGGTCACCCAGGTACCGGCGCTGACCAGCAGTTTTGCGCCGCTGTACTGACCGTCGGCGGTATCAATGGTCACGCCGTCATCATGATGATGTATGGCGGTGACCGGGCAGTTAAACAGCTGCGCGCAGCCCGCTTCACGGGCGAGGCGGATCCAGGTTTTGACTGCCAGTTCACTTCTGAGCAAGCCTGACTGTGATTCAAACAGGCCGATATAGCCCTCCGGCACGCGGATCTCCGGCCAGCGGGCCATCAGCGCATCGGCATCAAGGCGTTCAACCTCGAGGTTAAATTCACGGGCGCTTTGGGCGACATTGGCAAGGAAAGCGGAATCCGCAGGACCAAGATTAATCACGCCGGTGCGCTCAAAGACCGCTTCTCCACTGTCAGCGGCCAGCGCATCCCACAGGGATTGTGCGCGCAGCACCAGGGGAACATATTTTTCCCCCTCGCCGTAGGCGTGGCGAATCAGTCGGGTATCACCGTGGTGGCTGCCATGCTGATGGGGCGGCAGCCAGGCATCGGTCATCAGGACGTTCAGCCCGGCGCGCGTGGCATAGTAGCCTGCGGCGGCTCCCACCGAGCCACTGCCGACGATGATCAGGTCATATTTCATTACGCTCTCCTGGCAAATTCTTCACCCGGCAGAGTAAATAACCTCTATGCGATATACAAGCGCAGAAACAAATCAGGCACCCCTGAGGGTGCCTGTAGGACAAAAGATACGCATGTTCTAGTGTCGGCGATACTCGTCCGCCTGAAAGTCGCCGGATTCGATTTTGGCGATCCCTGCTTCCAGAATCGAAATAAACTGACGGGCAACTTCAGTGGTAAGCCATAGTGTCTGTCCGACCTCAGTGTCATCACGGTCGGGCTGGCTTGGGGTCTGGTAGTGCAAACGCAGCATCATGGCATCGTAGCTGTCGACGGTGCTGATGTCCCACCCAACAAGCGGATGAGTTTGAATGACTTCATTATTTTTAACCATTTCAACCCCCTAATGCGTGCGTGAATACAACGATTCTTGAGGTTCAATGCGTGTTTTTCTGAAGCAAGTTAAGTATATCAATAATTAACATGAATGCGTTAATTATTAGATCTATCGGCCATTTCGATTTTTTATTTAAATTTTTTTGAAAGAAAGAGGGAGGTCTTGCAGGTTATTTTTTCGCCATCATTTGATTTCAATAAGAAAGCGACGGAAAAAATAATTAAAAAAGCCGGGGCGACCCGGCAAAAAGAACAATGAGGGTACTGCTTCGGATGATTTATTCGCGGGCATCAGATGCGCCCGGCATTAGATTAATCCTGTCTGAACCAGTCGTCGGCGCTTTCCCAGGTTTCCTGGAGAATTTCGCTGACGCGGTCTTTGTCTTCTTTGCCCGCACCAAACACCGTCAGGCTGTTGGCGGTGGCGTAACGCACGGAGACTTTGCCTTCGCTGTGGGGATAGTCATCACAGACGCGGCGGGAGAGTTCCTGGGCCAGCGCATCAATAGCGCCCGGCGGTAAGGCTGTGGTTTTGGCGATAGTCACTTCAATACGCATAATAGCCCCCTGTGTAATGTACTGTTTATTTATACAGTCATTATTGCTGATTTACAACAGGGGGCAGCGGATTTTTAACGCTTCACGGTCCAGCGCACCTTTTCACCGGCCAGGAACGGCACCAGGGTGTCATCGGTCAGCGGAATGCTCTCCGGCACCTGTTCCTCCTCACGCACCAGCTCCACAAAGCTTTCGTTTACGGGCAGACCATAAAAACGCGGGCCGTTCAGCGAGCAGAAGGCTTCGAAATGTTCCAGCGCGCCCATCTCTTCAAAGACAGTGGCGTAGCTCGCCAGCGCCGTCGGCGCGTTAAAACAGCCTGCGCAGCCGCAGCTTGCTTCTTTACGGTGACGGGCATGGGGGGCAGAGTCCGTGCCGAGGAAGGCGCGGGTAAATCCGCTGGCCACCAGCTCGCGCAGCGCCTGCTGGTGGATATTGCGTTTGAGGATCGGCAGGCAATACAGATGCGGACGCACGCCACCGACCAGCATATGGTTACGGTTAAACATCAGATGCTGCGGCGTGATGGTGGCAGCGAGCAGTTCATTGCCCTCGCGCACATAATCGGCGGCATCTTTGGTGGTGATATGCTCAAACACCACCTTCAGACCCGGCAAGCGCTGACGCAATGGCTCCATCACGGTGTCAATGAAGCGCGCTTCGCGGTCAAAAATATCGATCTCGGCATGGGTGACTTCGCCGTGCACCAGCAGCGGCATACCGAGTTTCTCCATCCGTGTCAGCACCGGCATAATCGCGTCAATGCTGGTCACGCCGTGACTGGAGTTGGTGGTGGCGTTGGCCGGATAAAGTTTGGCGGCGGTAAACACCTTCTCGTTAAACCCGCGCTCGATTTCGTCAGGGTTTAACGTGTCGGTCAGATAGCAGGTCATCAGCGGCGTGAAATCATGCCCGGCAGGCACGGCATCCAGAATACGCTGGCGATAGGCGATGGCAGCGTCAACGCTGGTAACAGGCGGCACCAGGTTCGGCATGATGATCGCCCGGCCATACAGCTCGCTGGTATAAGGCACGACCGTTTTCAGCATGTCGCCGTCACGAAGATGAATGTGCCAGTCGTCTGGGCGGCGGATTTTCAAAACCTGGGGTTGTGCTGTCATGGTGTGCTCCGGCTTGCGTGGTAATCAGTCAGTGATGGCTGGTTTTATGCCGGGCACAAAGGATAGGCGTAAACGTTTTCGTTTGCATCCCTTTTCCGTGCATCAGACATAAAAAAGGGCGCTTAGCGCCCTGGGATTAGTTGGTGAAGGGGATGACAATCTCACCGGGTTTGACTTCGATCCCTTTCGCGAATTTCTTCGCCAGCGCTTCGCCTTTGCTGCTGTCTTCTCTCAGCACATAGGCCGGTTGCTGATTAAAATAGTTGCGCAGCGACTGATTGAGATAGGGCATCAGGGTCTGGATGACGCTCTGCATTTTCTGCGGCGTAACGGTGGCATCAACCACTTCCATTTCCTGCAAATAGATTGCGCCTTTCTCTTTGTTGAACACCGGCAGCGCTTTGAGCTTCAGCGCAATGGTGGCTTTCTGACTGCCGAACAGGGAGGTCATATCCAGATTGGCATCGCCGGTCAGGGTGACTTTATTCGGTTCCTCGCGGCCAATGGCGCTGTTCAGATTACGCAGGACAATGTGCGCGTCTGCCACACCAGGAACGCCAATATCGCGGGAGAAATCATTGCGCTTTTGCAGCGCCTGGTTAATTTCCTGCTCACTCACTGTGTACTGGGTTAACGGGTTACACCCGGCCAGTAAACCGCTCACTATCAGCGTGGCGGCTAAGACTATCTTCTTCATCGGCTTCCTCAACATGACACCAGTCTGTCAATCGTGACACAAAGGAGCATCCCGCACCAGCACAGCCGGAAACAGCAGAAAACGCCGAAAAGCAGGACGGGCGCTTACGCACCCGTCTCGTCACACTTAGATTGCCATCGATGAGAGCAGATTGATCTGCGTCTGTTTGGCCATATTGTCGCGGTAATCTGCCACGCGGGTAGGCCAGGTAATGCCAGCCACCAGCGTCAGGTTACGCAGCAGGGGGAAGAGATGGATATCATCCTCTGAGAGTTCACCGTTAACGGCATTGGGCTTGACGATGAGTTTATCCAGCGCGCGCAAATCGTCGCTGATGTTCTTAATCAGCCCGGCGGAGTGGGCGAGGTGTTCGGCAAAATCACCGATAGCCGCCTCTTTTTTAGCCACAAAATACGCGCGGGCTTCCGGGGTCGCAAACTCATCAAAAGGCGATTTGGCAAAGCGCGGGATGAGCAGGCGATTCACATAGCCATTCACCTTACGCAGCCATTCAGCAATGGCCGGGTTTTGCGCGCCGGTGAGCAGCGGTTGATGGTCCAGCTGATCAACATAGTGGACGATATCCATGCTTTCCGGCAGGTAACGGCTGTCATCCTTTTGCAGGATCGGCGCCATTTTCTGACCAATCATACGCACGGGCGTGGCTTCGTCATCGTTGAGCAACACGTTCAGTTCGACGGGGAGATTCTTCAGGCCGAAAATCATGCGGGCTTTAAGACAGAACGGACAGTGATCGTAGATATAGAGCTTCACGTTTCTCCTCCAGATGATTGTGGTCCTCACATTCAGTATGGAAGAGAAAAATGCGGCTTTCAAATCAGATGCCTGGCTCAGGCACCTCTGTACGGGCGCGTTTATGGCTGAACTGCCACCACAGCGCAAAGAAGGTGGCAAGACCGATAAGGGCCAGCATCACCCAGGGCAATTCCGGTTGCGCCGACACTTTTCCGGCATCAAACAGCCAGCCGCCACCCGCATAGCCCAGCGCGCCGCCAAAGGCCAGACCTAACCGGCTGAAGCCCATATAGCTGCCCCGCGCCCTGGCATCGGCGAGATCCGCCCCCAGAGTTTCCCGCGCCGGTTCCGCAATAATCGCGCCGAGATAAAACAGACAAATCAGCATAAACAGCTGTTGCAGCGTGCCGACCATACCGATCGGTAACAGGCTAAAGGACATCAGCAGCAGCCCGGCCATCAGGCGGTGTTCAAGGCGAAAACGCTTCTCGCTCCAGCGTGCAATCGGATAGAGCAGGGTCAGCGACAGGCTCGCTTCAATGGCATACATCCATTTAACGGCGGCAGGGGAGCCCGCGATGTCGTTGACCATGATCGGCAGCATCAGCATCACCTGCACCGCCAGCATGTAATAGCCGGTGAGGGTCAGCACGTAGGTGACAAAGCGTTTATCGCGCAGCACCCGCTGCATCCCCTCGCGCACCGGGGTTTTCACCGTCGACAGTTTCCACGCCGGCAGTAGCCAGGCATTAAACCCGGCGCAAAGAATAAACAGCACCGCGCCGGTGGCGCACACCAGCCGGAAATCGTATTGCAGCAGCCAACTGCCCAGTAGCGCGCCGATTACCGCCCCGGCGCTGTCCTGCATCATCAGCAGTGAGAAAAAGCGACCGCGCTGCCGGGGGCGAACCAGCTTTACCACCAGCGCCGAGCGCGGCGGATCGAACAGCGTCCCGCCCAGCCCCGATAAAATACAGGAAAACCACAGCAGCCAGGGTTCCTGCGCCACCGCCATGGTAGCAAACCCGGCGGCACGCAGCAGCATACCGGTGACGATCATCGGCTTGGCACCAAAACGGTCCGCCACCGCGCCGCCGAAGATCCCCAGCCCCTGTTGCACAAACTGACGCAGGCCGAGCGCAATACCAACTATCAGTGCGGCCCAGCCAAGCTGATCGACGAAACGAATGGAAATAAGTGGGAAGACGACAAAGAAGCCCAGCACCACCAGCATATTGTCGATCAGCAGGAAATATTTACCCAGGCTCCGTGCCTGCGATACGCGGGACATCTCCCCTCCGGGGAACAAAAAATCACCCGCTTATTCTGCGGGGTGGCGCGGCGATTTCCCACCCGCAACGGCGACAATATTTTTTCATCAAACCACCACTTTGATTGACGGCCTTCATCGAAAATCCATTCCGCCGCAGAAAATGGTATGTTGCTGTTTTCACAGACGGGCATTGCACAGGTATAGTTAAGAAAAAGGGGTAACAAGACGTGAGCGAAAGGAGTGGTGATTAATGTTTGGCTATCGCAGTAACGTACCCAAAGCACGCCTGACGACAGACCGCCTGGTGGTGCGTCTGGTGCATGAGCGTGATGCCTGGCGACTGGCCGATTATTACGCGGAAAATCGCCAGTTTCTTAAACCCTGGGAGCCGATCCGCGATGACAGCCATTGCTATCCGTCCGGCTGGCAGGCGCGCCTCGGCATGATCAACGAATTCCATAAGCAGGGCAGCGCCTTCTACTTTGCGCTGCTCGATCCCGACGAAAAGGAAATCATCGGCGTAGCGAACTTTTCTAACGTCGTGCGCGGTTCTTTTCACGCCTGTTATCTCGGCTACTCCATCGGCCAGAAATGGCAGGGGCAGGGGCTGATGTTCGAAGCCTTAAGCGCGGCGATCCGTTACATGCAGCGCACCCAGCACATGCACCGCATTATGGCTAATTACATGCCGCACAATAAGCGCAGCGGCGATTTGCTGGCGCGTCTCGGTTTTGAAAAGGAAGGCTATGCCAAAGCCTATCTGTTAATCGACGGACAGTGGCGCGACCACGTGTTGACGGCGTTAACGGCATCAGACTGGACCGCAGGTCGTTAAGGAGAAAAGATGAAGTATTTACTGACAGCACAGGAAGCGCGGGTGATCGGTTGCCTGCTGGAAAAGCAGGTTACCACCCCCGAACAGTACCCGCTGTCGCTGAATGCCGTGGTGACCGCCTGCAATCAAAAAACCAATCGCGAGCCGGTGATGTCGCTGGACGATAACACCGTGCAGGATCTGCTGGATGAACTGGTGAAACGCCACTTTCTGCGCACCGTCAGCGGCTTTGGCAATCGCGTCACCAAATACGAACAGCGTTTTTGCAATTCCGAATTCGGTAATCTCAGGTTCAGTCCGGCAGAGCTGGCGCTGGTCACTACGCTGCTGTTGCGCGGTGCACAAACGCCGGGTGAACTGCGCATGCGCGCTGCCAGGATGCATGAGTTTACTGATATGGCGGAAGTGGAGTCGACGCTGGAGACGCTCGCCAGCCGTGAAGACGGGCCGTTCGTGGTGCGTCTGGAACGCGAGCCGGGCAAACGGGAGAGCCGCTTTATGCATCTGTTTAGCGGTGATGTTGAAGGTGACGCCAGCGCACCACCGCAGGCGGAGCCGTCCAGCGACGGTTTAACGGCCCGCGTGGAGGCACTGGAAAACGACGTCGCTGAACTGAAACAGCGTCTGGATTCATTACTCGCACATTTGGGAGATTAAGGTGAGCCGATTACGAATTGGGGTGGTGGGGCTTGGCGGCATTGCACAAAAAGCCTGGCTGCCGGTACTGGCAGCGGCGACCGACTGGACGCTACAGGCGGCCTGGTCACCGACGCGGGAAAAAGCGCTGCCAGTATGTGAAAGCTGGCGTCTGCCCTATGCCGACTCGCTGGCGCATCTTGCCAGCCAGTGCGATGCGGTCTTTGTGCATACTTCAACCGCGTCACACTATGCGGTGGTCAGCGAGCTGTTAAACGCCGGGGTGCACGTTTGCGTCGATAAACCGCTGGCGGATAATCTGGCGGATGCCGAACGGCTGGTGGATCTAGCGGCGCGTAAAAAGCTGACGCTGATGGTCGGCTTTAATCGCCGCTTTGCACCTTTATATCGCGATCTGAAAACCCGGCTGGCCACAGGGGCCTCGCTGCGGATGGACAAGCATCGCACCGACAGCGTCGGTCCGCACGATCTGCGTTTTACCCTGCTCGATGATTATCTGCATGTCGTGGATACCGCCCTCTGGCTGGCAGGCGGCCCGGCGCAGTTGCAGGGCGGTGTGCTGCACACCAATGACGACGGACAGATGTGTTATGCGGAACATCACTTCAGCCGCGATCAGTTACAGATCACCACCAGTATGCACCGCCGGGCCGGAAGCCAGCGCGAGTCAGTGCAGGCGGTGACCGACGGTGGGCTGTATGACGTCACCGATATGCGCGACTGGCGTGAGGAGCATGGCCAGGGCGTCATTATCCGCCCGGTCCCCGGCTGGCAGAGCACGCTGGAGCAGCGCGGATTCGTGGGCTGCGCCCGTCATTTTATCGAATGCGTGCAAAATCAGATGGTTCCCGAAACTGCCGGTGAGCAGGCCGTACTGGCCCAGCGCGTGATCGAAAAGCTGTGGCGCGAAGCGATGACAGAGTAACCGCCCGTAACATAAGCCGGTAGTATTTCACCGCAATCCAGGTAGACTACCCGCCATACCCCCCGACGCCTGCAATGCAGGCGTTTTGCCGTCAGGTTGTGGACGAACAACGTAATGAATTTATTAAAATCGCTGGCCGCAGTCAGCTCGATGACCATGTTTTCCCGCGTACTGGGATTTGCGCGGGACGCCATTGTGGCGCGTGTTTTTGGGGCCGGGATGGCCACCGATGCCTTTTTCGTGGCCTTTAAATTGCCTAATTTGCTGCGCCGTATTTTTGCCGAGGGCGCCTTTTCCCAGGCCTTTGTGCCGATCCTTGCGGAATACAAAAGCAAGCAGGGCGACGATGCCACCCGCGTGTTCGTCTCCTATGTGTCCGGCCTGTTGACGCTGGTGCTGGCGGTCGTGACCGTGCTGGGGATGCTGGCGGCACCCTGGGTGATCATGGTGACAGCACCTGGCTTTGCCGATACTGCTGACAAATTCGCGCTCACCTCCAGGCTGTTAACCATTACCTTCCCCTATATTCTGCTGATTTCGCTGGCCTCGCTGGCGGGGGCGATCCTCAATACCTGGAACCGTTTCTCGGTACCGGCGTTTGCGCCCACCTTTTTAAACGTCAGCATGATCGGCTTTGCGCTTTTTGCCGCGCCGTACTTTAACCCCCCGGTGCTGGCGCTGGCGTGGGCCGTCACCGTAGGCGGCATCCTGCAACTGGTCTATCAACTGCCGCACCTGAAAAAAATCGGCATGCTGGTGCTGCCGCGCATTAACCTGCGCGACGCCGGGGCCATGCGGGTGGTGAAACAAATGGGGCCGGCGATCCTCGGCGTCTCGGTAAGCCAGATTTCGCTGATCATCAATACCATTTTCGCCTCATTCCTTGTCTCCGGCTCGGTGTCGTGGATGTACTATGCCGACCGCCTGATGGAGTTTCCGTCCGGGGTGCTGGGCGTGGCGTTGGGCACCATTTTACTGCCGTCGCTGTCGAGAAGTTTTGCCAGCGGCAATCATGACGAATACTGCCGCCTGATGGACTGGGGCCTGCGTCTGTGTTTCCTGCTGGCGCTACCCAGTGCGGTGGCGCTGGGCATTCTGGCAAAACCGCTCACCGTGTCGTTATTCCAGTACGGTAAATTTAACGCGTTCGATGCGCTGATGACCCAGCGCGCGCTGGTGGCCTATTCGGTGGGGCTGATGGGGCTGATCGTTGTGAAAGTGCTGGCGCCAGGCTTCTATTCCCGCCAGGACATTAAAACGCCGGTAAAAATCGCCATCGTCACGCTGATCATGACTCAGGTGATGAACCTGATGTTTATCGGCCCGCTGAAACACGCCGGTCTGTCGCTGTCTATTGGTCTGGGTGCGTGCCTGAATGCTTCACTGCTTTACTGGCAGTTGCGTAAGCAGAATATCTTTACCCCGCAGCCGGGCTGGTCGCGCTTTTTGCTGCGTCTGGTGGTGGCGGTGGTAGTGATGTCAGCGGCGCTGGTGGGCATGATGATGGTGATGCCTGAGTGGTCGCAGGGCACCATGCTCTGGCGTCTGCTGCGTCTGATGGCAGTCGTGGTGGTGGGGGTGATTGCGTATTTCGCCACGCTCGCCGCTCTGGGCTTCAGGGTGAAAGAGTTTGCCCGTAAAACGGCTTAGGTTACTGGAAAAAAAGAAACGACAACAGGGAGTCCATGGACTCCCTGTCTGTAACCGTCACGCCTGGCGTAACGATTAGATAGAGATTTTCTTGCCGCCGCGCGTCGTAGAAGACGTCTGTCCGTTGGCCCCGTATAACCCTGGCTCCTGATGCGGTTTTAGCACCTCGAGCGCTTGCTGGTTACGGATAATCTGGCCTTCGAGCAACCAGCCGTTGTGCTGGTTGAGATCGCGTAAATGCTGTGTCTTCGCGGTGATGGACTGCCAGCGTTCTGCAACATCATCATTAGCACTGCGTCTGGCGTTCTGCTCAGCGCGGCGCTGTTGCTCCAGATAATCCAGCGTGGCGAGCAACGAGCTCTTTTCTTCCGTAATGCGCTGTAACGCACTGCCATTGAAGTGGCCTGCGGAAAGTTGCTGTTGCTCAGCATCCATCACGTTCTTCAGATCGTTCAGGATAACTGTCATCTTATCCAGTATTTCTGACAGTTGGCTCATTCGCTTATTTACTCTGTAAGAAACTCTGTGCTTCCTGAATCAGCGCATCGGCAATTTTGCCGGTGTCCATTTTCAGTTCGCCATTGCGGATCGCAGCCTTCAGGCTTTCTACGCGCTCTGCATTAATATCGTCGCCACCGGACTGCACCAGGCGCGCCTGTGCGCTGCTGATGGTCACGTTGGTGCTGTTAGCGGTAACCGGTTTTTCCAGTCGCGCTTTTGGTGCCTGAGTATCGTTGCTTTCGCGCTGTTGCACCGTGTTTACTGGCTTCAGGGGCGATGTACGATCAATGCTCATAGTGTGGTCCTCATCGAGGTTTGCGGCGCAGGTGCCTGCCATTCATCATATGTTGAATATTTATCGGCAGATGCCGTCAATTCTTTAAAGAATTATAGATTAATAAGAATATTCCCATCAGGACCAACCATCCCGCTCACCACCTGGCCTGAGGCCATGCGGACCCGGGCGCTTTGCGCCACGGAAGCGTTATTCATTGCCTGGCCTTCACCGTTAACGCTAAAGCCGTCACCCTGCGCGATAACCTGCACTTTCTGACCGGCTTTAATACGCCATGCCTGACGCAGCATCGACAGCTGGATCGCCTGGCCTGGCGCGACATCGCGTAAACTTACCGCATCCTGCGCCTGATTGATATCCAGCATGGTGCGCGGGGGTAATTGATCGAGACGACCACGGGTGAGGGTGACGCTACCCGGTTGCAGCGTACTGCCCCGGGTGATCGGCTGCGCGGCGACCACATAGTTGCCCGTTGCCTGCACCTGCACCTGAACGTAACGTTTTTCGTTAGCGCACTGCGCCAGTACGTTCACATTACCCCACAGTTTAGCACTTCCCGCCACGCTGAGCGCCGGTTGCTCGCAGGCTGGCAGCATATTCGGCGCGCTGCGGATCTTCACCACCACATCATCGCTAAAACCCGCCAGCCGCTGGGCAAAGTACGCCGTTAGCTGTGCCGTGAGATCGGCCGCCAGCAACGACGGGCTTAAAAACAGTAAGGTCGCGGCTAAACCGCCTTTCAGGTTGTTCATCGCAGACTCCTGCCTGTTTAAAGAATGACGAGATTCTACCCGCACAATAAATCTATCAACGCAATAAATAGCGACGCATTTTGCGCTTATTCAGACGATGACGCATGGACAAGGCCATTTAAGCTGTCACCTGTCAATTTATCATCAGCGTAATGTCATCAGCGGGGGAGACATGCTCGATAAACTCGATGCCGCGCTACGTTTTCAGCAAGAAGCGTTAAATCTGCGCGCGCAACGCCAGGAAGTGCTGGCGGCGAATATTGCCAACGCCGATACCCCAGGGTATCAGGCGCGCGATATGGATTTCAGCAGTGAACTCAAAAAGGTGATGGAGCGCGGTCGTGCTGAATCTACCGGTGTAGCGCTGGAGCTTACCTCTGCCCGCCATATTCCGGCTCAGGCAATGACAGCGCCATCTGCCGATTTGCTGTATCGCATCCCGGACCAGCCTTCGATGGACGGCAACACCGTCGATATGGACCGTGAACGTACACAATTTGCCGATAACACCCTGAAGTACCAGACCGGGCTGACCGTTCTGGGTGGGCAAATCAAAGGCATGATGAGCGTATTGCAGGGGGGGAATTAACAGATGGCTTTACTGAACATTTTTGATATCGCCGGTTCGGCGATGACCGCCCAGTCCAAACGCCTGAACGTGGCGGCCAGTAACCTGGCCAACGCCGACAGCGTAACCGGACCCGATGGTCAGCCTTACCGTGCAAAGCAGGTGGTTTTTCAGGTGGATGCGGCTCCGGGCGCGGCCACGGGTGGGGTGAAAGTGTCCGATGTGATTGAAAGTCAGGCCCCGGACAAACTGGTGTATGAGCCGGGTAACCCCCTTGCAGATGCAAAAGGGTACGTGCGTATGCCTAACGTTGATGTGGTAGGGGAAATGGTCAACTCCATGTCCGCCTCCCGCAGCTACCAGGCCAACGTCGAAGTGCTTAACACCGTCAAGAGCATGATGCTCAAGACCCTTACACTCGGCCAGTAAAGGAGCGAAGCATGTCTGTTTCCGTCAATGTTAATGACACTACCCGCGCTGCCGGTACTTCCGCCGTCACGGGCAATAGCTCGCTGACCGGCAGTAAAGCAGAAGATTTACAGGGCAGCTTTTTAACGCTGCTGGTCGCACAGCTGAAAAACCAGGATCCGACCAATCCGATGCAGAACAACGAACTGACCACGCAGCTGGCGCAAATCAGCACCGTGAGCGGGATTGAAAAGCTGAACACCACGCTCGGCTCGATCTCCGGTCAGCTTAATAACAACGCCTCGTTGCAGGCCAGTACGCTGATTGGTCATGGCGTCATGATCCCTGGCACGACGGTGCTGGCGGGTAAAGAAACCACCACGCCGTTTGGCGTTGAGCTGCAACAGGCTGCCGAGAAAGTGACCGCCACCATCACCGATAAAAATGGTGTCGTGGTGCGCACGATCGACATTGGCGCGCTGAAAGCGGGCGTTCACAGCTTCAGCTGGGATGGCAAGCTGACCGACGGCACTGTGGCAGCAGACGGTTCTTATAACGTGGCGATTAACGCCAGCAATGGTGCAACGCAGCTGGTTGCACAACCTTTACAGTTTGCACTGGTGCAGGGTGTTACCCGTGGCAGCAACGGCAACTTGTTAGATTTGGGTACTTACGGTACCACCACACTCGACGAAGTACGGCAGATTATCTAAGCCTTCATTTATCAGGAGTAAGACATGGCCTTTTCACAAGCGGTCAGCGGCCTGAATGCTGCGGCCACCAACCTCGATGTCATCGGTAACAACATCGCCAACTCCGCCACTTACGGCTTTAAATCTGGCAGTGCGTCCTTCGCTGACATGTTTGCAGGTTCTAAAGTCGGTCTGGGCGTAAAGGTTGCGGGTATTACCCAGGACTTTAACGACGGTACCACTACCAATACCGGTCGTGGCCTGGACGTGGCAATCAGCCAGAACGGTTTCTTCCGTCTGGTCGACAACAACGGTTCTGTTTATTACAGCCGTAACGGTCAGTTCAAACTGGATTCCGACCGTAACATCGTTAACATGCAGGGTCTGCAACTGACCGGCTACCCGGCAACCGGTACGCCGCCAACCATCCAGCAGGGTGCAAACCCGACGGCGATTTCCGTGCCGAATACGCTGATGTCGGCGAAAACCACGACCACTGCGGCGATGCAGATCAACCTGAACTCATCTGACAAACTGCCCGCCGTCACGCCGTTCGATGCGGCCAACGCCGATTCCTATAACAAAAAAGGATCGGTGACGGTTTTTGACTCCCAGGGTAATGCGCACGACATGAACCTGTACTACGTCAAAAATTCCAACAACACCTGGGAAGTTTACACGCAGGATTCCTCTGCGGGTGGCACCCCGGCGTCTGCGGGCTTCATGCGTTTCGATACCAACGGTAACCTGGTGGGTGTCACCCCGACGGCAACCACGGCGCTGCCTGTTCCGCCTGCCACGCTGACCAAAGAGATCAACGTGACCACCGGTTCCCTGAACGGTGCGATCCCGGCGACCTTCTCGCTGAGCTTCCTGAATTCCATGCAGCAGAACACCGGTTCTAACAACATCGTGGCAACCAGCCAAAACGGTTACAAGCCGGGCGACCTGGTGAGTTACCAGATCAACGATGACGGCACTGTGGTGGGTAACTACTCCAACGAACAGACCCAGCTGTTAGGCCAGATCGTGCTGGCAAACTTCGCCAACAACGAAGGTCTGCAGTCTGAAGGCGACAACGTCTGGTCCGCCTCCGGCGCATCCGGTGTGGCGCTGCTGGGTACCGCAGGTACCGGTAACTTCGGTTCCCTGACCAACGGTGCGCTGGAGTCCTCGAACGTTGATCTGAGTAAAGAGCTGGTGAACATGATCGTCGCGCAGCGTAACTATCAGTCGAACGCGCAGACCATCAAAACTCAGGATCAGATCCTCAACACGCTGGTTAACCTGCGCTAAACGTCTGACGGGATGGCTTCATGGATCACGCAATATATACCGCGATGGGCGCGGCAAGTCAGACGCTCAATCAGCAGTCTGTTACGGCCAGCAACCTCGCCAACGCGTCAACACCGGGTTTTCGCGCACAGCTGAACGCGCTGCGTGCGGTACCGGTAGAAGGATTGTCACTGCCGACGCGTACGCTGGTCACGGCGTCCACGCCGGGTGCTGACATGACGCAAGGCCAACTCGACTACACGTCGCGTCCGCTGGACGTGGCGTTGCAGCAGGATGGCTGGCTGGCGGTGCAGACCCCGGACGGGACCGAAGGGTATACCCGTAACGGTAACATCCAGGTCAACCCGGCAGGTCAGCTGACTATCCAGGGAAATCCGGTCATGGGCGACGGTGGTCCGATTGCCGTGCCGGAAGGCGCGGAGATCACCATCGCCGCAGACGGCACCGTGTCGGCGCTGACGCCGGGCGATCCGCCGAATACCGTGTCACCGATTGGCCGTCTGAAGCTGGTGAAAGCTGAAGGCCGCGAAGTGGTTCGCGGTGACGACGGGATGTTCCGTTTAAGCCAGGCCGCACAGGCGACCCGTGGCGCGACCTTACAGGCCGACCCGACCATCCGCGTGATGTCCGGCGTGCTGGAAGGCAGTAACGTGAAACCCGTGGCGGCGATGACCGACATGATCGCCAGTGCGCGTCGTTTTGAGATGCAAATGAAGGTGATCAGCAGCGTTGACGAAAACGACCAGCGCGCTAACTCGCTGCTGTCAATGAGCTAATAAACAGGAACACCCATGATCAACTCATTATGGATTGCCAAGACCGGCCTTGATGCACAGCAAACCAATATGGACGTCATCGCCAACAACCTGGCGAACGTCAGCACCAACGGTTTCAAGCGTCAGCGTGCCGTTTTTGAAGACTTGCTGTACCAGACCATTCGTCAGCCGGGGGCGCAATCCTCCGAACAGACGACGCTACCGTCAGGCTTGCAGATCGGTACCGGCGTACGTCCGGTTGCCACTGAGCGCCTGCACAGCCAGGGTAACCTGTCGCAGACCAACAACAGTAAAGATGTGGCGATCAAAGGCCAGGGTTTCTTCCAGGTGATGCTGCCGGACGGTACCGCGGCCTATACGCGCGATGGCTCGTTCCAGGTGGATCAGAATGGTCAGTTAGTGACGGCGGGTGGTTTCCAGGTTCAGCCTGCGATCACCATCCCGGCAAACTCCCTGAGCATCACCATTGGGCGTGACGGTGTGGTCAGCGTGACTCAGCAGGGTCAGGCCGCGCCGGTGCAGGTTGGTCAGCTTAACCTGACGACCTTCATGAACGACACCGGTCTGGAAAGTATTGGCGAAAACCTCTACACCGAAACCCAGTCCTCTGGCGCGCCGAATGACACCACGCCAGGCCTGAACGGCGCGGGTCTGCTGTATCAGGGGTATGTTGAAACCTCTAACGTCAACGTGGCGGAAGAGCTGGTGAACATGATCCAGGTCCAGCGCGCGTATGAAATTAACAGTAAAGCCGTATCGACGACCGATCAGATGCTGCAAAAACTGACGCAACTCTAAGGCGTGATCCGGTGCGGTACTCCCGCACCGGCACCCTGTTTTTGAAGATGAAAGCAATGTACAAAACCGCCGCGTTTCGTTATCCGCTTCTGGCTCTGCTGGCAACTTCCCTCACCGGATGTGCCTTGATCCCTTCGACACCGCTGGTGCAAGGGGCGACGACCGCACAACCGACGCCTGGCCCGGCTCCGATTGTGAATGGCTCCATTTATCAGACTGCGCAGCCTGTGAACTACGGCTACCAGCCGCTGTTTGAGGACCGACGTCCACGTAACGTTGGCGATACGCTGACCATCGTGCTGGCGGAAAATGTCAGCGCCAGCAAAAGCTCCTCGGCGAATGCCAGCCGCGACGGCAAAACCAGCTTCGGCGTCGATACCGCCCCTCGCTATCTGCAAGGATTGTTCGGTAACGCGCGCGCGGATGTGGATGCGGACGGCAGCAACAGCTTTAACGGCAAAGGCGGCGCTAACGCCAGTAATACCTTTAGCGGCACGTTAACCGTCACCGTCGATCAGGTGCTGGTCAATGGCAATTTACACGTTGTGGGTGAAAAACAGATCGCCATCAATCAGGGCACTGAATTCATCCGCTTCTCTGGTGTCGTGAACCCACGCACCATCAGCGGCAGTAACTCGGTTCCGTCTACCCAGGTGGCAGACGCGCGTATCGAATATGTGGGCAATGGCTACATAAACGAAGCGCAGAATATGGGCTGGCTGCAGCGTTTCTTCCTTAATTTATCGCCGATGTAACTGAGGTATCCCATGTTTAAATCTCTGCTTGGTATAGCGCTGGTGCTGGTGGCAACTTTTGCCCAGGCAGAGCGTATCCGGGATCTCACCAGCGTACAGGGCGTACGACAAAACTCCTTAATCGGCTACGGGCTGGTGGTGGGTCTTGATGGTACAGGTGACCAGACCACCCAGACGCCGTTTACCACCCAAAGTCTGAACAACATGCTCTCACAGATGGGCATCACCGTTCCGGCAGGCACCAACATGCAGCTGAAAAACGTCGCGGCCGTGATGGTCACTGCGCAGCTGCCGCCGTTTGCCCGTCAGGGACAGAACATCGATGTGGTGGTCTCTTCTCTCGGTAACGCCAAAAGCTTACGCGGCGGTACGCTGGTAATGACGCCGCTGAAAGGCGTGGACAGCCAGGTCTATGCGCTGGCACAGGGTAACGTGCTGGTCGGCGGCGCTGGTGCGGCGGCGGGTGGCAGCAGCGTGCAGGTGAACCAGCTTAACGGCGGGCGCATCACCGGCGGCGCAGTCGTTGAGCGTGAACTGCCGAGCCAGTTCGGTGCAGGCAACACCATTAACCTGCAACTGAATAATGAAGATTTCACTCTCGCACAGCAGATCACCGACACCATTAACCGCTCCCGTGGCTACGGCAGCGCGACGGCGCTTGATGCCCGTACGGTGCAGATCCGTGTACCGGCCGGTAATAGCTCGCAGGTGCGCTTCCTCGCGGATATTCAGAACATGGAAATCAGCATGACGCCGCAGGACGCGAAGATTGTTATCAACTCGCGTACCGGCTCCGTGGTCATGAACCGCGAAGTGACCCTCGACAGCTGTGCTGTGGCGCAGGGTAACCTCTCCGTCACCGTTAACCGTCAGGCGAACGTCAGCCAGCCGGATACGCCGTTTGGCGGCGGTCAGACCGTGGTGACGCCGCAAACGCAAATCGATCTGCGCCAGAGCGGTGGTGCGCTGCAAAGCGTGCGCTCCAGCGCCAACCTGAACAGCGTGGTGCGGGCTCTGAACGCGCTGGGCGCAACGCCGATGGATCTGATGTCCATCCTGCAATCAATGGAAAGCGCGGGTTGCCTGCGCGCGAAACTGGAAATCATCTAATGTTGACCGACAGCCGACTGGCGGCGAGCGCGGCATGGGATGCGCAATCGCTGAATGAACTGAAATCCAAAGCCGGGCAGGATCCGGGGGCGAACCTTCGCCCCGTGGCCCGCCAGGTGGAAGGGATGTTTGTACAGATGATGCTCAAAAGCATGCGTGAAGCGTTGCCGAAAGACGGCCTGTTCAGCAGCGATTCCTCGCGCATGTATACCAGCATGTATGACCAGCAAATCGCCCAGCAGATGACCGCCGGCAAAGGCCTTGGCCTCGCCGACATGATGGTCAAACAGATGGGCGGTGAGCAGGCCGCGCAGGCGGCATCGGAGCCGGATCAGGTACCGATGAAGTTCCCGCTGGAAACGGTCACCACCTATCAAAACCAGGCCCTGACGCAGATGGTGCGTAAGGCTATGCCGAAAGCGCCAGACGTTAACGACGAGCCACTGACCGGCGACAGCAAAGACTTCCTGGCACAGCTTTCACTGCCAGCGCGTCTGGCCAGCCAGCAGAGTGGCGTGCCGCATCACCTGATCCTCGCCCAGGCGGCGCTGGAATCCGGCTGGGGTCAGCGGCAGATCCGTCGTGAAAACGGCGAACCGAGCTTCAACATCTTCGGTGTCAAAGCCACCTCCAACTGGAAGGGGCCGGTCACCGAGATCACCACCACCGAATTCGAAAACGGTGAAGCGAAAAAAGTGAAGGCGAAGTTCCGTGTTTACAGCTCGTATCTGGAAGCGCTGTCGGATTACGTGGGCGTGCTGACCCGCAATCCGCGCTATGCCGCAGTAACCAATGCTGCAACCGCTGAGCAGGGCGCGCAGGCGTTGCAGAACGCCGGTTACGCCACCGATCCGAACTATGCCCGCAAACTGACCGGCATGATCCAGCAGATGAAAGCGATGGGTGAGAAGGTGAGCAAAGCGTACAGCAACGATATTGAAAATCTGTTCTGAAAACTCTCAAGTTCAGAAAGGCGTTGCCGATAATCTCTATCAGGATTCATGTCTGACAGTTTATAAGGAACCTCCATGTCCAGCTTGATCAACAGCGCCATGAGCGGGCTTACCGCAGCTCAGGCTGCACTGAATACCGCCAGTAATAACATCTCCAGTTATAACGTGGCGGGCTATACCCGTCAGACGACGGTCCTTGCGGCAGCAAACAGCACGCTGGGCGCGGGTGGCTGGACTGGCAACGGCGTGTATGTGTCGGGCGTCCAGCGTGAATATGATTCGTTCATCACTAACCAGTTGCGTGCAGCACAAACCCAGAGCAGCGGTCTGACCACGCGCTATGAGCAGATGTCAAAAATTGACGATATGCTCTCCGGGAAAACCAACACCCTGGCGGCGACGCTACAGGATTTCTTCACCAGCTTACAGACGCTGACCAGCAACGCCGAAGATCCGGCAGCCCGTCAGACGTTGCTGGGTAAAGCCGATGGCCTGGTAAACCAGTTCAAGGTGACCGATGAGTATCTGCGCGACCAGGATAAGCAGGTTAACCTGTCTATTACCTCCAGCGTTGATCAAATCAATAATTACACCAAGCAGATCGCCACCCTTAACGATCAGATTTCCCGTCTGACCGGCGTGGGCGCGGGTGCGTCACCAAACGATCTGCTCGATCAGCGCGACCAGTTGGTCAGCGAACTGAACAAGATTGTCGGTGTGGAAGTGAGCGTGCAGGACGGCGGCACCTATAACCTGACGATGGCGAATGGTTATACGCTGGTGCAGGGCAGCAATTCCCGCCAGCTGGCCGCCGTGCAGTCATCCGCTGATCCGGCGCGTACCACTGTCGCGTACGTTGATGCCACCGCGGGCAACATTGAAATCCCGGAAAAACTGCTCACCAGCGGTTCCCTGGGCGGCCTGCTGACCTTCCGTTCTACCAACCTCGACCAGACCCGTAACACGCTGGGACAGCTGGCGCTGAGCTTTGCGGATGCGTTCAACACTCAGCACAAAGCGGGTTTTGACGCCAATGGCGATGCAGGTACCGATTTCTTTAATATCGGCAGCCCGACGGCACTGAGCAACAGCAAAAACACCAGCGGCACGACGTTGAACCCGGCCGTGGCCGACAGCACTAAAGTGCAGGCGACCGACTATAAAGTGGCTTTCACCAGCACTGGCTGGCAGGTGACGCGTCTGTCCGATAACACCGCTTTTAACGTCACTCCGGACACCACTGACGGCACACTGAACTTTGATGGTCTGAAGATTGGCGTATCAGGTACACCGCAGGTCAATGAGAGCTTCACCGTCAAACCGGTAAGCAACGCCATCGTTAACATGAAGCTGGCGATCACCGACGAATCCAAAATCGCTCTCGCGAAAACCGCGACCGGCGGCGACAGCGACAACCGTAACGGTCAGGCGCTGCTGGATCTGCAAAAAAGCAAAGTGGTCGGCGGCAACAAAAGTTTTAACGATGCTTACGCCTCGCTGGTCAGTACCGTCGGCAGCACCACGGCGACGCTGAAAACCAGCAGCACCACGCAGAACAACGTGGTGACGCAGTTAAGCAATCAGCAGCAGTCTATCTCTGGCGTCAACCTTGATGAAGAGTACGGCAACCTGCAACGCTACCAGCAATATTATCTCGCCAACGCACAGGTATTGCAGACAGCCAGCACGCTGTTTGATGCGTTGCTGAACATACGCTAAGTAAGAGGTGAATAATGCGTATTAGTACCCAGATGATGTATGACCAGAACATGCGGGGCATCACCAACTCGCAGAGTGAATGGCTGAAGTACGGCGAGCAAATGTCCACCGAGCAGCGCGTGAACCGTCCGTCGGACGATCCGATCGCGGCATCGCAGGCGGTGGTGGTTTCTCAGGCGCAGGCGCAGAACAACCAGTATGCGCTGGCCCGTACCTTTGCCTCGCAGAAAATTTCGCTGGAAGATAACGTGCTCGGCCAGGTGGCGTCAGCTATTACCTCCGCCCAGACTAAAGTCATCAACGCCGGTAACGACTCCTTAAGTGATGATGACCGTGCTTCGCTGGCGACCGATTTGCAGGGGGTCCGCGATCAGCTGATGAACCTGGCGAACAGCACCGACGGCAATGGTCGTTATATTTTCGCAGGCTACAAGACTGATAAGCCGCCGTTTGACGCTGCCACCGGCGCATATAATGGCGGTGCGGAGTCGATCAGCCAGCAGGTTGACGCTGCCCGTACCATGACCATCGCCCATACCGGCACTCAGGTGTTCGACGCCCTGACCGGTAATGCCGTGGCCGAGCCGGACGGCTCTGCACCGGAAACCAGCCTGTTTAAAATGCTGGATACCGCGATTGCCGCCCTGAAAACGCCGGTGAGCGGGGATGAGACAGCCCAGGCAACCGCACAGGCCGCGCTGGATAAAACGAACCGTGGTCTGCGTAACTCGCTGAATAACGTGTTAAGCGTGCGCGCGGAAGTGGGCACACAGCTTGATGAGCTGGATAAGCTGGACGCCCTGGGCAGCGATCGTAAACTGGGTTTATCCTCGCAGATGAGTGCGCTGGTGGACGTGGACTGGAGTGCGGCGATTTCGTCCTACACCATGAAACAGGCCGCTTTGCAGGCATCTTATAAAGCCTTTAGCGATATGCAGGGTATGTCATTGTTCCAGATGAACCGGTAAGTGCATTTATGCAAAAAAGCCCGCGCTGTCATTAGCGCGGGCTTTTTTTTGGCCGGTTTACGGCTGCGTCTGGACCTGGGGGCGGGTGGCTCCGGCGCTTAAGCGGATAGCCAGTGCGATGGCGCCGCAGAGGGTAGCGAGGGCAACCACGCCCGGCCAGCCGGCCATGGAGTACACTTTACTGCCGATTGCCGATCCTGCCGCCATACCGATAAACACCACGGTAAACAGCAGGGCATTCAGTCGACCGCGGGCCTTAGGCTCCAGGCTGTACACCAGATTCTGGTGGGCGATCAGGCTTGACTGCAACCCTAAATCAAAACCAATGGCCGACAGGGCAATCACCGCTAACTGCGCTTCAGTGGAGAGCAGCGGCATGACAAACATCAGCGCAAAGGCGATGGTGACCAGCAGGGCGCCTAACTGAGTGACGCGCGCCGCACCAACTTTATCTGCCAGTCCACCGGCCAGCGGCGCGGCTAAGGCACCCGCAGCACCGGCGATACCAAAGGTGCCTGCCACCGCGCTACCAAGGTGATAGTGATCCAGCAGCATCACTGCCAGCGTCGACCAGAAGGCGCTAAACGACACTGACAGGAATCCCTGCGCCAGCGCCGCACGGCGCAGCGTCGGGTAGCGCTGCCACAGGTGCGCCATGGATTGCATCAGCGCCGGGTAGCTCAGCGTGGAATGCACGGCAAAACGCGGCAGCACACCCCACATCACCACACCAATAAACGCAATGCTGGCAGCGGCAAGCTGATACATCACCCGCCAGCCAAAGGCGGCACCGACAAAGCCGCTGACGGTACGGGACAGCAGGATGCCCAGCAGCAGACCGGTCATCACCGTGCCGACGGTTTTGCCCTGTTTACCTTCCGGGGCAAGGATCGCCGCAGCAGGTACGATATCCTGCGCCATGGTGGCAGCCATGCCAATCAGCAGGCTGACAAGGAGCAGGGTGTTCAGCCCGGATGCCAGGCTACAGGCCAGCAGCAATACCGCCAGCGCGCCGCTTTTCAGCAGGATCAAGGTACGACGATCGTGGCGGTCACCCAGCGGCAGCAGGAACAAAATTCCCAGCGCATAACCCGCCTGGGTCAGCGTCGGTACCAGCCCCATACCATTGATGGTGAGATGCAGGTCGCTGCCCATCAGCGGCAATAAAGGCTGCGCGTAGTAGATCGCCGCGACGCTAAACCCCGCGCCGATGGCAAGAATAAAGATTAACCAGCGTGGGACGTCAACAAGGGGGGAATGACCGTTCATATTCGTTTCCTCAATAAGGTGTGAGGTCATTTTTCCTGAATCAGGCGTGGCACGGTAGCCAGCGCAGTGGTAAAACGGTTATACGTTAAACGTATAGGTATGAAAATAATGAAACGGGCTGAACGTATAGACAGAGTGGATCTGATGCGCACCTTTGTGCGTATCGTCGAGAGTGGCTCGCTTTCCGCCGCCGCCCGCCAGCTGGACACTACACAGGCTACCGTCAGCCGCCGCCTGCAGTCGCTGGAAACCCTGCTCGGCGCAAAGCTGCTGTTGCGCACCACCCACGCCATGAAGCTGACCGATGACGGCGAGCGCTGCTATCAGCATGCTAAACATGTAATTGACGCATGGACAACGCTGGAGGATGAACTGAGCCTTGCCGGGGACGAGCCGGTGGGGACGCTACGTGTACGTGCCCCCCATGCGTTTGGTCAGGAGCAGTTACTGGCACCGCTGACGGCATTTTTGCAGCAGCACCCGAAGCTGTCCGTAGAGTGGTTTCTTAACGATAAGAGCGTCGATTTCCTCAGCGATAATATTGATTGCGCGATCCGCGTGGGGGCCGAGGTGGATCCCGCTACGGTGTCGGTATTGCTGGCGGAAGTCCCGCGTCGGGTGGTTGCCGCGCCTTCATTGCTGGCACAGTATCCGCCGGTGCACACCCCGCAACAACTGGCTGCGCTGCCGTGGATAGCGCTCAGCACGTTTTATCAGCATGAAGTGGTGCTGGCGGATCGGCAGGGTGTGGCAGAACATGTTTCGATCACGCCAAGGCTGTATACCGACAGTCTCTACGCCACGCGCAATACCGCCCTGACCGGGCTGGGGGCGGCGGTCGTGTCCGGCTGGACGGTGGAGGAGGATATTCGCGTCGGACGGCTGGTGGAACTGGTGCCCGACTGGCAGCCCGCTCCCTTACCGGTTCATCTGGTTTATCCCTGGGCGCGTTATTATCCGGCACGTTTGCGGGCCTTTTTAGCCCTGATGCGTGATGTCATGCCAGGCCTTGCGGGAATGCGCGTGCCCGGCGGGTAAGCCGGATCATTGCCACGTAAGACATAAAAAAAGCCGACCCTGAGGTCGGCTTTTTACACAGATTGAGTATTACTCAGGCTGCTGCGGGCGGGTAGCCGGTGCCGTCGCGTGATGCGTTGCACTGTGACCACCTGCTGCACCTTTACCGCTGAACTCAAACGCCGGGCGAACCCAGTCGCTGTGACGCGGTGCTTCCGGCGTGTATTCCGGCGCTGGCGCACGGGTCATTGGCGCGCTGACGGCATGTTTAGCCGCATGAGCGATTACCGGCTCAACCGCAGGGGCTGGCGCGGGCGTCACCACTTCCGGCGCGGCAACAACAGGTGCCACCGGCTCCGCTTTCACGTCTTCGGCTTCCACCGGCTGAGCGACTGGCGCAGCAACGTCTTCCACTTTGGTGGTTTCCGTTTCAGTGACCGGCTCAGCGGCAGCAATGATCTCTTGCGCGACAGATTCATCGGCATCGTCAATCAGCTGCGGCTGGGCTGCAACCGGGGCGGCAATCGCTTCCGGATGGGTGGTTTCAACGGCAACAGGCTCAGGCGCGCTGACCGGCGTTTGCGGCTCGACAACCTGCGGCTCGGCCGCCGTTTCCTGCGCAACGTCCGCCTGTTCAGTCGCAGCGGCAACCGGCAATACGGTCTGCTCGATCTGTTCTGCAATCACCTCAACCGGTGCGTTATCAACGATAGCCTCTTCCTGCACCGGCTCAACGCTCTGCGCAACCGGATAACGGATCCACACCTTACCGGACGCCATTTCTGGCGATGCGCAGGCTACGGTCATCGGCATCGGTGACTGGGTCGGGTAACGCTCGTCACGGTAACGACGACGGCGCTGGCCGCTGACGCGCAGGTGACGCGGAGAACGACGTGAGCGACGCGGCATACCGGCATTGTCACGGGATTCAGTGGCTTCTTCCTGCTCGGCAATCGGCTCCGCTACCGCAGGCAGATCAACTTTTGCGATCTCGTTACGGGCCGCAGGGGCCTCCTGAACCGGTACGTCGGTTGCGACGTCGGTAACAGCCGGCGCGGCTTCGCCATAGCGAACTTTCTGACTCAGCTGGCGCTGTTTACGGCGCGGCATCGTCTGTACGCGTTCTTCCTGCTCAACATCCTGCTCAGGCTGGACCTGCGGCAGCGGCTCATCGCCGTTAAGCACTTTGACTTCTTGCTGTGCCTGGCGCTTATCGTCGTTACGACGACGGTTGCGCTCACGGCGGGACTGCTGCTGCTCGTCACGGGATTTGGATTTATCCGCATCTTCAACCGCGGCAACCGGCTGGCGATTTTCGCGCACTTCAGCGTTCTGCGGTTGTTTCTCACGACGGTTACGACGGTTGTCGTCGCGGCCTTCACGATTGTCACGCGCTTCACGGTTGTCACGGTTATCGCGACCTTCGCGGTTGTCGTTACCCTCGTTGCGATCGCGATTATCGCGGTTATCACGACGGTCGTTACGATCGTTACGGTCACGACGATTGTTCTGGCGTGGTTTACGACGATCCTGTGAACGTTCCGGCTTCACTTCTTTTACGTCTGCGTCTTCTTTCACTTCCGCCGGTTTAGCCGGCTCATCATCAGCAAACAGTTTTTTCAGTGCGCCCACAATACGACCAAACAGGCCAGGCGCAGCCGTTTCGGTGGTGGCAGGCTTATCCGCCGGTGCAACGGTTGCAGCAGGCGCGGCTTCCGGCGCAGGCGGAATTTCCGGCATGGCGAAGGTAGCCAGTGCCGGTTGTTCCGGCTGCTTACGCTCGGCGTACTCTTCTTCAGACGGCATCGCCATCGCTTCTTCGTGCAGCTTCGGCAGCTTGTAGCTCAGCGTGGAGGTTTCTTCGCCTTTACGCACGCGCAGCACGGAGTAGTGCGGGGTCTGCATTTGATCGTTAGGCACGATCACGCATTTAATGCCGCCCTGACGCGCTTCAATCGCGCTTACCGCAGCACGTTTTTCGTTCAGCAGATAAGAGGCGATCGGCACCGGAACGATAGCGTGAACTTCCTGGGTGTTCTCTTTCAGCGCTTCTTCTTCAATCAGACGCAGAATAGAGAGTGACAGAGATTCGTTATCACGAATGGTTCCCGTACCGCTACAGCGCGGGCAGACGTGATGGCTGGATTCACCCAGCGACGGGCTCAGACGCTGGCGGGACATCTCCAGCAGGCCGAAGCGCGAAATATGGCTGATCTGAATACGCGCACGATCCTGACGCACCGCTTCACGCAGACGGTTTTCCACCGCACGCTGGTGACGAACCGGGGTCATGTCGATGAAGTCGATAACAATCAGGCCGCCAAGGTCACGCAGACGCAGTTGGCGGGCAATTTCATCTGCCGCTTCAAGGTTGGTGTTAAACGCGGTTTCTTCGATATCGCCACCACGCGTTGCACGCGCGGAGTTGATGTCGATGGCGGTCAATGCTTCGGTGGAGTCGATAACGATAGAGCCACCGGACGGCAGACGAACTTCACGCTGGAAAGCGGATTCAATCTGCGATTCGATCTGGTAATGGCTGAACAGCGGGATTTCACCGGTGTACAGTTTGATTTTGCTGCTGAAATCAGGGCGACCCAGTGCAGAAATGTGCTGACGCGCCATCTCCATCACTTTCGGGTTATCGATGAGGATTTCACCGATGTCCTGACGCAGGTAATCGCGGAAGGCGCGCACAATCACGTTGCTTTCCTGATGGATCAGGAACGGGGCAGGGCGGCTTTCAGCGGCTTTCTGGATGGCTTCCCAGTGCTTCATGCGGAAGCTGAGATCCCATTGCAGCGCTTCGGCTGATTTACCCACACCGGCGGTGCGAACAATCAGACCCATGCCGTCCGGCAGTTCAAGACTGGCCAGCGCTTCTTTTAATTCGGTGCGGTCGTCGCCTTCAATACGACGAGAGATGCCGCCCGCGCGCGGGTTGTTCGGCATCAGGACCAGGTAGCTCCCGGCAAGACTGATAAAGGTGGTTAATGCCGCACCTTTGTTGCCGCGCTCTTCTTTGTCGATCTGTACAATGACTTCCTGGCCTTCGCGCAGCACATCTTTGATGTTCGGACGACCATGGGAATTGTAATTAGAAGGGAAGTATTCGCGGGCAATCTCTTTGAGAGGTAAAAAGCCATGGCGTTCAGCACCGTAGTCTACGAATGCGGCTTCCAGGCTCGGTTCAATGCGGGTGATTTTGCCTTTGTAGATGTTCGCTTTTTTCTGTTCATGTCCAGGACTTTCGATATCCAGGTCGTACAGACGCTGCCCATCAACAAGGGCGACACGCAACTCTTCTTGCTGAGTTGCGTTGATTAACATTCTTTTCATCGTAACTTACTCATTATTCTTACATTGACGACTAAGCTACGGGCAGAGTATCGCCTTTCCGGGTGTGAACCGATGGCCTCGTGTCTGTTCACGTCGCCAACCTCACGGTTGTCGCACGCTTAAGAGGCGCAGAGTGTCGGTTGCCTGTATTTCATACGGAAAAACAGCGCAATTATTCGGGGAACAGCCTGGGAAAACTCTCCAGAGAAGATTCCGTCTACCGGTAAGGACTGCAACCCGCAGCCCGCTAACTGCCTGAACGATCAATACGTCTTACGCCATTGCTGCGTTGATGAACGAACGGGCAAAATTGGTGATTCCGTAAAATTCATTGTTATAACAAGCTTGAACACGGAAAGCGTAAACATTATTCCTTGCTAACCCTGTTATAGCAAGATGACTTTTACCATTTATCACCCGGTTACTCACAGTTTTTACACCGCTGCTTCGAGATTGTTCTAAAAGCCATCAAAAAGCATCACGATGCGTAAACCCTACCGGGTAAGCATAAATATAAGCATATAAAAATGAGTGGCGCTATTCGGCGTGGATATTTAGAATCGCCAACCATGAAAACAGAGACTCCAGCCGTAAAAATGGTTGCTATTTCGGCTGACGAAGCCGGGCAACGAATCGACAACTTTTTGCGTACCCAATTAAAAGGGGTACCGAAAAGCATGATTTACCGCATTCTGCGTAAAGGCGAAGTGCGGGTGAACAAAAAACGCGTGAAGCCGGAATATAAACTGGTGGATGGCGATGAAATCCGTATCCCGCCGGTGCGCGTGGCTGAACGCGACGAACAGGCCGTGTCGCCCCATTTGCAAAAAGTGGCCGCGCTGTCGGACGTTATTCTTTATGAAGACGATCATATTCTGGTGCTTAACAAACCGTCCGGTACTGCCGTACACGGCGGCAGTGGGCTGAGCTTCGGCGTGATCGAAGGGTTGCGCGCGCTGCGCCCGGAAGCCCGCTTCCTGGAACTGGTGCATCGCCTTGACCGTGACACTTCCGGTGTACTGCTGGTGGCCAAAAAGCGCTCGGCGCTGCGCTCGCTGCATGAACAGCTGCGCGAGAAGGGCATGCAGAAAGATTATCTGGCGCTGGTGCGCGGTCAGTGGCAGTCGCATGTGAAAGTGGTGCAGGCGCCGTTGCTGAAAAATATTCTGCAAAGCGGCGAGCGTATCGTGCGTGTTAATCAGGAAGGGAAACCGTCTGAGACGCGCTTTAAAGTGGAAGAGCGATTTGAACACGCCTCACTGGTACGCTGTAGCCCGGTGACCGGTCGTACGCATCAGATCCGCGTCCATACGCAATACGCCGGGCATCCTATCGCCTTTGACGATCGCTATGGCGACCGCGATTTCGATCGCCAGCTTGCCGGTACCGGTCTGAACCGTCTGTTCCTGCACGCTGCGGCGCTCAAATTTACCCATCCCAATACGGGTGAGGTGATCCGTATCGAAGCGCCGCTGGACGATCAGCTTAAGCAGTGCCTTAAAAAACTACGTGGCTGACGATCATTGCCGATCCGGTACCTGTCCGATTTGCCGGACGGGTACCGTGCACGCTTTTCTTCGTTTTAATACAGCAATGGATTGCTGTTCTCACGACGCAGCATCTGACACAGCGCAATCAGCGGTAAGCCCACCAGCGTATTAGGATCGCGTCCGTCCAGTTTTTCAAACAGCGTGATGCCCAACCCCTCACTTTTAAAGCTACCCGCGCAGTCAAGCGGGCGCTCTTTACGCAGATAATCTTTGATCTCCTGCTCGCTCAGGTGTCGGAAATGCACATCAAATGGCTCACATTCGGTTTGCAGATGTCCGGTGGCGGAATTATACAGCGCCAGACCCGTATAAAAGGTCACGATAGTGCCGCGCGCTTTCATCAGCTGATGGAAGGCATTTTCTTCACTCAATGGTTTGCCGGTAATTTCACCATCCAGCACGCACACCTGATCGGAGCCGACAATAAGGTGTGCAGGATAGCGTTCGGCCAGAGACTGGGCTTTCGCCTGGGCAAGGCGCAGCACCAGATGTCGCGGCGTCTCGCCTGCCTTTGGCGTTTCGTCGACGCCAGGGGCTGCACACTCAAACGGCATGCCGATTTTTTCCAGCAGGGCGCGCCGATAAGGCGAAGTGGAAGCGAGTACGAGGTTTGACATATTTTTTCCACCTTTTATATAGCGTAACCAGGTCAGGCATTTTAAACTAGAGGCCGCAATGTGTGCGAATAATTGGCAAAAGGCAACCTCAGGCTGCCTTTTTCTTTGACTCTATGACATTACAAAGTTAATATGCGCGCCCTATGCAAAAGGTAAAATTACCCCTGACTCTTGATCCGGTCCGTACGGCTCAAAAACGCCTTGATTACGAGGGAATCTATACTCGTGATCTGGTTGAGCGTGTCGCCGAATCCGTAGTTAGTGTGGACAGTGATGTGGAATGCTCCATGTCGTTTGCTATCGATAACCAGCGCCTGGCCGTTTTAACCGGCGATGCGAAGGTATCGGTAACGCTCGAATGCCAGCGTTGCGGAAAGTCGTTTCCCCATCAGGTCTACACACAGTATTGTTTTAGCCCGATCGTCAAAGACGAACAGGCCGAAGCACTCCCGGAAGCGTACGAACCAATTCAGGTCAACGAATTTGGTGAAATCGATCTGCTGGCGCTGGTGGAAGATGAAATCATCCTCACCTTGCCAGTAGTTCCGGTGCATGATTCTGAACACTGTGAAGTGTCCGAGGCGGACATGGTGTTTGGTCAATTGCCTGATGAAGCGCAAAAGCCAAACCCATTTGCCGTATTAGCCAGCTTAAAGCGCAAGTAACAGGTTCTGCCTGTTCTTACGTGGATAACCGTAATTGAGGAGTAAGGTCCATGGCCGTACAACAAAATAAACCAACCCGTTCCAAACGTGGCATGCGTCGTTCCCATGACGCGCTGACCGCAGTCACCAGCCTGTCTGTAGACAAAACTTCTGGTGAGTCTCACCTGCGTCACCACATGACCGCTGACGGTTTCTACCGTGGTCGCAAGGTAATCACTAAGTAATCACGCTTCTGCGTGATTAAGCTTAGTGAGGATTTCCCCGTGTAAACGGGGATATACCGCCTTGACACGTCTAACCCTGGCGTTAGATGTCATGGGGGGCGATTTTGGCCCTACCGTGACAGTGCCTGCAGCATTGCAGGCACTGAATTCTAATTCACAACTCACTCTTCTTTTAGTCGGCGATCCCGACGCAATCACGCCATTACTTGCCAAAGCTGATTTCGAACAACGTTCGCGTCTGCAGATTATTCCTGCGCAGTCAGTTATTGCCAGTGATGCGCGCGCCTCGCAGGCGATTCGCAATAGCCGTGGCAGTTCCATGCGCATGGCGCTGGAGCTGGTGAAAGAAGGCCGCGCCGAGGCCTGCGTAAGCGCAGGTAATACCGGTGCGCTGATGGGGCTGGCAAAACTTTTGCTCAAGCCAATAGAGGGCATTGAACGTCCGGCACTGGTGACGGTCTTACCGCATCAGCAGAAGGGCAAAACCGTGGTGCTGGATTTAGGTGCCAACGTGGATTGCGACAGCACGATGCTGATGCAGTTCGCGCTGATGGGATCGGTGATGGCGGAAGAAGTCCTCGGTATTCCGCATCCCCGCGTAGCATTGCTGAACATCGGTGAAGAAGAGACGAAAGGTCTCGACAGCATCCGCGATGCTTCAGCGTTGTTAAAATCTATCCCGTCGATTAACTATATTGGCTATCTTGAAGCTAACGAATTACTCACCGGCAAAACGGATGTGCTGGTATGTGACGGTTTTACGGGAAACGTCACATTAAAGACGATGGAAGGTATGGTCAGAATGTTCCTTTCGCTGCTGAAATCGCAGGGCGAGGGTAAAAAACGGTCGTGGTGGCTGATTTTATTAAAGCGTTGGTTACAAAAAAGCCTGAGCAGGCGATTCAGTCACCTCAACCCCGACCAGTATAATGGCGCGTGTCTGTTAGGATTGCGCGGCACGGTGATTAAGAGTCATGGTGCAGCCAATCAGCGAGCGTTTACAGTCGCGATTGAACAGGCAGTGCAGGCGGTGCAGCGACAAGTCCCTTCGCGGATTGCCGCTCGCCTGGAATCTGTATTACCGGAAAAAGACTGAGCGTACATGCATACGAAGATTATTGGTACCGGCAGTTATCTGCCTGAACACGTGCGAACTAACGCCGACCTGGAAAAAATGGTGGATACGTCTGACGAGTGGATTGTCACGCGCACAGGTATCCGCGAACGCCGCATTGCTGCGCCTGATGAAACCGTGTCTACCATGGGTTTCGAGGCGGCAAAACGCGCGCTGGAAATGTCAGGTATTGATAAAAACGAGATTGGCCTGATCATCGTGGCAACCACCTCCGCCACGCACGCCTTCCCAAGCGCTGCCTGCCAGGTGCAGAGCATGCTGGAAATTAAAGGCTGCCCGGCATTTGACGTGGCCGCGGCCTGTGCCGGCTTCACCTATGGCCTGAGCATTGCCGATCAGTACGTGAAATCCGGCGCGGTGAAATACGCCCTGGTGATCGGTTCTGACGTGCTGGCGCGTACCTGCGATCCTGCCGATCGCGGCACGATCATTATCTTTGGCGATGGCGCAGGTGCCGTACTCCTCGGTGCTTCTGAAGAGCCTGGTATTATCTCCACGCATCTGCATGCTGATGGCAGCTATGGCGAACTGCTGACGCTGCCGAATCTGGATCGTGTCACGCCGGACAACCCGACTTATCTGACGATGGCCGGTAACGAAGTCTTCAAAGTGGCTGTGACGGAACTGGCGCATATCGTTGAAGAAACCCTGGCGGCGAATAATCTCGACCGCAGTGAACTCGACTGGTTAGTGCCGCATCAGGCCAACCTGCGTATCATCAGCGCGACCGCTAAAAAACTGGGCATGTCGATGGATAACGTGGTCGTGACGCTGGATCGTCATGGCAATACCTCTGCGGCATCCGTACCGTGCGCCTTTGACGAAGCCGTGCGTGATGGCCGTATTAAGCCGGGGCAGCTGGTGCTGCTTGAGGCCTTCGGTGGCGGGTTCACCTGGGGTTCCGCACTGGTTCGTTTCTAAAATTTAAGGATAAAAACATGACGCAATTTGCATTTGTGTTCCCGGGACAGGGCTCTCAGGCCGTTGGCATGCTCGCTGAACTGGCTGCCGACTATCCGGTGATTGAAGAAACTTTCCGCGAGGCTTCTGCGGCGCTGGGTTACGACCTGTGGGCGCTGGCGCAACAGGGCCCGGCAGAAGAACTGAATAAAACCTGGCAGACGCAACCGGCGCTGTTGACCGCCTCCGTCGCCCTGTGGCGCGTATGGCAGCAGGCAGGCGGTAAAACCCCTGCCATGATGGCGGGTCACAGCCTTGGTGAGTACTCCGCGCTGGTCTGTGCCGGGGTCATTGATTTCGCCGACGCCGTTCGCCTCGTCGAACTGCGTGGTAAATTCATGCAGGAAGCCGTGCCTGCGGGGACGGGTGGCATGTCCGCCATTATCGGTCTTGACGATGCTGCTATCGCCAAAGCCTGCGAAGAATCCGCTGAAGATCAGGTGGTGTCGCCGGTGAACTTCAACTCGCCAGGCCAGGTGGTGATTGCCGGTCATAAAGAAGCGGTTGAACGTGCGGGCGCAGCCTGTAAAGCAGCGGGCGCAAAACGCGCACTGCCACTGCCGGTCAGCGTGCCATCTCACTGTGCGCTGATGAAGCCTGCCGCTGAGAAACTGGCGGCAGAGCTTGAGAAGATCACGTTTAACGCTCCGTCAGTTCCGGTTGTGAACAACGTGGATGTGAAATGTGAAACCACGCCTGCAGCCATCCGCGATGCCCTGGTGCGTCAGCTCTACAGTCCGGTACAATGGACCAAGAGCGTGGAATTTATGGCTACGCAGGGCGTCGGGCACCTGTATGAAGTAGGTCCGGGCAAAGTCTTGACCGGGCTGACCAAACGTATTGTTGACACCCTGACAGCTTCGGCCATTAACGAGCCGGCGGCGATGTCAGCGGCGCTTGAGCAATAACAGAGGAAAACCAAAACCATGAGTTTTGAAGGAAAAGTTGCACTGGTTACCGGTGCAAGCCGTGGCATTGGCCGCGCAATCGCAGAAACGCTGGTCGCTCGCGGCGCGAAAGTTGTCGGTACGGCAACCAGCGAAAGCGGCGCACAGGCGATCAGTGATTACTTAGGTGCGAACGGCAAAGGTCTGATGTTAAACGTGACCGATCCGGCATCTATTGAATCTGTGCTGGAAAATATTCGCGCTGAGTTTGGCGAAGTGGACATCCTGGTTAATAATGCCGGGATCACACGCGACAACCTGTTAATGCGTATGAAAGATGATGAGTGGATCGATATCCTCGAAACCAATCTTTCATCCGTTTTCCGCCTGTCAAAAGCGGTAATGCGCGCTATGATGAAAAAACGTCATGGGCGGATTATCACTATCGGTTCTGTGGTCGGTACCATGGGAAATGCTGGTCAGGCCAACTACGCTGCGGCGAAAGCGGGTCTGATTGGCTTTAGTAAATCGCTGGCGCGCGAAATCGCGTCCCGCGGTATTACGGTAAACGTTGTTGCTCCGGGCTTTATTGAAACGGACATGACGCGCGCGCTGTCTGATGATCAGCGTGCGGGTATTCTGGCGCAGGTTCCTGCGGGTCGCCTCGGTGGCGCTCAGGAAATCGCCAATGCGGTTGCATTTTTAGCTTCAGACGAGGCGAGTTACATCACGGGTGAAACTTTGCACGTCAACGGCGGGATGTATATGGTTTAACCACGTTATTTCCTAAAACACATTTAGGGAATAATTTTATTTGCGTTATCAGGGCAAAAGGCCTCAAAATAGCGCAAAATCGTGGTAAGAACTGCCGGGATTTAGTTGCAAATTTTTCAACATTTTATACACTACGAAAACCATCGCGAAAGCGAGTTTTGATAGGAAATTTAAGAGTATGAGCACTATCGAAGAACGCGTTAAGAAAATTATCGGCGAGCAGCTGGGCGTTAAGCAGGAAGAAGTGACCAACAATGCATCTTTTGTTGATGACCTGGGCGCAGATTCTCTTGACACCGTTGAGCTGGTAATGGCTTTGGAAGAAGAGTTTGATACTGAGATTCCGGACGAAGAAGCTGAGAAAATCACTACTGTTCAGGCTGCCATTGATTACATCAACGGCCACCAGGCGTAAGTGAACATCTCCAGGCGGTCATTCGACCGCCTGAGTTTTATCTTTTAGTCCCACAGAATCTTTTTTTCCCTCCCTGGAGGACAAGCGTGTCTAAGCGTCGTGTAGTTGTGACCGGACTTGGCATGTTATCTCCTGTCGGCAATACCGTAGAGTCCAACTGGAAATCTCTCCTTGCCGGTCAGAGTGGCATCAGCCTGATCGACCATTTCGATACTAGCGCCTATGCAACGAAATTTGCTGGCTTAGTAAAGGATTTTAACTGTGAAGACATTATCTCGCGCAAAGAACAGCGCAAGATGGATGCCTTCATTCAATATGGAATTGTTGCAGGCTGGCAGGCCATGCAGGATTCTGGCCTGGAAGTCACTCCGGAGAACGCAGGGCGCATCGGCGCCGCGATTGGCTCTGGTATTGGCGGTCTTGGCTTAATCGAAGAGAACCACACTTCCCTGGTGAATGGTGGTCCACGCAAAATCAGCCCGTTCTTCGTGCCGTCTACGATTGTGAACATGGTGGCCGGTCATTTGACCATCATGCTTGGCATGCAAGGCCCGAGCATCTCTATCGCCACGGCCTGTACGTCTGGCGTGCATAACATTGGTCATGCGGCGCGTATCATTGCTTATGGCGATGCCGACGTGATGCTGGCTGGTGGTGCTGAGAAAGCCAGTACGCCGCTCGGCGTGGGTGGTTTTGGTGCAGCTCGTGCTCTGTCGACGCGTAACGATAACCCGCAAGCGGCTAGCCGCCCGTGGGATAAAGAGCGTGATGGTTTTGTGCTGGGTGACGGCGCAGGCATTATTGTGCTGGAAGAGTACGAACACGCGAAAAAACGCGGCGCGAAAATCTACGCGGAACTGGTTGGTTTTGGTATGAGCAGCGATGCTTACCACATGACCTCTCCGCCGGAAGATGGTGCAGGCGCGGCAATGGCTATGGCCAATGCCCTGCGTGATGCGCAGCTTGACCCGGCGAAAATCGGTTACGTCAACGCGCACGGCACGTCAACGCCTGCGGGCGATAAAGCAGAAACCCAGGCCGTTAAAACGATCTTTGGTGATGCCGCGCGTACCGTGATGGTCAGCTCGACCAAATCGATGACCGGACACCTGTTGGGTGCCGCAGGGGCGGTAGAGTCAATCTACTCCATCCTTGCGCTGCGCGATCAGGCTATCCCGCCAACCATCAACCTGGATAACCCGGATGAAGGTTGTGATCTGGACTTCGTGCCGCATACCGCACGTCAGGTCAGCGGCCTTGAGTACACGCTGTGTAACTCATTCGGCTTCGGCGGTACTAACGGCTCGTTGATCTTCAAAAGAGTCTGAGTTCGTTCGTCTGAAAGGCCCGCTATGCGGGCCTTTGTTGTTTCTGTTTCAGCTTTCTCCGCTTGTCCTTCTTCTTTCATCCTGCCAGACTGGCGTGCCATGCAAACAGGAGCCTCTATGTTCTTGATAAATGGACGTGAACAGGACTCGCTTGCGGCGAGTGATCGTGCCATTCAGTTTGGTGACGGCTGCTTTACGACTGCCCGCATTCAGCATGGCGAGATACAGCTTCTGCCGGCGCACCTGCGTCGGCTGCGTGAGGCCTGTGACCGCCTGCTGCTGCCTTTTGCTGAGTGGCAGACGCTGGAGCGGGAGATGATCCGGCTGGCGCACGGCCATCTGCACGGCGTGCTGAAAGTGATTCTGACACGCGGTACGGGCGGGCGTGGATACAGCGCTGCCGCCTGTCATACCCCGACGCGCATACTCTCCGTCTCCGCTTTTCCGGCGCATTACGCGCGCTGGCAGGAAGAGGGCGTCACGCTCGCCTTAAGCCCGGTGCGCCTTGGGCGTAACCCCTTGCTGGCGGGCATCAAACATCTGAACCGGCTGGAGCAGGTGCTGATCCGTACTCATCTTGAGCAGACGACCGCTGACGAGGCGCTGGTTCTTGACAGCGATGGGTTCATTACGGAATGCTGTGCCGCGAATCTGTTCTGGCGCAAAGGCAATGACGTCTTTACGCCGATTCTGGATCACGCCGGCGTGAAGGGTATTATGCGCCAGCACTGCATCGCGCAGCTGGCCGGGTCACCCTTTCGCGTCGCTGAAGTGCATGCCACAGAAGATGCCCTGGCAGACGCCGACGAAGTGCTCATCTGTAATGCATTAATGCCGGTTATTGCGGTTCGTGCATATGGCGAACGGACGTGGACGTCACGGACGCTGTATCAATTTTTAGCCCCACTTTGTGAGCATTCGATTTCGTCATGAAGAAACTGTTTCGGTTCGTGCTGGTACTGGCAGTGATACTGGTTATCGCTGCGAGTGCGGGTCTGTGGAAAGTTCGCCAGATGGCGAACAGCCAGATCCTGATTAAAGAAGACACCATATTTACGCTAAAAGCGGGAACCGGTCGCGTCGCGCTGGGGGAGCAACTGCATGCGGAGAAGATCATCAACCGCCCGCGCGTCTTCCAGTGGCTGCTGCGCGTGGAGCCGGATCTGTCGCATTTTAAAGCCGGAACCTATCGCCTTACGCCTAAGATGACCGTGCGCGACATGCTGTTGCTGCTGGAAAGCGGAAAAGAAGCGCAGTTCCCGCTGCGGCTGGTGGAAGGGATGCGCCTGAGCGATTACCTCCGTCAGCTGCGTAACGCGCCTTATATAAAGCACACGCTGAAAGATGACAGCTATCAGACCGTCGCCGCCGCATTGCAGTTTGATAACCCGGAATGGGTGGAGGGCTGGTTCTGGCCGGATACCTGGATGTACACCGCCAACACCACGGATATCGCGCTGTTAAAACGCGCCCATCAAAAAATGGTCGCCGCAGTGGACAGTGCCTGGGAAGGGCGCATGGAAGGCCTGCCGTATGCGGACAAAAACCAGCTGGTCACCATGGCCTCGATCATCGAAAAAGAGACAGCGGTTGCCAGCGAGCGCGATCGGGTCGCATCGGTGTTTATCAACCGACTGCGCATCGGTATGCGCCTGCAAACGGATCCGACGGTGATTTACGGTATGGGTGAAAAATATAACGGTAAACTGTCGCGCAGCGATCTTGAGACGCCAACCGCGTACAATACCTATACCATCACCGGATTGCCGCCAGGCCCGATCGCCACGCCAGGCGAAGCCTCGCTGAAGGCCGCCGCGCATCCGGCCAAAACGCCGTATCTCTATTTTGTGGCCGACGGAAAAGGCGGGCATACCTTCAACACCAATCTCGCCAGCCACAACCGGTCAGTGCAGGACTATCTGAAAGTTTTAAAGGAAAAAAATGGGCAGTAAATACATCGTTATTGAAGGTCTCGAAGGTGCCGGTAAAACCACGGCGCGTAACGTCGTGGTGGAAACGCTCGAGCAGCTTGGCATCGGCGAGATGATCTTCACCCGCGAGCCGGGCGGCACGCAGCTGGCAGAAAAACTGCGCAGCCTGGTGCTGGACATCAAATCGGTGGGCGATGAGATCATTAACGATAAAGCCGAAGTGCTGATGTTTTACGCCGCCAGAGTACAACTGGTGGAAACGGTGATTAAGCCCGCGCTGGCGCGTGGCTGCTGGGTCATCGGCGACCGTCACGATCTCTCAACGCAGGCTTATCAGGGCGGTGGACGCGGCATTGATAACACGATGCTTGCCACACTGCGTGACGCGGTGCTGGGGAGTTTCCGCCCGGATTTAACGCTTTATCTCGACGTCACGCCGGAAGTGGGCCTGAAACGCGCCCGCGCTCGTGGCGAACTGGATCGCATTGAGCAGGAATCGCTGGACTTCTTTAACCGCACCCGTGCGCGTTATCTTGAACTGGCCGCGCAGGATGCGAGCATTGAAACAATCGATGCCACCCAGTCCCTTGACGATGTGATCCGCGATATCCGCCATACCGTGACCCGTTGGGTACGGGAGCAAAACGCATGAAATGGTATCCATGGTTACGCCCGGACTTTGAGCAACTGATTGCCAGCTATCAGGCCGGACGCGGACACCATGCATTATTGATCCACGCGCTGCCTGGTATGGGAGAGGATGCGCTGATCTACGCCATCACCCGTTATCTGATGTGTCAGCAGCCGGTAGAGCACAAAAGCTGTGGCCAGTGTCGCGGCTGCCAGCTGATGCAGGCGGGCACTCACCCGGACTATTACGCGCTGACGCCGGAAAAGGGCAAGGCGTCGCTGGGTATTGATGCGGTACGCGACGTCACTGAAAAGCTGTATGAGCACGCCCGGTTGGGTGGCGCGAAAGTGGTGTGGGTCAGCGATGCCGAGCTGTTAACCGACGCCGCCGCCAATGCCCTACTGAAAACGCTGGAAGAGCCGCCGGCGAATACATGGTTTTTCCTTGCCTGTCGTGAACCGGCGCGGCTGCTCGCCACGCTGCGCAGTCGGTGCCGGATCCATCACTTATCCCCCCCGACCGAGAGCTACGCTATCGCCTGGCTGGCGCGGGAAACTACCGCCAGCCCGGAGTCGAGCCTTGCGGCGCTGCGTTTATGCGGTGGAGCGCCGGGGGCGGCGGCACAGCTGTTACAGACTGACAGCGCCACTCAGCGGCAAACCTTGTGTACGGCGGTCAATGCCGCGCTGGACAGCGCCGACTGGCTTTCAATGCTGGGCGTGCTCAACCATGATCAGGTCGCCGAACGCCTGCAATGGCTGGCGTCGCTGCTGATGGACGCGCTGAAAATGCAGCAGGGCGCGACCTTGCTCACCAACGTCGATGCGCAGCCGCTGGTCAGCCGTCTGGCGCAGCATCTGCCGACGCCGCGCTTACAGGCCATTCTTACGGCGGTGTTTCAGTGCCGCGAGCAACTGCTGAATGTGACCGGCGTGAATCGCGAACTGCTGTTAACCGATCTACTCTTATGCTGGGAGCACTACCTGCAACCGGGCACCGTGCTTCCTGTGTCCCACTTCTGAAAGAGATCTTATGTTTTTAGTTGACTCACATTGCCATCTTGATGGCCTGGATTATCAATCCCTTCATAAAGACGTTGATGATGTGCTGGCGAAAGCGGCCGCACGCGACGTCAAATTTTGCCTGGCCGTTGCCACCACGCTGCCGGGTTACCGTGCCATGCGTGAGCTGGTAGGCGAGCGCGATAACGTGGTCTTCTCCTGCGGCGTGCATCCGCTAAATCAGGATGAAGCGTATGACGTGGAGACCCTGCGCCAGTGGGCGGCAGAAGAGGGCGTGGTGGCGATGGGCGAGACCGGTCTCGACTATTTCTACACGCCGGAAACCAAAGCGCAGCAGCAGGAATCTTTCCGCAACCACATCCGTATTGGCCGCGAGCTGAATAAGCCGGTGATTGTCCATACGCGTGATGCCCGCGACGATACGCTCGCCATTCTGCGCGAAGAAAAGGTGACGGATTGCGGGGGTGTACTACACTGCTTCACTGAAGACAAAGAAACAGCCGGTAAATTGTTGGACATGGGTTTCTATATCTCATTTTCCGGGATTGTCACTTTCCGTAATGCGGAGCAACTCAGAGAGGCTGCGCGTTATATCCCGCTCGACAGGCTGCTGGTGGAAACGGATTCGCCGTACCTCGCCCCGGTTCCCCATCGTGGTAAAGAAAACCAGCCTGCAATGACCCGCGACGTAGCGGAGTACATGGCGGTAGTGAAAGGTGTTCCGGTTGAAGAACTGGCGCAACAAACGACACAAAACTTTGCCAGACTCTTCCATATCGACCCCGCTCGCCTGCAATTTTCCTGATCCATCAGTTTTTTTAAAGCTCGTAATTAATAGCCTTTACGAGTAAAGTTCACCGCCTCAAACGGGGCGGTGACAGACACTTTTGACACATCCGGACACAACTTTTGTAAAATAGTGAAAGTTTTAAGAACGGTCCTGGCTGAAACGTGATAGCCGTCAAACAATGTTACGTCGATTTATTTTACTCTGCGTAATAAATAAAGGGCGCTTAGATGTCCCGTCCACGGCGCGGTTCTCCCCCCGCGCCAATGCGTGAAAACGTAAAAAAAAGCACAAATACTCAGGAGCACTCTCAATTATGTTTAAGAATGCATTTGCTAACCTGCAGAAGGTCGGTAAATCACTGATGCTGCCAGTATCCGTACTGCCTATCGCAGGTATCCTGCTGGGCGTCGGTTCGGCAAACTTCAGCTGGCTGCCAGAAGTTGTTTCCCATGTCATGGCCGAAGCGGGCGGTTCCGTTTTTGCTAACATGCCGCTGATCTTCGCTATCGGTGTTGCGCTGGGCTTCACCAATAACGACGGCGTTTCTGCGCTGGCCTCTGTGGTCGCTTACGGCATCATGGTGAAAACCATGGCGGTGGTTGCACCGCTGGTGCTGCATTTACCTGCTGAAGAAATCGCGGCGAAACACCTGGCGGATACCGGGGTTCTGGGCGGGATCATCTCCGGTGCGATAGCGGCCTATATGTTTAACCGCTTCTACCGTATCAAGCTCCCTGAATATCTGGGCTTCTTCGCGGGCAAGCGCTTCGTGCCGATCATTTCTGGTCTGGCTGCGATCGTAATGGGTATCGTGCTGTCCTTCATCTGGCCACCAATTGGTACCGCTATTCAGACCTTCTCTCAGTGGGCGGCATATCAGAACCCGGTAGTGGCGTTCGGTATCTACGGCTTCATTGAGCGCTGCCTGGTGCCGTTTGGTCTGCACCACATCTGGAACGTTCCTTTCCAGATGCAGATTGGTGAATACACCAACGCGGCAGGTCAGGTGTTCCACGGTGACATCCCACGTTATATGGCAGGTGACCCGACTGCGGGCAAACTGTCCGGCGGCTTCCTGTTCAAAATGTACGGTCTGCCGGCTGCGGCAATCGCCATCTGGCACTCAGCGAAACCTGAGAACCGCGCGAAAGTGGGCGGTATCATGATCTCCGCTGCGCTGACCTCGTTCCTGACCGGTATCACCGAACCCATCGAATTCTCCTTCATGTTCGTGGCTCCGATCCTGTACGCAATCCATGCGGTACTGGCTGGTCTGGCCTTCCCGATCTGTATCCTGCTGGGTATGCGTGACGGTACGTCCTTCTCCCACGGCCTGATCGACTTTGTGGTACTGAGCGGTAACGGCAGCAACCTGTGGCTGTTCCCGGTTGTGGGTCTGTGCTACGCGGCAGTGTACTACACCGTGTTCCGCGTGCTGATCAAAGCACTGGATCTGAAAACCCCGGGTCGTGAAGACGCAACCGAAGACGCAAAAACAACCGGCACCAGCGAAATGGCTCCGGCTCTGGTTTCCGCGTTCGGTGGTAAAGATAACATCACTAACCTGGATGCCTGTATCACACGTCTGCGTGTGAGCGTGGCTGACGTTGCTAAAGTGGATCAGGCTGGCCTGAAGAAACTGGGCGCGGCAGGTGTGGTTGTTGCAGGTTCCGGTGTTCAGGCGATTTTCGGTACTAAATCCGATAACCTGAAAACCGAAATGGATGAATACATCCGCAACAACTAACAAATAGTCTGGGGAGACTGAGGGAGCCGAATGGCTCCCTTTTTTACGTCTGGAGAATGTTATGTCGGGTGGCGCTTCGCTTACACCGGCCTACATACTGCACCATAGGTGATTGGGTTATTGTAGGCCCGGCAAGCTTGCGCCGCCGGGCATTTCACGTGGGTTTATCAGAAGCTGTAATTCGCACTCACCGAGAAATTACGCGGCTCGCCAAACACATAGGTACGGCTGTTCACGTCGGTTTCGTAGGTTTTATCGAACAGGTTATCCAGGTTTGCCTGCACTGAAAGCGCTTTGGTTACGTGATAACGGGCAAACAGATCCACCAGCGCGTAGCTGCCCTGCTCTGAACGCAGCGTCCCGCTGGCAACCGGCACATCAGCCCAGGTATGATTTTGCCAGTTCACGCCACCGCCGACCGTCAGGTCTGGCAGCATCGGCAGACGATAGCTGGTAAACATTTTCACTGACGTACGTGGCAGATCTGAGTTTACCGCTGCACCGTCGCTGTCTTCAGCCACATAGCGCGTTGCGCCGAAGGACATCTGCCAGTTGTCCGTCAGTGCACCATTCACCTCAAATTCAACGCCGCGGCTGACCGTACCATCCGCTTCACGGTAGGCGGTTTCGCCATTGCTGCCGGAAACCACGCCGCCGGTAGACTGCGCCAGATGATCCTGCTCAATACGGAATACCGCCAGCGAGGTCGTCAGGCGGCTGTTCATCCAGTCAGCCTTCACACCCGCTTCGTAGTTATTACCGGTGATAGGCGACAGGTATTTACCCTGACCATCACGCTGGGTCTGCGGCTGGAAAATCGAGGTATAGCTGGCATAGGTTGACCAGGTATCATCGATGTCAAACACCACGCCCGCATAGGGCGAGGTGTTGTTCTTCTCCAGATCCTGCGTCAGGGTATGCAACGTGTAATTGGTATAGCGCGCGCCCAGAATGAGGTGCAACGGATCTGCCAGCGAAATGCGCGTCGCCAGGTACGCGGATTTCTGACGTACCGTGTCTTCCTGCGCGAGGCTTAATGGCGCCCAGTCCGTTTCCGGGAAGTTAGCGCGATAATCGCTGTAGTTACCCAACTGCGTATCGCCGATGTTTTCCCATGAGCTGTAATAGATGTTGTGCTGTTTGGTGTAGTTGGTGCCTACCATCAGTTCATGCTGACGACCAAAGAGTTCGTAATTACCATTTGCAAAGGTATCGATCGCATCGACTTTACGCTTGCCGGTGTTATAGCCCGTGCCGCCGACAAACGGATAAGACGCGCCATAAGGGCTGACCATCAGGCCAGTGGTTTTATCGACCTGGCCGTCCAGATACAGCGCCTTGCTGTCGAGCTCTGTCTCGGTGTGCGTACCGTTTACCGTAAGCTGCCAGTTATCGCCCAGCTTTTGCTTAAGGGTGACGAAAGTACGCTGGGTTTCGGTATCGCTGTAGGCCCAGTCAGGCGAGGTGCTGTCGCTGCGATCGGCTTTGATTTTACTGCCGTCGGTATACCAGCGTGGCAGGCCGCCCCAGGTCTGACGGTCAGAGTTGTTTTCCTGATAATCGTACCCTACAGAGAACGCCGTGGCCTCGGTCAGATCAGCATCCAGCACACCATAGAAGAATTTTTTCTTCTGACCGTAATGATCCAGCCAGCTGTCCTTATCCTGATAGCCCGCCACCATACGACCACGGATATTGCCGTTTTCGGTCAACGGGGTAGAGAGGTCCGCCACGTAACGTTGCTTATTCCAGCTGCCATACTCAGCGCTGACGTTAGTGGTGAATTCACGGCTGTCGGCATGTTTACGCACCATATTAATCGCCGCAGAAGGATTACCCGAGCCGGTCGTCAGACCATTTGCGCCGCGCACCACTTCGATTCGCTCATACATCGCGGTATCCGCCAGCGCATCGCCCAGGTTCCAGCGGGACTCAAACAGCGTCGGAATACCATCGACCATATAGTTGTCGATCATAAAACCGCGGGAGTAGAAGGTGCTGCGGTCTGAATCCGCCACGCTCTCCGAAATGCCGATGGTATTTTTCAGCACATCGCCCAGCGACTCCAGCTTCTGATCTTTCATCCGCTGTTCACTGACCAGCGTAACCGACTGCGGAATATCACGCTGAACCAGCAGCATTTTTGTGCCGGAGGTGGTGGTCTTGACGCTGTAATCCTCATTTTGCGCAGCAGCCGCAGCGCCTGAGGACGATCCGTCGACCACCAGCGTATCCTCTGGTGTTGCCGTAGTGGCAGCAAAGCCCGCCGCTGGCGTCAGTGCAAAAGCAATACAAACCGCCAGCAGTGACGGAGAAGTGGCAGGCGGACGTTGTCCGTCCCTGGCGTGAACGGTGAAAGACATCATTAACCCTTCTGTGTGTTGGTCATGAAGCAGCGCGCCAATACGTTGTCGGTGCGCTGCAGGACAGTTAATTATTCAGGTATGAAAAGCGCATGGAAATGCAAATGCGAAATATACGCATTAGGGTTCACCGTGTAAACAGATGTAATATTTATTACTGAAACGTGGTTTTACCCGGCTTAACGAGGGGGCAGGCAACACAACCTTTCGGCAGGGTAAGAAAATGAGGTTTATAGTTGAAACATCAGGAGATTGTCACTCATACTCTCTGGCAATATTATGCAGTCATAAAGAAGGAAGACGACATGGCAGAAGAAACCATTTTCAGTAAAATTATCCGGCGCGAAATTCCGTCGGACATTGTCTGGCAGGATGAGCTGGTCACCGCGTTCCGCGATATTTCCCCTCAGGCTCCGACGCATATTCTGATCGTGCCTAATATTCTCATCCCGACCATCAACGACGCCACCGAAGCGCATGAACAGGCGCTGGGCCGGATGATGACCGTCGCGGCTAAAATCGCCAAACAGGAAGGTATTGCCGAAGACGGTTACCGCCTGATCATGAACTGCAATCGTCATGGCGGCCAGGAGGTCTATCATATCCACCTGCACCTGGTTGGGGGGCACGCCCTTGGACCTATGCTGTCGCACAAAGGCCACTAAGATGAGCAGAGGGCGTACAGCCATAGTACTGGCGGCGATCCTGCTTGCCGGATGTAGCGCAAAGCCGGCGATCCCGGTCAGCGATGAGCAAACGCTGGTACTGGAGTCTACCGTGCTGGCGGCGGGGATCTCGGCAGAAAAACCGGAATTATCCCGCTCGGAAATTCAGTCTTCTGCGTCCTCAACTCTCTACAATGAAAGAAATGTGCCGGTAACCATTAATTACCGTTTTTACTGGTACGACGCCAGAGGCCTGGAAATGCATCCGCTGGAACCGCCGCGCACCGTAACGGTGCCGGCAAATGCATCGGTGACGATTTATGGCAGCGCCAACTATCTGGGCGCACATAAAGTGCGGCTCTATCTCTATTTATAAGGGGTGATTTGAATGAGAATTATGGGACGCTACGCCCTGCTTGTGACGGTGGCATTGATCCTTTCAGGGTGTCAGATCAACAAGGAACAGCCCGCACCGGTTGACCAGGCGACGCCGACACCAGAACAACCGACTACACCGCAGCAACCGCTGCCAACCGTGCCGTCGGTACCGACTATCCCGTCACAGCCAGGGCCAATTGAGCATCAGGATGAAACCGTGCAGCCTACGCCGCGCGTCCGTCACTATGACTGGAGCGGCGCGATTTCGCCAATGGTCAGCAAAATGTTGCAGGCAAGCGGCGCAGAGGGTGGCAGCGTGCTGCTGGTCGACAGCGTGAATAACCGCACCAATGGCTCGCTCAATACCGCTGAAGGTACCGAGGCGCTACGCACTGCACTGGCGAACAACGGCAAATTCACGCTGGTTTCCGCGCAACAGCTGGGCGTCGCCAAGCAGCAGCTGGGGCTTTCCCCGCAGGACAGCCTGGGCACCCGCAGCAAAGCCATCGGCATTGCCCGTAACGTTGGCGCGCAGTATGTGCTCTATTCCAGCGCCAGCGGCAACGTCAACGCCCCGACACTGCAAATGCAGCTGATGCTGGTACAGACTGGCGAGATCGTCTGGTCAGGTAAAGGCAGCGTTGCACAACAATAAACCTGAGCGTGACGCTATCCTGTCACGCTATTTTCCGCAGTTTACTCCCGCCGCAGACCAGACAACGTCAGGGCTGTCTGGCGGGAGTGTCATTATTGCACGCGGGCAGCAGCGGCTGGTGCTGCGCTGGCAGCATCCCGCAACTGCCTCTGCGCCATTTTTACGTCAGTATCACGTCCTGAAGCGTCTGCCTGCCTCCCTGGCTCCGAAGCCGCAGCGCTACGGCGCAGGCTGGATGGCTGTCGATTATCTGCGCGGAGAAGTAAAAACTGCGCTACCGGCTACCGATGCGCTGGCAGAGGTGTTGTATCATCTGCACCAGCAGCCTTGTTTTGGCTGGCGCATTACACTGCTGCCGCTGCTTGAAAGCTACTGGCAACAGGCCGCACCGTCGCGCCGCACGCCGTTCTGGCTGCGTCAGCTGAAAAAGCGACGACAGCATAAAGAGCCGGGCGTATTGCGCCTCGCGCCGCTGCATATGGATGTCCATGCGGGCAATCTGGTACACAGCGCGCACGGGTTGCGGCTGATTGACTGGGAATATGCCGGTGATGGTGATATTGCGCTTGAGCTGGCCGCGGTATGGATGGACGATGCCGCGCGTCAGGGGCTGGTGGAAGAGTATGCCCGCCGGGCCAATATCGATCCCATTATGCTTGAGCGGCAGGTACAGCGCTGGCGGCCCTGGGTGATGATGCTGATGGCGGGCTGGTACGAGTGCCGCTGGCAGCAAACTGGCGAACAACAATTTATCACGCTGGCCGATGAAATATGGGGCCAGTTGCAGACGAAAGGTTAAGGAAGGTGAATGTGGGTCCGGTAATGTTAGATGTCGAAGGCTATGAGCTGGATGCAGAGGAGCGCGAAATACTGGCGCATCCGCTGGTGGGCGGTTTGATCCTGTTTACCCGCAACTATCACGATCCCGCCCAATTGCGCGAGCTGGTGCGCCAGATCCGCGAGGCGTCACATCACCGGCTGGTGGTGGCAGTGGATCAGGAAGGGGGGCGCGTGCAGCGCTTTAGAGAGGGCTTCACGCGGTTGCCTGCGGCCCAGTCATTCGCTGCGTTGCTTGGCACAAAAGAGGGCGGCAGGCTGGCGGAAGACGCCGGCTGGCTGATGGCAAGCGAGATGATCGCCATGGACATCGACATCAGCTTTGCGCCGGTGCTGGATGTGGGACACATCAGCGCGGCCATTGGTGAGCGGTCTTACCATGCCGATCCGGCCACCGCGCTGGCGATGGCGACCCGCTTTATCGACGGGATGCACAGCGCCGGGATGAAAACTACCGGCAAGCATTTTCCGGGACACGGCACGGTGAGCGCGGACTCCCACAAAGAGACGCCGCGCGATCCCCGTGACGAAGCGGAGATCCGTGCCAAAGATATGTCCGTGTTCCGTTCGCTGATTACGGATAACAAGCTTGACGCCATTATGCCGGCGCATGTGATTTACAGCGAGGCGGATCCGCGTCCGGCAAGCGGATCACCGTACTGGCTGAAAACCGTGCTGCGCGGCGAGCTGGGCTTTAACGGCGTAATTTTCTCTGACGATCTGTCGATGGAAGGGGCGGCGATCATGGGCAGCTATGCGGAGCGTGGCCAGGCGTCGCTGGATGCTGGCTGCGATATGATCCTGGTGTGTAATAATCGTAAAGGCGCGGTAAGTGTGCTGGATAACCTGTCGCCGATCAATGCACAGCGTGTTACAGAGTTGTATCATAAAGGTTCATTTACGCGTCAGGAATTGATGTCATCCGCGAAGTGGAAAACGGTCAGCGCGGCGCTTGAACAGCTGCATGAACGCTGGCAGGAACATAAAACGGCTCATTAACCCGCCGTCATCGGCGCGTTGCAGTGTGGTGAGGACACAATGATCATCTATTTACACGGTTTTGACTCGAACAGTCCGGGTAATCACGAGAAAGTGTTGCAGCTGCAGTTTATCGATCCGGATGTGCGGCTGCTGAGCTACAGCACCCGTCATCCCCGGCATGACATGCAGCATCTGCTGAAAGAAGTGGATAAAATGTTGCAGTTGAATGTTGATGAACGTCCGCTAATCTGCGGCGTCGGACTCGGTGGCTTCTGGGCGGAGCGCATCGGTTTTCTGTGCGATATCCGCCAGGTGATATTTAATCCGAACCTATTCCCGCAGGAGAACATGGAAGGTAAAATCGACCGTCCTGAAGAGTACGCCGATATTGCCACCAAATGCGTGTCCAACTTTCGCGAGAAAAACCGCGACCGTTGCCTTGTGATCCTTTCGCGACGGGACGAGGCGCTGGACAGTCAGCGTACGGCGGCGCAGCTTCAGCCCTTTTATGAAATTGTCTGGGATGAAGAGCAGACCCACAAATTCAAGAATATCTCCCCGCATTTGCAGCGTATCAAAGCCTTTAAAACCCTCGGTTAACCCGTCGCACATTCTGAAAAGTCAGCGTAATCGCTGACTTTTTTTGCTTTCGTGCGGATGACGCTTATCTTTTAAGCAGCAAAACTTGATGTACATCAATTTTGGTATGACCAATGCACTGAACATGCTATTCTCGTTATCAGCAGCCTGTTTTCATGCTGGTAACTTGTTGTTAATTAAAACTTATTTCGATAACTTTTACTTAACAATTGGTTAATAATTTTAAGGGGGTCACGTTGACTACACCATTGAAAAAGATCGTGATTGTGGGCGGCGGTGCAGGCGGCCTTGAACTGGCGACGCAGCTGGGAAAGAAGCTGGGGCGCGGTAAAAAAGCGAAAATCACGCTGATTGACCGCAACCATAGCCATCTGTGGAAACCATTGCTGCACGAAGTGGCGACCGGTTCGCTGGATGAAGGCGTGGATGCGCTGAGCTACCTGGCGCATGCGCGTAATCACCATTTCCAGTTCCAGCTTGGGTCGGTAATGGACATCAATCGTGAAAGCAAAACCCTGACGCTGGCCGAGCTGCGCGATGAGAAAGGCGAACTGCTGGTGCCGGAGCGTAAAATCGCGTATGACACGCTGGTTATGGCGCTGGGCAGTACCTCCAACGATTTCAACACGCCGGGCGTGAAAGAGCACTGCATCTTCCTCGACAACCCGCATCAGGCGCGTCGTTTCCATCAGGAAATGCTTAACCTGTTCCTGAAATACTCCGCCAACCTCGGTGCCAGCGGCAAGGTGAATATCGCCATAGTCGGCGGTGGCGCGACTGGCGTTGAACTGTCAGCAGAGCTGCATAATGCGGTCAAACAGCTGCACAGCTACGGTTACAAAGGGCTGAGCAATGAAGCGCTGAATGTGACGCTGGTCGAAGCGGGTGAGCGTATTCTGCCTGCGCTGCCGCCACGCATTTCCGGTGCGGCGCATAACGAGCTGACCAAAATGGGCGTGCGTGTTCTGACGCAGACTATGGTAACCAGCGCCGACAGTGAAGGGCTGCACACCAAAGATGGCGAGCATATTAAAGCCGATCTGATGGTCTGGGCGGCAGGTATTAAAGCGCCGGACTTTATGAAAGAGATCGGCGGGCTGGAAACTAACCGTATCAACCAGCTGGTTGTCGAGCCGACGTTGCAGACCACCCGCGATGCCGATATTTTTGCCATCGGCGACTGTGCATCCTGTCCTCGTCCGGAAGGCGGCTTCGTACCGCCCCGTGCACAGGCCGCACACCAGATGGCAACCTGCGCGCTGCATAACATTCTCGCGCAGATGAAAGGCAAGCCGCTGAAAGCATATGTCTATAAAGATCACGGCTCGCTGGTGTCGCTGTCTAACTTCTCCACCGTCGGCAGTCTGATGGGCAACCTGATGCGCGGTTCAATGATGATTGAAGGGCGTATGGCGCGCTTTGTGTATATCTCGCTGTACCGTATGCACCAGGTGGCGCTGCATGGTTATTTCAAAACCGGCCTGATGATGGTGGTCGGCAGTATCAACCGGGTGATCCGCCCGCGCCTGAAGCTGCACTAAGCATCATGCCCCGCCACACGGCGGGGCAATCAGCATATCCTTCTGCCTGACAGGGCTATTGGCTCAGACTTCTCTGAATCAGCGTATTTCCCCGCACAATACCTCTCAATCTTCCTGAATTCTGATTGGCGCACTTCGGCTTTGATTGCAAAATTGTTACCAATAGCAAAGAAGGGAGATATTCCTGTGAATAAATCAATGTTAGCGGGTATAGGAATTGGTGTGGCCGCTGCTCTGGGTGTGGCGGCAGTTGCTGGACTTGATGTCTTCAAAAGCGGCCCACAGTATGCGCAGGTTGTATCAGCCACACCAATTAAAGAAACGATTAAAACGCCGCGTAAAGAGTGCCGCAACGTGACGGTAACCCATCGCCGACCCGTGCAGGATGAGAATCGCCTGACAGGTTCTGTGCTGGGTGCGGTTGCAGGCGGCGTGATTGGTCACCAGTTTGGCGGCGGTCGCGGTAAAGACGTGGCAACGGTAGTGGGTGCGCTGGGTGGCGGTTATGCCGGCAACCAGATCCAGGGCTCATTACAGGATAACGATACTTACACCAGCACGCAGCAGCGCTGCAAAACCGTGTATGAGAAATCGGAAAAAATGCTCGGTTATGACGTAACCTATAAAATTGGCGACCAGCAGGGCAAAATCCGTATGGATAACGATCCCGGCACGCAGATCCCGCTGGATGGCAATGGTCAGCTGATCCTGAACAACAAAGCGTAAAAAAGAAGTTCCATTATAATTGACTCCCCAATCGCTCAGGCTGGGGAGTCCTTTTTATTGGTACGCATGCCGTCGCCTACACCGCCGTATCTTTGCTCTGCTTCACCAGCAGACCTGCCGTGATAAATACTGCTACAAAAGCGAAAAGTACTGAATTGCCGCACAACACCCACAGACTAAACAACAATGTTATTACTATTAGCACTTTGAGTAATGGTAATAGCAAAACCATTTCATTTTCCTTCTGCATGTGAACAGCCATCGAACGTGTCTTCATGACCTGCAAGTGTCTCCTGTATTACGTCTGCTAATCATTATCATAAAAATAATCACCACTAAGGATAGCAAAGCGAGACGGAATGCTGATAGGTCTGACCTATTACTGAAACAGGCCAGACCTATCAAAAGAAAAATAAGCGGGGATCAGGATTTTAGCAGCTCAGGCCACAGCCGGAGGGTGGTATTGATGACTTGCAGCAGTTTCTCAATACATGCGCCTTCCCGAGCGCTCACGGACATGCCCTGCAAAATGCAGCTCAGATACTGCGCCAGAGCCGCGACATCGCGGTTGGCAGGGATCTCGCCCCGCGCCTGACGCTGCTGTAAGAACTGCACCAGCGTTTTTTCCTGCAGCGCGTGACGGGATTTGATCGTCTGCGCAATGTCGTCCGACGACGCGGCCAGGGTGGCCGAGGTATTAATTAAAAAACAGCCCGCCGGTGTGTCCTTGCTGGTAAAGCAGGTGGCGACAGAAGTGAAGTAATCTCGCAGCGCCTGCTCAAGGGGTTTGTCCTCGCACAATAACTGCGCGTCATGCTGCGCCGCAAAGCGGGCGATATAGCGATCCAGCACGGCGCGGAACAGCCCCTCTTTATTGGTGAATTCCGCGTACAGCGTCGGCGCTTTTGCGCCGGTGGCTTCTACCAGATCCGCTAAAGAGGTGGCCTCATACCCGTGCTGCCAGAACAGCGTCATGGCTTTATCAAGCGCGGCGTCCCGATCAAAGGTTTTCGGTCGGCCACGGCTTTTTTTGGTACAGCAGGTCACATCGTTGGTCATAGCGCCGCCTGAATAATGATGTTTGTTGAACGATCATTATAAAAATAACCGGCGACCTTTACAAACTTTGCACAACCCCTTGATGTTCCGTGACATCTACCGGCATACCAGAACGAACCTGCATCACTTCATCCATCAGCGCGGTATTCGTTTGTCCATCGGCTTTGAACGCTTCCATTGCGCTGTTTAAGACGATCGGCTGAGTTTTCGGATCGTCATTAATGGATTTGGACAGCGGCTGATGCACTTCCACCAGACGCCTGCCGTCAGGCTCCACCGAGGCTTTGATCGGCGTGTTAATGATATTCACTTTGGTGCCCGGCGTGACCTTTTTAAACAGCGTGGCGATATCGCCATCGCGCAGACGGATGCAACCGGAGCTGACGCGCATACCAATGCCGAAATCCGCATTAGTCCCGTGCAGCAGATACACACCGCCGTAGGCCGCCAGACGAATGGCGTGATGCCCCATGGGGTTATCCGGGCCGGCAGGGACGACGGCGGGCAGATTGATGCCCTGGGCTTTATAGCGAGCGCGAATATTCGCGGTAGGGGTCCAGGTCGGGTTCGCGCGTTTGTCCGACACCGTGGTCACCATGGTAGGCGTTAACGTGTCGCCACCCAGCTGGCCAATGCCGATAGGGTAGATGGTCACCTCGTTTTTTCCTGGCGGATAATAATAAAGACGCAGTTCAGCGAGGTTAATAACCATTCCTTCGCGCGGTACATCCGGCAGCAGCGTTTGCAGGGGAATGGTCAGCACGCTACCCGCACGGGGCACATAAGGATCAACACCGGGATTCGCCTGTAGCAGCGCCAGGAAACCGACGTTGTATTTTTTAGCGATTGCTTCCAGCGAGCCGCCGTCGTTCTCAACGAGGTGGAAGCGGTTTTCTCCCACCACACGGCTGCCCGCCGCGGGCAGCGGCCAGGTGTTTGCCTGGGCGGGAAGGGCGAGGGCCAGCATCGAGGCGACGCCAACGTACGCAAGCCAACGGGTAAAACGCGAGGTTATCATTAGTATCATCACCCACAGGTATTTTCAGGTTATTGTTATTTCAACATAAACCTTAATTATGGATGGTGAACGTGTCGGGAAATCCAGGGGAAGTGAAAAGAGTTTGTAAAGGCTGGCGCACCGCCGCAGGGCGGTGCGCCAGTGACATCAGGCGACGGCGTTTTCCGCCAGTTTCTGCATAAACTGACGCACCCATTCGATACGGTTTTTGCGCTCGCCCAGATCCTGGAAGAACTTCAGGCGCGTCGGCCCGTCGAGGCGGAAATGCTGCGGCTGCTTCTGCAGCAGACCAATCAGCCACACCGGATCAACATGGTTCTTCTCGGCGAACTCAATGGTACCGCCTTTGTCATTGCCCTCCAGCTTGCGAATGCCCAGCCGTTGCGCCTGTTGACGCAGCAGTGCCACCTCAAGCAGGGTGCGTGCCGGATCCGGCAGCAGGCCGAAGCGGTCGATCAGCTCCACCTTGATCTCATCCAGCTCGTTCTCACTTTTCGCACTGGCGATCCGTTTATAGAACGACAGACGCGTATTGACGTCAGGAATATAATCATCCGGGATCAGCGCGGGCATACGCAGTTCCACTTCAGTCTGCTGACTGGTGAGATCCTCAAGGGACGGCTCGCGCCCGGCTTTCAACGCGTCAACGGCATTTTCCAGCATCTCCATATACAGCGAGAAACCAATCGTCTCCATCTGGCCGCTCTGATCTTCTCCGAGCAGTTCCCCGGCCCCACGGATCTCCAGATCGTGCGTGGCCAGCGCAAAGCCCGCCCCCAGATCTTCCAGCGAGGCAATGGCTTCGAGGCGTTTTTTCGCATCACTGGTCATCGCTTTCGGATGCGGCGTCAGCAGCCAGGCGTAGGCCTGATGATGCGAACGCCCGACGCGGCCACGCAGCTGGTGCAACTGCGCCAGACCAAAGTGATCGGCCCGCTCAATGATAATGGTGTTGGCGGTGGGAATGTCGATCCCGGTTTCGATGATGGTGGTGCACACCAGCACGTTAAAGCGCTGATGATGGAAATCATTCATCACCCGCTCCAGTTCGCGCTCGCGCATCTGACCGTGGCCGATGGCGATACGGGCTTCCGGCACCAGTTCAGCCAGCCGCTGTGCAGCTTTCTGAATGTTCTCCACGTCGTTATAGAGATAGTACACCTGGCCGCCACGCAGGATTTCACGCAGCATGGCTTCGCGCACCACCAGATCGTCGTACTCGCGCACAAAGGTCTTTACCGCCAGACGACGGGCGGGCGGAGTGGCGATAATCGACAGATCGCGCATTCCGCTCATGGCCATATTCAGCGTACGCGGGATCGGCGTGGCGGTCAGCGTCAGAATGTCCACGTCGGCACGCATCGCTTTGATGCGTTCTTTATGGCGCACGCCGAAGCGGTGCTCTTCATCGACGATTAGTAAACCCAGATCGCGCATCTTCACATCGCTTTGCAGCAGCTTGTGCGTGCCGACCAGAATATCAATTTTGCCCTCGGCGGCCTGCTCGAGGATCTGCGCCTGCTCTTTAGCGCTGCGGAAGCGGGAGAGCATCTCGATACGCACCGGCCAGTTGGCGAAGCGGTCGCGGAAGTTATCATAGTGCTGCTGCGCCAGCAGGGTGGTCGGTACCAGCACCGCCACCTGCTTGTGGTTTTCCACTGCCAGGAAGGCCGCGCGCATCGCTACTTCGGTTTTCCCGAAGCCCACGTCGCCGCACACCAGGCGATCCATGGCCAGCGGCTGACACATATCGCTGAGCACCGCGTTGATGGCCTGCGCCTGATCGGGCGTGGTTTCAAACGGGAAGCCTTCGCAGAACAGTTGGTATTGCTCACGGTCATGCTTAAACGCAAAACCGCTTTTCGCGGCGCGCTGAGCGTAAATATCCAGCAGCTCCGCCGCCACATCGCGGACTTTTTCCGCGGCTTTCTGCCGCGCCCGCGACCAGGCATCGCTGCCCAGCTTATGCAGCGGCGCATTGTCTTCCGCCCCCCCGGCGTAGCGGCTGATCAGATGCAGGGAGGAGACCGGCACATAAAGTTTGGCATCCCCGGCGTAGGTGAGCATCAGGTATTCGCCTTTGATGCCGCCTGCTTCCAGCGTGGTCATCCCCGCATAGCGTCCGACGCCGTGCTCCAGATGCACCACCGGCTGACCAGGATGCAGCTCCGCAAGGTTACGGATGAGCGTATCCGGGTTGATGGTGCGGCGATTGTCCTGGCGGCGGCGAGAGACGCGCTCACCCAGTAAATCGCTTTCGCAGATCAGCGCCCGGTTACGCAGGGTATCGATAAAGCCGCGTTCCGCCGCGCCAATAATCAGATAACGTCCGTTGCCGCTGGCCTCATCCAGACGCTGAATACGCTTAGGCGCGATTTTAATACGCGCCAGCAGTTCGCCTAACGCTTCCCGGCGGCCCTCGCTTTCCACCGAGAACACCACCGGACCGCTGAAGGATTCGATAAATTTACGCAGCGCGTCGAGCGGCGCTTTTTGCTGCGCCTGTACCGCCAGATCCGGCAGCGTCTGATAGCCCAGATTGGTGTTGGCAGCTTTGTCGGCCAGCTTGTCGGTTTTCAGTTGGATACGCGGCCAGCCTTTTAGCTCGCCGAACAGTTCGTCTGTACGCAGCCACAGGCGGGACGGCGGTAGCAGCGGTCGCATCGGATCGACGCCGCGATTTTCATAGCGCGCCTGGGTGTCGTTCTGGAAGCGTTCTGCGCTGGTTTCCAGATCGCCGGTATTCACAATCAGCGTGTTGGCCGGGAAATAGCTGAACAGCGCAGGCAGCGGCTCGCTGAAGAACAGCGGCTGCCAGTATTCGATGCCGGTCGGCAGGGTGCCTTTGCTCACCTGCTGATAGATGTGCTCTGCATCGCGCTTCACATCAAAATTGTCACGCCACTGGCTGCGGAACAGTTCGATGGCGGCTTTATCCGTCGGGAATTCGTGGGCAGGCAGCAGATTAATGGCCTCCACTTCTTCCAGCGTGCGTTGCGTGTCGGCATCGAACAGGCGCAGGCTGTCGATTTCATCATCAAAGAAATCAATACGGTAGGGCTGTTCGCTGCCCATCGGGTAGAGATCCAGCAACGCGCCACGCGTGGCATATTCACCGTGCGCCATCACCTGATCGACATGCCGATAACCGGCGTTATCCAGCTGCGCGCGCAGCGCATCACGGGACAGCCGCTGGCCTTTTTTCATCACCAGCGCATGACCATGCAGGAAGCTGTGCGGGCAGACGCGCTGCATCAGCGTATTCACGGGCATGATCAGCACGCCGCGCTGCATGGCGGGCAACTGATAGAGCGTCGACAGGCGGGAGGAGATAATTTCCTGATGCGGCGAGAAGCTGTCGTAGGGCAGCGTTTCCCAGTCGGCCAGATTCATCACCAGATGATCGGTAAACTGCCTGATTTCGTCGTGCAGACGCAGCGCGTTTTGCATATCGGGCGCGATCAGTACTACCGGACCGCTATGGCGTTCAACGATTTCGGCCACTTCGGTGGCGCAGGCGCTGCCAGTAAGTTCGCCCAGCTGACGCTGGTCGCCCGCTCTGGAGGGCAGGGAGTAACGGAATTGTTCAGGCATAGCGGATGTCATGATCTCTTAAGGGTACGCCCCCGATATGGGGGCATGCCACTGAAACACAATGCAGTTTATTATCCTCGATCATGCCATTTTAGCAAAGGCAACCGTCAACGGGCGGCCATCGCCGGACGTAAATCTACCGGTGGCGAGAAGAACAGATCGCCAAACAGACGCGTTGAGAGCGTGCGCACCATCAGTCCCACGGCGGTACAAATCAGCAGACTGATAAACGGATAGACCAGCAGCAGCGCCAGTTCAACCATCGGCGGCAACTGCGCCTGATTAAGCAGCGGGATCAGGGCCAGGCTAAAGCCTTCAATCAGAATACGGTGAGTGGTGTAAATCGCGATGGTATTAGAACCCACCACATTAAGCAGATTGTTTTCGCCGGGCGGGAAGCGCAGCTCAAGCTGCAAAAACAGCTTCATGATCAGCACAATCGAGAACAGTGACAGCAGCAGCGGCACGTTCTTAAACCACAACAGCACCGCCGCGACAAACGCCGCCGCCAGCCACAGACCATAACGACGCAGCGGCACGGTTTTGATCACCTCCATCACCGCGACGCCATACCAGGCACCCAGACTGTAATAGATCATATTGCGCACCACGCTGTTCAGCCCCCACCATGGCAGCGGCAGGAAATTAATAGCGACGGACAACACCGCCAGCAGCACCATCACCGGAGCTTTCCAGCGTTGCAGCATCTTACACAGCACAAAATAGACCAGCAGCGCATACAGATACCACAGGCTGGTGCTCGCGGTGAGCATACCGTGCAGGAAACCGGTAAATGATCCGGCATAGGCGGCGTTAGCGGTGGTGCTCAAATCCCGTTCCGGGGCCAGCCAGTCGTTCAACGCACCGATCGCCAGCCACTGCAATACGCCCCATAGCGCCAGTACATAAAAAATACTCCACAGGCGTTTATCCACGCAGCCTTCCCATTTCACCTCTTCCACATACCGGCGGATCAGATAGCCGGAAATGAAGAAGAACACCGGCATACGGAAGGGGGCGAGGTACAAATTAAAGTAGATCCAGCACTTCGACAGCGTTTCCGACAGCGGATGTTGCAGACCTTCCAGGTGCGGGTAGAAGGTAATCACCGAGTGGTAAATCACCACCAGACAGATACACAACCCTTTGATCTGATTAATCCATAATGCTTTTTGTTTCATTGTTACCGCGAACCTGTTTTGCCAAAATTCAGGCGTTAATTGTGGTGATGCCGCGCAAGGCTGTAATGCGTAAAGGTCTGGATTTGGACGGGGGGAGGGATTTTTCGGAAAAAGATCAGACGCGCCAATGCAGGCATACTGTACAAATGATGAAATAGCGGTTTGATTTTTCAGAACTTTTTAGGTCTATTCCCGATAATTCTTCTCGTTTAACCGATTTACCATCCCTGGTTTCGCTTATATACTCCCAAGTCTGCTCATTGCAACCAGACGGATTTCATGTATCAACCTGTCGCACTATTCATAGGCCTGCGCTACATGCGCGGGCGTGCAGTCGACCGCTTCGGTCGCTTTGTCTCCTGGCTTTCCACCATTGGCATTACGCTCGGCGTGATGGCGCTGGTAACGGTGTTATCGGTGATGAACGGCTTTGAACGGGAACTGCAAAATAACATTCTGGGGCTGATGCCGCAGGCCGTGCTGAGTGCCGATCGCGGTTCCCTTGATCCGCAAAAAGTGCCGGAAAGCGCCGCCCGCCTGCCAGGCGTCAACCGCATCGCGCCGCTGACTACCGGGGATGTGGTGCTGCAAAGCGCGCGCAGCGTGTCGGTGGGCGTGATGCTCGGTATCGATCCGGCGCAGAAAGATCCTCTGTCACCGTTTCTGGTCAACGTGCAACAAAGCGATTTGCAGCCGGGCAAGTACAACGTGATCCTCGGCGAACAGCTGGCCGGGCAACTGGGCGTTAACCGCGGCGATCAGCTGCGTGTGATGGTGCCCTCTGCCAGCCAGTTCACGCCGATGGGCCGCCTGCCCAGCCAGCGCCTGTTTACCGTGATTGGCACTTTTGCCGCTAACAGTGAAGTGGATGGCTATCAGATGCTGGTCAACATCCAGGACGCCTCGCGCCTGATGCGTTATCCGGCGGGAAATATCACCGGCTGGCGCCTGTGGCTCGACGAGCCGCTGAAAGTCGATCAGCTCAGCCAGCAGACCCTGCCGCAGGGCACGGTATGGCACGACTGGCGCGATCGCAAAGGCGAGCTGTTCCAGGCGGTGCGTATGGAAAAAAATATGATGGGGCTGCTGCTGAGCCTGATCGTCACCGTGGCTGCCTTTAACATCATTACCTCTCTTGGCCTGATGGTAATGGAGAAGCAGGGCGAAGTGGCTATTCTGCAAACCCAGGGACTGACGCCACGCCAGATCATGGCGGTGTTTATGGTGCAGGGAGCCAGCGCCGGGATCATCGGCGCGCTGCTCGGTGCGCTACTGGGCGCGCTGCTCGCCAGCCAGCTTAACAATTTAATGCCGATCATTGGCGCACTGCTGGACGGTGCTGCGCTGCCGGTAGTCATTGAGCCGCTACAGGTGATTGTAATTGCGCTGGTGGCGATGGCCATCGCGTTGCTGTCCACGCTTTACCCTTCATGGCGCGCCGCCGCCACCCAACCCGCTGAGGCTTTACGTTATGAATAAGATCCTGTTGCAATGCGACAACCTGTGCAAACGCTATCAGGAAGGGAACGTGCAAACGGATGTGCTGCACGATGTCAGCTTCAGCGTGGGTCAGGGGGAAATGATGGCGATTGTCGGCAGCTCCGGCTCCGGCAAAAGCACCTTGCTGCATCTGTTAGGCGGGCTGGACACGCCCACCTCCGGCGATGTGATCTTTGACGATCAGCGCATGAGCAAACTGTCGTCCACCGCCAAAGCCGAACTGCGTAACCGTGAGCTGGGCTTTATCTACCAGTTTCACCATCTGCTGCCGGATTTTACCGCCCAGGAAAACGTGGCGATGCCGCTGTTGATTGGCAAACACAAACCGGCAGACATCGAACGACGCGCGCGGGAAATGCTGGCAGCGGTAGGGCTTGAGCACCGCGCAAAACACCGTCCGTCAGAGCTGTCCGGCGGCGAGCGTCAGCGCGTGGCTATCGCCCGTGCGCTGGTGAATAACCCGCGTCTGGTGCTGGCGGATGAGCCGACCGGTAACCTGGACGCGCGCAACGCCGACAGTATTTTTGCCCTGCTCGGTGAGCTGAATAAGATGCAGGGCACCGCCTTTCTGGTGGTGACGCACGATCTGCAACTGGCGCGCCGCATGACCCGCCAGCTCGAAATGCGCGATGGTCGCCTGACCGCCGATCTGACGCTGATGGGAGCGCAGTGATGGCCTCGCCTTTATCTCTTCTGATTGGGCTGCGGTTCAGCCGTGGTCGACGTCGCAGCGGCATGGTGTCGCTGATTTCAGTGATCTCCACCGTCGGTATTGCGCTGGGCGTGGCAGTGCTCATCGTTGGCCTCAGCGCGATGAACGGCTTCGAGCGTGAGCTGAACAACCGCATTCTGGCCGTTGTGCCGCACGGTGAAATCGAAGCGGTTAACCAGCCGTGGAATAACTGGACCGAGGCGCTGACGAAAGTCGAAAAAGTACCGGGCATCGTGGCCGCCGCCCCCTACATTAACTTTACCGGGCTGGTGGAGAGCGGGGCCAACCTGCGCGCCATCCAGGTGAAAGGTGTCGATCCGCAGCAGGAGACGCGACTCAGCGCCTTGCCGCGCTTTGTGCAGAACAACGCCTGGTCCGGCTTTAAAGCGGGTGAACAGCAGGTGATCATTGGCAAGGGCGTCGCCGACGCGCTGAAGGTCAAGCAGGGCGACTGGGTATCGATCATGATCCCCAACGCCAGTGCCGATCACAAACTACAACAGCCAAAACGCGTTCGCCTGCACGTCAGTGGTATTTTGCAACTGAGCGGTCAGCTGGATCACAGCTTCGCGATGATCCCGATGCAGGATGCTCAGCAGTATCTGGACATGGGTGACAGTGTCACGGGTATCGCGCTGAAAGTGAATGACGTCTTCAATGCGCAAAAGCTGGTGCGTGACGCCGGAGAAGTAACCAACAGCTATGTCTACATCAAAAGCTGGATCGGCACCTATGGCTATATGTACCGGGACATCCAGATGATCCGCGCCATTATGTATCTGGCGATGGTGCTGGTGATCGGCGTCGCCTGTTTTAACATCGTCTCCACGCTGGTGATGGCGGTGAAAGACAAGAGCGGTGATATCGCGGTGCTGCGTACGCTGGGGGCGAAAGACGGCCTCATCCGCGCAATTTTTGTCTGGTATGGTCTGTTGGCCGGGCTGTTCGGAAGCCTGTGCGGCGTGCTCATCGGCGTGCTGGTGTCGCTGAATCTCACGCCGATCATGAATGGCCTCGAGCGTCTTATTGGTCATCAGTTCCTCTCCGGCGATATCTATTTTATTGATTTCCTGCCGTCAGAACTGCATGCGCTGGATGTGGTCTACGTGCTGGTTACGGCGCTGGTGCTGAGCCTGTTGGCCAGCTGGTATCCAGCCCGCCGCGCCAGCAACATTGATCCGGCGAGGGTGCTGAGCGGCCAATAACCGACAAGGAGTGGCGATGTATTACGGATTTGATATTGGTGGTACAAAAATTGCGATGGGCGTTTTCGACGCTGACCGGCGGTTATGCCATGAAACCCGTGTCGCCACGCCCCGTGAAGGTTATGACGCGTTTCTTAACGCGGTCGCGTCTCTGGTGCATGAGGCCGATGCACGCTATGGCGTGAAAGGCTCGGTTGGCATCGGTATCCCCGGTATGCCGGAAACCGCAGACGGCACGCTGTATGCCGCCAACGTGCCGGCGGCCAGTGGCAAACCGCTGCGCGCGGATCTCTCGGCGCTGCTGGCGCGGGATGTCCGACTGGACAACGACGCCAACTGCTTTGCGCTGTCGGAAGCCTGGGACGATGAATTTAAGCAATATCCGCTGGTGATGGGGCTGATCCTCGGCACCGGCGTTGGCGGTGGTCTGGTGCTGAACGGCAAATCCATTACCGGACGCAGCTATATCACCGGTGAGTTCGGGCATATCCGTCTGCCGGTCGATGCCTTTGATGTGGTCGGCTTCGACTTCCCGCTGACCCGTTGCGGCTGCGGCAAACTCGGCTGTATTGAGAACTATCTTTCTGGTCGCGGCTTTGCATGGCTGTACCAACACTTCTACGATCAATCTTTATCCTCCCCGGAAATTATCGCGCTCTATGAGCAGGGAGATGCCCATGCCCGCGCCCATGTGGCGCGCTACGCGGATCTGCTCGCGGTGTGCCTGGGCAATATACTGACGATTGTGGACCCCGATTTGCTGGTCATCGGCGGAGGATTATCAAATTTCTCCGCGCTGACCACGCTTATCGCCGACCGCTTACCGCCGCATTTGCTGCCTGTTGCCCGCCTGCCGCGTATTGAACGCGCACGCCATGGCGATGCAGGTGGTATGCGCGGGGCGGCCTTCCTTCACCTCACCGACTAGCCTAAAGAGGTTGATATGCAGTCGCGCCGGTTACATCGTCTAAGCCGTTTTCGCCGTAACAAACGCCGTCTGCATGAGCGTTTACGTCAGCGAATTTTTTTCAGAGACAGAGTGGTGCCCGAAGTGATGGAAAAACCGAGAGTGGTGGTACTGACCGGGGCGGGGATCTCCGCCGAGTCAGGGATTCGCACTTTCCGCGCGGCCGATGGCCTGTGGGAAGAACATCATGTCGAAGACGTTGCCACGCCGGAAGGGTTCGCCCGCGATCCGGCGCTGGTGCAGTCATTTTATAACGCCCGCCGTCGCCAGTTGCAGCAGCCAGAGATCGCGCCGAACGCCGCGCACCTGGCGCTCGCGCAACTGGAAGCCGCCCTCGGCGATCGTTTTTTGCTGGTGACGCAGAATATCGACAACCTGCATGAACGCGCCGGCAATAAAAACGTCCTGCATATGCATGGTGAACTGCTGAAAGTACGCTGTACCCAAAGTGGCCAGGTGCTGGAGTGGACCGGAGATATTACGCCGGAAGACAAATGCCACTGCTGCCAGTTCCCCTCGACGCTGCGCCCGCACGTGGTGTGGTTCGGCGAAATGCCGCTGGGGATTGATGAGATATACAGCGCGCTGGCGATGGCCGACGTATTCATCGCCATCGGCACTTCCGGGCACGTCTATCCCGCGGCGGGCTTTGTGCATGAAGCGCGTTTGCAGGGCGCGCATACGGTTGAACTCAACCTCGAGCCAAGCCAGGTCGGCAGCGAATTTGAAGAGAAGCATTACGGACTGGCGAGTGTGGTGGTGCCGGAGTTTGTAGAGAGATTGTTGAAAGGGCTGTGAGATAATCCCTCACCCCTGGGAGAGGGGACAGTCCGGTCGTGGACTCGCCTTTCTCCCTCTCCCTTAGGGAGAGGGTCGGGGTGAGGGGAAAGATTTACCGTCCGGCTTTCAGCTTCTGATAATACTCTTCATAAAGCGCGCTTGCTGCGCCGACATCGTTCTGCCATTCGCCTTTGCTGATGGTGTCCGCATCCGGATACAGCGATTTGTCATTCGCCACGTCCGGGGCCAGCAGTTTACGTGCCGCCAGGTTTGGCGTCGGATAGCCGATGGTTTCCGCCACCTGTTTCGCCACGTCCGGACGCAGCAGGAAGTTAATTAACTTCAGCGCGCCGTCGACGTTTTTCGCGTTGGCCGGGATCGCCAGGCTGTCCATCCAGAAAATACCGCCTTCTTTCGGCCAGACGATCTGCAACGGCGTACCTGACTGACGCGCCACATACGCCGAGCCGTTCCACACCATCCCCAGATTGACTTCGCCTTCCATGTACGGGTTCGCCGGATTATCCGAGTTAAACGCGGCCACGTTTGGCATCAGTTTTTTCAGCTCCTGATATGCCGCTTCGATCTCTTTCGGATCGGTGGTATTGCCGGACATACCCAGCTTACGCAGCGCCACCTGGAACACTTCCCGCGCATCGTCGGTCAGCAGCAGGCTGCTTTTGTATTCCGGTTTCCACAAATCGCCCCAGCCAGTAATGGTGGACGGATCGATAGCTTCGCTGTTCACGCCGATGGCGGTCGCGCCCCAGATATAGGGAATGGAATAGTCGTTCTGCGGATCGAATGGCTTGTTGAGCATATCCGGATCGAGGTTACCGAAGTTGGTGAGCTTCGTTTTATCGATCTTCTGGATCATGCCCTCTTTGCGCATTTTATCGACGAAATAGGTGGAGGGCACCACCAGATCGTACGCGCCGTCTTTGTAGGTTTTAAGCTTGGCGTACATGGTTTCATTCGACTCGTAGGTCGAATAGATCACCTTGATCCCTGTCTCTTTGGTGAACTGTTCCAGCAGGCCAGGCGGCACATACTCGGTCCAGTTATAGAAATAGAGCGTATTGTTGTCCGCGTGCGCAGCGCTCATACCCATTGCCAGAGCGCCCGCTGCGAGCAGGTGGCGTGACCATTTGATCATTTTAACGTCCCCTGAGATTTAGTTTTATCACGTGCAATAAGCTGACTGGCGATCACCAGAACCAGCGAGAGTACTAACAGGATAGTGGCCAGCGCGTTCACCTCCGGTGATACGCCGACTTTCACCATTGAATAGATTTTCAATGGCAGAATTTCATAGCCCGGTCCGGTAACAAAAGAAGAGACCACTACATCATCCATCGACAGGGTAAAGCTCAGCACCCACCCAGCAGCCACGGCAGGCATCGCCAGCGGCAGAATGATTTTGCGCAAAATGATCACTTCACTGGCACCCAGATCTTTCGCCGCTTCCAGCATCCGCACATCAAATCCTTTCAGCCGTGAATAGACGGTGACCACTACAAACGGCAGGCAGAAGGTGATATGCGAAAACAGCAGCGACCAGAAGCCCAGTTGGATGCCAATCAGCATAAACAGCACCAGCAGCGAAATAGCCATGACGATGTCCGGAGACATCATCACCACAAACAGCATGCCGCTGACGAAAGGTTTGCCGCGAAAACGGTAACGGTAAAGCGCCACTGCCGTCAGCGAGCCAATCAGCGTGGCAAAGGTCGCCGATAGCACCGCCATGGTCAGCGAGTGACGGGCGGCCTGTAACAGGCTGTCGTTATTCATCAGCAGGCTATACCAGTCGGTGGTAAAACCGTGCCAGTTAATGCCAAAACGGGCCTGATTAAAGGAGTTCACGATCAGAATGATGATCGGAATATAAAGAAAAGCGTAAATGGCGGCCATAAAACCGCCGCGCAGCAGGCGACCGATCATTCCAGTTCCACCTTTTTATTCAGAAAACGCATTGCCCGCCAGTAGACCAGCAGCATCAGGCCCATGACCACCGTCAGCGTAATGCTGGTGGCGGAGCCGAACGGCCAGTCGCGAATATTCAGGAACTGGCTTTTAATGACGTTACCAATCAGCAGGTTTTTCGCGCCGCCCATCAGATCCGAGACGTAGAACAGCCCCATCGCCGGCAGCATCACCAGCAGACAGCCCGCGATAATGCCCGGCATGGTCAGCGGAATAATAATGCGGATAAAGGTTTGCAGCTTGCTGGCACCCAGGTCGCGGGCGGCCTCCAGCAGCGGTTTATCGAGTTTTTCGATGCTCGACCACAGCGGCATCACCATAAACGGCAGCAGGATATAGACCAGCCCGATGATCACCGCGCCCGGCGTGAACATAATGCGCAGCGGCGTATCAATCACCCCCAGCCACAGCAGAAACGCATTCAGATAGCCTTTGGTGCTGAGAAACAGTTTCAGGCCGTAAATGCGGATCAGGGAGTTGGTCCAGAAGGGGACGATCAGTAAAAACAGCAGCAACGGGCGCACCTTCTGCGGCAGCTTCGCCAGAAACCACGCAAAAGGATAGCCGAGCGCCAGGCAGGCGAGGGTGGCGATCAGCGCCATATTCAGCGAGTGCAGCAGCACATCGAAATAGAGCGGATCGAGCAGACGCGAATAGTTGTCCAGCGTAAACACCATGCTGACAAACGAGGCATCGTCACGGGTTAAGAAGCTGGTGACAATGATCATCAGGTTGGGCAGAAAGACAAACAGCACAAGCCAGCCGACGACGGTCGCGATCACCACATTCTGGAATTTACTTGTGCTCTTCATCAGGCAGTACGACCTCCCAGCTTTCTACCCAGTTGATGGCCATCTTTTGATCCAGCGAGTGGTCAAAATCCGGGTCGTCTTCGTTAAAGAATTCGCTGACCATCACCATCTTGCCGTTTTCCAGCTCCACCACCGATTCCAGCGTCATGCCTTTATAGTTGCGCTCACGCACAAAGCCAATCAGACCTTCCACCTCGCGGCTGTCGTTGATCTCCTCAACGCGCAGATCTTCCGGGCGCAGCATGACGTTCAGACGCTGGCCTTTTACCACCGGGAAATTGACGTGGATATTACATTCGCGGCCTTCGACGCTGGCACGCACGCGCTGGTCGTCCAGGCGTTCAATGACCGTGGCATTGAACAGGTTGATCTCACCAATAAAGCTGGCGACGAACAGATTCTTCGGCTCTTCGTAAATTTCACGCGGTGTGCCGTCCTGCTCGATCTTACCGTCGCGCATCACCACGATACGGTCGGACATGGTCAGCGCTTCTTCCTGATCGTGAGTTACGAACACAAAGGTGATGCCGAGCTTACGTTGCAGGGCCTTGAGTTCGTTCTGCATCTGTTTGCGCAGTTTGTAATCGAGTGCGGAAAGGGATTCATCGAGCAGTAACAGACGCGGCTTGTTGACCACCGCTCGGGCGATGGCGACGCGCTGCTGTTGTCCGCCGGACAGCTGATGCGGTTTACGTTCGGCGAAGGTATCCAGCTGCACCATGCGCAGGGCTTCGGTCACGCGCGGGGTAATTTGATCGGCTGGCGTTTTTTGCATTCGCAGGCCAAAGGCCACGTTTTCAAAAACGGTCATGTGCGGGAAAAGCGCATAGCTTTGAAAAACCGTATTGACGTGGCGGTGTTCAGCCGGAACCTGGGTGATGTCCTGGTCTTCGAGATGGATATGGCCAGCATCCACGTTTTCCAGCCCGGCAATCAGGCGCAGAACCGTGGTTTTACCACAGCCAGAGGGGCCAAGCAGTGTCAGGAATTCGCCATTATTGATGGTCAGGTTAAGATCGGAAATAACATTTTTTCCATCAAAGCTTTTCCGGATTCCCGCCAGATGCACCAACGGCGAAAGCGAACGCGTGTGTGTATTCAATTTTTTACTCTGTCCCATGTAGACGCAACGGACGGCTTACCATTGCGGGGTTTGTGATTAACCACCTTAGGGTTTGACACATTAATAAGGCCTGGCATTCTACGGCAAAGCACTGAAATCGCCAATCCTTGTGAGATATTCCCTTTCAGAGGCGGATTTTCTCAACCATGCTTAACTCTGGGGTCGCGTAAGCTAAAAAATTCTCGTTTGCACGGGTAAAAGTGACCTGACGCAATATTTCTGTTTTCACGCTTATCAATAATGTTGTCTCAAATAGTGAGGGTGGCCCGCATGGATAAATTACTAGAGCGTTTTTTGCACTACGTTTCGCTGGATACACAATCAAAACCGGGCGTCAGACAGGTTCCGAGTACCGAAGGGCAATGGAAGCTGTTGGAGTTGCTAAAAGAACAGCTGGAAGAGATGGGGCTTATTAACGTCACCCTGAGCGAAAAAGGCACGGTGATGGCTACCCTGCCAGCCAACGTACCGGGCGACATTCCGGCTATCGGCTTTATTTCGCATGTTGACACCTCACCTGACTTTACCGGCAAGAACGTCAATCCGCAGATTGTCGAGAGCTATCGCGGCGGCGATATTGCGCTTGGCGTGGGTGATGAAGTGTTATCCCCGGTCATGTTCCCGGTGCTGCATCAGCTGCTCGGCCAGACGCTGATCACCACCGACGGCAAAACGCTGCTCGGAGCCGACGACAAAGCAGGCGTGGCGGAAATCATGACGGCACTGTCGGTGCTGATCCAGCAAAATATCCCCCATGGTGATATTCGCGTGGCCTTTACGCCGGATGAAGAGGTGGGCAAAGGCGCGAAACATTTTGACGTCGATGCCTTCGATGCGCGCTGGGCTTATACCATTGACGGCGGCGGCGTAGGCGAGCTGGAATTTGAAAACTTCAACGCCGCATCGGTGACCATCAAAATTGTTGGCAACAACGTCCATCCCGGCACCGCGAAAGGCGTCATGGTCAATGCATTGTCCCTTGCCAGCCGCATCCATGCTGAAGTACCGCCAGAGGAAAGCCCGGAGCAGACGGAAGGGTATGAAGGTTTTTATCATCTGACCAGCATTAAAGGAACCGTAGATCGCGCCGAGATGCACTACATCATCCGCGATTTTGACCGCTAGGCTTTTGAGGCGCGCAAACGTAAAATGATGGAGATCGCCAAAAAGGTCGGCAAGGGGCTGCATCCGGACTGCTATATAGAACTGGTGATCGAGGACAGCTACTATAACATGCGCGATAAAGTCGCTGAGTTTCCGCACATCATCGACATTGCCCAACAGGCGATGCGCGATTGCGACATTGAACCGGTCATGAAACCCATCCGCGGCGGCACAGACGGCGCACAGTTATCCTTTATGGGATTGCCATGCCCGAACATCTTTACCGGTGGCTATAACTACCACGGCAAGCATGAATTCGTGACGCTGGAAGGCATGGAAAAAGCGGTAAAAGTGATCGTGCGTATCGCAGAGTTAACGGCAAAAAGCCATTAACGCCGGGCGGCGCTGCGCTTGCCCGGCCTACGTTTTGGGTTCGACCATACCGTTGTAGGCCCGGTAAGCGCAGCGCCACCGGGCGTCACAATTCCCACAGGTAAAGGATTACCGCATGTCGAATTATCGTCGTCATTATATCCCCGGAGGCAGCTGGTTTTTTACGGTTAACCTGAAAAACCGGCAAAGTGACGTGTTGATCCGCCACGTTGATCTGCTTCGCAAGGCCACATCCTTTGTTAAACAACGTAAACCCTTCCATATTGATGCCTGGGTTATTCTTCCCGATCACATGCACTGCATCTGGACACTACCCGCGAATGACAGCGATTTTTCCGGTCGCTGGCGGGATCTGAAGAAAATGTTCACCCGCTCGCTGAACAGAGGTGAAGTCTGGCAGCCCAGGTTCTGGGAGCATACCTTGCGGGACGAGGAGGATATGCGCAGGCATCGGGATTACATCAATATCAATCCGGTAAAGCATGGCTGGGTGGCGCGGGTGCGCGACTGGCCTTATTCAACTTATCATCGTGATGTGCGGGACGGTATTTATCCGCCTGACTGGGCGGGTGAGGTAGGGGAGTGGCCCGTAGGGGAGCGGCGGGAAGAGTAGTATCGCCGGGCGGCGCTTCCGCTTGCCCGGCCTACGTTTGACCATACCCGTAGGCCCGGTAAGCGTAGTGCCACCGGGAAATAACATTCACGAAACCCGTAGGCCCGGTAAGCGCAGCGCCACCGGGCAATAACATCCACGTAACCCACAGGCCCGGTAAGCGTAGCGCCACCGGGCCTGTTCACATCTTAATCTTCAAAGAACCAGTAACCGCTGTTGACCAGCGCGGCGAGCATAGCGAGGAAAGAAGGATCTTCCAGCGCATCGCCAAGCGTGTCGGCGGTGATCACCATATGGCTGGCAAGTGCTGCCAGTGCAGGGCGGTGCGGTGACTCAATCTTCTCACCGTTGGCGAAGACATCATCGCCAATCCGCAACACGCGTAGCCCGCCCAGACGCACCAGTTTATCGCCCTGTTGCAATGAGTCGTAGATCTCATCCGGCTGATACGGCGGTTCCGGCGGAGCGACATCCAGCTCGTGACGCGACTGGGAGACAAACTCGCCAAACCACTGCTGGAAATGCTCCGGCTGATTGATCAGATCGAGCATGGTGGCCCGCAGACGATCCAGCTCCTGTGGCAGAATGTCTGCCGGATGTTCGCGCGGCGGCACGTCCGGATCGGTATAACGCTGGCTGCCCAGTTCACGCTGTAATACATAGTCGGCAAAACCGCTGATCAGCTCGCGGCCACTCGGCGCGCGGAAGCCCACCGAATAGTTCATCGAGTTTTCCAGCGAATAGCCTTCATGCGGGAATCCTGGCGGGATATAGAGAATATCGCCTGGCTCCATCTCTTCATCGATGATGGCGTCGAAGGGATCGACCTGGAGCAGATCCGGGTGCGGACAGTGCTGTTTCATCGCCACTTTCTCGCCCACGCGCCAGCGTCGGCGGCCGGTACCCTGAATGATAAACACGTCGTACTGATCGAAATGCGGACCCACGCCGCCACCGGGCACGGAGAAGGAGATCATTAAATCATCAATGCGCCAGTCGGGGAGCATGCGGAAAGGGCGCATCAGCGCGGCGGTTGGCTGATGCCAGTGATCCACCGCCTGGACCAGCAGCGACCAGTTGGTTTCGCCGAGGTGATCGTAGCTCTCAAACGGCCCATGGCTGACCTGCCATTTGCCTTCCTGATGGCTCACCAGGCGGCTGTCCACTTCACTTTCCATCGCCAGTCCCGCCAGTTCATCCGGCGACAGTGGATCGACAAAATTTGCAAAACCCCGTTTCAGCACGACAGGGCGTTTTTGCCAGTAGCGTGCGATGAAGTCGGGCCAGTCTAACGTTAAATGGTAGTCCATATCATTTTCCAGGGCTTACGTACCTGAAACGGATTATAACGGAAGGATGACAGGCTGCGTGCAGCGGGCGCGCTTATTTTATCTGGATGCGCTAATTATCAGCGGAGATGAGATGCTGGCGGGCAAAAATCACTTCCATACGTGCGCCACCGAGCAGGCTTTCACCCGTCAGGATCCTGCCGTCATACTGCTCGACAATCTCCCGCGCTACCGACAAGCCTACCCCCTGGCCGGGCCGCAGCGTATCTGCGCGCTGACCTCGGTCAAACACCAGATCGCGCTTACTGGCGGGAATACCAGGACCGTCATCTTCGACAATAATATGCAGCTGGTCTTCGTGCAGATGCGCGGACACTTCCACAAATTCCAGGCAGTATTTGCAGGCGTTATCCAGCACGTTGCCCATCACTTCCATAAAATCCGTCTGCTCGCCGACAAAAGTGATTTCCGGTGAGATATCGAGGCTGATGTCCACGCCTTTACGCTGGTAAACCTTATTCAACGCCGAAGTCAGATTATCCAGCAGCGGTGCGACCGGGTGCAGTTCGCGGCTCAACAACATACTGCCGCTGCGCATACTGGCGCGGTGCAGGTAATAGCCGATCTGTTGTGAAATGCGGCTGATCTGCTCGAGCATCACCGGCTCGGCGTCGCTGACCGTCAGCTTTTCGCTGCGCAACGAGCGCAGGGTGCTTTGCAGCACCGCCAGCGGCGTTTTCAGGCTATGGGTGAGGTCAGTCAGGGTGGTGCGGTATTTATCATAGCGATCGCGTTCGCTTTTCAGCAGGCGGTTAAGATTGCTCACCAGGCTGGTCAGTTCGCGGGTCGTTTCCGGGTTCAGCCGCTCGCGATGATGTTCTTCCAGCTCGCGCACCTCGCCCGCCAGGGCTTCGATGGGGCGCAGGCTCCACCAGGCCGCGATCCACAGCAGCGGGATCACCAGCAGCAGATTGGCGGCCAGCACATAAATAAACCAGCTCCACACCATGTAAGAGCGCTTCAGCTCAATGGGGATGGTGTCGATCACCACAATAGAAAGCTGCGGCATACGCGCCGTGGCGGGATAGACGTTAATCGCCACCGAGTGCGTCATCTCACTGTCGCTGTCATCGTCGCGGATCGCCTGCAACTGCTGTTGGGCATTATGATCGCTGCTCAGCAGCAGGCTGGAGGCATTCGCATCGGCTTCGATTTCATGAAAGCCGTTAGCCTGTAACCATTCCGGACGAATACGTTTGATGAGCCACGGCACGTCGCGCTGCGCCCACAGCAGCTTGCCGTGCTGATCATAGATCAGCGCCATCGACGGGCTTTGCAGATTCAGGTTTTCGGGGATCTCAATACTGAAGTGATTATTTTCCCAGCGGGAGAGGGTATAAAACAGGTTGCTCTCGCCGCGCAGCAGACGGAAGGTAGTTTTATCGAAGCTGACGCTGTAACCCACCAGCGCCACCATGCCGTAGGCCAGCGACAGCACCATTACCACGCCAGCGGTGGCCAGTAAAAAGCGTACCCGCAGCGAGAGCGGTAAAAGGCGACGCAGCAGTTTTCTCATTCGCGCAGTTCGAAAAGATAGCCCTGACCGCGCACGGTAGTGATCACATCATCCGGGTGCTGCGCCTGAATTTTCTTGCGCAGACGCCCCATCAGCACGTCGATGGTATGGCTTTCGCGCAGCTCGGCATCCGGATAAAGCTGCAACATCAGCGAATCTTTGCTGACCACTTTGCCGCTGTTGCGGATCAGCGTTTCCATAATGGTGTACTCGAAGGCCGTGAGTTTGATCACTTCGCCATTTACCGACAGCTCCCGGCGGGAAAGATCGACCTGGAACGGCGGCATGGAAATCACCTGTGACGCCAGCCCGCTGTTGCGGCGCATCAGCGCCTGCATCCGCGCCACCACTTCTTCGATATGAAACGGCTTGGTGACATAATCATCCGCACCGGCGCTCAGCACTTCGACTTTATCCTGCCAGCCTTCGCGGGCGGTCAGCACCAGCACAGGCAGCGAGACTTCATTGCTGCGCCAGCGGCGGATCAGCGACAGCCCGTCTTCATCCGGCAGACCCAGATCCACCAGCGCAATATCGGGAATATGCTCGTTTAAGTAGTAATCGGCTTCTTTCGCATCTTCCGCATCGTCTACCTGATGGCCCAGCTCCTGTAGCTGTACTTTAAGATGGTGACGCAGAAGGGCATTGTCTTCCACTACGAGTACGCGCATTGTCTGGCCTCGCTTTTGTCTTTGATGTGATGAGTTTAACGCGGATTATGTTACGCAAGGCATAAACATTTACTAAACAGCCCCCTTTCCGGGCGGGAAGGGGGCGAAGGGCGGGGAAAATTACTTCAGTTCGTCAACCATGGTGATGGCGCGGCCAAGGTAATTTGCCGGGGTCATGGCCTTCAGACGCGTTTTCTCTTCTTCCGGCAGTTCGAGGCTGTCGATGAACTGCTTCATGCCTTCCGCGTCAACGCGCTTGCCGCGAGTCAGCTCTTTGAGCTTCTCATACGGCTTCTCGATGCCGTAACGACGCATAACCGTCTGGATCGGCTCAGCCAGCACTTCCCAGTTATGATCCAGCTCGTCCAGCAGACGCTCGCGGTTCACTTCCAGTTTGCTCACGCCTTTCAGCGTCGACTGATAGGCGATCAGCGCATAACCGATGCCAACGCCAAGGTTACGCAGCACGGTGGAGTCAGTCAGGTCGCGCTGCCAGCGGGAGACCGGCAGTTTGCTCGCCAGATGCTGCAACAGCGCATTCGACAGGCCCAGGTTGCCTTCGGAGTTTTCGAAGTCAATCGGGTTTACTTTGTGCGGCATGGTGGACGAGCCGATTTCACCGGCGATGGTTTTCTGCTTGAAGTGGTTCAGCGCCACGTAGCCCCACACATCACGGTCGAAATCGATCAGGATGGTGTTAAAGCGGGCGATGCAGTCAAACAGCTCGGCAATATAGTCGTGTGGCTCGATCTGCGTGGTGTACGGGTTCCACTGGATACCGAGGGAGGTCACAAACTCTTCGCTGAACTGGTGCCAGTCAACTTCCGGATACGCTGCAATATGCGCGTTATAGTTGCCCACGGCGCCGTTGATTTTACCCAGGATCTCCACCTGCGTGAGCTGGCGGTACTGACGCTCCATACGGTAGGCGACGTTCGCCATCTCTTTACCCATGGTGGACGGCGTTGCCGGCTGGCCGTGGGTCCGTGACAGCAGCGGGATGTCGCGGTACTGCACCGCCAGATCTTTCACCGCGTCGATCACTTTACGCCAGTAAGGCAGGATCACCTCTTCACGGGCGGTTTGCAGCATCAGGGCGTGAGACAGGTTATTAATATCTTCTGAGGTACAGGCGAAGTGGATGAACTCAGACACGGCATGCAGTTCAGGGATATCCGCCACTTTCTCTTTCAGAAAATACTCCACCGCTTTCACGTCGTGATTGGTGGTGCGTTCGATGGTTTTAATGCGCGCAGCGTCAGCTTCATTAAATTCAGCGACGATTTTATCAAGGTAACCGTTTGCGTGCGCAGCAAAAGCAGGAACTTCCTTGACAGCTGCATGCGCGGCCAGCTTTTGCAGCCAGCGAACTTCTACCTGTACACGAAACTTCAGCAAACCGTATTCGCTGAAAATCCCGCGCAGCGCGCTGACTTTATCGCCGTAGCGTCCATCGACAGGGGATACAGCGGTCAGTGAGGATAATTCCATAGGTCACAACTCCGGGAGTTAACAATGAGCAAGAATTTGTTTGGCCTGCGTGGACAGGCGATTACGGGAAAACATTAATTGCAGACGGCCACCGCCAACCTGGTGCCACAGCACTGCGGCCCGGATGCCAGCCAGCAGAGCGGCGCGCACTTTGGCCTGCACCTGCGAACTTTGCAGCACCGCCGGGGAGCCGGTGACCTGAATGCGCGGCCCGAGAGGGCTGATCACATCCACATAAATGGCCGCCATAGCGCTCAGCAGCGTATCGGACTGCAAGTCGAAATGATCGAGCTGGCGCTGCAAGCCGTCGATGCGGCTGCCCAGCGTATTCATCGCGCCTTTATTGGCCGACAGTTTACGTTCCAGCACCATCAGGCTCAGCGTATAGCGCGTCAGTTCCGCATTCAGTCCCTGACGGCTGCTGGCATTCAGCACGCCGAGCAGGGTTTCAAGGCCGATGCGCAGGTTGGCTTCGCTGCCGCCAAACACACCGAGCGTGGAGTCCGGGCTTAAATCAATCACGCTGTTAAGTGATACATGCAGCGCGTCGGCATCGCAATGCCCGTGATGTGCAAGCTCCTGCACCAGACGGGCTGACTGGCAAATTCCCGCCAGCGCAATTGTGATGTCATAATAATTTTTTGCCACGTTGTCTCCTTACTTTCGCTTTGTATCAGGCGTTAAATCGGCAGCGGCAGGCGCTGCTCAATGATGCCGCCGCCGAGGCACACGTCACCCAGGTAAAATACTGCGGACTGGCCAGGGGTAACGGCAGCAACCGGTTCGTCAAAGCGAACGTCAATCCTGTCTTCATCAAGTGCGGTCACCGTGCAGGGAATGTCCGTCTGACGGTAGCGCGTTTTAACGGTGCATTGCAGCGTGCCGGTCAGCGGTTGACGATCCACCCAGTGCAGCTGTTGGGCAATCAGACCCACCGACATCAGGCGCGGATGGTCATGGCCCTGGGCGACAATCAGCACGTTGTTTTCAACGTCTTTATCCACCACATACCACGGGTCTTCGCTGCCTTCTTTGGTGCCGCCGATGCCGAGACCTTTACGCTGACCCAGCGTGTGGTACATCAGACCCTGGTGCTCGCCAATGGTGTCACCGTCAACGGTGACGATTTTGCCCGGCTGGGCAGGCAGATAACGACCGAGGAATTCGCGGAACTTGCGCTCACCGATAAAGCAGATACCGGTGGAGTCTTTTTTCTTCGCGGTAATCAGACCCAGCTCTTCAGCTATCTGACGTACCTGCGGTTTTTCCAGCTCACCCACCGGGAACAGGCTTTGCGCAATCTGTTCGTGACCGAGGGTATAGAGGAAGTAGCTCTGATCTTTGTTGCCATCCAGACCGCGCAAGAGACGGCTTTTGCCATCGACATCCGCGCGACGCACGTAGTGGCCGGTCGCGATATAGTCCGCGCCCAGGTCTTCAGCGGCAAATTCGAGGAAGGCTTTAAATTTAATCTCTTTGTTGCACAGAATATCCGGGTTCGGGGTGCGCCCGGCTTTATATTCCGCCAGGAAATGCTCGAACACGTTATCCCAGTATTCTGCGGCAAAGTTTACGGTGTGCAGCTCGATGCCAAGTTTGTCGCACACCGCCTGCGCATCGGCAAGATCGGCGGCAGCAGTGCAGTATTCTTCGCCGTCATCTTCTTCCCAGTTCTTCATGAACAGGCCTTCAACCTGGTACCCCTGTTGTTGTAACAGGTAAGCAGAGACGGAAGAATCGACACCGCCGGACATGCCGACGATCACTTTTTTTGGGCTATCAGACATAGAATACTCACGACATTGAACTTCAAGGCGGCGTATTCTATCACGCGTTAGCGACTCAGGCATCCCCTGTAAACGGCCAGTTAAATTCACCGATCAGCGCCAGCGGGTGTCGCTGCCCGGTCTGCCAGCTACGAATACTTTCCGCAACCAGCGGGGAGCGCAGGTTGTCGGCGGTGAGGATCTCCTCGGCACTGACCCACAGGCAGCGGTCAATATCGCTGTCATGGGGTTCAGTAGCGCACAGAGTGTCAAGTTCAATGGCAAACAGAAAACGCAGGAAGGGCGTACGGTCAGGGGCGATCCACTGATGCATGCGGATAAAGTGCTGCGGGCAGGCAACGATGCCGGTTTCTTCATAAAGCTCGCGTTGTGCCGCCTGCACCAGCGTTTCATCCGCTTCCAGATGCCCGGCAGGCTGGTTCCAGGTGGCCTTGCCGTTAACCCTCTCTTCCACCACTAAAAATTTGCCCTGCGCATGAACGACGCAGGCGACCGTAACGTGGGGTTTAAACATATTCTTATCCTTATTCAGTGGCATTATCGGTGGCGTCTCGCCACTCGCCGTTAGCAAGTGAATCCAGCGTATACCCGCCCATCGCATAGCGGATCAGCCGCAGCGTAGGATGACCCACGTGGGCCGTCATGCGGCGAACCTGGCGGTTACGGCCTTCATAAAGGGTGACTTTCAGCCAGCAGGTGGGGATCGCTTTACGCTCACGGATCGGCGGATTGCGCGGCCACAGCCAGTCCGGCTCGTCAACCCGCTCGATACCCGCCGGTAGCGTCGGGCCATCGTTGAGGATCACGCCGTTACGCAGCGCGGCCAGCGCCTCGTCATTCGGTTCGCCTTCAATCTGCACATAATAGATTTTGCCGGTACGTTTACCGGGCTGCGTCAACTGCGCCTGGAGCGCGCCGTCGTTTGTCAGCACCAGTAATCCTTCGCTGTCGCGATCTAAACGACCGGCAGCGTACACGCCCGCTACCGGAATAAAATCCTTCAGCGTTCGCCGTCCGGCTTCGTCGGTGAACTGTGGCAACACATCGTAGGGTTTATTGAACAGGATGACCCGTTTCGGCCCGCTTTCCGTGGGGCGCTTAGCAGTAAGTCGTGAGCTGAATCGCTTAACCCGGTGATTTCTATTAGAAGTTTTCAGCATGGTATTTTCAGAAGTTATCAATTGCCGCATTATAACCGAATAACGAGTGCCTTTCATGAAACCCAACAATCAGTTAGTATTGACAGGCTCATTACAATTCATTAACAAAAAATCAGTCATAACCAGAAGCGCTCGAAGGAGAGGTGAATGGAAAGCAAAGTAGTTGTTCCGACGGAAGGTCAGAAGATCACCCTGCAAAACGGCAAACTCAATGTTCCTAATAATCCGATTATCCCATTCATCGAAGGCGATGGGATCGGTGTGGACGTGACCCCGCCTATGCTGAAGGTGGTGAATGCCGCCGTGGAAAAAGCCTACAAAGGTGAGCGTAAGATTTCCTGGATGGAAATTTACACCGGTGAAAAATCCACCCAGATTTATGGCCAGGACGTCTGGCTGCCAAAAGAGACCCTTGATCTGATCCGCGACTACCGTGTGGCGATCAAAGGCCCGCTGACTACCCCGGTAGGCGGTGGCATTCGCTCCCTGAACGTGGCCCTGCGCCAGGAGCTGGATCTGTACGTCTGTCTGCGTCCGGTACGTTACTATGAAGGCGTGCCAAGCCCGGTTAAACGTCCTGACCTGACCGATATGGTGATCTTCCGCGAAAACGCCGAAGACATTTATGCCGGTATCGAATGGAAAGCGGACAGCGCCGAAGCTGAAAAAGTGATCAAATTCCTGCGCGACGAAATGGGCGTGAAGAAAATCCGCTTCCCGGAACATTGTGGTATTGGCGTGAAGCCGTGTTCTGAAGAAGGGACCAAGCGTCTGGTGCGTGCAGCGATCCAGTACGCTATCACCAACGATCGCGACTCTGTGACCCTGGTTCACAAAGGCAACATCATGAAGTTCACCGAAGGCGCTTTCAAAGACTGGGGCTACCAGCTGGCGAAAGAAGAATTCGGCGGCGAGCTGATCGATGGCGGCCCGTGGCAGAAAATCAAGAACCCGAACACCGGCAAAGAGATCATCGTTAAAGATGTGATTGCCGATGCGTTCCTGCAACAGATCCTGCTGCGTCCGGCTGAATACGACGTGATCGCCTGTATGAACCTGAACGGCGACTACATCTCTGATGCGCTGGCAGCCCAGGTAGGCGGTATCGGTATTGCCCCAGGCGCGAACATCGGTGACGAATGCGCTCTGTTCGAAGCTACCCACGGCACCGCACCGAAATACGCAGGTCAGGACAAAGTGAACCCAGGTTCCGTGATCCTCTCTGCTGAAATGATGCTGCGTCATATGGAATGGTTCGAAGCCGCAGACCTGATTGTTAAAGGTATGGAAGGCGCGATTGCCGCGAAGACCGTAACCTATGACTTCGAACGTCTGATGGAAGGTGCTAAGCTGCTGAAATGTTCAGAGTTTGGCGACGCGATCATCAGCCATATGTAATACTATTTTTGTAACATACAGCCAACATAGATGTTAAATTTATGTTGGCCTTTTTCTTTCCCCAAAACCTCCCCAAAACTCTTCCCCAAAACTGGCTATAAAATATGCTACTCAAACGGCTATGACCGTCCAGTCTTTTCCCCGGTCATCATGGTATCTTGCCGTCTGTTGTGGCGATTTATGACCGAGTAATTTTTGTGTATCGATGCCCTGACCCTCATAGAGTCTTTCTGACAGCGAACGTTGTTCGTGAAATGTCGGTGCCTTTCCGTCAGACCATGAAAGTCCTGAGCGGTTTCTTGCTTTTTTGAATGTAGTTGTTATCGAACTGGCTGACACTTTATCGCCCCTTGTTGCCTGCGATGTGCTGTGCCGAAAATGCACAAGGTATTTGCTGACCACGGCATCACGGCATTTAGCCACAACCTCACGCAGGGAAATATTCAGCGCCTCACAACGGAGTGATAGTGGCAGCGCCACTTTGGCACCAGTCTTTTCTTGCTCGACGTGGAGCATGTCATCCCAGATGTCGGTGAACTTCATTCGGGAAATATCCCCGATTCGCTGACCGGTGACGACGGCCAGCAGCATCGCGCACTGAAGATATGGCGGGTGGTGTTCGGCCGCGGCGTAAATTGCTTTCCACTCCTCGAGGGAAAGTCGTTCTCGTATCACCCGATTGCGCGGCTGACGTGTGGCCTGCGCCGGGTTGTAGCCAGGAGGAACATGCCCGGCATGCTGAGCTTCCTTGAAAACGTCGATCAAAGTAGTCCGGACTACCTGCGCCATGCGGTTGTAGCCCTGGGCCTTTACCATGTCCACGACTTCCGCTATTTCCAGCGTTGTAATGTCTTTCAGATACATCATCCCGGAGTGCTGGCGAAGCAGTTCTACGGGTTTTTTCTTCTGTTTCACTGAGTTGAGTTTAATATCCCCTGTCTCAAGTCGCTCCTGTTGGATGGCAAGGTAGCGATCAAGCCACGTTGTGACGGTGATAAACTCCCTCGACTCGCGCATGCGGGCGATTTTTTCGTTTACGCTCAGGATTTGCCTAGTACGCTGCTCTGCAATAATGTCATTAGCCTCACTGGCGACTTGTTTGGCTTCATCGGCGTCTGTGCCAAGACTGTGGAACTTACCCGTTAAAGGATGCTTATATTGCCAGTACACGCGACCGGTACGCTTATCCAGTTTTGAGTACAGATTAGGGATGGTGATTTTATGGGTTCGTGGTCTGGCAGCCATCTTCAATAATCCTTCTCAACTTTGGGTTTGCGGTCGGTGCGATTTTTGGCTCAGCTAAAATGCCGATAAATCGGGCCTCACGATCAATCATCCACTCCCTGCCAACTTTTCTGGCCGGTGGTGCCATCATGTGCCCTTTAGCATATTTTTTTAATGTACGAATGCCGGGGGCTAAACTTCCAAATTCCTCTTCAGCCCATTCCTCTAAGCTCACCATTCTGGCCATATTCGTTTCTCGCAATGTCGATCAGCATGGTACTTCACTGACCGGATTAAAACTGATTACTACCTATTAACACGCTGAAATTTCGGTATCAGGAAACCTGCCCGGGCAGGGAACGCAGCCGGCGCATGCCGGTCATCGCCGTGGCCACGTAGCTCGCCTTACGGTTCACCACCTCCACCCAAACCTTCACGCCTTCTACCCTCACCGTATATGTCTCTTTCATCTTGCTGCGCCCGTAATCTCCGTAACGTTCTGCGTGCGTTGCCAGCGCGATGTCGCATGCCTGGCGCGCAAGCGGAGAGTGCTTATTGGCTCGATTGATCAGTTTCATAACCATCGTTACCAGGAGGGCGAACCCTCCCGCCTCCCTTAGCCCATGTATTCCGGTTTCATATCGAGCAGCGTGATGCTGTACTGCTCGTGCAGTTCATCACCAAGATGGCGTCTCGCTGACGCCAACACACGCTCAACTTCCCCGAAGCGTTCGGTGGCGTCCGGCTCGTCGGGCTGAGGCAGGGAGTTGATTGCTGCTTCGACTCTGTTGCGGGCATCCACCAGGTAATAACGCTTCACCGCTTTGTTCTTCAGTTCGGTGAAAAGAGCGGATCCCAGTGCTGCTTTAGCGCTTTCAATGTCGGCCCGTACGGCTTTGGCGCAGTCCACATCTTCAGCTGCGTCGATACGGTCCCGGAATTCGTCCGCCAGGCCATCAATATTCACTGCTGACGCCTGCGCACTATGCGTGGTTGTTACGTTTTCACCAGACATTTCATCCAGGCTCACGCGAGCTGGCGCCGGGTTGATCTCTTTTTCCGGCCGCTGCTCGACTTCGTCCGGGCTATACACGCCGAGGATCACAGCCGGACAGTAAAGACGAGCCCAGTATTTCAGGGCAAGATAAGCAATTTGTTGTTTCGGGTTTGAAATCCACAGTGGAGAATTTCGGGTGATCACACTGGAAAGGAAAACTGGCTCTCCCCAGGTAATTTCGCTTTCACCGCGAATAACAGCGCCCACACGTACGGACAGGCCTTCCTCATCGGCGCTGGTCCACCCACGAACTACTTCTTTTTTTTCGTATGTGCCGCCACCTTTGGCAGGCTTTTTAACAATTTCCTCCCGGCTGCTGGCGCATTTTGACCAGTCACCTTCGTACTCATAATGGAAGCGACCTACGATCGCATTTGAACTGGAGATCACCGCGTTGACCAGCTGAGCTTCGTAACCCAGCACACCATTCACTAGGTGCGTTTTTTGCGCCACTGCGTATGGGTTCATTCCCCACTGCATGGCCTGCATGATGATCGCCATGCAGTCGGCCGGGTTTCCGCGAAGGTGTTCCGGTACTGTTACTGCTGCCTGAGCCATCAATCCAGCAACAGACTGAAGCTGAGTTAATGCCTGAACATTGAAAATGGCATTGCTGGCGGAAATTGTGTTTGGTGCCTGTTGTTCTGCGTTTACGATATTCATGTTTTCCATAATTAGTCCCCTTATGCCAGAGCACGCAGCGCTTCAAGGCGGCGCAGATCGAAGTCGTTCAGTTCATCGGTGTAATCGGCGGTGATCGGTGCTGGCCACTCTCCGGTGTCGAACCCGGAAGCTATAGCGCGCATGGTTTTGCGGTACTCAAGCATGCCCAGTTCCAGCAGTTCGGTGGACGCCTCGATAATAGCGATCCAGTGGTAGTTCTCGTCTTTGTTTACGAAAATCCAGAAGAACTGATCCAGCGCCGCGGTTTCGCAGTACATTGCAGCGCTTAGGTGATAATCACGGTCAATAATTTCGCGGTGCAGTCTGGCGCGCAGGCTTTCCTGTTTAACGTTCCACATGCTGATGGTTTTAAGGTCGGCTCCGACACGAACACCGTCGATGTCGATTTCCAGATCCGGGCGCGCGCGGATTTCCAGACCGGTCTCTTCATCGATACCGAAATAGCTCGTCTCTACAGCGCGATCAGGGTGCAACAGCAGTTTCCCGGCGGTCGGGTGCTCGTGCAGCGCTTTCTGAATGGCCAGTGCCGTTTGCATCTGCTGCTGGGTAACCAAAATCTTGTCGCCCGGGTTCTCCCGCCACGCATCCAGCAGTTCGTCAGCGAATACCGCATCCGGCTTAACGGACTTCACCGCATGGATCATCTCCGCTTTGGTGCCGGACACTTTCAGCGGTGCTGGTTTTTGGGCTTCCTGCGCCACCAGGTCAGGATTGATGATCGCCAGTTGCTCAAGGAGCGCATCACGGCTGCCGCTGGTTTTCACTGGCGCGGGCAGGGTGGCGTTGTATTCTTTGATGCAGGCCTTCATCGCTGCCGCAGTCTGTTTCTGATCCGCCTCTATACGCTGATAGTCAGTCGGAAGCGCCATGTAACTCTGCGCGGTTTCTTCCAGGCTGGCGCCCAGCGGCAGTTGCGGGGGCAGGGTGGCATTGTGCTCTTCCAGCAGCGCTTTGATCTCGTCAGCGCTCAGCAGCACCGGCAGGCTGGCATTATGCGCATCAATAAATTCGCGCAGAGTGGCGGTGGTGGTGAAAGCACCTTCCGGGATCACCGGCTCTACGCTGAACTCTGTTTCAAGATTTTCCGGCTGTAGCGCCAGCGCATGCACCAGGTTTCCCATGTCCAGCACTTTAGACGGGGCGCGCGGGATGGTTTTGGCGACATGGCGCGCGTTAAAGTACATCAGGCTGACCCGGGCATCTTTCACCTGAGTGGAGCTGATCCCGTTCGCCGCGTGATAAATATCATTCGGCAGGCCTTCATAGCGACCGGGTTCGAAGTAAGCCGGGTATTCGTCGGCGGGCTCGGTCTGCTGCTCCAGTGCCTGCAGTTCCTCTTTCAGGCCTGATTCCATCACTGCATAAGTCGCATCGCCCGCGACAGCGCCACAGTCAGGACAATGGCCGCCACCGATAGCACCGCAGCCGGTACACACGAGCCCCGCTACGGCATCTGCCTGCGGATCAGCTGCATCAGCGCTTTCGCCTGCTGATAAAGCATCGTTAGCTTCGCCTTCGGCGCGCTCAGTCTTTTCCATCTGCACATCGTTGGTGGTCTCCGTTGCTGTTTCCGTTTTTTCAACTTCATTTGAGGTGTTTTTGATGACCGGGTTTCCATTTGTGCCCAGCAAACCATCGATGGAGAACATGCCACTGCCGAGGCTTTCTACCCGCGGTTGCTCTGTCTTTTCGGCGTCAACATTTTCAGATTCAGTTGCCGGAGCTGGCAGCGCAAACAGTTCTGTTGCTGCGTTAAACTCAGCCGTCATCGTCCGGTTAACGAACTCCAGATGTGCAACCGGCGTCAGGTGAATATTTTCCGGCGCAATGCGCACCAGGTTGAAAATAGCCGTACGGTTTACAGCCAGAACGCCAGGCTGATTACGGAGGATATAACTCCACGATTTCCACGGTTCTTCTTTGTTTGCGACAATCTCTTTCGCGCGGCGGAGAATGCTGCCCGGGATCTCAAAGTGGTTAAAATCCATAGGCAGCAGGGCGCACGCTATCTCCAGATCAAGAGTGTCGAGTGTGTGGTGAGCGTCACCACCGCGATCAGTGACATGAGCACTATCTGCACTGGTACCGGCATCAGTACGCTGCACACTGCTGATGTTGTTCCCGGCAGCCCATTCGCGGACCAGGATGCCGCGATCAATATAATGGGTGGCAGCCCAGATTCTGGTGAAGCGAAGGACCAGAGAAAGCTCATGGCGCTTATCCATGCTGAATACTTTTTTGATGGCATCGGTGTAACGCCACAGGTCTTTGGTGTCGTAGGCTTTGACTTCTTCACAATTTTCCGCCGCCAGCAGCAGCGTCTGGACAAAGCCGTTATCGGCATCGATATCCATTTCAAGCGCGGCGATCCCGGCATGTTCACTGCGGGTCAGGTGATGGCGGATCGCATCGGATGTTAACTGAGCCAACAGGCGCTTACGGAACGGCATAGTGCAGACGGGATAAAGCGTATCTTCATCGTCGTGCTCGTGAATTGTCAGGCCGTTCTCAATCCGGACTGAGGGTAACTCAGATTTGGCCGGGAGCTTTCCACTCTTCCAGTCTTCGACCAGCTGATTACGATCACCAGCTTCAGCTTTAATCCAGCCCGACATGAAGGCGGTCAGTAGCGCGGGATCGTGTTCTTTGCCCTGAGGGAAAACTTCTTTGATGGCCTGCACCAGTTTCCACTCGGCATGCAGACTGAGACCGCTAATATCAGGTACGTCATTTTTGGCCTTCAGGAGGCACTGGAAGTAAACATTTCCCTCATCGGTCGCCAGTTCGTTGGCGACGATCTGCTGCTCCTGGCAGATTTCCGAAAGGTACTTATCACCGAACAGGTGGACGGCGAAGCGGACAGCCGGGGTACGATTTTCAAGCAGGGAGGTGCTGCCTACATCTGCGTTATCATTAACGGTTACCGCCGCGGCCTGCTGATTCTCATCGCTGGTGGCGATGTCCGGGGTGATGGTGGTTTCGCTCTGAAATGCGGCTCCGGGGATCACGTTCCAGGTACGCTGGTCACCAGCCAGAGCGTAACGCTTGCAGAACTCGAAGCAGACGATACCTTCTTCAGGCAGATCGTCCACTACCGGAAAATCGGTACGTACAGGTTTTGAGTAATCCTTTCCGCGGCCTGTTTCGATTTCAGCGTCTTCCAGAGCAACATCCAGCTGCAGGCTGGCACGGGCTTCTGTTTTCGCCGTGAACCAGACCACTGCATCCTGTTTGCCGGATTTCTGCGTGGCCTTAACCACATAAAAGAATTCCATGTGAGATCCTCATTTTTGGGTGTTAGAATCCCCGGGCCAGAGATAGCGCCCATTTGGGTGTGTTTTTGGTTTTGGTATAAATTCCGGTGTACTTTGGTCGGTGGCACCGGACGTGAATCCCGCCTTGCGCGGGGTTTTCGTTATGCTTCGTGGGCCATCTGGTCGTATGAAGCACAACGTTCAGAACAGTAATCCCGCTCTTCGTGTGCCAGCTGCGCGCCGCGGATAAATAGCAGGGTATTTTTAACTTCCTTCCCTTGCTCAATCGGTTTGCGGCAGTACGCGCATTTTGTAGTGTTACACATCAGGATTCCCCTTCTGAGCCAGCAGATAGCAAAGACGGCGAAGAATCACTTCAAAGAAATTCAGCTTTACGGCCTGCCGTCGTCCTGGTTTGCGTGCGTAATCAATCATTGTCACCTCGTATGCCGTTGTCGCCCGGCTGGCGGAACGTTTTAAAACCTGATGCGCGCTTGTCTTTCCACCTCATCCTACTTTTCGTATGCCGTCGACGGCTACTTCATGGGCGTCCTGCCTGGGTGGTTTGGTGTGCGTGTTGGTGGTGACATATTAAGTCTGAGACTTAAATAATGTCAAGCTCCAGGCGAATGTCATTTGTAAGTTTCAGGCTTAACCGTGATGAATGCCGTGAATTGCAGGCAAAAAAAATCCCGACGCTAAGGTCGGGATCGGGAGAGGAGTCGAGGTAGGGAGTCGATACAAAAACCTCTGTGTGACCGGGTTAGAAGATATATTTCGCAATACCCAAAATGGCGAAAGCAACACCTATTGTCCAGCATATTTGCTTGTTTGCTGCTGACGATATGGCTGAAGACATCTCACTCGTACTGGGTTTTTTTAATAAATTTGCATCTATATCAACCAGTTTTTGCAAGACTACGGCCATGTCACGTGTGGTGGTTGCCACATCATCTCTAATTTTTTTTACATCGCCTTTAAGCTCTGCGACATCGCTCTTGATGTGAGCAACTTCAGCTTCAAGAACAGCTATCCGCTTTTCCATGTCGTCTCCTCCATCGTTAGTTGTTTCAGTTTCATCAGTATTGCCTAGGGCTGAAGATGTGACAATACGTTTTTGCTTATCAGATGCAGCAACGCTACAAACTCCCATTAGAAAGTTTGCTTGAGTTGAGGCTACAGAGGCATACTCGACTCCAATAGTGGATCCATTATTATCTGAATAAGCTATGAGCAACTTCCCCTCACTTCGAGAGCCTTGCGCCGCTTCAATCATCCTTTATTCCTCAAAGATTCCCTTTAAAGACTGGTAGAAATCATAAGCTTTTTGTTTACTTAAGGTAATGGACGCCACTTTTGTTCGCTGCATGCCACTGACTATAATCTCATCATTATTATAACTTACGAGAGGGCTACTATTCAGGAATACAAAGTTGAAAGTCTCATAAGCTTCGTTATTGGTCGCTATTGTGACAACACCATCTGCATTTGTTTCAATAAATATCTTTGATTCAACGACATCGGTTGAATGTTTCAAAGTAATGGTTTTAGGATCTGACATTATCCCCTCTCTTTTCTTCTATAGATAAATTCGATAAAAACAATAGGTTGTGAGGAAGTTGGGAAATTAGACTAAACCACGCTGCCCATCCATCAACTAAACGTTGACCTAAATATTTAGTCTTGTTGGGACCTAATACGCCCCTTCATGTACTTCTCATACAACTCGTCCAGCTCCTTCAGGCGAATAGCAAAGATGCGGAGCATGTTCTGTTGCTCTTCATCCGGCAGTTGCCGGTAGAGCTCCAGTAGGCGCTGTTCGTCCGGCTTAAGTCCGTCTTTCTCTCCGACGTCCTCACCGAGTAACCATGGCACCGATACGCCAGCTGCATCAGCAACAGCAAGAGCGGATTTTTTGCTAATCACGCCTTTCTTGAACCAGCCGTTAACAGACTGCGGAGTTACCCCTGCAACCCTGGCCATATCGGATTTTGTCATGCCTCGACCATTCAACTGCGAAAGTCGCTCGACAAGTATCGGATTAAGTACGGTTTTCTCTTTCATGGTTATAAGAATAAGCCTTTTGCTTAAACTTGAAAATTCGCCTCGGGCTTGACAATAAACTAAGTCTCAGGCTTAATTTTGTTGTATTCAAATCGGAGACAACAATGAACGGGTTAACAAAAGCAATAAAGTCCGCTGGCACTGCAACAAATCTCGCGACCATGCTGGGCATCAAACCAATGTCAGTCAGTCGCTGGAAAAACCGGTATCAGGGCGTGGTACCTGCCGATCGGGTCCTGCAAATTTACGCTGCCACCGGCGTAACACCTCACGAACTGCGCCCTGATCTCTACCCAAATCCCACTGATGGTTTACCAAAGTAGGAGCATTAACAATGCAAACACTTTCTTTTCACCAGAATAACAGAGCGCCATCAGAGCGCCTGAAATTTCAGTATCAACATAGCGAGGCCGGAAGTCAGTCGGTTGATCACAGTTCCATTTGTTCTGCGGTACGCGCCTGGGCGGCTGCAGAGGGCCGCGTGGTGGTCGCCATGTCCATCAAGAACGCAGCTGAAGAGGAAGAGCTAACCAGCATAGACATGAGCGGTAATGCCGATGTGTGGAATGTGAAGCTATTTCGATGGCTGGATAACCACGAGAAATCGCCAGCCTATCGGGCAAACGTTGAACAACTGGCACCCGTGATCATCTCAATTCTGCCTCTCGCATATCGGGATCGCATGGTGAAAAACGATTGTCCCTCAGTTCGAATAGCCAGGGCAGTGAAAGAAGATGCTGAAGCCATCCAGGCTGTGGTTTTGAAAGCCCCACAGCACGAGCGTCTGAAGGAGATCAGCGAGAGCATTGTTGCACGCTTCCATCTTGATGGGCCTGACTCTGTGGCGCCATTGATGGCGATGGTTACAACTATGCTGGGGGCGTTATGACAGGTCCAGAAATGGCGAAAGCCGCGGTGCTCGAACACCAACGGCCTTCAGGTGCAAAAACGAGGTGTAATTGCGGAGAACAGTATGTCAAACACCGCTGAAATATACAAATTCCCTGCGCCTGCTCCGGCGCAACAGGAGAGCCGTATGGCTGATCTGGAAAATGGCTATCTACGTTTAGCCAACCAAATCCAGGACGCCTTATGTATCGTCGAGTTATCAGGGCGGGAATTCCGCGTCCTGAATGCGATTGTCCGACTGACCTATGGCTGGTCAAAGAAATCAGACCGGATCACCAACAGCCTCATTGCAGACAAAACGACGCTGAAGGTAAAGCATGTTTCTGAAGCCGTGCTGAGCCTCGCCTACCGGAACATCATTACCCTGCGCCGCATCGGGCAAACCAGATACATAGGGATCAATACCATCCTGGATAAGTGGGCATATACCAAGCCGAACTGCATGAAGTGCCCGGTGAATTTCCCGTCTGCTGACGCTCGCACATGGGTAATTACCATCCCTGAAAACGGGGACAACCATCCCCAAAAACCGGAAATAGGATCCCTCGAAACAGTGGCAGCTATCCCTGAAAACGGGGATGGTAAAAATACCCCTCAAACCATCCCTGAAAATGGGGATGGTTATCCCCGAAAACAGGGAAAGGTATCCCCGAAAACAGGGAACACCAAAGACATTCTTTCAAAGACAAATATAAAAGATCTAACCCCCTATAGTCCCCCAGGGGGGAAGGTGAAGTTTGATCCGATGAGCATACCGGTTCCTGAATGGCTGAATGCATCGTCCTGGAATGAGTGGGTTGCGTATCGCCGGGAGTCAGGCAAACCCATCAAAACCGAGCTGACCGTCACCAAGGCTTTTAGCCTGCTGAAGCAGTACCTGGACGAGGGGCACGATCCAGTGGACGTGATCAACGCCAGCATCGCCAACGGGTACCAGGGGTTGTTCAAGCCAAAATTCGGCCTCAGCGGTCGCAAGGCGGGCCGGGATGTGAATCAAATCTCTCAGCCTGGTAACAACATTCCAGACGGATTCAGGGGGTAAGCGTGAAAAATATTACTGGTGCCCGCAGCGCGCTTGAGCGCCTGAAGAAAATTATCCCGGCCAGCGTGCAGCCGAAATTCAGAAACGTTCAGGAGTGGCAGGCCTGGCAGGAAGCGGAGGGGCGCAAACGCTCCGAGGAAATCGACCGTCTGAACCAGCGCACCCGCTCAGAGAAAATCTTCGGTCGCGCAGGAATACAGGCTCTTCACCGTGGTTGCTCGTTCGCAAACTACGAGGTCACAGGTCCGGAACAACGCCAGGCGTACAGCATGGCCAAGAGCTACGCCCAGAACTTCGGCGGCGGGTTCGCAAGCTTTGTCTTCAGCGGCGCGCCAGGTACCGGCAAAAACCACCTGGCGGCGGCCATTGGCAACCACCTGCTTGCAGCTGGCCACTCGGTTCTGGTGGTCACTATCCCGGATCTGATGCTGCGCGTACGCGAATGCTACGACGACGGGCAGTCCGAATCCTCATTGCTGAACGACCTGTGCAATGTCGATCTGCTCGTGCTGGACGAAGTCGGCATTCAGCGCGGCACCAGCGGTGAGAAGGTGATCATCAACCAGGTTATCGATCGCCGCCTGTCGTCAATGCGCCCGGTTGGCATCCTGACCAATCTGAACCACGGCGAGCTGGTAGAGACACTGGGCGCACGTGTTATGGATCGCCTTCAGATGGACGGCGGCATGTGGGTTAATTTTGGCTGGTTGAGTTATCGCAAAAACGTAAGCCACCTGCGTTTCGCTAAGTGAGGCCAGCATGCGCAGCAAAGATCAACTGGCGGTTATCGCATTTCTTGAGCAGCACAGGAGCACCACACCGCGCCGCCTGGCCAGAGAGCTGGGGTGGGACAATAAGCATACCCACAACATTCTGGGGCGCCTTACGCGGATCGGCTTAATCAAAAACATCGGTAAGCCCGCGCACCCTGAATATCGGCTGATTCAGCGCTGGCAGGCGAAGATCAAACCTGACGCACCAGCGAGGAAAAAAAGCGCAGCGCCGCCAATGGCAACTGTGTGCAGGGAGAACTGGCAGGGCTATCAAATTCATAAAATCTTCGGGAGTGGGCGAGCATGAGTGAATTACAGAACAACAAAGAGCTGGTGGCCGTGGGCCATGAATTTGCGAAGGCGCTGGGCAGCGACACGCCGATCATCGAGATTGCAAAAATGATGTCTCGCCTGGCCGAACGGCTGGACTGCACCACGGCTACGCTGCGTGAAACTGCCAAACAGCGTGATGCGCTGACGGCGGACAACGTGGCCCGCGCCGAGATTATCGGCCAGCTAGTCTGGCAGTACAGCGCCAGCGGCATTAAGCCGGTGGAAAAATCGCTGAACCCGGCTTCCGCGCTGTTGTTTGACGCTCTCGAAGTGCTACGGCAGCCAGCCACAGAGGCGGCTATTGTCGAATTGAAGGCGCAGGGAGTTGATCTTTTCGCCCGGGAAATGGCACGGACTCATGCCCAGTGTCAGGCAGGAGGATTCTTTGATCGGCAAGTTGTGGTTTACGACAAATTTCGCTCTGTAGCCACGGCGTTCGCTCAGCAGCTGCGCAACGGGGAGGTTGAGCCATGAAATGGGGTCATAACGCACTGGCTCACGATCTGGCTGAGCATCTGCGCCAGAACACCGCCCGTATCGTCTGGGAAGACATGCAGCTCGGCCCAAGCGGTACCGCGCGCCCGGACGTTTACGCGCTGCCGTGCTCATTCAGCAAGTTCTGTCCGGTAGTCTATGAGGTCAAAGTTTCCGTTTCAGATTTCCGCGCTGATGTGACCGCCGGTAAATTCACAAAGTATTTTGCGTACGCCAGCGCCGTAGTCTTCGCTGTGCCCGACGGGATGCTCAAGAAAACGGACATCCCTGAAGGCTGCGGGCTGATGGTTCGCAAGGAGGGTGGCTGGTATACGGTGAAAGGGCCATCTATGCGCCCGATCGACACGCTGCCCCGCGATGCCTGGGTGAAACTGGTCATCGACGGGATCCGCCGTGAAACTGAGCGCACCCGGTTATCTATGCGCAGCGCTCCGGTTTACGTCCATGAAACCCGGCTGACCCGGCGGCATGGAGAAGAGAGCGCCAGACTGGTCTCGCAAGCCTATAGCGCAAAAAACCGACTTGAATCGGCTATTGAACAGCAGGAAAAGCGGCGGGCAGAAGTATTCCAGCAGACCGAGCAGGAAGCGCGCTGGCATCGCGAAAGCATGGAGCGGCAGGCCGAAAGCCTCAACAGGGCGCAGGCCGAACTGGCTGAAGTGCTAGGGCTCTCCGCTGATGCAACAGTAAATCAACTCACCAGAGCGATCAACGAGGCCTGTTACCGGTTGGCGCAGGATTCAGAGATTCAGCGCCTGCGCGGGATCTTCATGAACATGGAAAAAATGCTCGCCAAAGCGAATGCGAAATTGCCTGGTGAGTCAGCAACGGAGGACGCAGCGTGAGCATTCGCCTTTACAACGCTAACTGCTTCGATGTGTTACCTATCATTCCCGAGGGAAGCATAGATCTCGTTTGCGCTGATATTCCCTACGGCACCACACAGTGCCGGTGGGATTCTGTTCTCGATTTGCCAAGGATGTGGCGCGAGCTGTATCGGGTATGCAAGCCGAACGCGGCCATAGTGCTTTTCTCCGCTCAGCCCTTCACCAGCATGCTGGTGAGCAGCAACTTTAGCGACTGGCGCACAGAGTGGATCTGGGAAAAAGTTAACGCTACCGGATTCTTGAACGCAAAAAAGCAGCCGTTGCGCGCGCATGAAAATATCCAGGTATTTTATCGCCATCAGCCGACGTATAACCCACAGATGACTGATGGTCACATCCGCAAAACCAGTAAGCGGAAGACCGTAAATTCAGAGTGCTACGGTAAGGCGCTGTCGCTGACCGAATACGATTCGACAAAGCGGTACCCGCGGGACGTTCAATTCTTCTCGAGCGATAAGCAAACCGGGAATTTTCACCCAACCCAAAAGCCTTTGGCTCTGGTGAAATACATCATTGAAACCTACAGCAACCGCGGCGACGTGGTACTGGATTTCACGATAGGAAGCGGTACCGCGGGCATCGCCTGCCAGCAGACAGAACGGTCCTTTATCGGGATCGAAAAAGAGCAGGACATTTTTGAAGTGGCTTGCATGAGAATGGGTATTAGCCGAAAGGAGCGTGCTGCATGAACAATACCGATCCGCTCCTGCAATACGCCACCAGCCGCATTATCGAGCTGGAGAGTTTACTGCTGGTGAATGTGCCGGAAACCGTCTGGCCTACCGAAGTCGGACTGGTTTACGCACAGGTTGAACGTGCCGGGGATCTCCCGGTGCATCACCAGCGTCGTTTGAAGCATCACATTAAACGGATGTAGCTTATGAGTGATTAAAAACCGTTAATTTTCCTGATTGTTAATGCATTTGATGGCGGGTACATACTGATTGAGCATTTATACTCATAAGTGTGGTAAACCTTACATATGCAACAAGAAGATGAAGAAGATATTTATATAAACGCGAAGTTTAATTGTTGCCGAGGAATCAGGACGTAAAAAACAAGAGGCCTTGTTAAAAAATGCTGGCCTCTTCTAATTGTGTATTGTTCTAATTGCCCAGTTCCTCATGTAATTCTTCAGGTAATTCAATTTCACTGTAAATATACTGTTTGTTTTTTGCCTCCCTCAGAAATACATCAAAGTATTCATTCCCAAGGGCATTAATATTTCGAGCGTAAAGTTTGGCAATGTCATTTCCTAGACTAGTGAAATAATTCATTCTTATAAGATGCACTGGGGGTACAGTAAGGTCGGGGTAACGCATTTTTAGCACTCGCCTTCCATAACGTAAATACGTTTCTTTTTCGCCTTGATTTCTCAAATCAATATAGCCTTCACTGCTAGTGTTAAGAAGGTTAAGATGACTTAACCTGTAAATTATTTCGTTAAGTGTATGTTTTTCACCGTTAATATCAAATGCTCTCTTTCCGTCATCTGATGGAAAAATGTTTACTTCATACATTCTTATACTTGCATTTATCAAGAAGCCAAACATTCTAAAAGTTTTTTCATCAAACGAGGCAATGCAATTTAGCATAATAAAATTTACTGACCCGGACTTTTTTAATTCTAAAGCAAAAGCGTTTGCAAGAAGTTTTTTTCTCCATTCTTCATTTAGCGATGAAGCGAGTTGATTAAATTTATCGATCCAGCTGTCTTCAATTTCTTTATCATTTTCAATAAGTTCATTATCACCAATGAAATCTTTTACCCGGTCAACTGTTGAAAGCTTATTCAATTCCTTTGTCAGTAAGTTGTAATCATTTTGAGCGCGAATCCTTTCGAGACCAGTGGTGTTCATAATTATTTCTCTAAGTCTAGATCTGTCCTCTACAATTTTTTTTGCTTCTTCCTGAAGTAAAATCGATATCGCTTCTAAGCGCACTTTATTTAATTTAAAGTCTGAATAATTTTCAACTGCTGTTTTAGACTGTGATAATAAAAAGGGTCCGGTTATTTTTAGTATATTGTAAAGAGGTTTGCCATATTTTTGCACTAGAGCCAATGCGCCTTGATCATCCATAGATTGCCCCTCATTCTAATGGTTAAAAATTGATTATAGTATCCAATACTTAAAGCATAATGCACAAAAGTGCAGAAATTTGCATAACTTTTTTACAATAGTTAGCATGATGTAGCACCACAAGTGTCGTGAGCATAAAAATAGCAGGCTGTTATAAACCTCTTAAAGTTATATAACCTATATAAGAATCCTCATATCGATGTGGCAGGCTCTCCGGAGGTTTTTCATGCTTCAAGGCTAAGTGGTTTACACATGTCGACCTTACCGAACGACAGTATCTTATAGTCCGTGAAATCGATTAATAAATAGTCACGCCGCAGCAATAACTTACTAAACTTTAGTGCGTGTAATATGACATAGGTCACACCTTCGACGTCGACATCCGCTGCCAATTACGTGAAGAGGGATTGCTGATCATATATTTACAATCGACATTTTTGCCGCCGCCAGCTGTTAAGCAATACGATCATATTTTACATGTTAGTTGCAATAATAAGTATTTAAATCAATAAGATAACTGTGCTTTCGCTATCATGGCTTTCTTGTGCATACTTAAGCCAAACCAATAAATGCTGTTTATCCATACAGTCTTTTGATGTATGGTTTAAATGCTTCAGTAAAAAATTTGTTTTTCTTCCGGCGAACCTATTATGAAATTTACGCAATTTGTTATTTTGGTTTCATGAAGAGAAATTCTTCCCGCCGGGAGAGTGTATTTGGTGATAGCAAAGCGAGGAGGTTGTGTGAAAGAAACTCAGGGGCAGTGCGACTGGTACGACATTGTCAGGCGATCAGATGGTAAGCTTATCGGCTCTATGCCGTTCGAAAATCGATGCTTGGTCTATACCAAAAACGGCATAGTATCTTGCCGCCCACTGCTTGATGATGAAGGAATTTTTAATTTATCGTCTGGAACCCGCTTTCTTCATCGTCTCGGCTACCGCGTAACGCAACCCTCTGATATGATAATTTCAACGGATTGAACACCCGTTAACCTGATGCGCCACGGAGAACACCATGGCGCAGTTACAACTCATCAAGCAGTCCTCAGGAATCCTGATCCCCGCCACGCCGGAGACCAGCGAATTACTGCAATCAAAAATCAAGCTTGGCGCCGTGCTGGTGGCCGAGTTCCGGCAGGTACGCAACCCGGCGTATCACCGTCGCTTCTTCGCTTTGCTGAACCTCGGATTCGAATACTGGGAACCGACCGGCGGCGCTATTTCATCGAACGAACGCAGGCTGGTGACCGGTTACACCAAATTCCTGTCTTCCTACGGTGGGAATGAAGACGCGCTGCTGGATGCCGCCGAGCAGTATCTCGAACGCATAGCGGATAAACGCGCCGGGAGCATCAGCGCCTGTAAGTCATTCGATGCGTATCGTGCCTGGGTGATCGTTGAGGCTGGCCACTATGACGCTATTCAGCTGCCGGACGGCACACTCAAAAAGCACCCCCGGAGTATCGCTTTCGCCAGCATGGACGAAACTGAATTCCAGCAGCTGTACAAAGCCGCGCTTGATGTCCTGTGGCGCTGGATATTGTCCAGGGCATTCAGCAATCAGCGCGAGGCAGAAAACGCCGCTGCGCAGTTGATGAGCTTCGCGGGGTGATGGGAATGACAGAGAGCTGGTTCCAGCATATCAACTGCACCACGCAGCAGGCAGACGAACTCGTGGCGCAATACCGCCGCCGCGGAGTGCAGGTTGAACGCAGCCTGAACCCCGATTACCTCACCTGGACCGTCAGCGCCCGGCTGCCGGAAGGCAACAAACCACCGCGGGCCGATCGCCGGTGGCAAAACCGGATGTGGGGGTGATCATGACGGACTTACGTAAAGCGGCGCGCGGCCGCGAATGTCAGGTGCGTATCCCTGGAGTATGCAACGGCAACCCAGAAACGAGCGTACTGGCGCATATACGCCTGGCCGGGCTGTGTGGTACCGGCATTAAGCCGCCTGACCTGATTGCCACTATCGCATGCAGCAGCTGCCACGACGAAATAGATCGCCGCACCCGCCTGGTTGATGACGATTATGCAAAGGAGTGCGCCCTGGAGGGCATGGCCCGCACGCAGGTTATCTGGCTGAAAGAGGGGAAAGTAAAAGCATGAGCATCTATCAACGCATTAATGGTGCTGACTGGCGCAATATCTGGGTCGTGGGTGATTTGCACGGCTGTTACACCAACCTCATGGCTCAGCTGGACAGTTTGGATTTCGACCCGGCCCAGGATCTGCTTATCTCTGTTGGCGACCTCGTTGACCGCGGTACCGAAAACGTTGAGTGCCTGGACCTGATTAATCAGCCATGGTTCCGTGCTGTTCGTGGGAACCATGAGCAGATGATGCTGGATGCATTGGTGAACGGCGGTAGCTTCAGCCACTGGATGTCAAACGGCGCAGGGTGGTTGCATCAACTGGATATCGAGCAGGATATACAACTCAAATATCTGCTTCCCAAAGTGGAGCAGCTTCCGCTGATCATCGAATTGGTGACTGGCTATAAGAAATACGTTGTTTGCCACGCCGACTACCCGCACGACGAATATGAGTTCGACAAGCCAGTGTCAGAGGAGATGGTCATCTGGAACCGGCATCGCATTAATGACTCTCAGGGTGGCGCTGTGAGGGCAATCAAAGGCGCAGACCTATTTATCTTCGGGCATACCCCGGCGCGTATGCCGCTGCGATTTGCCAATCAGTATTACATCGACACCGGTGCCGTATTCAGCGGTAACCTCACTATTCGTCAGTTGCAGGGTGGTGTGGAATGAACACCTACAGCATCACGCTGCCGTGGCCGCCGAGCAATAACCGCTACTACCGGCACAACCGCGGGCGCACACACATCAGCAAAGAAGGGCAGGCTTACCGCGACCACGTGGCCCAGATCATCAAAGACCAGCTGCTGGATGTTGGAATTTCCGGCCCGGTGAAGATCCGCATCGAATGTCATATGCCTGACCGCCGCCGCAGAGACCTGGACAACCTGCAGAAGGCTGCATTCGACGTACTGACCAAAGCCGGGTTCTGGCAGGACGACCAGCAGGTAGACGATTATCGGGTAAAGCGGATGCCGGTGACCAAGGGCGGCAAACTGGAATTAACTATCACAGAGCTGGAGCCAGCATGAATCCAGAACTGATCGAATCGCTTCGCATGCGCTGGCAGCACCTTCGCATTTACCGCCGCCCGGGTTCGGTGCTGGTGGATTACCGCATTCTTCGCAATTTTATTCGCATTAGCCAGTTGGCAGGAGCTGCTGCATGAACCTCGAAAACATTGTGAAATACCATTTCGCCAAATCGACGCTGATTAGCGATTCTCCGCCTGCTACTGCCTCAGATTCTCTGACTGGCACCGACATTATGGCCGCACTGGGGATGGTACAGGCTAAAGCTCCAATGGGTTTCGACTTGTTCCTGGCGAAGATGGGGATTCAGGATCCGGCTCCGGCGATTGATGCCTTGGTGCACTATGCGCTGGCGCTCAACAATCCCACTCTGAATAAGCTCAACGATAAAACCAAGAGTGAGGTAGTGCAGTGTCTTGTGCAGTTTGCCTACACCGATTATTCACGCTCTGCTGCCAGCAAGTCTGTGTGTGAACACTGCAGAGGAAAGGGCGTTCGTCGCTCACTTCAGGACGTCGTGAAACATACAGGTGTGAGAGGCGTTGAACCAAAGGTAAGACAAGAACTGGTAGAGGCGTTGTGTGAACACTGCAATGGGAAAGGAGAGGTCAGCACCGCTTGCCGCGGTTGCAAAGGTAAAGGCATCGTGCTTGATGTGAAGCGTACCAAGCTGCATGGCGTGCCAGTGCAGAAGATCTGCGGTCGCTGCAATGGTCACCGCTTCAGTCGTGTTCCCACCAGCTTGGCCCGCGCGGTTGTGGAACGACTGGTGCCGGATTTGACAAAACACCAGTGGTATAGCGGTTATGCTGAAGTCATCGATAAGCTGGTAACAAAGTGCTGGCAGGAAGAAGCTTATGCAGAGAAGCTTTTACTCAAAGTAACAAGATAGGAGCACTATTTTGAATTTTAGCTACACAATGCTTGCAAAATTCGGAAAATGCGGTTAGGCTTTTTCCAACGATGGGCGTTATATATCCAGCGTTACTAAACCCGCTTCCGAGCGGGTTTTTTTATGCCTGCAATTCTCCGCGCCACGCTCGGCGCACTTCAACCACAGAGCCTTTCAGAGGTGAGCCAGAGTGATGGTCGGTGTGACCGTCTCTGTGGGCTGACCATTTCTGAGCGCTGGCTCACCCCCTAAAAGGAAAGTCACCATGTTTGGTATCTTCAAAAAGAAAGCCCGTAAAGCCGTTGTCGAAGTAAAGAAAATGGAAAATCGCGATGCGGTCGAAGCTACTGTGTGGGGCGCTTACTCCATAGCATATGCAGACGGTACCTGTGATGCGAAAGAAATCGCCGTGCTGGAGAAAACCATCTCAGCATTACCAGCATTCGCACCGTTCGCCGGTGAGATCGCGCAGATGAGTAGCAACATTCGCGCACGTTACGAAGCATCGCCGCGTTCTGCTAATGCCCAGGCACTGCGTGAACTGGCGGACGTTGCCGGTACTGACGATGCGGTTAACGTTCTTTGTCTCTGCCTGGATATTGCCGACCACGATGGGATCGGCGAAGAAGAAGAGGCGCAGTTGAAGAAAATTGCGCAGGCGCTTCAGTTGCCGTTGGATCAGTACCTGTGATCGGTAAGCTCCGCTGGGCTGCCGCCGCGGTACTCTTGTTCCTGGTGGTGGCTATCGACTTCACAGGAAAGATGATGTCGATCCTGGCAGACGGCGTGCTGGTGGCCGGAGCTATCGTATTACTCTGGCCGCTTGTAAGAGCCAGCAAATAACACTTTGCAAAAGGCATCTTCAGGTGCCTTTGACAGAGTGTGATTTAAGTCAGATTTTTGGAAAAATTTCATTCGGGTATTTTCGTCAAATTCAGTCGCTGGCTATTATTCAAAACGAATAAAAGAGTACACATGGCAGTACTTTTTATGATGAGATAGTTTGTAACTGTAACGGCCACCCTCTCATCATTGACCAGCGCTACAAGCCGCTGGTCTTTTTTTTCCGCCATTAGCTCAAAGGGAGAGCACGCAGAGATTTGCCTCTGCGGTTCGGGGTTCGATTCCCCGATGGCGGACCATTGACTGAGATGATGAATTCGGCTTAACGTATTGATGTGGTGAATCCCCCTGTGCGGTGGGGCGATCCAGCATCTGCACATATGCATCGCGGGTTCTGTGTGCTGGCGCAGGCTCACCGGGAGGCACCCGGCACCACAGTTTTGGAAATTGCTGTAATAAAGAAGATTTGCTAATGTGAATGAGTAGTGTTATCCGCATTTGCGGGGCGCAAACAGCTTGTTGTCTCAGCATCAACAATCCTTGAAAGGCGCAAGTCACGGTGGCTGACTAAAGACTTTCCGAAGATATTCGGCACCACAACAAAACTCCTCATTATTCAGGCCTGCTTATAAAAGCAGGCCTTTTTTATTCCCTTCTCATAGCACTTCCCCACCTGGAGGTGAGTGATATGTCCCATATGAGCAAACTCGTAACCGGTGTCGCAGTCGGCACTGCCGGCGGCACAATACTGAACCGCGTTCTGATAAAACTAAGTACTGATAAGTGGAGTGCCGTAGGCTTGCTGGTGGCAGAAGTGGTTGTGATGCTCCTGCCAATGCTTAAAAAACGAATTAACTCTCTGCAAACGGCATCTTCAGGCGCCTTTGATAAAGAGTTAGTGATGGAAGTCGGACATTGGCTGCTCGTTCTATCTGCTTAATTCAGCCCTGAGGCTTTGCATTTTCTCCAGCACTTCATCCGGATTGGTGACAATAAAGCTCCCTGGGAAAGATATCGTTCCGTCTGATGGGCGTTCATCATGCCAGTTTAGGATCGCGGCGATATGATGCGCCTCCAGATAAGCGGAGTACGCAGCCTCCAGTTTTTTCCGTCTGCGACCAGAAGCATGCGGTAGTAGTTGGTAAAAATCAGTATCGCTAATGAGCCTGAACGGATAAGAACCCCCTTCGATAGCCTTCATTTCGGTGAGTAACTTTGGCAGTATCGGCGCTGAGTGCTTCCTAAACTCTACCTGCCGTGATGAATGATTACTGATTAGTGACGGGACAAACAGTCCAGCCAGGGTAAGCAGTACACCAATAACCGTTAAAATTTCCATGAGGTATTTATATGCCTAATTTTGTTTATTCTGCTTTACCCGTGGTGGGATTCGGGTTTTCTTGTTTTGGTCTGGGTTACATCATCGGCTTTGTGCGCGGGCGCGACTAAGCAGGAAGGATAGATCCGCCGGGCAGGTGAGTGAATCCTGATATTTCCACAGTGTTATTTTACAGGCTGCCAGTCGGCGGCTTTTTTATTTCCCCTCATCTGAGAGGATCCACAGCAATGACGAGGGTCAAAATGTCCGAACCTGTATCCGGGTCTGTTGCAACTGCGAGCGCCTTAACCGGTGCCAGCCTGTATGGACTGCTGACCGGCACTGATTATGGTGTCGTGTTCGGCGCGTTCGCTGGTGCCGTTTTCTACGTGGCCACCGCAGCAGATCTAACGATTATCCGTCGATCTGCTTACTTCATCGTTTCCTATTTCGCCGGGGTATACGGTTCCGGGCTGGTGGGCTCCATGCTCGCCAGTGCCACCCGTTACAACGACAAACCTCTTGATGCCCTGGGTGCGGTTCTTCTTTCCGCGCTGGCTATCAAGACACTCACATTCTTCAGTGAGCAGGATCCGCTGTCGCTCTTGCAGAGGTGGAGAGGAGGAACCAATGGTAATAAGTGATCCTCTGGTGCTGACCAACGTCATGACATGCACCGCGATTGTTCTGCGCCTGATGATGTTCCGTAAACCGGGCGGCAAACATAACTGGTGGGCGTCCTGGCTTGCCTACCTGATCATCCTGGCGTATGCCTCGGTGCCGTTCCGCTTCCTGTTCGATTTCTATTTCCACGCCCACTGGGCAACCGTCACTATCAACTTAATCATCTGCGCCGCCGTGTTCAGGGCACGGGGTAATGTGGCGCAGCTGTTCCAGGTACTGAGGCCAGAATGAACCAGACACAATTTCAAAGGGCGGCTAATCTCAGCGCCGGGTTAGCCGCGCGCTGGTTTCCGCACATCGATGCCGCGATGCGTGAATTCGGCATCACCGAACCCGAGCAACAGGCCATGTTCATTGCGCAGGTTGGCCACGAATCAACGGGCTTTACCGCGCTGGTGGAAAGCTTCAATTACGGCGTGGCAGGGCTGGCCGGTTTCATCCGTGCCGGGCGTATAACGCAGGATCAGGCGAATATGCTTGGCCGCCGCGCTGGCGAACCCTCTCTGCCACTGGAGCGACAGCGGGCGATCGCCAATCTGGTATACAGCAAACGCCTCGGCAACAAAGGTCCGCAGGATGGCTGGAAGTATCGCGGTCGCGGTCTTATTCAGATCACCGGGCTCGAGAATTACCGCAGCTGTGGCGCGGCGTTAAAGCTCGACCTTGTCACCACACCTGAACTGCTCGCGGAAGACCGCCATGCAGCCCGATCAGCGGCATGGTTCTTTGCCAACAGCGGTTGCATGCGGTATCCGGGCGACGTGGTGCGGGTGACGCAGATCATCAATGGCGGGCAGAATGGCATCGATGATCGGAAGAAGCGTTACGAGGTGGCGCGGCGGGCACTTGTATGATCCCCGCCTTCCAGAAAGGGTGGTGGAAGCCTCTGGCGGTGGTACTGGCGATTACCTTGCCGTTAATGGCAGCGCTTCATTTCTACGGCAAATCACTAGCTGAACAGGAACGCGCCGAAACTGCCGAACACAGCCTGAAGCTGGCGAAAGACACCATCGCCGATATGCAGGTCCGCCAGCGTGACGTGGCCGCGCTCGATGCCAAATACACCGGAGAACTGCAGGATGCTAAGGCTACTATCGATCAGCTTGGGCGTGATGTTGCTTCTGGTAAGCGCCGGCTGCAAGTCAACGCAAGATGTACCGCGAACGGGCAGGCCAGCACCGGCAGCATGGGCGATGCTACCACCCCCAAACTTACAGGGGATGCTGAACGGGATTATTGGCGTCTCCGAGACGGAATCGAAACCATCACCGGGCAAGTGAAGTACCTGCAGGATTACATCAAGAGTCAGTGTGTTAACTGAGGTGATACCGGAGCTAGATTCAGGGGGAGCTTAAATAAAAAGTGGCAGCCGCGACATCGTAGCTGCCAGTAAAAGATGTTTCAGAGGATAAGTAATATCCTTCATGCATGTTATATCAGGAGCCGACTACTTCAACTAATCGCAAATTCACTGTTCCCGATTCATTTAATTGATGATCCTGATAGTAGTAATCCCTGCGACTTCATTCCTGCTCCTGGTCATTCACAAGGTTTAGTGCGACGATGGCGTTCTAACGCATGCCTGCAAGAAAATGGTGTGAATCGGATGAGGTAAAAAAGCCCTCTGAAGAAAGCGGCGCATGCCAGCGAAGAAGGCAGGGTGATCTACAAAACAATAACCCGCGGCGTGGTGAAATATGTCCAGGATCCGAACCGTACTGTGTGCAAGTTTGATGATAAGTCTGTGCGGTTGCGCCAGCGTGCCATCGACGCTACCAACTCCATCAGCGGATTTGATGCAGCCTCCATGCAGGGCAAGTGATGCTGGTGCAAACAGCGACGCGGACCTGCAGGCTGACATAGAAACAGCGCAATGCATGCGCCAACTGCGATTGGACAAGTATCGCTGGCAGGCCTGGTATAAGGCTGTGAAATGAACTACGGCGAGGGCACTGGCAGCGGCACGGGAGAAGGCTTTACCGCCTGATTTACCTAAGATGCATTAAGAGATTACTTAACCTTATGCAGCGTATCTATAACGTAGCGAAAATTGATCGGCCCGGAGGCATTTTCTCCCAGGCACTGCTTGTCGTTTGTGTTCCTAAGATAATGCACTTGCAAAACAAAATAATTTTTTTCTGATCATTTAATGAAATAAAAGACTCAAGAATGTGTTTGTAAACAGTTTAAAAATCCATAATAAAAACGTAATTTGGTGATATTGACTTTTACATCCAGTGTAAGGGTCTGCAGACAACTACATAACGGCATATTAATTGGTTTTATCGATTGTTTGTTGTTGTTGGATCGCCAAAAACTATTAAGTGCTATAATTTGATCAAGTTCTGTTTCCCTGCCAATACCAGTATGCAGAGCCCGTTTAACTGCCGGTTCGGTCATACGCTCGGTGGCTCCTGTGTGTTACTGTTTTCTGATTCAGTTGAGCTTAATAAAGGCCACGTTTAGCGTGGCCTTTTCTCTCATTACAGGCAGCTGCTATATGAAGAAAGTTCTGGTGTTTTTCAACTCAAAACCCGCGATCCTACAGACCGTGGTGAAGGGCGTAACGGTTATAAAGCGCGAATATAATTGTGGTGGAGAGGCTCATCTCAAAATTATGTTTGCCGGGATTCATTTAATCACCGGCCCCCATATCGAGTTCTACGTGGCCTCTGACAGAGAGCTGACATCTTGCGAGATTACAGAAGCGGCCAATACGCTTTTATAAGCGGTTCTTACCATCGTACGAAGATACATCTTTTTTTTGCGCCACCTACGGGTGGTTTTTTTTATTGCCTACTTGCAGCCGCTGCTAGCCTTTTAATGCGTCTCGCACGTGCACCAAAGATAGCCTTTAGCTTAGGTTAGGGTTTGGGCAAGTTGCTAAAACCCTGCGGCCTGCGGTACGCAAGAGGATTTTAACCGTGTGCATAACTGGATGATGAAACGGGCGAACGTTCCCCCCTAGGCGCAGCGCATCACCGTTTATCTCAACGGGGAAGAGATTAAATACTATTTCACTGCTGACGATATTACGGGTGAAGTAACAAGCCTCAAAACCGATGTTCAGGGTCGGATGCTGGCGGAAAACGATGAAGTAAAACGACAGATCCGTTACGGTCATGTGGTGATTTTACGCAGCCAGCATGGATGATGGTGCCTTCACCCGACTTACTGACGCCGCTGAACGGGATTTCACCCTTAGCCAACGAATCGCCACAGTGACTGAAAAGAGCCTCATCCCTGAGGTTTTTACACAGTCTCTCCACTGGATCTTAAAGGTAGCAGTTTTAATGTATCGCTGAGATTTTAGGAAATAAGTAAGCAACAACATTGGATGGAGTGCTAGGGGGGAGCATTTAAGCGAAAAAAAAACCCTCCATCTGGAGGGTTAGTCAGAAAAGTACATGAGACTGTTTTTATAATTATGACAACAACGTTCAGACATTGTGATTCTACCCCTGAGTAGGCAGAGCACTGAGTATGGCCAGTTATCCTGATACAACAAGCGTAAGCGGTGAACTAAATATTTCACACCGCTCCGCATAGCTTATCGAGGTTGCAAAACTATACTTACAAGGCAGTAAAACTGCTGCTTAAAATACGGGAATATCCCATGAAAAACCATTCTGTGAATGTAAGTAAAGACGCGCCCAAAAAACCTGATAACAGTCCGAAAGATAACGATAAAAATCAACAAAAAACCAAAAAATAAGCTGTTCAGACTGAAAATCAACGTTCCGTTAGTCGGAGGAAATGTGACTAAACGCTCAGCTATAGTTGATCCGGTACCGGTAGATGATCCGTTGCCGGGTGATAAAGAACCAGACTTTTCGGACCCTACCAGGCCGGATAACCCTGGGATACCGGACGATTTTGATAGTCCGTTCAGGTAGCTTTACTAATACTCACCGCCTACGGGCGGTTTTTTATGCTTAATATATTTCTATATCGAGCGTAATTTTAAAAAAACTTTCTTTGAGGAGGTAATAATTGTTATTAAATATTTATAATTAATCTTCTCTGAATCTTCTTTTTGACTCTTGCTCACTGATGTACTCAAAAGGCAGCAATTTTTCTGACTTGCTCTCCAAAAACCAGCCCTTACTGCTGCGCTTAAGAACTGAGCCATTTGCAAAGCAAATATTACTCGCACTGCGAATTAATGCGAATTTACCATTATTAAAAACGACCCGGTGAATGCAAATCGGATGTGAAGATTCCCCTTGAAAACGGCTCTCAACAATGCCACATGTGAGCATTACGTCTGTAGTGTTTTTCATAATCGCCCTCTATCTCAACGTTTTATTGTTACTAATATTTTTCTGAAAAAAATTCGGCTTATCCTCCGATGCATTTACATTCAGACGGCAAGAAATCCAGCCCGCAATACGGGCATTCAAGAGATAAATCTTTTCGCATTCTTCCTGCTTTCTGGTCTGCGATCTGAGAGCACCTGGGGCAGGTGACATGGACGGGGCGCTCTTTGAACTTTCTAAGTCCGCTGGTGTACGACAAGGTATGCTACTCCAAACTTTTTGAAATGAAGGTACAGGCTACCAACAACGTATAGCTGAATGAGGAGGCAAAAATCTCACAAGAAGATTTTCAGGGTGCTTACCGTTCCTGAGGAAGAAAGAAGTGCCCACATTTCGGGCATATACAGGTAATGTTCTTTCGGATTTTGCTGCCTCTTTGTTCCATTACGTGAGAGCAGTGTGGACAGTTAACTTTAACTGGCTTGTCCATGAACATCTTGAGGTCATCGAAAATAGTCATAGAATTTACCTTATAGATGTGTGGGTATTCATTGTATCCCTCCTGACTTTCATTTGCTCACTTATTGTTCAGTCATGCTTTTAGTAAGGTGAAAAGGTCTGTACAAGGCTTTGCCCCTTCGAAGGATGCTTAAACATCCAAGTGAGATAACTTTTCTTTATTACTTGATTAACAAGCCACTGGCATCCGCGAGTGGCTTTTTTATTGGAGTGAATATGCAGGTCACTATCGATGGTGTCCCGTATGCTCCTGCTTGCGCTTCGTCGTCTCGGATCGGCATTGCTGTAACGACCCATAACCGTGCTGACGTTCTGAAGCGTGCGCTTGAGCAGCACATGAAGTATTTACCTGCCGGCACGCTGATGGTTGTTATTGATGATGGTTCGAAACCTGCAGCGGTATTGCCTGACGGCGTGCAGCAGCTTCGGCATGAAACATCGCTCGGCATTGTTGCATCGAAGAACGCCAGCTTAAATGTGCTGATGGATGCCGGGTGTGAGCACCTTTTTCTGTGGGACGATGACGCCTGGCCTGTTGCTGCTAACTGGCACCTGCCTTACATCGAATCACCAGAGCCGCACCTGTCTTACCAGTTTCTTGATCTGGCTGGTCCACGCAAACTGAATGACCTCGAGGTGCTTTACCGTGACGATCGGCATGTGGCTTATACCGGGCAGCGCGGTGTGATGCTGTATTACCATCGCAGCGCTATTGAGAAGGTTGGCGGATTCGATTCGGTCTACGGACGCGGCATGTATGAGCATAGTGACCTTGCCCTGCGCATACACAATGCAGGGCTGACGACATGGGCGTTCGCCGATGTGGTTGGCTCGGACAAGCTCATTCACTCACTGGACGAACATGAACAGGTTGAACGTTCGGTACCGCGTCCGGATCGTGAAGAGCAGGTTAAGCGCAATGTTCGAATTCACAACGAGAGACGTGACAGCGGTTATACCGGTTACGCCGAGTACCGGCAGCAGCGTGATGTGGTGATCACTACATTGCTGACCAGTCAGCCAGATCCGCAGCGTGGTACGAAAATGACAGCCTCGCCTGACATGCTGGCTAAATGGGCGGCTTCGCTTCGTCAGTGTGGGCGTATAGCGCTGGTGGATGAACTGAAGGCGGCCCCGGCTGACGTTGAACTATGCCGCGTTCATGATGTGAAGATGAACGTTTACTTCCGGCGCTGGCTGCACATCTGGCAGCATCTTCGCGATCACCCTGATTACCGGTTCGTCTGGTGCACCGATGGTACCGATGTCGAAATGCTTCGCGCACCGTGGGATGAAATGCAGCCCGGCAAGGTTTATGTCGGATCAGAACCGAAGACATACGCCGACGCCTGGGCAAAGCAGAATCATCCGGAGCGTATCTATCAGGAATTCATTGAAGCGCATCGCAACGATGTGATGCTCAACGCTGGTCTGCTGGGTGGTACCCGCGCCGATGTAATGGCGTTCGCTCACGGCATCATCCGTCTTTACTACCGGATCGAGAGTTATCGGTTCTGGAAGAAAGAACAGTCTGGCGCCGCGGTGGGCGACATGCTGGCGTTCGGCATTGTCGCGCAGTCATTCGCTGACAGGATGGTCACCGGCCCGAAGGTTCACACCGTTTTCAAAACTGATGGTATCGGTAAGGAGTCAGCATGGTGGAAACACAAGTGAAGTTCGTTGTGGTTGGCCACCATGCCCGGCGAGCGCAGGCAGAAAAGCTGGCTGAATCACTGGCTGCTTATCTGCTTGTCGATGAGAGTGACCTGGGGGCGAACTGGAATCATCGCCGCGCGCTGGAGTGGGCTGCCGCGCAGGACAGTCTGGTTGTTGTAATTGAGGATGATGCGCTGCCGGTGAAAGGGTTCCAGGCGCTGGTCACCGAGTGGCTTAATCGCTTCCCTGATTCCCTCATCAGCTTCTATCTCGGTACCGGTCGCCCACCACAATATCAACTGGAGATAGCTACGAAGCTAATCACCGCCGATCGTGTGAGGGCAGACCATATTTACATGCAACGTCTGGTGCATGCCGTTTGCTACAGCGTTCCGCCAAAGCTAATACCAAAAGTGCTGGCACGCTGGGACGCGGGTAAGCCTGCTGATTATGCTGTGGGCGATGCCTGCGGTGGCCCGGTGATTTATCCGTGCTTCTCGCTGGTGGATCATGCTGATGGTGATCCGGTAGAGAAGCACCCTGACCGCCAGCCGCGCCACGAGCGCAGGCGTGCATGGAGGTTACATGGCTAAGCTGACCACATTAAAGCCACGCCTGAAGGTTATCGATACGAGCCGCATAAAGCCTGTATACGGTGAGCAACGACGCATCAGCGGAAGTGCCCGTGTCGGCCTTAAGCGTCGAATCTGGGTGCGTGATGGAGGACGATGCTGCATGTGTTCACGTGCTGTTGACCTGCACGAGAGTGAGCTGGATCACCGCATCGCGCTTCAGTTCGGTGGTGACAACTCAGAACGTAATCTGTGGACGCTCTGCGTAGAGTGCCATGCCGGGAAGTCTGCGCGCGAAGCGGCGGCAGGTCAGCCTGATGAAAAAGCGCTGAAACATGCCGTGCAGGAAGGCGATCAGGGTAATGATTTCATAGCACTTTGAACCAGATGTGAAAGCCTGTCGCATGCAGATGAGAAATAGTTGCATTTGAAATCATTCTCATTTGATTGAGATCCATTCTCAACAACCGGGGGGGATGACCGGTTATAAACGCCGCTCGCGCTGGACACCGCACCCCCTCTCACGCACAGAAAAAATTCCCCTCTGGAGGGTATAAACATGTTAACAGCGCAGAAGCGGAAATTCGCGTTGGCGCTGATGTCCGGTATGTCTCAGAAAGGTGCGGCAATTCAGGCGGGTTATTCAGAGAAATCCGCGCGCTCAAAGGGTTCGCAGCTGGCAAAAGACCCGGAAGTCATCGCCTTTATCGACAGAAAAAAGAGAGAGGTCATTGAGATAGACGATGAACCTGCCTGCCGGAGAAATGTTTATACCCCAGCAGTAAACAACACGGAACGAATCCCGGTACCGGAATCTCCACCAACATCGGGTGCTTTTGATGATCCACTCAAATTTCTCATGTCCGTGATGAACGACGCCACGAAAGAAATTGACGTACGCAAAGATGCTGCTAAGGCCATGCTGCCCTACATTCACCCTAAAAAAGGGGAAACAGGGAAAAAAGAGGCGCGAAACGCCGCCGCGAAGGTTGCCGCAGGTGCCAGCAAGTTTGGATCCATGGCGCCGCCAAAACTGGTGGTAAATAATAAGGGAGGGTAATGCATGGCAAAGTGGTCCACAGCATGCCCCGACTGGGAAGCCCTTCTGGTTGCCGGAGAGTCTATTATCCCGCCGCCGATCTTCCTGGATCAGGCAGAGCAGGCGCTGGGTATTTTCCGGGAACTGCGCGTTTCCGATCTGCCGGGCAAACCCACGTTCGGTGAATGTTCTGAAACATGGGTGTTTGACTTCGTGAAAGCCATATTCGGCGGTTATGAGGCTGATACCGGAAATCAGCTGATCCGGGAATACGGGCTGCTGATTTCCAAGAAGAACACCAAATCGACCATCGCGGCGGGCATTATGCTGACCGCGCTGATCCTGTGCTGGCGGGAGGACGAAGAACACCTGATCCTGGCACCAACAAAAGAGGTCGCCGATAACAGCTTCAAGCCTGCTGCCGGCATGATCCGTGCCGACGAGGAACTGTCGGACATGTTCCAGATACAGGACCATATCCGTACCATTACTCACCGGGTGACGCGCAACACATTAAAAGTTGTGGCGGCGGATACCGACACTGTATCCGGGAAGAAGTCCGGTCGTATCCTCGTGGACGAACTCTGGTTGTTCGGTAAGCGCGCTAACGCTGAAGCCATGTTTATGGAAGCGCTTGGCGGGCAGGTATCTCGTAACGAAGGATGGGTTATCTACCTCACCACGCAGAGTGATGAACCACCGTCAGGCGTGTTTAAAGAACGTCTCGATTACTGGCGCGATGTGCGTGACGGCAAAATCATCGATCCGAAAACACTGGGCATTCTTTATGAGTTCCCGGAGAGCATGATCCAGAGCAAGGCTTATCTTGCACCTGAAAATTTCTATATTACCAACCCGAACATCGGCCTGTCCGTCAGCCCCGAATGGATAGCCGATAATCTCCGCAAGAATCAGGCAAAAACTGACGGTACGCTGCAGCAGTTTCTGGCGAAGCACCTCAACATTGAGATCGGCCTGAACCTGAGAACCGACCGCTGGGCGGGTGTTGATTTCTGGGAGCAGCAGGCGCAGCGCGTGAGTTTTGAAGATCTACTGCGGCGCGCCGAGGTCATCACTGTCGGGATAGACGGCGGGGGACTTGATGATCTGCTGGGCTTTTCAGCTATCGGGCGTGACACGGAAACGCGTGAATGGCTGTGCTGGTGTCATGCCTGGGCACATGAAATAGCGATCAGGCGTCGCAAAAGTGAAGAATCAAGGTTCAACGATTTCGTAAAAGCCGGCGACCTTACCATTGTGAAGCGCGTCGGTCAGGATACTGAAGAAGTGGCGGAATATGTCAGCCGGATCCACGTCGCTGAGCTGCTGGACAAGATAGGCATTGACCCGTCAGGGGTCGGACAAATACTCGACGCGCTGATTGAGGCGGACATTCCTGCCGATGCGGTGGTGGGCGTGAGTCAGGGCTGGCGTCTCGGCGGCGCGATCAAAACCACAGAGCGCAAGCTTGCCGAGGGAGTGCTGATCCATGCCGGACAGCCACTGATGGCATGGTGCGTGGGTAATGCCAGGGTTGAGCCGAAGGGTAACGCCATTCTCATCACCAAACAGGCCAGCGGTAAGGGCAAGATTGACCCGCTGATGGCGCTGTTTAACGCTGTCTCGCTAATGGCCCTAAATCCTGAGGCGAAAAAGCAGGACTACCAGGTACATTTCATATGACAGTTACGTCAGTTCACGACCCGCTCCGGCGGGTTTTTTCGTTTCAGGAGGCAGCTAAATGACGCTTAATCGCGCATGCACCCTCATGACGGTGAAGGCAGTAAACGAGGATGAGCGGATTATTACCGGCATCGCCTCCACGCCATCGCCTGACCGTGACGGGGACATTATGGAGCCGGAGGGGGCAAAATTTCGCAGCGACACCCCGTTCCTCTGGCAGCATGACCGCTCACAACCTATCGGCACCTGCACCCCAAAAATGGTGAAAGGCGGGCTGGAAATCAGTGCAAAACTGGTGAAGCCAACCCCTGATATGCCATCCCAGTTAGTGGCCCGCCTCGATGAGGCCTGGGCGTCCATTAAAGCCGGGCTGGTTCGTGGGCTCTCTATCGGCTTTCGCCCGATCGAATACTCCTTTCTGGATGAAGGCGGCATCCGCTTTTTGTCCTGGGATCTTCTTGAAGTCTCGGCAGTGACCATTCCGGCGAACGCCGAATGCTCGATCAATACCGTTAAATCTTTCGACCGCCAGTTACTCGCCGCGGCAGGCAATGAGAAACCGGTGGTTAAAGCAACTCAATCCGCTGGCGCTACAGCACACAAAACCAATATCAAAAAAGGAAACGACCCGATGAATATAGCAGAACAGATCAAAAGCTTTGAAGCGAAGCGTGCGGCGCTGGCGGCTTCCCTCGCTGACATTATGTCGAAGGCTGCCGAAGACGGCCGGACCCTGGACAGTGAAGAAGAAGAGGGCTACGACAACACCTCCGCTGAAATTAAATCCGTGGATGCGCACCTGAAACGCCTGCGCGACATGGAATCCAGCATGGCCCAGACAGCCAAACCAGTCAGCAAAGCCGCCGGTGGTGATGTGAATGTGGTGGCGACCAGCGCGCCGGGCATCATCCGCGTTGAGCAGAAGCTGGAAAAAGGGATCGCATTTGCCCGCTTTGCAAAATCGCTGGCGGCCGCAAATGGCAGCCGCTCCGAAGCGCTGGAAATCGCCCGTAAACAGTACCCGGACGATCCGAAACTGCATCACGTTCTCAAGGCGGCAGTCGGCGCAGGTACCACCACTGACCCGAAATGGGCAGGCGCGCTGGTAGAATATCAGGAATATGCGCAGGATTTCGTCGAGTTCCTGCGACCGCAGACCATCATTGGCCGCTTCGGGCAGGGTAATATCCCGGCGCTGCGCCAGGTGCCGTTCAATATCCGTATTCCGGCGCAGACTTCCGGTGGTTCAGCGAACTGGGTAGGTCAGGGCAAAGCGAAGCCGCTGACAAAGTTTGATTTTGAGTCGATCACGTTCAGCTTCGCGAAAGTGGCGGCCATCGCGGTACTGACAGACGAGCTGATCCGCTTTTCCAACCCGGCCGCCGATGCGCTGGTGCGTAATGCCCTGGCCGAAGCAGTCATTGCCCGTCTCGATACGGACTTTATCAGCCCGTCAAAAGCGGAAGTGGCTAACGTCTCGCCAGCGTCCATCACCAACGGCATTGTCGCGGTATCATCCACCGGCAATCCAGATGATGATGCGTCTGCTGCATTTGGTGTATTTGTTGAGGCCAACCTCCAGCCGAACGGTGCGGTCTGGCTTATGTCCAGCACCACCGCACTGGCACTATCCATGCGTAAAAACGCGCTGGGACAGAAAGAGTATCCTGAAATGACGCTGATGGGCGGAACCTTCCAGGGGCTGCCGGTTATCGTTTCCCAGTACGTCGGTAACCAGCTGGTGCTGGTGAACGCGCCGGATATTTATCTGGCCGATGACGGTGGTGTTGCAGTGGATATGTCACGTGAAGCGTCACTCGAAATGCAGAGCGATCCGACCGGGGACAGCGTAAACGGCACGGGTACCGAGCTGGTTTCCATGTTCCAGACCAACAGCGTGGCTATCCGCGCCGAGCGCTGGATCAACTGGAAGCGCCGCCGTACCGCTGCCGTTGCGGTAATTTCCGGCGTGAACTACGGCACCATCCAGACCAGCTAATCAACTCCGGAGGGCGGGGGAAACCCCGCCATATTGCATGGCAAAAATCAGATATCTGCAACGCACGCACGACTCCATTCCCGGTGATGAAAAAACCGTGGATGACCAGTGCGCAAGGGTGCTGGTACTCCTGGTTAAAGCTGAGTTCACCGGCGGAAAGCGCGCTGGTGGCGGAAAAAAGAAAAATAACGCGGGTGGCGGCTGATGTGGAATCCTTTAAGGCGAAAAGCAAAGGCGCTGCAACAACCCGCCAGCCAGGGAGCATGGACCTCACTGTTAAGTTTTGTCCGTGAACCCTTTGCCGGTGCGTGGCAGCGTAACCTCGAAATTAATCAGAACACCGTGCTTTCCTTCCACGCTGTGTTTTCCTGCATATCGCTTATTGCCAGTGATATTGCCAAGATGCCGCTGCGAATGATGCGCCGTGACTCAAACGGTATCTGGAAAGAAAGCAGTAGCGGTAAAGCCGCGGCGATTTACAGACGACCCAATGCATATCAGAACCGCATTCAGTTTTTTGAGTGCTGGCTTAACTCGAAGCTTTGCCACGGTAATACCATTGCTCTGAAGATCCGTAATACCCGTGGCGAAATCACAGAGCTTCGCATTCTGGACTGGAACAAAGTGACGCCACTGGTGGCGGACGACGGCTCCGTTTTTTACCAGATAAACCCTGACAACATGGCGGGCGTGGAATCATCCGTCACCGTTCCGGCGCGTGAGGTTATTCATGACCGCTTCAACTGTCTGTTTCATCCGCTCGTGGGACTTTCACCCGTTTACGCCGCCGGGCTTGCTGCGATGCAGGGCCATCATATTCAGCAAAACTCAGCTTTCTTTTTCCGCAATGGCAGCAAGCCAAGCGGGGTTATTGAAGTGCCTGGCAACATCACCGAGGAAAATGCGCGCGTCCTTAAAGCGAACTGGGATACGGGCTACACAGGTGAGAATGCAGGAAAAACAGGCCTTTTGAGCAATGGTGCCAAGTACAATCCGGTCTCTATGTCTGCTGATGATGCGAAGGTGGTTGAGCAGCTTCAGATGTCAGCCAAAATTGTTTGCTCGGCATTTCATGTCCCGGCATATAAAGCCGGCATTGGTGAGCTTCCCTCTTACGACAACATTGAGGCACTGGAGCAGCAGTATTACTCACAGTGCCTGCAGACGCTGATTGAGTCGATCGAGTTGCTGCTGGATGAAGCGTTTGAGCTTGAAGGTGATACCGGTACCGAGTTTGATGTGAGCGCGCTTTTGCGTATGGACAGCGAACGCCGGATCAAAACGCTGGGGGAAGGTGTAAAAAACACCATCCTTACACCGAATGAGGCGCGACGCAGTGAGAACCTGCCCCCCGTCACTGGCGGCGATGAGCTGTACCTGCAACAGCAGAACTTTAGTCTGGGCGCACTTGCGCGCCGCGATGCCTCAGACGATCCCTTTGGTAAATCCAGCCAGTCATCGCCGCCATCAACATACAGTGATGAAGGTAAGGCGCTGTCTGATGCAGAGCAGTCAGCGGCCAAAGCCATGATCAGAGGATTACTCATCAAATGAACGAACGCGAATTATCCCTGATAAAGGTACTGGGTGAAGAATTTGGTCAGGTTCTCGCTGAAATTCGTGAGGGATTCAGCAGAAGCCTTCAGGCGCAAAGCGAGTCCTTTGAAAATAAGCTGAGCCAGCTTGCTGAAACCATCGCAGAAATAAAAGACAGTCCGTTGCCTGACTTTTCCGCCATGGTTGCAAGCGCTGTGGCGGAACTTTCCACACCTGAATTACCGCAGTTGCCAGACATTACCTCCATGGTCAGGGAAGCAGTCGCCGCTCTCCCGCCTCCCCAGGACGGCAAAAGCCTGACGCCAGACGACGTTCAGCCGATGCTGCAGGAGATGGTCGATAAAGCGTTCAGCACTATACCGACACCAAAAGACGGTAAAGACTATGATCCGGCGTTGCTGAAGCAGGCAGTGGATGAAGCGGTGAGTGATGCGTTCCGTTCTATACCTTTTCCGCAGGATGGCAAAAGCCTGACGCCAGACGACGTTCAGCCGATGCTGCAGGAGATGGTCGATAAAGCATTCAGTGCTATACCGACACCAAAAGACGGTAAAGATTATGATCCGGCGTTGCTGAAGCAGGCAGTTGATGAGGCGGTAAGTGATGCGTTCCTTTCTATCCCTGTTCCGCAGGACGGCAAAAGTCTGACGCCAGACGACGTTCAGCCGATGCTGCAGGAGATGGTCGATAAAGCGTTCAGTGCTATACCGACACCAAAAGACGGTAAAGATTATGATCCGGCGTTGCTGAAGCAGGCGGTGGATGAGGCGGTGAGTAATGCGTTCCGTTCTATCCCTGTTCCGCAGGACGGCAAAAGTCTGACGCCAGACGACGTTCAGCCGATGCTCCAGGAGATGGTCGATAAAGCGTTCAGTGCTATACCGACACCAAAAGACGGTAAAGATTATGATCCGGCGTTGCTGAAGCAGGCGGTGGATGAGGCGGTGAGTGATGCGTTCCGTTCTATACCTGTTCCGCAGGACGGAAAAAGCGTTACTGCCGAAGATATGAAGCCGATTCTGGAGGAACTCGTTGCTGCGGCAATGCCGGTTTTACCTGATGTAAAAGCGCTCTTAGGCGAGGCTGTCGCTGCTATTCCTCCGGCAGAGCCCGGCAGGGATGGGGAAGATGGCCGCGACGCGCTGGCGCTCGAAATCCTACCATCCATTGACGAAGGGAAAAGTTACCCGCGCGGCTCTTATGCAACGCATAAAGGCGGCCTCTGGCGATCCTACGAGAAGACGCACGGCATGCGCGGCTGGGAATGTGTAGTTGATGGTGTGGCAGGCGTGGAAATTGAACGCTCCGATCAGCGTTGTTTCACCTTAACGGTTAACCGGACAAGCGGCAGCAGCGAAACCAAAACGTTTGACGTGCCGGTCATGATTTATAAGGGGGTGTTCAAATCCGGCCATGAGTACCGGCCTGGCGATACGGTAACGTGGGGCGGTTCGCTCTGGCACTGCGACGAACAGACACAGGACAAGCCTGGCGAAACTGGCTCAAAAGGCTGGACGCTCGCGACCAAGCGCGGTCGGGACGGGAGGGATAAAACGTGATTGAACTTGTCACTCTTGAACAGGCGAAAGAGCACCTGCGCATTGACTCCGATGAGGACGCCGGCAATGCCGATCTGACCATGAAAATTCAGGCTGGCAGCGCTGCTATTCTCTCTTACGTTCAGGGAAGCCGCGACCAAATCGTCAAACCCAGCGGAGATTTGATTGAAGGCGAACCTCTGCGTCGGACCCAGACGGCTCTGCTAATGCTGCTGGGCTGGCTGGACCGCAACCGGGGCGGAGAGGAGGAGGACAAACTTAAGCAGGGTGAACTTCCGTATTCCGTCACGATGCTTATCTACGATCTTCGACGGCCAACTATCTTGTAGCGAGGAGGCTCTGTGCAGGCAGGACGACTACGTGACCGAATCACTATCCTGAATTTCACTTCAAGCCGGGATTCTACTGGACAACCGATAGATAAATGGGAAGAAGGAAAAACTATCTGGGCTGAAGTGAAGGGCATCAGTGGTCGAGAACAAATTTCTTCTGGAGCAGAATCTGCACCAGCAACAGTACGTATCTGGGTACGTTTCAGGCGGGATATAACCGCTTCATCGCGGCTTAAAGTGCTCAGTGGGGCGTACAAGGGGGCGGTTTTGAATGTTGTCGGCCCGTCTATTCCCGATAGCCGTTGCGTGCTGCTGGAAATCCTTTGCAAGCAGGGGGCCGAAAAATGATTGAGACGAGCCTCGATTTTTCCGGATTGAATAATATCTCCAAAGATCTGGAGGCGCTTAGCCGTGCTGAAAATAACAAAGTTCTTCGTGATGCCACACGCGCCGGGGGCGAAGTGCTTAAGGAGGAGGTGATCGCACGTGCGCCTGAGCGGAGCGGGAAACTGAAGAAAAACGTGGTTGTCCTTACTCAGCGCTCACGGCGCCGCGGAGAAATATCTTCCGGCATTCATATTCGTGGTGTCAACCCGAGCACCGGCAACAGCGATAACACGATGAGGGCGAATAATCCCAGAAACGCCTTTTACTGGCGCTTCGTCGAAATGGGAACCGTTAACATGCCGCCGCATCCTTTCATTCGTCCCGCGTTTGATGTTCGCCAGGAGCAGGCAACGGAGGTCGCATTCAGACGCATGAACCAGGCCATTGATGAGGCACTAAGCAAATGACGGAAGATGATCTTTATCCCCTGCTGGCACCGCTGGCAGGAGGGCAGGTTTACCCCTACGTTGCGCCGCTCGGTAGTGACGGGAATCCTTCTGTATCGCCGCCGTGGGTAATTTTCTCGATCATCACTGTTCTGGCAGCTGACGTTCTTTGTGGCCAGGCTGAGTCTGCTGTTTCGGTTCAGGTTGATGTCTATTCCCGCACCATCACCGAAGCACGCACGATCAGGAATATGGCGCTGGATGCCCTGCAGGTACTGAAACCAGAAAACATCGTTAAGACGCCAGCCTATGAGCCTGATCTGCACTATCACCGGGCCACGCTTGAATTTCGAGTAATCGTTTAGGCTCGCTCACCATCACAGACCGCTTCGGCGGTCTTTTTTTATATGGAGAAATCATGAGCAGTAAATACGAAGTCACAAAGGGGATGACTGTTGCCGTCTCCGATGCGCCTGTAACAGCCGAGGATTTTACATCCTCCACTTTTCCGGGCGCCGGAATTACCTGGCTGGAAGCGGCCTGTGCGACGAAGGAAATCACCTTTACCGGCGGCCAGAAGGGTGACATTGACGTTACCACGCTGTGCTCAACTGAACAGGAGCAAACCAACGGCCTCGCCGCGCCTGCTGAAATGAGCATCACCCGTAACTGGGTTGGTGATGAAGCATCACAGGAGGCACTTCAGACCGCTTACGAAAATGACGAACTGCGCGCGCTGCGCGTGGTGTTCCCGTCAGGCAACGGTTTTTATGTGCTGGTGGAGGTTCGTCAGAGCTCCTGGTCTGCGGCAACCTCTTCGGTTGTTGGTGCGACCTATTCGCTGCGCGTTCGTGGCAAGCCTAAGCGCATTTACGCATCTGGTTCCTGAGCGGCTTCGGCCGCTTTTTTATCCCTCAGACCATGTAACAAGAGAAAAATGAAATGGCGCAAAGAACATCACAGAATTCATTACGCAACGTGGCCCTTACTGCATCGAAAGCCTACCGCACTAAAGACGGTGTCACGGTCCCTGAATGGGATGGCGCAAAGGTTATGCTGCGCGAACCGTCCGGGGATGCCTGGGTGAAATTCAGGGAAATCGTTAATCCGCAACTGGCCGAAGGGGAAGAAGCACCGAAGCTGACTGAGGCGGAGAAGTTCCTGCGTAACAAAGAGGCCGATGTCGTTCTCTTCATTGACGTTCTGCTGGATGAAAACGGCGCTCGCGTTTTCAGCGATGATGATCAGAAGCAGGTTTCTAAAATTTATGGCCCGGTCCACTCGCGCCTTCTGGCACAGGCTCTCAACCTCGGAATGAGTCAGGAAGAAGCGGGAAAGCCGTAAAGCAGCCGCTGACCTTCTTTCTGATGTCGTTGGCGCTCCGGCTGGGGCGCACCCTCCACGAACTACGCCAGACCATCACCGCCAGTGAGCTGAAGATGTGGATCGAGTTCGATCGCATCAGCCCCATTGGCGACTGGCGCGCCGATGCGCAGGCGGCGCAGATCTCCGTTGCAACCCTGAACTCTCAGGGTGGGAAATTCACTATCCCTGATGTGATGCTGAAATGGGGTGAGCAGGAAGAAGGCGCTGATGTCTCTGAACTTGAAGAATGGATGTCCAGTCTTTGACGCCCGCGGCTGCGGGCTTTTTTATGGGTAAAATATGGCAACGCTGCGCGAGCTAATCATCAAAATTTCGGCGAACTCATCTTCTTTCCAGTCAGAGATCGCCAGAGCTTCCCGCATGGGAACGGATTATTACCGCACTATGGAGCAGGGCGGGAAAAAAGCTGCAGCTGCCACGCGTGAAACTCAGCGATCTCTTGCAGAACTAAATTCCCAACTGGCATCAGTGCGTTCATCAGCAACAGAACTTGCCGGTGCCTGGGCGGGGGCATTTGCAACGAATCAACTGATTGCTTATGCGGACACCTGGAACCAGCTTAACGGCCGCCTGCGCCTGGCATCCTCTTCCAGTGAAGATTACGCTCAATCTCAGCGCGTGCTCATGGAGATCAGCCAGCGCACCGGAACCTCTCTTGAAGCGAACAGTAACCTCTATAGCCGAATTGCCCAGTCCCTGCGTGATGCCGGGTATGCATCTGCTGACGTGGCCAAAGTGACAGAAACCGTCGCTACTTCGCTGAAACTCTCCGGTGCCAGTACGGAAGAGGCGAGTTCTGTTATCACTCAGCTGAGCCAGGCGCTGGGCTCCGGCGTTCTGAGGGGGGAAGAGTTTAACGCCATTATGGAGAGCGGCGGCCGCCTGGCGAAGCTGCTGGCTGATGGCCTGGGTACCACCGTTGGCGGCCTGCGCAATATGGCAAATAATGGTGAGCTGACGACTGATAAAATCGTCCCGCTGCTGACCAATGTGGAGATACTGCGCAAAGAATTTGAAACCCTCCCAGCCTCTATCAGCGAATCTGCACAGAAAGTGCAGAACGCCTTTCTTGCCTGGGTAGGCGGTGCTAACGATGCCGTCGGCGCATCATCCACGCTTTCCGGTATTCTGGATGGCCTGGCGACGAACATTGACGATGTGGCCAATACCGCAGGGCTGCTGGTGGGCGTAGGTCTGGCCCGTTACTTTGGCAACATGGTCGGCAGCGTGGGCCAGTCTACGCGCGCGGTACTCGCCAACGCGGTCGCAGAAGTTGCACTGGCCCAGGCGCAGGTTCGCGGTGCTCAGGTCAGCGTAGCGGCTGGCCGCCAGGCGCTTTACCGGGCGCAACAGGCACGCGCAGCAGCAACCAGTATCGAGGCGCAGATCGTTGCAGAGCGGAATCTTGCCGCCGCCCAGGCTTCGCTTAATATCGCTCTTGCTGGCCGGGCTTCGGCTGTAAATAACCTCACTAACACGGCCTCGGTGATGTCCCGCCTGGGTAGCGGCGTACTGGGCATTCTCGGCGGGTGGCCGGGAGTGATTATTGGTGCCGGCGCCGCGATGTATGGCCTGTATCAGCACACCCAACAGGTTCACCGTGAGGCAGTCGGCTTTGCCAATAACCTTGACGAGATCAACGCAAAGCTACAGAAAATGTCGGTGCTTGGTCTTCGCTCAACTGCTGCCGACGCCCGTACATCATTACAGGCTCAAAAGCAGGATCTGGCCGATCTCGATTCACAGATCGCAAAGGTGAAAGACAGCCTCAGGGCGATGGACAAAATCCAGCAGGATTACAACCGAAACCCGACGATGACCCTGATCAACACCTTTATGGATCAGGCTGACATCACGGCCAAAAACGTAGAGCTCACCGACAAGCTGAATCAGCTGGAGTACCAGCGCGAACAGACCGCCGCAAAGGTAGGGCAGACGCAGAAGCTGGTGAATGACGCCAGCGATCTGGCTACACAGAAAGCCATTGAGCAGGCAGGTGCAGTTTCTATTCTGAAAGGCGCATATGACCTTCTTAATCGCTCGATGTCGGCGACAGCATCCGCTACGCCACCTCAGTATGCGGGACCGGTATTATCGACAGCAAAAGCCACCCCACAGCAGCAAACAGCACTGGATAAAGCACAGCGCGATGTGGTGCTGGCGGGTATGGATGGTCTTGCGAAGCAGCATCAGCAGTTTGTCTATGAAGCTGAAGATCTGAAGCTGACGGGCGATCTGTATACCACCTATATCTACAGGAAAGACCAGGCTGCCAAAAAGGACGCCGCCGCAGCGCAGGCCAAGAAGGATGCTACTGCCGCGACTAACGCACAAAATAAAGCCGAGCGCGAAGCGGCAAGTACGGCGGAGCAGTATTCCCGAAAAATGGCCGATCTGAGCGTGGCCATTGACGTGCAACGTGTGCGCGCAACAGAAGGTGAAAAAGCCTCAGAACTCTATGCCGCCTCGCATCAGGCCGGTACTAAATGGACCGACGAGCAGCGCCGCGCTATTCAGGCAGCGTCAGCCGAGCTGGCAAAGTGGAACCAGAAGGCAGACGAGAACGTTCGTAAACAGCGTGAACAGGCTGATGCTCTGCGTGACCTGACGGACGCGGCCAGGAAGTTCCGGGACGAGGTAACGCTCTCGACTGACACCGCAGGCATGAGTGATCGCCAGCGAAGCCGGTTCGATGAGACTCAGCAGATTGACCGCGTTTTTGCCAAAACAGATGGTGGCACCGAAGCCATAGCCCAGCGAGCCGCTGCTCTTGATGCTCTCGACAAAAAATATAAGGCTATCGCCGCGGCGGAGTCTGACTGGATGTCCGGGGTATCGCGCGGATATGCCAACTGGTTCGACGAAATCAGCAACGTATCCGGCACCGTGGCAGATGGAGTTAAGACCGCCATCGACAGCGCTTTCAGTAACGTGACCTCAATGCTGGAAGGTAATAAAGTCAGCTGGAAAGCCTGGGGCGTTTCCGTCCTGCAGATCATCGAAAAGGTAGCTCTGCAGATGGCGGTGGTAAGCGCGATGGGCGGTGGTTCATCCAGCTCGGGCTTGTTTGGCTCTCTGGCTGGTGGCGTGGCTAGCTATTTCAGCGGTGGCGCCGGTGGCGGTTCGACTCCCTCGGGCCTGTATGACTCTGCGGCTGCTGGCATCAAGTTCAATGCCCTGGGCGGCGTATACGATTCTCCATCACTAAGCGCCTTCAGTAACGGCGTCTACAATTCGCCACAATTCTTTGCATTCTCGCAGGGTGCTGGTGTATTTGCCGAGGCAGGGCCGGAAGCGATTATGCCCTTAACCAGAGCATCTGACGGTTCACTTGGTGTCAGGGCGGTGAGCTCAGGTGTTAATACCGCCTCTGCCAGCAATACCCAACTGATAATCCATGCACCTGTAAGTATTTCGCAGGAAGGCTTTGGCGGCGAGGTGAATAACGCAAATACAGCCAGCACCGCCAGACAGCTTGAAGGTATTGTGCAGAAGACCCTGACTGAGCGCCTGCGAAAAGAAATATCGCCAGGCGGTATCCTTTATCGCCGGACGTGATATTCCGGTTCATTGCGGAAAACATATGGCAATCGATACGTTTACCTGGTGCGTTCGCACCGATGCAAGTGGCTCAACGAATGTGGCCACGCTGCAGGCACAGTTTGGGGATGGCTATAAACAGGTGGCCAGCGCCGGAATTAACACGGCTGCTGAAACCTGGAATTTAACGTGTAGCGGGAAAGTGGCAGCAATGAAGCCGGTGCGGGAGTTTCTTCTTAGCCATGTCATCAAATCTTTCTGGTGGGTGAATCCATGGGGGGAAAGAAAACTCTACCGGGTTAAGGCTGATTCTGTCAGTCCCACATTCCCGAACGGTGGTTTTGTTGAAATATCTTTTGTGTTTGAGCAGGCCTTCGCGCCGTAAATTCCCCGCTCCATTCGATAACAGGCCGCTGATGCGGCCTTTTTTATGGGCCTAATATGAGTTTTTCAGGTGACATCCAGCAACTGCAGCCGGGCCAGCTAATACGGCTAATTGAAATTGACGGTACCGCTTTCGGCATGGATACCGTGCTGCGCTTTCACGCGCACAACATTGACCCCAGAGGTTGGGCTGCGTTCGCTGCTGATAATCTTCCCGCCATCATCTGGCAGAGCCAGCAGTACGATCCATACCCGTACGAGCTAAAGGGCATGGAGTTATCCAGCACCGGCGCACAGCCGACGCCCACGCTATCCGTGTCGAATATCGGCAACTACGTCACTGCGCTGTGTCTGGAATACGACGACATGGTCAAAGCAAAGGTGAAAATACACACCACCCTGGCGAAATACCTCGATGCTGCAAACTGGGCAGCGGGCAACCCGAACGCCAGCCCGGCAGATGAGCGGGTGCAGCTGTTTTACGTCAACGCAAAGACCGCTGAAACACGGATGCAGGTGGATTTCGAGCTGTGTTCACCCTTCGATGTTCAGAACCTGCAACTACCCACCCGGCAAATTACGCCTGTCTGCACCTGGTGCATGCGGGGCTGGTACCGAACCGGCAACGGCTGCGATTACGCCGGAAACCGTTATTTCCTGAAAGACGGCACACCAACGAACAATCCGGCGCTGGACGTCTGTAGTGGTCGGCTGCCTGACTGTGAGGCCAGGTTTGGGGAAGGCAATCCGTTATCGTTCGGCGGGTTCCCTGCGGCAAACCTCCAGGGGAAATAAGCATGCGCAAAAAGTTAATGAAAGCCATTGCTGAGCATGTGGCAGCGGAATATCCGAAGGAAGCGTGTGGCGTCGTGGTGCAGTCCGGACGGGCGCAGAACTACATTCCATGTCGCAACATTGCAGACAACCCGACAGAGGCATTCACGCTGGCGCCGGAAGACAGGCTGGCGGCGGAGGAGCAGGGCGAAATCATCATGATCGTTCATTCTCACCCGGACGTAGTGCAACTGCTGCCGTCAGAGCACGATCGTATCCAGTGCGACTGGTCCGGCGTGGAGTGGGGGATCATGTCATGGCCTGACGGTGATTTTTGCACGCTCTCGCCAAGAGAAGACAGGGATTATACCGGGCGGCGCTGGGTGCTTGGCTTTGCAGACTGCTGGTCGCTTATCCGTGAGTGGTATCAGCGTGAGCACGGCATTGCCCTGGGCAATTACTCGGTGCCGTATGAGTGGTGGGAACAGGGCGAAAACCGCTACGACGATAACTGGCAGGCTGAGGGTTTTTTCGAAGTTGACCCGACGGATATTCGCCCCGGCGACATGATCATGATGCGCGTACAGGCGCAGGTCACCAATCATGCTGCGGTATACCTCGGCGACAACCTCATCCTGCATCATATCACCGGGCAACTTTCGGCCCGGGTGCCATACGGAAAATATTACCGCGACCGCACCGTTCGGGTGGTGCGTCATAAGGAGCTGATAAATGCTGAAAACGTTGATCCTTGACGGGCGCATGGCGAAGAAATTCGGGCGCGTACATCAATTTGACGTGGCGGATCTGCCAGAAATGCTGCGCGCGATGTGCAGCCAGGTGCGGGGCTTTAAGCGCTACCTGTCAGAAGGGCATATGCATGGAATTCGCTTCGCCTTCTTCAACGGTAAGCACAACATCGGCCTTGATGAATTCGATATGACCAATGGATCGGAGGTGTACCGGATTACGGCCATCACCGAAGGTTCAAAGCGCGGCGGCGTATTGCAGATTGTCATCGGTGCGGTTGCGCTGGTAGCAGCCTTCTTTACCGCAGGCGGCAGTCTTGTCGCACTTGGCATGAGCGCAGCCGCTGCCGCAGCGACCACGACAGCGTTAACCGGCCTTGGTCTGAGCATGATGCTTGGCGGCGTGGTTCAGCTGCTCACCCCGCAACCAAAATACAATGTCGGCGCATCTTCCAGCACGGACAATAAACCCAACTACGCATTCGGCGCGCCGGTGAACACCGTGGCAATGGGCTACCCGGTCCCGGTGCTGTTCGGTGAGCGTGAGATTGGCGGGGCCATTATCAGTGCGGGGATTTTCTCCAGCGATCAGCAATAGCAACAGGTGAGATATGCGTTTACTGGAAAACGAAACCATTCAGGGCAGGAAGGGCGGCGGGGGCGGTAAACAGCATACGCCGGTTGAGCAACCGGACGATCTGCTGTCGGATGCGAAACTCAAAATGCTGGTCGTGCTGTCTGAGGGAGAAATTCAGGGCGACCTGACCGCGCAGAAAATTTACCTGAACGATACGGCGCTGGCGAACGACGACGGCAGCTATAACTTCACCGGCGTTAAATGGGAGTACCGCAAGGGCACACAGGACCAGCCCTATATCCAGGGGCTGCCTGGGGTGGATAACGAGCTGTCAGCTAACGTGGCGGTGACCACCACCGTCCCATGGACCCGCCAGTTCAGCAACCTGACCCTTGATGCCGTGCGCATCAAACTCAGCCTGCCCGCACAGTACATGTACAAAGACAATGGCGATATGGTCGGCACCGTCACGCAGTACGCCATTGATCTGTCCACCGATGGCGCAGCATGGCGCACCGTAGTAGACGGGAAATTTGACGGCAAAACCACCTCTGAATATCAGCGCGATCATCGTATCGATCTCCCGGAGGCAACAACAGGCTGGTCAATCAGGGTGCGCCGCATCACAGCAGACTCCACGTCCGCGAAACTGGTGAACGGCTTAAAGGTCTTCTCTTTTGCAGAAGTGATCGACAGCAAACTTCGTTATCCGAACAGCGCTCTGCTTTATATCGAGGTCGACAGCAGCCAGTTTTCCGGCGGCGCGCCGAAAGTAACCTGCAGGCCGAAGGGAAAATTAATCCGCGTTCCGGACACTTACGATCCGGTTACCCGCACCTATAGCGGGACGTGGTCTGGCGGTTTTAAGCTGGCCTACACCAACAACCCGGCCTGGATTTTCTATGATCTGGTGCTGGATGAAATTTACGGCATGGGTAACCGCGTCGATGCCAGCATGATTGATAAGTGGGCACTTTATGCCATTTCTCAGTATTGCGATGAGAAAGTGTCGAATGGCGCCGGTGGCACAGAACCTCGCTTCACCTGCAACGTCTTCATCCAGAGCCAGCAGGATGCCTATACCGTACTGAGCGATCTGGCCGCTGTGTTCCGGGGGATAACCTTCTGGGGAAACGATCAGATATTCGTGCGCGCGGACGTACCGCAGGACGATGTGGATTTTGTTTACCACGCCTCAAATGTGATTGACGGTCTGTTCACCTACGGCAGCGGCAGTTATAAGAACCGCTATTCATCGGCACTGGTATCCTGGTCAGATCCTCAGAACCATTACAGCGACACCGTAGAAGGCGTGTATGACGAAAAACTGGTTGAGCGTTACAACGTAAACCAGATGTCGCTTACGGCGATTGGTTGTACGTCACAGAGTGAGGCGCACCGCCGGGGCCGCTGGGCTATTCTGTCGAACGCGCGCGACGGTACCATTTCTTTCGGGGTGGGGTTGGATGGCTACATTCCGTTACCGGCGGAGATCATCGGTGTGGCTGACCCGTTCCGCGCCGGTAAACAGAACGGCGGTCGCATCAGCGCGGTCAGTGGCCGAAACATTACCCTTGACCGGGCCGTTGACTACGCAGCAGGTGACCGGCTGGTGGTCAACCTGCCTGACGGGTCGGCGCAGACCCGCACCATTGGCGCTGTCAGCAGTGACAAGAAAACGGTGACCGTGAATACTGCATTCAGCCAGCCACCGGCGGCGGGTGCGGTGTGGGCCATCGACAGTGACAGCCTGGCGATTCAGTATTTCCGTGTGACCTCCATCAGTGCGAACGATGACAGTAACGGCGGCTTTACCATTACTGCCGTACAGCACGACCCGAACAAATACCGGTACATAGATGATGGGGTGCGCATCGACCCGGCGCCGATCACCGTCACCCCGATCAGCGTAATACCCGCACCGAAAAACATCATCATCACAGAGGTGGATCATGTTGCCCAAGGGCTGAACGTTGCGACGATGAATGTCACCTGGGACAAGGTGGATGGCGCTATTCGCTATATGGCTCAGTGGCGCAAGGATAACGGGGACTGGATCAACGTCGCCGTCACAAGTGCGCAGGGCTTTTCAATTCAGGGCATTTATACCGGCAGCTATGACGTTCGCGTTCGCGCCATGAATGCCCAGGAGTCTTCTTCTCCATGGGGCTACGCTGATACTACTTATCTGACCGGGAAAACCGGTAAGCCAGGCACACCGCAGAATCTTCTGGCAACGGATGATGTTGTGTGGGCGATTGATGTGACGTGGTCCTTCCCGGATGGATCGGGTGACACATCCTATACCGAGCTGCAGCGCGCCACGACGGACGACAAAGCCAACCCTGAGCTGCTGGCACTGCTGCCATACCCGGCAGTCAGTTACCAGCACGGCCCCATGCCTGCAGGAGTGCGGCAATGGTACCGGGCGCGACTCGTAGACCGTATTGGGAATGTCGGCGACTGGACTGCCTGGGTTATGGGTACCTCGTCTATTGATGTCAGTGCCATCACCGATGACATTCTGAATGACATGAAAGAATCGGAAGTATTTAAGGACCTGATAGAGAACGCCGTAGACAGCAATGAAACTATTGCCGGAATGGTGACAGATATTCAGGAAAACGCCGATCAGCTTGAGCAACAGGCGTTACAAATCCAGCAAAACTCCGATGGCCTTTCAAAGGCTGAAGTAAAAATCGATGAAATCAGTCTCTCAATGGATGGGATGACCGGCGGGGTCAAAAACTCCTCAATTGCCGTGATCCAGAACAGCCTGGCGCAGGTGACTTCCCGCCGATCCCAGACTGTCACCAATAACGATAATGTGGCAAAAATTGACCGGATAGACACCACCATCGCGGATACCAGCCAGGCAGTTGCCCGGGCGCTGGTTACGCTTGATGCGTCTGCGGGTGGGAATGTTTCGAACGCGACTGACCTGACGGAAACGCTGGCTGACTTTACCCAGGCATCCGCCACGAAGATTAACTCTCTGACGGTGACGGTGAACGGGCAGACCGCTGCCATCAACCAGACAGCGCAGGCGGTGGCAGATGTAAACGGCAATCTCAACGCGATGTATAACATCAAAGTTGGCGTTGCCGCTAACGGCCAGTATTACGCTGCAGGTATGGGCATAGGGGTACAAAATACACCCGGCGGCATGCAATCACAGGTAATTTTTCTGGCAGACCGTTTTGCTGTTACCACGCAGGCCGGTGCCGTTGTATCGCTGCCATTCGTTATTCAGAACGGGCAGACCTTCATCCGGGAAACGTTCATTCAGGATGGCACCATCAGCAACGCCAAAATCGGCAACTATATCCAGTCGAATAACTATGTGGCAGGTGCTGTTGGCTGGAAGCTTGATAAAGGCGGCTCGTGGGAGAATTACGGCACCGACGGTACCGGAGCAATGAAGCAGACAAACGTTACCATCAGCATCAGAGATACAAACCGCTTGCGTGTGCAGATCGGAAAAATTACGGGGGTATTTTAGTGGCATGGGGAATTCAGACCTGGGACGCCAGTGGCACCCCCAATAACTATGGGCTTGTGCCCATCAGCGTACTGGGGTTTTTCGCGGTTGCTGCCGGGCAGCAGTCGGGGGCGGCGAGTTATGTAGTCCCCGCAGGGTTTCGCATGGAATTTCTGCAGGTGACCGCCAGCGCCAACTACACCACAGCACGTCGCACTATTACCGTGTCAGGAGGCACCATCACCCTTGGCGCTGCGGCCGAAAATAATTTCGGCGCAGAAACCTATCCGGCGATCAACGGATTTATCATTGTTTATCTGAGGGCAAACTAATGGACTGGGGAGCATTACTGGTTACAGAAAACGGCGCGCCATTCATCACGCCACGGTCGATACCTCTGGCGATGTACAGCAAAAAGAGCGCTGATATTTCCACATCCTCCGGCGCGGTGACAACTATTTCACAGGCGTTTCCCGCGGGCAGGCCTGTCATCCCTTTTGTTTACACGACAATTAGCTGTATTGTGAGCTACACCGTTGTGGAGAATGTCTGCAACGTCACGTTCAGCAACCCATCCGGGGCCGGTACCGCATACGTGTATTTTTTCACGATTTTCCAGCAGACGTTGCCGGACTGGGGTATTGCCATCTGGGACGAACAGGGTGTCTGCATCCTGACAAACGAAACCAGGGTGCTAAAAGATCTTCAGGCAATCGGCACAAACGGAAGCGACAGCGCTGGTTTTTCGATTAACACCACGCTGCCAGGAAAGTTCGGCATCATTCCATCAACGTCCGGCCTGGCGACAGGGGTTATCATTGACGGTGGAACGCGCCCCTGGTCATCACAGTATTTCTTTTCAGCAGTTTTCAATGGTGCAACAACACAGATTGAACAGGCAATGAACGGAGGCAGCGCCGGGAGCGGGGTTTCCAATCTTGTCTATCACAATATGAAGAACAGCGTCTATGCGCTGAACCTCGCTAATTACGACTGATAAATTGATCGTTTTAAACGATCAATTGTTGTAAAACGATCTGATAAAGCAATTATCAATATTTAATGGTTGCTGTTATGTTTTCTTGAAATATTAAATTCATCACGAGTCAACCATGAGAAAATACATTTCGGTTATTCTCGCAACCTTCATGATTGCAGGATGCTCTTCTATTCCGCCGCGCCAGCCCCCAGTATGCACTGCATCTGCGATGATCGGCGGGCAGATGACAACGGTTCAGATATATGACATCAAGAAAATAAACGGGCAAACAAAATACAGGGCCGGTTATCCCTTTAACTGGAAATATGTTATCAGGAATAATTTTAGCCGTTCCACATGCCAGTAAATTTCTAATATCAGCAGAAACATAAACCCGCTTCGGCGGGTTTTTTATTGCCGGAGAAAAAATGATTTATAACGCAGGTACGATTTCATTCAGCGGGAATACGGTTACAGGTAGCGGGACAAATTTCACTGCGCCAGCCAGCCAGATCCGTATCGGGCAGACGCTGCTGATTGCATCCAACCCCGTGCAGCTCGTTCAGATAACGACAATCAACAGCGCCACATCCCTTACCGTTACGCCTGCAGCATCACCGGCAGTCAGTGACCAGCGTTACGGTATTTTTGTTACGGACAGTCTTTCCGTTGACGGGCTCGCCCAGAGCATTTCCCAGCTCATCAATGAATATGATGAGAACATCGGTGCATGGGAAACTTTTGCCACTACGACAGCCAATCAGAGTGTCACTGTTACCATTAACGGGCAGAGCTTAATCATCCCTGCGATTGGTAAGTTACTGCAAAAGGGAAGCAATGGCGCACTGCCTGTTGCAAGCGGAGGGACAGGGGCTACTGATGCTGCAGGTGCCAGGAAAAATATAGGCTTCGTTAACGATGCGCTGCCTGTTGCCATGGGCGGTACCGGTGCAACTAAGGCAGAGGACGCTCGCTCAAACCTCGGTTTAGGAAGTGCAGCAGTAAAAGAAGTAGGCTTTGAGGTTGGCAAGTTAGCGGCTGTCCATAAAGGTCGGTCAGCTTCTGCAAATCCAGTGGATAAAGTCTGGCAAGGTATATATGAACCAGGGGTTTCTGGCGGCTTGTTTCCTGAAAGTTGTGTCATTCAGGTTCTGCCCGGACCAACAACATCAGAGTGGGGCGAACTGGGTATAAGCTATGGGATGGCAAACAGAGCCTTTATCGCTAAAGCGTCTTACAGTTCTACGTCACCCACTGGAAATATCACATTAATGGAGTTGTGGCATTCCCAAAATACAACGGTAGATGCAAACGGTTTTCTCAAGCGAGCCTCTCCGGTTGTGAAAATTTTTAAAGATGGCCGTTATGAAACAAACAATGAATCAGCAGGCTTGAGGGTCACTCGCCTGGATGTAGGCCAGTACCTCATTGAAGGTTGTGAGGCGCTCAATTCTGATGCTGCCTGGGGCGGGATAGACGGGGGTTTTGAGATCCCTTCTGATCGGAATAAGCAACCGCTAATATGGCTGGACTATGAGGTTAACGCCGACGGATCTGTACTGGTAAAAACATATCACCGCACGCATTCATCTGCTCCGAAATTTGCCAGAAATGAAAAGGAAGGCATCGAAAACGGAGATCCTGTTGATATTCCGGCTGACCAGTTCGTCTGCGTTAGGGTAGAAATGCCTGCCAATTCATTGTTCAACCAAAAAAAGTGAGTCTCTGCAAGAGCTACTTTTCCGCTTTCATCTCATCAACAATCTTTTTCAAGCTGCTAACTTCATCCATGAGTGCAAGGATTGCCTCATGGTGAAGGGCTGCCGATGCGCCTGTTACATCAACCGACAGGGTCTTCTCAACTATTGTTCCGTCTCTCAGTTCTGTGCGTCCCCCCTCGAATACTGCCGTCGGCATCACTTCCATAAGTTCCTGTGCAATAAATCCCTGACCGGGTGGCGCATTATCCAGACGATCCCAGGTGTATCCGCGCATATTGCGCATCTTCTCCAGTGGATTTTCTATAGTCTGGATGTTTTTCTTAATGCGCTTGTCAGAATTGCTCAGCCATGATCCGGCATTCGCAACAGCGTTTCCTGACAACTGAAAATCCCAGGATACGTTACGGGAAGCTGTATCGATCCCCATTATCATGTTGCTGACTTCATAATCACCCGAAGTGTTGTACTGCATGATGACATAGGCATCGGATGCAGAACGCTTGAATACAACACCTGAACCATTTTTCACTCCGGCACCTGGGGTAAACACACTAAGCTCTACAGAGCTGCCAAGCTGCGGGTCTAATTTCACTACCTGCTTTTTAATTCCTGTACTTTTTTCGGTGGCCAAGTCTCCCAAACCGAGGTTTGATAGGTTGCTCTTCAAATACCATGCAGATAACTTCACCTGTTTTTTGGCAAAATCACTGGGTGAAAAAATATGCAAATTGGCTATGCAAGAGTATCAACAAGTGACCAAAACACCGATCTCCAGCGGCAGGCACTTGAACGCGCAGGATGTGAGCAGATTTTCGAAGATAAAATGAGCGGTACTGTTGCTAATCGTCCCGCGCTAAAAAGGGTGCTTCGGGAGTTAAAAGAGGGCGATACTCTGGTGGTCTGGAAGTTGGATCGCTTGGGTCGCAGCATGCGCAATCTGGTTTTGTTGGTGGATGAGCTCCGCCAGCGTGGGGTTCATTTTCGCAGCCTCACAGACAGTATTGACACGTCCAGCCCGATGGGACGCTTCATATTTCACATCATGTCAGCGCTGGCGGAAATGGAAAGAGAGCTTATCGTTGAACGAACCCGCGCCGGGCTGGCAGTTGCTCGCGCAAAGGGCCGCATCGGTGGTCGCAGGCCGAAGCTATCTGCAGAGCAGTGGGCGCAGGCCGGGAGGCTTATAGAGAACGGGGTGCGCAGAAAGCAGGTGGCCATCATCTTTGACGTGGCCGTGTGCACTTTATATAAAAAATTCCCGGCTTCTAAACAAGCTCAGTCCCGTTTTTAGCGCTGATATTTTGTGTAAGCACGCTAGAAAAAATCATTGATAAACACAATATAAGCAACTTAAATTTTAAATGTTTCTATTTATGAGTGTATTAATGATTACGGTTAGCAAGCTTTTAAACTGAAGGTTGTAGCCTATATTGATCTGTCTCCACACTGAAATTACTGTTTGCTTAGGTAGTGTGTTCAGAGAAGTTTAGTATAGGCTTCGTCGTCAGGTCCTGAACCTCATTAGATAAGGTGGTGCTAAGAGCAAAGACAAGTCGGGCCCGATCCATAACGCTATAGGTACGGCCGTTATGGACATGAGAGGGGCGGGTGTGCTCATCAATAAAGAGAACCTGGTTGCCAAGCTGGAGCGGTATCACTGCGAATCAGGTAATGGAGAAAATGGTTTACAAGGAAGCGGCGGTACTGGTCCGCAATAGCGCTGGAAAATTTCTTCATTAAACGAGCTCGAGTAATCGGTAAACCCTGCGCGATGCTGGGTAATACAAACGAAGCTAAAGTCGTCCGTTAATTTTTTGATTGTCCCGTAAAACATCTATAGCCGTTTGCATAGCAATTTTATTATCGCGACGCATCTGTTTTACCTGGATTACCTGCAGGTATTCAAGCAAGGTTCGCGTGTTAAGCGGGCGCCCGGTTTTAGCAACCTCAAGGATTGCATTGCCAAGGATAACTTTTACTGGCGGGAGCTGGGATGGGTACCAATCCAGGGTGTCTTCAGATTTCATCGTAATATTCTCCGGGTTGGGTATTGTACCACAAAACGAGGGGACCCGACCCGATATCCGGGTCAGGTGGAATTCTTACCATAAACTATTTGTTGTCGGCATTATCAGGTGGATGACAAACTTCAAAATAGTGCTTTCCCATAGGTTGACAGAACACTATCGAACTGGGTCAGGTCTGAATAATATCAACTGTATGGTTTGCTCCGTCATCCCGTAAAAAGATTTTGTCATCCGGCAATATGACGCCATCCAGCGTGATCTTATTCTCACTGTCACTATGAGTAATGCTGATTTGATACTGGCTACGCCCGTATTGATATGCCATTTTAAAAGAGGGCCAGGCAGCGGGTATCTGTGCATGAATGACGAGATACTCACCGTAACGTTTTATTCCCAGTAACTCTTCGGTCAGCAGACGGTATGCCCAGCCAGCAGACCCCGTGTACCAGCTCCACCCCGCGCGCCCGGTATGTGGTCCTACGCTGTATACATCCGCGCTCATGACATAGGGCTCTGCTTTGTAGATGTCGACCCCGGCGGGCATAAGGGTGTGATTTATCGGATTGATCATTGACCATAGCTGCCACGCACGTTCTGTCTGACCCATCCGCGCAAATGCCATGATGGCCCAGATAGCCCCATGCGTATACTGGCCACCGTTTTCACGTACACCGGGTAAATAGCCCTGAATATAACCCGGGTTTGAACCGTGCCCATCAAACGGTGGCGTTAACAGTTTAATCAGCCCTGCTTTGTTATCCACCAGATGTGTATCCAGCGCCTGCATTGCCATAACACTGCGGGCAGGTGCTGCCGCCCCGGAGAGCACGGACCAGCTTTGTGCGATCGCATCAATCCGGCAGTCCTGCGACGCTTTCGAACCCAGCGGGGTACCGTCGTCGAAATATCCACGTCGATACCACTCACCGTCCCAGGCTGAAGCCTCAAGATTTTGTTGCAGGCGCAGTGCCTCTGAATGACACCGCGAGGCCACAGCAACGTCCTGCCGTTGTTCTGCCAGTATCGCGAAGCGCTCTAAAATATCGTACAGGAAGAACCCGAGCCAGACACTTTCCCCTTTACCCTCAATACCGACCCGGTTCATACCGTCGTTCCAGTCACCCGCGCCCATAAGCGGCAGACCATGCTGGCCGAACTGTAAGCCATGCTCAATGGCTTTTACGCAGTGCTGCCAAAGTGTTTCTTCGATATGGCTGATGACCGGCGTATCGTAGACAGACTCTTCACCCGGCTGGAGCAGTCGCCCTTCCAGATAAGGAATGTTCTGCTCCAGCACGTCGATGTCACCAGTCGTGGTTACATAATGGCAAACCGCGAGCGGCAGCCAGAGATAGTCGTCTGAACAGCGTGTGCGTACCCCATTACCGTACGGCGGATGCCACCAGTGCTGGACATCACCTTCAATGAACTGCCGTGAGGCGCACAGCACTATCTGATCGCGCAGTCGCTCCGGTGCAACATGACTCAACGCAAGAGTGTCCTGCAACTGATCGCGAAAACCAAATGCACCACCGGACTGGTAGTACCCGCTACGCGCCATGATTCTACAGGCCATCGTCTGATAAAGCAGCCAGCCGTTAACCAGTAAATCAACGGATGTATCAGGGGTACTGACCACGATTTTATCGAGTACACCGTGCCAGTAATGATGAACATTGTTCAGCTCCTGGCGGGCGCTATCCTCATTCAGAAAGCGGGTGATCATCGCCTGCGCCTGGGCAGGATTTGCTTCTACGCCAAGTACAAAAATAAAGGTTTTCTGGTCACCATCGATGAGCGTGGTGGCCGACTGTATCGCGGCGCAGGGATCGAGACCAGCACCGGTTTTACCAGAGAGTCCCCGCAGCTTCATGGCCGCCGGAGTTTGCAGCGAACCATTGCGGCCCATAAACTCGCGCCGGTCACCGGTTAATGTACTGTGAGGATGATTGACGGCAAAGAAGGCGGTGCGTTCACCTCCATTGGACCCATAAAAGTTATTCGCCATTACGCCACTGCCGCCTGGCACGCTGGCGATATGTGTGATGATGTGAGGGGAAGAGCGCGTGCGCGTGCTCCCGAGCGTCCACTCCACATAGCCGGTGACGGAAAGTTTACGTGTACGCCCGGAGGTATTGCTGAGCTTCAGGATCGCCAGTTTAACCGGCGCCTGTTCGGCTACCAGCACCGTCAACTCACTGTCTATACCGCTTTCACGGTGGGTGAACACACTGTAGCCAAATCCATGGCGGGTGAGGTAATCACCCTGTCCGCGTACTGGCAGCGCCGTGGGCGACCAACAGACTCCACTTTCCTCATCGCGCAGATAAAACGCTTCGCCGCTTCGGTCGCTGACCGGATCGTTTTCCCAGGGTGTTAAACGGTATTCATGGGCATTTTCATACCAGCTATAGGCCTGTCCCGCTTCGGATAGCACACTACCAAAAACGGGGTTTGCCAGCACATTTGACCACGGCGCGGGCGTTGGCTCATTTTCTCTGAGGACGATTTGATACTCCCGTCCGTCCGAAGAAAATCCGCCATATCCGTTAAAGTGACTCAGTTGATCGGTGCTCGGCCGCCACTCCTGATGATGATTGTGTCCCGCTGTCAGGTCAGGCATTAGACGTCTCACCGGTCGTTTTGACGAATGGATACGCTGATTAAACTGTTCAACAAGCCCCCCAGCGCGATCGTCAAGACTCAGGCTTGCCACACTCATCAACAGCTGCTTGTCCTCAGCAGATAGATGCTCGCCATTACGCACAAATATCCCCCCAGGTTTATCCAGCAGGCTCGCTTCTGAACCGGCATAAATTAAATCCATAATCTGCGTCTGAAGCACCTGCTGGTAGCCGCCAGGGCTGTTATTCAGGATCACAAGATCCACTTCCAGCCCTTTCTGCCGCCAGTAACGGTGCGCCTGGATAAAGGTGTTAACAGAGGCAATGCTCTCCTCGTTGGAAATGCTCAGCAGCACAATCGGCAGATCGCCAGAAATCCCCCATCCCCACAGGCCGGACTGACCACGCCGGTTACGGCTGATCACCTGTTCGTCGGCACGTAATTCCTGACCCGGGTAAAGTACTACGCTGGCAAGACGGTTAAATAAGGTGGCGTCCTCTTCACTGGCGTTCATCTGGCGTAACACGACCAGACTGTGTGACCATGCCAGCTCAAAGACGCGGTCAGCGATAGGGTGATCACGATATTTTTCCAGCAGGGCAAGGCTTTGCTGACGGTTTTCGCTGATGCCATAAATAATATCAATGGTGACCGGTTGGCCGGGTTGCAGGGTGACTGTGTGGCGGATTGCCAGTATCGGATCCAGCACGGCGCCTGATGTGTTGCTAAGTGGTCCACCCGCGCTTGCAGCCACCGCATCAGCAGGACTTCTGCCGCGGCCAATGAATTTTGCCCTGTCAGTTTCAAAGGAGACGCTGGCATGGTTGTCGCCATGCACCACCATCATGTGAAAGAGGAAAGGACTGGACTCATCCGGTGAGCGTGCACGGCGTTGGCAAAGAATCGCGTCACGGGCAGGATCTATCTCCGTCTGGATGAACAGATTGCTGAACGCCGGGTGAGCCTGGTCGCTGGCGTCTGGCGCGAGCACGACTTCGGCATAGGTCGTCAGGTCTAACGTACGCGGCTGACGGCCCCGGTGCATCAATGTGATCCGCCGTAATTCGATATCATCTTCCGGGGAGACAACCACCTGCGTTTTGACGCTGAGTGAGCCAAAGGTGCGCCTGAATTCTGCCCCCGCATCGGTGAAGATTATTTCATCGTGGCTTTCAGCATTGTCGCCAGTAGGTTGCCAGGTATTACTCCAGACTTCGCCCGTATGCTGATCGCGGATATAACAAAATGTTCCCCAGTTATCCCGAGTGGTATCGCTGCGCCAGCGCGTAAGGGCTAGATTGTTCCAGCGGCTGTACCCCCCGCCACCGGGCGTTACCATCAGATGGTAATGCCCGTTAGAAAGCAGCTGTATTTCTGGTATCGGCGTGTCAACGCTGGTGAAAAGCCGTGGTTCATAGCGTACAGGTTTGACTCTACCTTCATGGGACTCAAAATGACGACGGGGACTGTAGAGATCGACCGCATCCGGTACACGCTCCTGTAAGAGGAGGCTGGCCGATCTGAAGGCGGGACTCGACATAAATCGCTCTGCCATTGGAGCGTTAAGCAGAAGATGTGACAGTGCCTGGAATCCCATTCCCTGATGGTGCGCCATCCATGACTGTACGATAACGAACAGTTGTCCGCTAGCCAGTCGCGTTGGCGTGTAGTCCAGCGCTTCATAAAAACCATATTCACCTCGCGCGCCGCTCTTTTCCAGTCTGAGCAGGTTTTCACAAGCCTTCTGCGGAGAAACCAGCAATGCCAGTAGCGTGGCGTAGGGTGCAACAACCATATCGTCGGCGAGTCCACGACGCAGCCCAAGGCCAGGTACACCAAAGGCCTGATACTGATAGTTATGCTGAACATCAAAGGCATAATAGCCAGACTCCGACACGCCCCAGGGGACACCGCGCTCTTTGCCCCAGCCGATCTGTCGCATTACCGCTGATTTGCTCATTTCATCAAGCAGGCTGCCATGCCAGGTAGGCATCACCAGATTGGGCATCAGATATTCAAACATCGAGCCGCTCCATGACATCAGGGCGGTTTCATTTTCAATAGTGGTGAACAGCCGTCCCAGTGCATACCAGCTTTTAAGCGGGAGCTGATTTGTCGCGATAGCGACAAAACTGGTCAGGCGGATTTCAGATGGCAGGAGATCGTAGTGGCTTTTGTCCGGCGTATTGGTATCGCAGTTATAACCCACGCTAAGCAGACTGGTTGCTTCACTGTACAGAAAAGCGAAGTCCATTTGCGCATGGTCATTCAGCCGCTGTTCGAGTTCACTGATGATGTCCAGACGCCGCCGGGCCTGGGCTATCGCCGTTGCCGGGGGCGTCCCTTCACCGGTATAAGATGCGCGGGCAAGCCAGTTCAGCGTCGGTAACGTCGGCTCACTGTAAGTCGGCGGTAACCAGCCAAGCAGATGCGACCACTCGCTGCACATCTCCACAAGCTGATGTTCGAGATGCTCCGTCCAGCGTACGACCAGGCTGCATTCCTGATGGCACAGCGTCGTCAGATGATTGCACTGGGTGCGCATTTTTTTCAGTTCGCCTAACATTTTCCCCAGCGGCAGCGAAGCCGTCTGCAAGCACTGTTTGCGCAGGTTTTTTAAAGTCTCTGGCACGTTCGGCGCCCAGTGTTTTTCCAGGAGTGACAACGTATCGTCCAGCCCGGCAAGTACCTGTTCGCTTTTCAACACGGGCTGATTGCGCATGGCCAACAGCCCTTCACGTAGCGTAAGTAAATGCCCCGCCATGTTGCCGCTGTCGACGCTTGATACATAGCGCGGGCTGAGTGGTGCGAGGGTTCGGGTGTCATACCAGTTGTACAAGTGCCCCCGGTAGTGTTCCATCTTGTCCAGCGAGTCGAGGGTCTGGGTTATGCGCTGCAACACTTCTGCGCCGGGGAGGTAGCCAAAATCCCATGCCGTCAGATTAGCCAGCAGGGACAGTCCGATATTGGTGGGAGAGGTACGATGCGCGATGGTCGGTTGTGGGACTTCCTGATAATTGTCAGGCGGTAGCCAGTTCTCCTTCGCCGTGACAAATGTCTCAAAAAAGGCCCAGATTTCGCGGCTTGTCTGACGAAGCAGCACTTTTTGTTGCTGAGTCGGGGAAAATACTTTACGCACTGGCGGGCGGCTCAGCCAGCTCATTAACAGCGGCGCCAGACACCATGCGATGCTGATGGATATGGCTATTGCCAGAAACTGAGGCGCAAACGTCATGGTCAGCGCCGTCAGTGCCACACCGCATACGAGATTCACCCACATAGCCCGAGAAAAACGCCAGATGGAGATATTGTCGCGGGTACTGTCAGGACTGTGACTTGTCCACTGGGTAAGGTTCCGGTGGCTGACGCCCAGTCGCCAGAGGGTTACGCCAATAGCGTAGAACGAATAGCCAGCTTCATGCGGTAAGATGACAAAGTTAAGTGCCGTCCGGGATAGCCGTTTCAGCGCGCCGGCCATCACCAGCTTCAGATGCTGCTTCAGCGGGCGACGAAGGGGCTTGTGTAAAAGGTCAAGGACAATACACATCACGGCAGGCAGCAGCCAGAAGATGGTCAGCACGCCCAGCCAGTAAAGTGGATTTGGCACCCACAGCAGCGCGCAAAATAACAACACAAGTAACGAGGGTGCCACAAGACTGCGGCGTAAGTTATCGAGCAACTTCCAGCGAGAGAGCATGGACAACGGATTTTTATCCCGGCTTCCGTCTGCTTTGCGGACCTGAGGTCGGAGCCAGTTAAGCAGTTGCCAGTCTCCACGGATCCAGCGGGTGCGGCGCGCGGAATCGGAGAGATAATTATTAGGATACTGCTCGTAGAGCAAGACCTCGCTCAACAGCCCGGCACGGGCATAGCATCCTTCGAGTAAATCGTGGCTGAGAACAAGATTTTCGGGACAGGTGTTGGCGGTGGACTGCACAAAAATGTCAATATCATAAATACCCTTACCAACAAAGGAGCCCTCTTCGAAAAGATCCTGATAGATATCCGATGACATCATTGAGTAAGGATTATTACCCGGTACGCTGCTGCGCATGGCGGCATAGCGACCCTGACCATCGCGGGGCATTTCTTCGGCCAGTCCCGGCTGTAAAATGCCATACCCTTTAACGACCCTTTGACGCGCTGGATCATATTCTGGCTTGTTCAGGGGATGCGCCATGGTTGCGACCAGCTTATGCGCGGTATCTCTGGGCAGGAGCGTATCGCTGTCCAGCGTAATGACATATTTAATGTTTCCGGGTAACAGATGGACTGGCAGGTCAGAAACGCTGGAGAACTGCTTATCAGGATGGCGTAACCAGCTGTTCAGCAACGCCAGTTTCCCCCGCTTGCGTTCATATCCCATCCAGATGCCCTGTGATGCGTTCCACTCAGGCGATCGATGCAGCAAATAAAATCGCTGGCGGCTGCTGGGGTAGCGTCGGTTAAGACTTTGTGTCTCGGCCATCGCCTGATTTAACAGCGCACGATTCTCGTCGCTATTTTCTGACGCAGAGTCCGCGAAATCAGTAAGCAACGCGAAACAGAGATTATTGTCCTGATTACCAAGCCAGCACACTTCAAGACGAGTAAGCAGGGCATCAAGATTTTCACGACTGTTCAGCATACAGGGGATGGCAACCATGGTTGCCGACGCGTCCGGGATGCCATCGGAAAAATTCATTCTTGGCAGGGGGCGGGGAATGCGGAAACGGGTTGTGGCTTCACTCAGCATATCGCTGACCAGCTGGCTGACAGCCACAACCAACGGCAATGCTATTACCAGTAACAACCAGACGATGCCTGACAACGCTGTTTCATACAATATTGCCGCTGTTGCCGCCGTGCTCAGAAGGCTCATGCTGCCCAGCCACGACAACAAAGGAAATGAATTGAAATTGTGCCGCAAATGCTTAAAGCCAGACGTATTCAGAGATAGTTCGTATTCAAGCTGCCGGCGACCTTCACCCATCAGATAATAGCCTATGTGGTTATGGGGTCTATCTGAGGATTTTTTTCGTGACAACGCCAGTACCCGGTTTGCCACTTCAGGTTCACTGCGGTGACTTTCCCTGGCCAGGAGCTCGATGACATGGCGGTAATGGTCACGGGTGTCAAAATGCATGCTGGAGTAAATTCCAGCGGGGTCATGACGTAATGTCTGATCCACCACGCTGATGTTTTCGGCGAAATCAGCCCAGTTTGTTTCATTAAGTAAGCGTAAACCGGCAATACTGTTACTCACAGAGATCTGGCTGACAGCCAGCTGTTGATTGAAGCGATGGATAAGAATATCGCTCGTAAGATCCTGTTCGGCTAGCCGCTGTTCAACCCAGGTCAATGGGAGTGCCAGCGCATTGCCATGTCCCTGAAGTCTACGCACCAGCTCTGCCACAAAAGCACTACTCAATGGAGGACGGGAACGTGCCATATCAGCGATAACCATGATTAAGTCAGCCGGAGCATTTTCGGCGGATTCAGTCATTCGCGTTATCCACATATCTGCTAGGCTGCGTTCTTGCTGAGCCTGCACCACCTCTATACTGACCCGACGGAGGTTTTCAATCAGCGCCAGACGCATCATTCCCGGCAAAGCCCAAACCTCACCCAGCGTTAACGGCGTTACCTGTTGATAAGCGCTGATATAGCTGGTGAGGCTGGCGGTATCCCAGCGCCCGTCGCCATGCGCTATTGCCTCTGAAGCAATATCATAAATGCGTGGACATTGATGAGGGGAGGTCAGTGACGGCAGACCTTTCCCGAAACTTTTTGGTAAGTGCTGCCGGACGATGCGGATTTGCTCTTCAATCAGGTAGTAGTTGTCCAGCAACCACTCTCCGGCGGGCATGATGCTCGTTTTCTTGTCAGCATTCAGCGCGTAGCAGTTTTGTGTAATTACCGTCTCGTTGTCACTCAGCCGTTTAAGCAGGTAGTAGGGCATTTTGTCAGGAGACAACTTGTGAATCCGGGCCAGCTTTTGTCCGTAGCGCTCCAGCTGAGGTGTCGAAAACAGTTCTGAATGGTGATGCTGTTCACCTGCAGGATCGTTTGCGGGAAAGGGCAATCGTCCGGCTGTTTTTGTGAGGATAAAGGAGTGGCGAAGCCATGACCTGGGGTTGATTTTCATAATGATGCTCTGATGCTTCGTTAATGCACAGGAGCAGTTGCGAAATCAGTTCAGAAAAGTTCTCTCAGGATGGGCGTAAGGCATCAGGGATTTAACAGCTGCTGTTATTTGATGTAAGTATAGAACACAAGACTTACATGCGATTTCGTGTCAGGAGGTTAGCGTAACGCAGCATCATGCGCAGCGCATTGTCTGCTTCTTGAGGTCTTTAAACGACGTGACAAGATTGCAGCTGTAAATCAGGAAGAAGTCAGGGAAGGAAGTTGCACTATCGATAAATTTCACTGTGTAATTTGTGCCAGGCATGACAAATATCCTTCCTATGAATGAGCTTCACCGTATCATGTCTGGTTGAATTTTCATCCACTTAATTTATATTTCGGTTGTGATTTTATCCTCAAAAGATAGTTATCTTAAGATAAATCAAGTCCTTCATTACCTTTGCCGTTAGCCATCATGTTCTAGGAGATCAGAAATTTTGAATCGCTGACCTGTAAGGAATAAATGTCCTCAAGGCATGTGCGGATCCCGCTAACGCTGTGCGGAGACCTTTCACCCTGCGAGGCAACGCTCAGACTAATTAAAATGATTTTAATGGTATGTTGAATTGTAAAAATGCACGATCAAAATGTCGAAATAAAATCAATTACTCTTTTTTTATTTTTTTCTTACACGGAGGTGCAGGGAAAAAATCTTTTCTTATTATCACTATTCGTGCCCTAATGAAATCATAAATTCGAAGTGCAGGCGAATGTCGTTTCTAACAATCCGTTGGCCATGAGCTAGTGCAGATGTCACTCTCTTTGAGTCTATATTTTGGTACTGTGCTTATTACTACCTCATCATGTGCAACGGGAGTCATTATGTCCTCAAGAATCAGAGGCCTGGTAAAATAGTTTAAAGAAGAGCAAGGGTTTGGTTTCATCTCTCTTCTTGATGGAGGTAAAGATATCTCTGTTCATGTTTCGGACCTTCAGGGAGATGACTTTAAGACCCTTTTTTAAGGCCAGAAAGTTGAATACACGATTTATAAACGTAAAAAATGGCATGCAGCTTCTAATGTAATTCTCTGCGATAAATGAATCGGTGTGTCTGGGGTAATGCTTAGGGATGCACTCCGGAGAATGCTGAACAATTACCAGAGCAATAGAAATGAAAAGTATTTTAACAAGACCAACATCTTCTACAGCTTAAAAAGTTATTGGCCATAAACTTGCGAAGCAGATCTCACACATGAATTATCAAAGCAGAGGCCTACAATCTTTTCAAAGGGCAGATTACGTCTGAGGATTAGGCGAACCAACACCGTATCATATTTTCAAATTTATTAATCACTTCCCAAATCGTTATTGGTGCGGGGGCATAAAATTTTTACAACAGTCTTTAGTTCTGTATGAACGCTTTTACTATCATTTTGAACTGAAACAAGTGCTGCAGAACGGACAGACGAGTTGCTCACCTTTTTGGACACGGCTAAAACTATGCTATGAATCCTTTGAACAGTAATGCTTCGCTTTCGGGGGAAGCGCATTCAGTAGAGTTATGTATAGTGATTATGCTCATAGTAACGTTTTGTTCGTTATCATAATTAATGCTTCCCGTAAAATATTTTGTTGGACTATTTCAGTTGATAGCTTCAGCTTGACAATGATAATCAACTGAAGTTCTTCGATGCTCAGAGTCTTACCAGACTTGATTAACTCCGCGGATAATGCACCGATAGCTTCTTCTGCACCGCTGTATTCTGGTACAAGAACTATAGGTAAAACGGGTTGGTCGGCGTCCATAGTATTTAGGTTTTTGATCGCTAATTCAGAGTAGTTAGATGTTTTTTTTGACATTTTTTCCTTTGCTACACTGGTAAGCAGGTCATTCCATCATGAATACTACCGCTTAAGTTTTATACTTGTTGCACCAATGCTCTATAACTCCATGCGATAAGTCGTGAATATACGCTACTCTTCGCGCAACAGCATTGAGCCCGGGTAAAACGAGTCAGAGCCCTATAGCCAGTTCATTGAAGATGCGATGTACCCATTCGATTTTTAGGTAGGAAACTTTTCAATGGATATGGCCTGAACGATTACAAGCTATCTTAGCATATTTTTCAAACTGACATACCATTAGTTCGGGAAAAATATTTCATCCTAAATAGTTAAATTTTACCATGTTTGAATGGGTGTGCTATAATTAGGGTTCTGTCTAACCTACCGATTATTCTTCATTTTTCTTTAGGTTCGAAACATTGATGTTTCTAGCCAAGAGGATGCTATGAAAAATGAGAATATAATCATTGGGGAAGCTATAATTTTCCTTCTTGAAACGCAACCGCGTGAAAAATTCAGCAGGTCAATGTTAGAACAATACCTGACAGATTTATATATCGAGAAATATGAAAGTAGTTCTTCAGTTGATGAGGTGGAGTTATATCTCTCCGCACTGGAAAAAATAAAATTCAACCCTCAGTAACATCTCCATTTCTAGTAAGTATATTCATTCATTCAGTAAAAAACACCTAAAAGGGTGCTTCAAAGCTATTCGAGTCTTTGTGTGACCATATTTTTGATGGGGTCAAGGTGGCCGGGGATGCAAGAGCGTATTAACAGGCGGGTACTACATGAAGAACACATCGCCCCATATGGAGTGGATTTTTCTGCGCTGAAAAAAGTGAAAAAAAATTGTTTACAGCCACAGGCTGGGCATTGAAATGTGATGTTTAGAATGATATTTAACCTCAGTGATAATCTTAATACACTGTATCATCTTTTTTGATAGTATAAGGATGTATCTGACTATCGTTCAAACGAAAAGCATATGGTTTTAATTAAAAAATGCCCCAAGTTTCTTAAAAATGGAGCGACTCTTAAAGTAATGAAAGGAACTTTGCGCTTCGTTCTACTCAGTGTTTACTGCTTCATGCAGCATTATTCGGTATTACTGCCCCAAGGAAAAAACGATTGTTATGTAAGCGTTTCTTAAAAAAGCAAGGATGATGACAGTCCTTTTTAATTTGCTTATGTTTTATCTTACTGTAGTGATATTTTAATTGGGTTGGCTCATATGGCGCCACTTACGCATAGGCATTATTTTGCGGCTCACTTAAACTTAAGTTAAAAATGTGTTACCGGCTTTTCAGGCTGCCCGTGCCGTTGCAGCTCAACCCTCACCTTCAGGCCGATAAAAAGAGCTGCTATCAACATCACGCTACCTGCGGTAGTAAAAACGCCCGTTACGCCACTGAATCCAAATACGAGTCCACCTAATGCAGCCCCGGCAGCGATTGAGGATTGTACGGATGCAACCACCATACCCCCGGCTGTTTCTGCCTGATCTGGCACAGCACGCGTCACCCAGTTAGACCAGGCTACCGGGACGCCACCAAATGCCAGACCCCACAGCACGATGAGAAACATCAATCCGGTTATTTGAACAGGAAGCCAAATCATGAAGAACGCCGCTATGCCCACTAATGCAGGCATCAATACCAGGGTGGTACGCAGGCTATATTCCATCAGCCATCCGGCCAGTAGCGTTCCGACGAAATTGGCGATACCAAACCCAAGTAACATTAAAGACAAACTGTTCACATCAATAGGGACAACACTTTCGAGAGCCGGACGAATATAGGTAAACAGTGCGTACTGGCCCGTGTGGGCGAGCACGCACCCTATCATTCCCGGCGCGATACTAGGTCTTCTGAGTAACTCAATTACCGAGGCTGTTCTTACCGTTTTACGCGGTGCCATACGCGGAAGAGTGAATAACTGGATGATTAATGTCAGCACGCCAACCGCGGTTGCTGCTATAAAGGCGCTACGCCAACCATAGAGGCCACCCAGATAACTTCCCAGCGGTACCGAAACCACGGTGCCTACGGCAATCCCGCTGAAGATAAAGGATAAGGCGCGGGGAACGAGTCTGGCCGGAACCAGGCGCATCGTCACGGCCGCGGCCATACTCCAAAACCCCCCCAGAGCAACGCCCAGAAGTAATCGCATAGTTAACAGAATGGTCAGGCTGGAAGAAAATGCTACGAGCAGATTAGAGGCAATCATCAGCCCGGTGAAGCTCAATAAGACTACTCTTCTGTCAAATCTGCGAGTCATACCAGGCACGAGCAGGCCAGCAAACAAAGCCACAACAGCAGTCACGGTCACGGCCTGACCAGCAAGGGCCTCCGATACATGAAGATCAGAAGCCATAGGCGTCAGCAAACTGGCAGGAAGGTATTCGGCCGTAAGCAAGCCAAAGACGCCCATTGCGAGGGAAAAAACAGCAGTCCATGCTGCTTTTTTTGGTTCATTTTCAGTCGCAGCCTCTGACGCAGAGCTATTCACATCATTTCTCATCTTGCATATCCCTAGATAATAATCACAGCCAAAAGCCTAGCGCCGATCCTCAGGACGATCTATGATGCAAACTCTCTAAATTATGCTCGAAACTCCTGACATGACCGAAAAACAACAATTCGCCCTGTCGTCTGATCTCATAAGTGAGTTATTGACGGGCATGCGTCTGCGCGGTGTTCAGTATCGCCGTGTTCAGACCGGACCCTCTTTTGGACTGGGTTTTGATGACAGGCCAGGACACGCTTATTTTCATTACCTGGCCGTCGGCACAGCCTTTTTACGTACTAATGATGGTGTGCTTCACGAACTGGCTGCAGGTAGTGCAGTATTAATGCCGCACGGGCGGCATCATCAACTGCTTTCAGAACCCCGGGCGGTTTTTCAACAGATCGATAATTACGCCGCAGCGCCGCTGGGGGAAGCTGTTAGTGGAGTTGATACGTGCCCCAGTACCCACCCGACGCCAAGCGTAGTGCTATTTTACGGCTGCATGGAATTCGATCTCGGCGGCATGGAGGGACTCGGCAGACTGATGCCGGAGGTTATGGTGGCGAATACAAGCCCCAACGGGCAGAGCTATCCAGGCCTGGTACCGATCCTGTCTGCCATGAAAGGCGAAATATGCGCCGGACGTATTGGATTTGCCGGCATTATGGCACGGCTTGCCGAGGTAGCCGCCGCGATGATTGTACGCGGATGGATTGAATCTGACTGTGAGAGCGCATCCGGCCTTGTTGCGGCATTGCGTGACCCGCGTCTTGCCCGGGCCATACTGGCTATACACCGCCAGCCCGGCAAAGAGTGGACTGTTGCCGAACTGGCTGCGGAGTCGCATGTATCGCGTTCTGTTTTTGCAGATCGATTTAAGATGACAATTGGCGTTCCGCCACTGCGTTATGCTACAGAGTTCAGGATGCGTCTCGCCAGGCAGTGGCTCAGTCACGAGAAGCTTACGATCGATGTTGTAGCCCAGCGCCTGGGCTATACCTCTCAGGCTGCGTTCAGCCGGGCTTTCAAGCGTATAAATGGGCACTCGCCGGGAGCCAGTCGCGGCGACTTTCTGAAGAATACGCTCTGAATAATAAGGCGGTGCTTCCTGTTATAGATCGGTTATATCGTGATTCCGAGTTGTCGACGCTACCATTTACCCGTTACATCTGCTTCTGGCACGAACCGGATTTAGCTAACTGAACTGAAGATCCACCAGGAGTGAGGTGCAGACATTTATCAAAAGCACCGAATGTTAAAACGCACGCTTCATAACATTTTTTCGACGTTGTCTAGCCAGTCGGGAAGGTGTTCTCTGTACCAGTTCAGATAGATGGGGAATGCTGTCTTTTGCCGCATATGAAGCAGGACAATCACTTCCGTGACAATCCAGGCTTTGGCAATAGCAATTTCTCTGGCCAGCGCCTTGCTATTCTGGTGGGAGGAGAGCTGGCAATAGCGTTCTGAAAGATCCAAAAACGTTTGTTTAGTTCCCATTCCCTTTATCAGGGGCGCCAGGTCGATAGCCGGACTGCCTTTGCCAAACCTTTCCCAGTCGAAAAGCACGACGTCACCGTTTTCTCGTCTTCCCCAGTTGCCTGCATTGCTGTCGCCTGAAATCAGGCTCTGGTAACCAAATAACGCATTACCACACTCCTGAAACTGCCATAGCCGCTGTGCACTTTTTTCAGGTAGCGCCAGGATCGCGATAGCGTTTTCCAGCGCTTTTTCTGTCCATGCATGTGTGTGATAAAGCCATTCAGGATCCGCAGGATAGCGATGCAGACGCCCCAGCATCGCTATGGCATCGTCATTTGCCACACTGGCCTGTTCGACCTGGTGAGGAATATACTCCATCGTTAACTGGCGTAAGGTGGCATCAGCAGACAATATTGCAGGAGTGGCAACCTCTGCGTGATTAAGCGCTGTAGCCGCGGAGTGATAAAAGGCCCACTCAACGTCGCTGACAGGCCACTTTTCAATAATTATCTGACCACAATCGCTGGTTTTCTGCACGACCCTGGCCGTGCCCATTTTGGATAAATCCATGCCAGACATGCACTATCCCTTCAAAATTAGTGGGGTTGTTCTTGTTTTTAAGTGTAATGCAAACGGAAAGCGATAAAGATGAAGTTATATAACGCCGGCTATGGCCGCTACTGCCACGAAGCGGCCCAATGCCCTGAACCAACCCCGACCAGAAATGTCCATTTCGCGCGTGAACACTCAACTCGGGTGCCGCCACCGTGCGAGTTAACGTCGTAGTAGCGGATCCGGGTAAGAGCGGAGTACCAGATGGTCATGGATAAACACATGGGGCATACAGAGTAACAGGAAACGCAGGTCATGCGTTTTAAAGGTATAAGGGTCCGCTTTGAGCGAGAAACGGACATTTCCTGGTATCAGTACTTCTTCTTCACTCTCTTCGCTGAGCCGCCACGCACTCACTGTATTTAAGGCTGGCGGCTGCAGAATTTTTGTCCTGGTTATGTTTAGCTTACGGTGCGGAGTACTCCGATTATCCGCCGTTCCACTTCATCGCGGGTGGCAGCCCATGCAGGCACGGTCTCGAGCAGGCGCTGATGCCAGGCGACCAGATGCGGGAATTCTGCAAAAGGTGGCCCGGTTCGCTTGTACTGTGAGAAAGGTGCGGCAATATCAATGTCTGCCAGCGTTAAGGCGTCGCCAACAATGAAATTACGCGTCATAAGATGGCGATCCAGAACTTCCGCAGCGCTGCGAAGCGCGGTCATTGCCAGCCGGACGACAGCATCGGTCTTTGGCTGACCCGTAAACGTTTCACCCGCCCACTCGTTGAAGAGAAGGGTAGAGTATATCCGCCATTGCTCCCCGGACCAGAACATCCATTGCAGAACCTCCCGCTTCTCTGCCTGAGTTCGCCCGGCCAGGCCGGAGTCTGTTTTCCCGGCCAGGTAGAGGTTAATGGCGGACGCTTCCCAGATAACGGTATCGCCATCCTGAAGCACAGGCGTAAGGCCGTGTGGATTCAGGCTCAAAAACTCAGGGGTATGACTTTCCCTCTTAAACAAATCAATATTCACACGTTCGATATTGACACCCATGATTGCGGCGGCAGTTGTGACACGACGAAGGCTGCCCGAACCCGGATCGCCATAAAGTTTGATGGTCATAATTTTACTCACTGTCAATGTTAGTTTTTACATCGGGTTCAGAGTAAACTTATTCATCAGGTAAAATAATACCGTCTTTACGCACAACAGTTATCTGGAATATGAATGAGTGACCGCTGGCTTGAAACCGAGGTATTCATCCGTGTGGCTGAATCAGGCAGCTTCTCCCGAGCCGCACGGGAGCTTGGACTTTCACAGCCCTCAGCTTCCCGCATCGTCACGGGGCTGGAAGCACGACTGGGCGTGGAGCTTTTACTGCGCACGACCCGCAACATGACGCTCACTGAAGCAGGATCTGTGTTTCTGGAGAAGGCCCGCCATGCTGCGGCTAACCTGAAGGAGGCGGAGGATGCTGCCCGGGGTATTGATTCCCTCCGTGGTACGCTTCGCCTTGCGCTACCCGTTATGTACGGCAGCAAAGCGATTATTCCCGTTTTGCCCGCATTTCTTGCGCGTTACCCTGAACTACAGATTGAAATCACCATGCGGGATGAGCGGCAGAATCTTGTGGTGGCCGGTGTTGACATAGCCATCCGAATGGGCACGCTTGAAGATTCCACGTTCGGCGCCCGCCAGATTACTTCTGTGCCCCGAATGCTTGTAGCATCACCGGCATACCTGGCAGGGCGGGGAGTACCGAAAATGCCTGAAGATCTGGCGTTTCACGATGTAATTCTTCACGAGCCAGGCGTAGTTAGGGACAACAGCACACTAAAACTGTTTAAGGCAGGGACCACGCATGTAATAACGTTGCATGGAAGGATCAGGATCGATGCCGCGCCAGGTATTCTGGCTGCTGTAACGGCAGGGCTTGGCATAGCCAACGTCACAACCGTTATGTCAGCTCAGGAGCGGCAGGACGGCAGACTGGTTCAGGTGTTACCCGAGTATCAACTTGAACCTCTGAAAGTATTTGCAGTTTATCCTTCCGGTCCCAGGCCTTCGGCCAGGATAAGGACTCTGGTGGACTATCTCATCACTGCATTAAGAAACTGACGCACTGCGTTTTTACCGACAGGCTTGTTTTCCTGGATTATCAAATGTAGTCAGTTCCGGTGACCGGTACAGGCTATCGCACCCTGAAACATGAGAGGTCTGAAACTAAACCTGTACATCGTTATCCTCTATTTACACATAGTTTCTAAAGAGTGTTGCATAAGTGTGCAGGGAAGCATTAGTAAGGTTTGAAGTCCTACTTGAAGATCATGAATGTTTCGCCCTTATGTTGGGAGATAGATAGTACCGGTTCTTTAGAACAGTCCTCACATGAAAAATAGATTCTCATCCCATTTCGGCGTGCTGAGGGATTGCCAATCATGGTTTCGTCGATAGTAGTTGCATCATTTTCAACGACTATATGATTACCAATAGCGGCATCCTCTTGTCGTTCATACACCTCAACTTTCCTGTGCCTGAGATATGTTCCCTTGCAGTACGGGCAAAGCAAAACGTGCTCAGAGTCAAGTGATGAAAAACTAATTTCAAAGCTCATATCGTTCCCCAAAACCAATCGATAAATTCATTTAATCAAAAAGTTAGCACAAGTGTATTTTGACGTAAAGGTAATCGATTTCAAATAAAATAATGATATAAATCATTATGTAAAAAAGCTTTTAAGTATGTGCTGCTGCGTCACATGGAATGGTTCGAAGCCGCAGACCTGATCGTCAAAGGTATGGAAGGCGCGATTGCCGCGAAGACCGTAACCTATGACTTCGAACGTCTGATGGAAGGCGCTAAACTGCTGAAATGTTCAGAGTTTGGTGACGCGATCATCAGCCACATGTAATACTGTTTTTGTAATATAAAGCCAACATAGATTTAGATTTATGTTGGCTTTTTCTTTTTCTCATCCTTTCCCCAAAACTCGCCCCAAAGCTGATTATTAAAGATGCGGGACAGAAAGTTCTTTGCTTATTATTACTATTCATGCCCTAATGAAATCATCAGTTCAAAGTAATGGCGAAGGTCGTTAGTAGTCTAAATATCTTCAAGGCCATGAGCGAGTGCAGATGTCACTCTCTTTGAGTCTACTTTTATAATGGGTTTATTATCACCCACATCATGTGCAATGGGAGTCATTATGTCCTCAAGAATCAGAGGCCTGGTAAAATGGTTTAAAGAAGATAAAGGGTTTGGTTTCATCTCTCCTCTTGATGGAGGTAAAGATATCTCTGTGCATGTTTCGGACCTTCAGGGCGATGACTTTAAGACCCTTTTTGAAGGCCAGAAGGTTGAATACACGATTTATAAACGTGAAAAAGGGCCTGCAGCTTCTAATGTAATTCTCTGCGATAAATGAATCGGTGTGTCTGGTGTAATGCGTAGGGGGTACTCCAGAGCATGCTGAGCAGTTACCAGAACAACAGGAATGAAGAGTGTTTTAAATCAGACCAGCTTATTTTACAGCCTGGAACGTTTTTGGCCATTAGATCGCGAAGCAGATCTCTCACATGAAAAGTCTCAAAGCAGACACTTATCATCTTTTCATAGGGCAGTTTACGCCTAAGGATTAGGCGATCCACCACCGTATCACATCTTGAATGTTATCAGTCACCCCCCAAAATCGTTATTGGCATGGGGTATTTAACACTCTTTAGCTCTGTAACAACGCTTTTACTATCATTTTGATTTGAACAAAGTGCTGCAGAACGGACAGACGAGTTGGGCCCCTTTTTGGACACGGCTAAAACTGTGCTCTGAGTCCTTTGAACAATTTGGGCATGGACATTTGACTAAGTAATTGCGATGGGTTTGTGTATTTTTACGACCGGACATAGGCATCTCCTGCGATAAGGGACTGTAACGATACAGGTTTACTATGATGATTACTTGTTTTTTTACAGGTAATCTGAAAAATCGCAAAGATTTTGAAATGCAAGTTTATTTGATAAAATTAAAACGTCCGATGTGAAATAAAGTGATGATTCAGCCATCCAGACAGGCTTAACATGGTTTGTCAGTTTTCTTACCAAATTCTTGACAAAAGTAATCTTGCTTGTAGCTCTGAAACAGTCCACTATGCGTCATCGGTTTGGCATACAGACCTTATGAAAGCAGTTTTAGTAAAGCAGTCCTCAGTTCAAGCGTTATCCTTAGATACTCTTCTGCATGAGCCTCCTCCTAAGTGCCCAATAAGTCCTCATCTGCAAACAGGCCATGTTCGCCACAATCTGTGGCTCAAGAAAATTAAAGGAAGTATCTATGTCTAATAAAATGACTGGTTTAGTAAAATGGTTTAACTCTGAAAAAGGCTTCGGCTTCATTACCCCGGCCGACGGCAGCAAAGATGTATTCGTACATTTTTCCGCTATCCAGAGCAACGATTACAAGACGCTGGACGAAGGGCAGAAGGTTGAGTTCTCAATTGAGAATGGTGCCAAAGGTCCGGCAGCAGCTAACGTTGTTGCGCTGTAAGAGCCGATAATGCCACGAACGCTTACGACAGCGATGACGGCCATAGCCTGAGCAGATAAGTGAACGTGATAAAAAACCCGCCTTGAGCGGGTTTTTTCGTTTCAGGCGGTCAGTAAAATGCCTGCGACCGGTGGCCGGCGCGTTCATGACGAAATCCGGTGGCATGGTCAGGTTTGGGGCTGCCGGGCGGAGCAGCCGCAGAGTTCACGCGCTTTATTAAAATGCAGGGTTTGAATTGTTCAAAAATAGAATTTAGCAACCGTTAATATTATTTAACGATGGCTTAACTGGAAAGTATTTTTTCAGGATATATAAAGTTGCCGCGCAATATGTCGATAAATAAATAACTCAACAGTTGCGGATGAGGCCACCATGACGATCCTGAAAAAGCTAATCAGTATATTTGCATTCTTTATTATTATAATGATCACCCTTGGCGTACTTAGCCTGAATACTCTTCGCCAGGCTCAGGAGCGCTTTGAGTATGTTACGTCTAATAGTCTGGGCAGTATCAATACGCTCAGCCAGGCGCTCCAGAGCCGGGAAGAAGCGCGTCGTCAGATCCTGATGTCTCTGCTGGTCAATCAGAAAGACGTTTTTGACAAGCATATGCTATTAGCAAACAGCCTCCTCGATAAAACGCGCGACACGTTACATCTCTATCAAACCTCAATGATTACCGATGAAAATGACGCCAACTTAATTAAGAAAACCATTCAGGCGTATGAGAGCTATAAGCAAAGAGTCGATGAAATGGTGAAGGTATATAATACTCAAGGGCTGGAAGCGGCGAGGGCGATGGTTTCTGACGGTGGCGTGACGGCGATAGCGTCAGTGGCATTAAGTGCATCCATTCAGGAAATGGTGGTTTATAACTATAAGGTGGCTAAAGAGTTTGCCAGTAAAAATAATGCGCAGTACAAACAAACCTTATGGTCGTTAATAGTTCTTATTGTAGTCTCAGTCATTATTGGTATTGTTTTCTGTTATTTGCTGCTGGCGTACATGAAAAAAGCGTTACGCAGTATGCAGGAAACCATGCAACATATTGGTGACAGTATGGATTTAACCTTACGCGTCGATTTGGATAAAAATGATGAGCTCGGCCTGACAGCAAGAAGTTTTAATGGGTTGATTGAAACCATCAGGGGTGTCCTAGCAAACGTCAAAGACGCCAGTAAAGAAGTGGATACAGCTGCAAATGAAATTGCCACCAGCAATGATGATTTATCATCCCGCACTGAATCTCAGGCGTCATCGCTGGAACAGACTGCGGCAAGTATGAATGAGCTTTCCGTCACCGTTAAACAAAATATGGATAACGCGAAGCAGGCAAATACGCATATTGAACAGGTGCAGACAATCGTTAATCAAAGCCATCGCGAGCTAAACGCGCTTAAAAATTCTATTGATGATATTTCCAGCTCTTCCAATAAAATATCTGAAATCACCTCCATCATTGACGGGATCGCATTTCAGACAAATATTCTGGCGCTTAATGCCGCAGTGGAAGCGGCCCGTGCAGGAGAGCAGGGTAAGGGATTTGCTGTGGTGGCCGGTGAAGTGCGTTCCTTGTCGCAGCGTTCGTCCTCAGCGGCACGCGATATCCGTCATCTGATTGAAGAGGCGATAAAAAATGTCGCCCGTGGCGTTGATTACGCAGCAAATGTCACTGTAAAAATGAATGAAGCACTGGCGGTAGTCGATGAAACCACCCAGCTTATTAATCAGGTTAATAATTCATCCACTGAACAAAGCTATGGCATTGAACAGGTTAACGTGGCGGTAAGTCAGATGGAGGGCAATCTCCAGCAAAACGCCTCCATGGTCGAACAGATGGCGGCAGCCGCTAATTCGCTGAGTCAGCAGGCGACTAAGCTGTCGGGAGAGGTCAGTGCTTTCCGCCTGTAGACGTTAGTGGTGTTACGGGACGGGAGCCGCAGGGTTCCCGTTTTTTATAGCTATAACACGCACGCCGCCGTGCCTGCGTGACCCCGTTGCGGGCATCAAAAAAACATTACAAACACTGAAAAAAATTTTTGGTTGGCCGCCTTGAAAAACCGCCAGCAGATATTATTTTTATTCACGGACAAGCAATGCTTGCCTGACCATTAAACTTTTGAACAGGAATTCGGGAGATTAATCATGGCACTCAGAACTTTGTCAGCCTTACCAACATTAGCTGATTCCCTCCTTTCCGATCGTTTTAATCGTATCGACAGGTTGTTCAGCCAGCTTACCGGTGATACACCGGTTGCGGCGTCCCCGTCTTACGACGTGAAAAAACGGGATGCCAACAACTACACCATTTCGGTAAGCGTGCCTGGCTGGAAAGAGAACGAGCTTGAAATTGAAACGGTCGGTGGAACCCTGAAAATTTCCGGTAAACGTGCTGAAGAATCGTCCAGCGAACAGGAAAGCTGGATCCATCGCGGCATTTACCGTGAAAATTTCCAGCTAAGTTTTTCACTGCCGGAGCATACCAAAGTCAGTCACGCCAGCCTGGCAGAGGGATTACTGAAGATCGATATTCATCAGGAAATTCCTGAAAGTGAAAAACCGAAAAAAATTGCTATTGGAAATAGCCAAAACGTACTCGAACATAAGTCCTGATTTGTTGCCTTGTTTTTATGTTGGCCCGCTTTTGGGGCCTTTTTTTAATCGTCCACAGTACAAATTTTCTTCACCATCATCATGATTGTCCGTCCTTTTCTGATTCCTGGACGTCGGTAAGAAAGATAACCTAAGCTTTATAAGAGAATAAATGTAGTGACATGAAAGTTCCGGCATCTGATGTGTGCGGAACCGTATGAAAGGAGTATCAAGCGATGAAACAAGAAGAACTGATCCGTAAAGCTGAAGAAGAGATTTCCGCCCTGATAACTAAAAAGGTCGCTGAACTCCGCAAAAAAACGGAAAAAGAAGTTTCCGAAATTGAGTTTATCCCACGCGAGACGATGACGGGACTTGATGGTTATGACGTGAAAATCAAGTTGTTGTAACGGACTAGCCTGATAGTTAAACAGGCATTAGCCACAAGAACGGGAACCCTTAGGCTCCCGTTTTTTTATTCCACAGGCTCAATCAGTTCCGCTCCCTGATTTCTGATATTCCCCACCGCACGGGTGACCGGGTGCCAGATAAATTCCTCTGCCGGTACTGCGCCATCGACGGCAATATCGCTGGCCTCGGTGCCGCTGATGTCCTGTCGCATCCACTCCCTGGCCGCTTGCGGAGATAACACCAGCGGTCGGCGGTCATGAATATCCACCAGACCCTTATCTGCCGCAGAGGTGACGATCAAAAAGCCTTCCGCTTCATCGCCGCGCTCAAAAGGGGCGCTGCCAATCGCGGCCATAAATAACGGCTGACCATCTGCACGATGAATAAAGTAAGGCTGCTTTTTATCGCCTTCTTTTTTCCATTCAAACCAGCCGTCTGCAAAGCAGATCGCCCGGCCATGCAGCCACAAGGGTTTAAACATTCTGCTGGTGGCGGCGGTTTCGACGCGGGCGTTGATAAGGGGAGCTTTACTCCACCAGCCGGGTGCATACGACCACAGCACCGGATCAAGATGCAGTTGAGCGTCGCGTTCGCTCAGCAGCAAAACTTTTGTACCGGGCGCGACGTTGTAACGGCCTATGGGTTGTGGATCGAAGGCGATATCACGATCGGCTTCTTCCACCAGATAAGCGAGGTACTCTTCCCGGCTCTGCGCCTGGGCAAATCGTCCGCACATAGGGGCCTCCGGTAATGGCAATATGTCAGATGACAAAAACAAACACCCCGGCCAGAAGCCGGGGCGTTTATTTTTAATATCGGTGTGTGCCTCAGAACCAATGATATTTAGACGATAACGTCATAATAAGCGCTGCGGCAGCAAGCAGATTGAGAAGAACGGCAGTTCTGCTGGAAATATTCATCTTCGCATCCTTCACGTAACAACGTGGATGTTGGTAACACGGTCAGGCCAAAATAACTTCCCTGAGTGTAGTGACGACTGACGATTTTGCCTCGTCTAAAAGTCTTATTTTTTGCAGGGGCGGATATTTTCGGAGAAGTTTGAGGCCTGAACGCGTCACAGCCGTCAGGCTGATGAAAGCAGCTTGTTCATGTTGATGCCGGTCACGTTGAAGCCACTGGCAGCATAAACATGTTGCGCCGTTTTATTCCCTGCCGCTACCCGCAGTTTAATTTGCTGATAGCCCTGGTCGTGCAGGTTGTGTTCCAGTTGCGCTAAGGCTAAACGACCTAATCCCTGGTTACGATACTGCGGGAAAATATAAAAATCATTTACATAGAGAGATTTAAGCAGTGGATCCGTTTTGTACCACAGGTAGCCCACCGCATCGGCTGAATCACGCACGAGGGTAAGCAGTGTCTGCCCTGGCGTGTTCACACCTTCCGGCAGGCTGGCCCCGATCTCGGTCGCGGCATGTTGCAGGGCTGCTTCTTCCGTCAGACGGTAATTCTCGACAATTTCTTTCGCATAATCAGGGATGAAATACGCCAGATAATCCGGGTAGTCTGTGTCGCTCATCGGTGTAAAAGTGATCATCAGTGCTTTCTCATCATTACTATTATTCAGACATACTCTACCATTTCAGGCGGGTAGCAACACGTCACGGCGTTCCGGCTTTCTGTTATTATCAGCGGCGCATAAAAATATCCCTGACGGAGAACGGACGTGACTATTTTTGACACCCTGCTGGCCTATAGCGTGGCGGCCACCTTACTCACGCTGACGCCGGGGCTGGATACGGCGCTGATCCTGCGCACCGCATCCGTTGAAGGAAAAAAAGAGGCATTCAAAGCGGCAATGGGCATTAACGTCGGTTGCTTTATCTGGGGCGCGATGGTGGCCTTTGGACTGGGCGCGCTGATTGCGGTGTCGGAACTGGCGTATAACATCCTGAAATTCTGCGGAGCCGCGTATCTGTGCTGGCTGGGGATCACCATGCTGCTGCGTCCGGGGGGCGGATTACCCGTCAGCGATAACGGCAAAACCGCACAAAACTGGTTTGTAAAAGGCATGCTGGGGAATGTGCTGAACCCAAAAATGGGCGTGTTTTATGTCTCGTTCCTGCCGCAGTTTATTCCCCATGGCCAGCCGCTGATAGCCTGGACATTCGGGCTGGTGGCGATCCACGTGGCGATTGGCATGAGCTGGTCAACGACCCTGATCCTCGCCACGCGTCCGCTGGCAAGCTTCCTGAAGCGCGAGAACGTCTCCCGCTGGATGGATCGCTGCACCGGTACGCTGTTTATTCTGTTTGCCACGAAGCTGGCGCTGAGCAAACGCTGAGAAGAAACGGGCGCGCAGAGCGCCTGTTCAAAGCCTACATGGCGTTGCGCAGCGACGCGACATCGAGCGGGCTGGCGTGCGCGAGCCAGGCGGGGATCGCCTCTGGCGGGACAGGGCGCGAGAAAAAATAGCCCTGCGCTTCGTCGCAGCCGTAAGACTGGAGCAGCATGGCGGTTTCTCTGTCTTCCACCCCCTCCGCCAGCACCAGATAATTCAGATCTTTTAGCATCATGATGACGTTGCGGGCGATAATGCGGCTACCGGCATCGGTGGTCAGCTGGCTTATCAGCGAGCGGTCAAGCTTGATAATGTCGATAGGGATGCGGCGCAGGTAGCTGATATTACTGTAACCTGCGCCAAAGTCGTCGAGCAGGATCTTAAAGCCTTTATCCTTCAGGCGATCCAGTTCATACAACGCCTGCTCGCTCTCCAGCACTTTTTCGGTTTCCAGACACTCAATGCGAATATCTTTCGCCGCAAGTCCTGCCTCACGTATCTGCTGCTCCAGCGTATCGGCAAATCCGGCGCAGGAAAAATCGCTGACCGTGACGTTAATCGACACCGGCAGAGTAATGCCCGCGGCGCGCCAGTGCTGAAGCTGGGCGATCACGGTGCGGATCACCCAGTGTGTAATATCGTTCATAAGCGTGGTTTTCTCCGCCAGCGCCACGATGGTGGCGGGGGAGATATTGCCCAGTACGGGGTGTTGCCAGCGCAGCAGCGCCTCGCACCCTTCGGTGAAGCCGGTGTGCAGGGAAATTTTCGGCTGGTAGACCAGATAAAACTGATCCGGCGCGTTAATGGCTTCGCTCAAATCGTAGAGCAATTTAAAATCGCTGTTGCGTTTCTGATCGAAATCCCGGTCAAACGGCAGCACCGGAATATCCTGGCGAATCGCCTCGTGCAGGGCGCTGATCCCCTGACGCAATATCTCTTTCGGATCCTCAACGCCAGGCTGAAAATTCACGTAGCCGGTGAAGATCTTTAATCTGATGTCTATATCGCCGCGGATCTGCGCCTCAATATGCGGCAGGTCTTCGGCTTTTTTCGTCAGCGTCTTCGCATACTCCGTATCGATTAACAGCGCAAAACGGCCGGGCGCAAAAGCATATAACGGGGTGGTAGCCGGTAATTTCAACCGCAGGCGCAGCAGCGGACCGAAACCACGCAGCATTTTTTCGACGGCGGTGAGACCAAGATAGCGAGAAAGCTCATAGGCTCTCTGGATGTCGATACAGTCAAAGAGGATCAGCGTGGACGGCCGGTGCGCCGTTTCCAGCGCGATGCGTTCCATCTCCTGCAATAAATACTGCCGGTTTGGCAGGCCGGTCAAGGCATCGACCCGTCCTAATGAATACCAGGCTTCCAGATAGTTACAGGCCAGCGAGGCAATACGCAGGAAATTTTCTGTTTGTTGTACCGTTGGCGCGCGGGGTGCCGGATGGCTGACGCACAGCGTGCCCAGCACGTAACCCTCTTTGGTCTGCAACGGCGCGGCGGCATAAAAAATCACATGGCCGTTGATCGACAGCTCATGATCGCGAAAGCGCTCGTCCAGGCGGGTATCGTTGCAAATGATGGCATTGCAGCTCTTAACGGAATGCTGACACATCGAGTCAACAATCGGCATTTTCTGCGGGATCGCCGGGTTGTTTTTTACATATTTAATGTACTGAAAATCATCATCAAAAATAGTCACAAAACAGCCGTCTACGCCCATGATTTCACTGGCGAGACAGGCAAATTCGCCAAGCGCCGCATCGCGCGTGCCATCCTGTTCGCGAAGCAACGCCAGTGCCGCCAGTCGTTTAATTTCATTTTTATTCAGGCCGGTGAACATAACGCGCTCCTGCTCAGATCTGTGCTGAGTCTGCGGACGATAGTGTGCAGGGAATACTTATTTTTAGCGTACAGCAGAGATCACCACCAGCCGAGTTGCGATCCGGCAACGGCGGCAATAGCAATAATCAGCATAATAATTGTGGTCTTTCTCACGTAAGGCTCCAGAGAGGCGTTGCCGCCTGAACAGATAATAAAAAGCAATGAGGATTTTCTTATACGATAACGGATTATGACCGCGCGATAAACGAGGATTTTTGCTTACTCTTTTTATCATAATACATCGCCATGTCGGCGAGTTTCAGCGCTGCGTCAGGATCGCTGTAATGGGGATCCACTTCAATGACGCCGACGCTGGCGCCGGGATAATAGATCTGCGTGCCGCCTAAAGCATATTCTCCGGCAATGCGCGCATGAATATTCCCTTTAATCTTCTGTAAAAGATCGGCGGCATTTTTTTCGCGCGGGGTACCCGGACAGGCAACAATAAATTCGTCCCCGCCCAGCCTGCCGGCAATATCATCGGCATCGCTCGCCTGGGCGATACGCTGCCCGACCTGAATTAAAAATTCATCGCCAGCCTCGTGACCGTGGCTATCGTTGATCATTTTGAAATTATCGAGATCGATAAAGGCGATGATCACCGAAATATCCAGATGTCGCGCCAGGGAAAAAAGGGTGGTCAGGTTGTCAAAAATTGCCCGGCGATTCGGCAGGCCGGTGAGCGGATCGGTATAAGACTGCGCGATCAGCGCGGCATTAGCTTCTCGCAACTGCGCAACGAGAGACTCTTTCTGGATCGCCTGGGCAATCAGCCCGGCAAACAGATGCAGCACCTGATTAGCACGATCGCTGAGCGTGCGGCGGTCGGTACTGGCGGCGCACAGCGTGCCATACAACGTCCCGTCTTCGAGACGGATCGGCGTACTTAAATACGCCGTGATGCCGAGATCACGGGCGGCATCGCTATCGCCCCAGCGGTCAGAAATATCGCCGGAGAAAAAGCATTCGTCGTCCATGGCACGTTTGCATAGCGTGTCGTCCCAGGGCACGGAGAGGCCTTCCGGGATATTCATCTGTTTAGTGTTGCGGGCATACAGGATGTGTTGCAGGCGGGCGTCGACATCAATTTTGGTCAGGTAAGTTGATTCCATATCGGTAACCAGTTCCAGCATTTCCAGTAGCTGGCGCACAAGACTTTCGACGGTGTGCTCTGAAGACAGTGTTTCTGAAACGCGGGCAAGAATAATATCTGACATGACAATTACTGACTCCGGTGCCGGCAACCCTGGGCCGCACATATGCTGAAAATTTAAACGCCGGACAGTAAAGCATGAATGAAATAAATTTCATATATTCTGTATCTTCCGCGTCTAAAAATTCACCCTGGTCGTGATTTAACGATCGTGACAGCATGGCCTTGCCAGGGTAAACTTGCTTTTAGGATTTATCTTAATCATTTTAGCGAAGCGCACGAGAGCAGCATGTACTTGTTAAAACCGGGCAGCCAGGCCTTAATTATTGGCGCGCAGACCCCCCATGGTCGTCGTAATATTGGTAAATCGGTAGAGTTGTTCGGGCTCTGCCAGCCGGGTGAGCGTTTTCTCAACCCAATTAATGGCGTGATGACACTGATGCCGGGCAATGCGCCGCGCGCCCTGTGGCTGGTGATCGGTGACGTGTATACCTTCGATGGTCATCATGGCTACGCCTTTGTGCGTGCGGAACATCTGATGCCGCTGCTGCCGGACGCGATGCCGCAGCACGTCGACGCCCAGGTTAGCTATTAAACAACGCCTGTAACCACGCCGCCAGAACCTGGGCGTGGTTTTGCTGCCTGTCCTTTGCGGCATATAACAGCGTAAGATTTCGCGTTTTTGCCAGCGCCGACAAACGCAGACCTTCCTCCCGTTGGGCATCCAGTTCAGCGCGATAGGCGTCGCTGAACGCGGCGAAATCCATCACCTCGCCATGAAACGCCTTACGCAGCGCCGTTGAGGGCGCCAGCGCTTTGCACCACGCGTCGCAGGCGAGATCGCTTTTTTTGATCCCGCGCGGCCAGAGCCGGTCAACCAGCACCCGATAGCCGTCGTCCTCAGCAGGGGCGTCGTAAACCCGTTTACAGTTGATCATCCTCGTTCTCCTTATCATTGGCCGGACAAAAACACCCCCTGCGAATTTTAAGGTGTTGTGATGGCGGCAAAAGATCATTATTCTGATGTTCCTTATGTTATCCGTAAATTGCACAACATAGGGAACCCCCATGGACCACCTGCCTGTCAAAGAAACGCTGCGCATCGCCCTCGTCGGTGATTACAATCCTGAGGTTATTGCTCACCAGGCCATTCCGCTGGCGATTGATGATGCCGCCGCCGTACAAAACCTCACCGCTGATTATGACTGGCTGGCGACCTCGGAAATTCAGTACGCTGAAGATTTAGTCGGTTACGACGCCATCTGGGTGGTACCTGCCAGCCCCTACAAAAACCCTGAAGGCGCGTTTATCGCCATTCGCTATGCCCGTGAAAACAGTATCCCGTTCCTCGGCACCTGTGGTGGTTTCCAGCATGCGATGATTGAGTACGCGCGCAATGTGCTGGCGTGGGAAGATGCCGCGCATGCGGAAACCGATACCAGTGGCCGGATGGTGATTTCCGCGCTGCAATGTACGCTGGTGGAAGAGACGGGCGTGATCGAGCTGCGTCCGAATACGCTGATCGGCAAAGCCTATGGTCGCGAGACTATTGAAGAGGGCTATCACTGCCGCTATGGGATCTCACCGGAATTTGCGGATGTGCTTAACTCCGGCGATTTCCGTGTGACCGGCTGGGACGAAGACGGCGAGATCCGCGCGGTGGAGCTGGCCAGCCATCCGTTCTTCGTCGCCACTTTGTTCCAGCATGAACGCGGCGCGCTGGCCGGACGCCCGGTGCCGCTGGTTCATGCCATGCTGCGTGCCGCCAGCAACTAACCCTCACTACATAAGCGGGATCAGCGAGCGTTGATCTCGCGATCCCGCCCGGCGAACGCGCCACATACCGCCATCGTCACCGCTAATACCGCACAGGTGAGCAGCGGAATATGCCAGTCGCCGCTGGCATCATGGATTTTCCCCATCAGCGGCGGCCCGCAGGCGGCCAGCAAATAGCCCACAGATTGCGCCATGCCGGACAAAGCCGCTGCCTGATGTGCGGAGCTTGCGCGCAGGCCGATAAAAGTCAGGCCGAGGATCATGGTCGCACCGGAGCCAAAGCCAAAGATCACCGTCCACAGTACCGCCTGCGCCGGGAACAGCCACAGCCCGACGGCGCTGAAGGCGCACAGCAGTGACACCACGGCAGCGATGCCGCGCTGATCGCGCAGACGATGCAGAACCAGCGGAATAAGAATACCTGGCGCGGCGGTGGCCAGTTGTAGCAGACCGTGCAGCGATCCGGCCTGCGCTTCACTGTAGCCGTGGCTGATTAAAATCGCCGGCAACCAGCCAATGATCACGTAATAAATCAGCGAATTAATGCCGAGGAACAGCGTCACCTGCCAGGCAAGCCGCGAGCGCCAGATGCCGCGATCGTGCAGGCCAGGCGTGCTACTGAGCGTGCCTGGCGTGCGGGCGCGCAATTGTGGCAGCCACAGAGCAAGGGCGAGCAGTGGAAAAGCCATCAGCGTCAGCAGCGCGCCGCGCCAGCCGAAACCCTGTAGCGCAATGGGCACCACCAGCGCTGAACCGAGTGCCGCCGCCGCGCCCATCGTGAGCGAGTAGGCCCCGGTCATTTTCGCCACCTGACCGGCGAAATCACGTTTGATGATCCCCGGCAGCAGGACGTTGCCCAGCGCAATGCCGCAGCCGATCACCGCCGTGCCGGTGAACAGCAGCGCCGCCGAGGGCAGCGAGCGCACGGCAATACCGACGCAGATGAGCAGCATAGCGACCAGCAGGCTGCGCTCCATGCCCAGACGGCGTGCGATACCCGCCGCCAGCGGCGATACCAGCGCAAAGGCTAGCAGCGGCAGCGTGGTGAGCATCCCGGTCTGCGCGGTGGTGAGACCGTAGTCGTCACGAATGGCTCCCAGTAACGGGGCGGCGCCGGTGAAGGTGACGCGTAAGGTGGTGGCGATCAACAGGATCCCGGTAAACAGCAGCAACCCCTGGCGGGTGCGAAGTGAAATAGCGGTCGTCATTATATTCTCTGTGTTCTGGCGTAGTGAGCCGCGTCAGTCTAATCCCTGATGGCCCACCCGCCAAATCTGGCAGGGGATTATCCTGACTATTTTGTGCTTATCAGGCCATTCTTAAACTGTGGTTATTTGTGGTTTATGCTGTCTTAGGTGCTGTAATAAGAAGATCCTTTCACCGACTAATTTTTCATAACTTTTTTCGATATGTAATGCACTTTTTGATATTTGTAAGAATAGGGGAAGCTGTGTGAATTTAGCTGCAATTTCAATAACTACGGATCATCATCAGCATGGCAACGTTCACACAGACTAAAAAAGCGGGCGCGCTGACTGCGCTGGCGCTGCTCACCACCCTCTCTTTTGCGGCACACGCCGATAAACTCGCCGATATTAAAGCCGCTGGCGTGGTGAAAGTGGCGACCTTTGACGCCAACCCGCCGTTCGGGGCGGTAGACGCGAAGACGCATGACATCGTGGGCTACGATGTGGATTTCGCCAACGCGCTGGCCAAAAGCCTGGGCGTGAAGCTGGAGCTGGTTGCCACCAACCCGGCGAACCGTATTCCGCTGTTACAGTCCGGGAAAGTGGATCTGATCGTCGCTGATATCACTATTACCCCGGAGCGCGCGCAGGTGATTGATTTCTCCACGCCGTATTTTGTGACCGGTCAGCAATTCCTCGTCCCGGCGGACGGTAAAGATTCCCTCGAGGCCTACAGTAAAGCGCGTATCGGCGCGGTGAAGGGCACGACCGGCGAGCAGGCGCTGCACCAGCGTTTCCCGCAGTCCCGCGTGCTGGGCTATGACGATATTCCGCTGGCGTTAACTGCGCTGCGTAACGGTAACGTGCAGGCGATCACCCAGGACAGCACTATTCTTGCCGGTCTGCTGGCGGAAGCGCCGGATAAAGCGAAGTTTAAAATCCTGCCGGATCTGCTGTCGAAAGAAGAAATTGGCGTAGGCGTCAGCAAAGGCGAAACCGCGCTGCTGAAAGCGGTGAATGACGAGCTGGTGAAGCTTGAGCAGAACGGCGAGGCGGCGAAAATCTACGACACCTGGTTTGGTCCACAAACCAAAACCCCACAGCCGCGCAGCTTTAAAATAGAAGCGAAGTAACTATGTTTGCAGGTTTATTTTCCACCTCCGTGGCGTCGGCCACGGAGGCGTTTGCCGTGCAAAAAGGCACGGTCGAGTTCCGCCAGGTGAGCAAGCGTTATGGCGATCAGCAGGTGCTCAACACGATCGATTTGCAGGTCAGCGCCGGGGAAGTGGTCGCCATATGCGGGCCATCCGGATCGGGGAAATCGACGCTGATCCGTCTGATCAATCAGTTGGAAACTCTGACCAGCGGCGAGATCTTTATCGACGGCAAACCCACGAGTGGGCTTAAAGGCCGCGCCCTGCGTGAGATCCGCCGCCAGGTGGGATTTGTGTTCCAGCAATTCAACCTCTATGCCCACCTCAGCGCGCTGGAGAACATCACCCTGGCGCTGACCCGCGTGCACGGCAAGTCGCCGCTGGATGCGCAGCAGATCGCCCTCGGTCTGCTGGAGCGCGTCGGCCTGCTGGACAAAGCCCATCACTTCCCGGCGCAGCTCTCCGGCGGGCAGCAGCAGCGGGTGGCGATCGCCCGCACGCTGGCGGCCAGTCCGCATATTATTTTGTTCGATGAGCCAACCTCGGCGCTGGATCCGGAGATGATCGGCGAAGTATTACAGGTGATGAAATCACTGGCGCACAGCGGTATCACGCTGATTGTCGTCACCCACGAAATGCAGTTCGCCCGTGAAATTGCCGACCGGGTGATCTTCATTGACGGCGGTGAAATTCTTGAGCAGGCGGCCCCGGCGCAGTTCTTCACCGCGCCACAGCATCCCCGCGCGCAGCGGTTTCTGCAAAAGGTGCTTAATCCGCTGCATGCTGAAAGCAAGGACGGCTGATGAACGTTCATCTTGACTGGGCCGGGGTGCTGACCGGCCAGCCTGCGCAGTGGATCTTCTCCGGTTTTCTGACCACGATCTGGGTGACGCTCGCCGGGATGGCGCTGGCGACGCTGCTCACCGTGCTGTTGCTGGCCCTGCGCCTGACGGGGGGGCATGTCGGCCGCGGCGTGGTGGCGGTGTGGGTGTCGTTGTTTCGCAATACGCCGCTGCTGGTGCAATTGCTGTTCTGGTATTTCGCCGCCTGGAACGTGCTGCCGCAGGGGTTTCGTCAGTACGTCAACGATGAGCACGCCTTTTCGGTACTGCCGGGTGATGTGTGGTGGTTTACGCCGGAGTTTCTCAGCTCGGCCTGGGCGCTGGGGCTGTTTACCGCGGCCTTTCTGGTGGAGGAGATCCAGTCCGGGCTGCACGCTGTACCGCGCGGACAGGTGGAAGCGGCTACCGCGCAGGGCTTTGGCCCACTGGCGTTATTCCGCTGGATCTTACTGCCGCAGGGGCTGAAAAACGCCTGGCAGCCGGTGGTTGGTCAGTACCTCAACCTGATGAAGCTCTCCTCGCTGGCGACCGGCATCGGTTTTGCGGAACTCACCTATCAGACGCGGCAAATTGAAAGTTATAACGCCCATGCGCTGGAAGCATTCGCCATCGGTAGCGCACTCTACCTGCTGCTCGGGCTGGTGATGAGCCTGCTGCTGAATGCGCCGCTATGGTGGCGGGCAAGACGGGAGAAAACAGGATGATCGCCAGTCTCATGGTTATTACCGATAACCTGGAGTATTTGCTGCTTGGCCGTACCGCTCAGGGAGAGCCGGGCGGCGTGCTGTTGTCGGTGCTGATGACGATGGGCGCGGCGGCGCTGGCGTTTCCGGGCGGCATAGCGCTGGCCTGCTGCGCCTGGCGTTTCAACGGCTGGCCGCGCAGGCTGCTGTTTGCCTGGGCGGAGCTGATCCGCGGCATTCCGCTGATCTTCGTCATTTTCTGGCTGTGGTTTTTACTGCCCGCCCTGACCGGGGCGGATCTGCCGGGGGCGGTGACCGTTACGCTGGCGCTGGCGTGGTTTACCTCGGCCTCGGTGATGTATTCGACCCTCGCGGCGCTGGGCGCTTTACCGAAAGGACAATATGAGGCGGCGCTGGCCGGGGGATTCAGTAGCCTGCAACTGCTGCGCTGGGTGCTGCTGCCGCAGGCGCTGCGCAATGCGCTGCCGTCGTATGTTGGCCTGCTGATCGCTTTGCTGAAAGACACCTCGCTGGCGTTTATCGTCAACGTGCCGGAATTGACCACTGTCGCCGGACAGGTTAACAGCCGCGTGCAGGTCTATCCGGCCGCGCTCTTTATCTTTACCGGTCTGGTTTATTACCTGCTGTGCAGTCTGCTGGAACAGTCGGTGAAACGCTGGCAGCGGCGGCGATCACTGCCGGCCAATTAACAGCGACACCAGGCCTGCGGCAATCAGCGGGCCGACGGGCACGCCGCGGAACAGTGCCACGCCGAGCACCGTGCCGACCAGCAAGCCAGCCACCAGCGACGGCTGGGAGCTCATCAGCGTCACCCCGCGTCCGCCGAGCCAGGAGACAAAAACCCCGACCGCAATGGCGATCAGCGACTTCCAGTTGGCGAAGGAGTGCAACAGCGTTGACGGCGGCAGGGTGCCGCTGGCAATGGGGGCCATCACGCCGATGGTCAGGATGATGATCCCGATGGTCAGCCCCTGTTTTTCGATCCACGGGAAAAAGGCATTGAGCGGCGTCACGCGCACAATGATCAGCACCAGAATGGAAATGGCAACGGTGGTGTTGTGGCTGACGAACCCCAGCGCGGCGAGGGCGAGTAAGATAAACAGCGTGGTATCGAACATGGCGGCATCCTGACCAGAAAAATTAGCCTGCTTACTTTACGCGGAAAGCTCTTCATAAGCAGGCGTTTTTTCGGTCATGCTGCGTGTTTAACGCTGCACCAGCAGCGCCACCAGCGGACTGTTTTCCCGGACAAATACCGGAATGGTTTCAAGGGCCGCCGCCACGGTGATCTGCTGCTGTCCCTGATAACGCTCGCCATTAAGCGCCACCCAGCCGTGGGTGCCCGGCAACCAGACGTCACGCTGGCGCTGACCGGCATGCATCACCGGCGCCACCAGCAGGTCCTCGCCAAACAGATACTGATCTTCTACCTGCCAGCTTTGCGGTTCGTCAGGATAATGCCAGAACAGCGGGCGCATCAGCGGATCGCCATGCTGGTGGGCATTGTCAAACAGGGCATCGACATACGGACGCAACTTTTCGCGCACCGACAGCCAGTGCTGCATGATGGCGTAATTTTCCTCGCCGTAGCTCCACAGTTCATTCGGTGATCCGCTGTTGCACTGCGGAATGCCGTTGCGATAGCTTTCCGGCGGCTGGATCTGCGGCTCGCGGTAGCCGTGCATGCGCAGCACCGGACAGAACACTGCCCACTGGAACCAGCGGATCAGCAGTTCGTGAAACGCCGGATCGTTCACGTTACCGCCCTGGAAACCGCCGATGTCGGTGGTCCACCAGGGAATGCCTGCCAGCCCCATATTCAGCCCGGCAGCCAGTTGATTGCGGAAAGCGTGGAACGAGGAATGCACGTCCCCGGACCAGGCCAGCACGCCGAAGCGCTGACTGCCCGCCCATGAACAGCGCACCAGATTCACAATCTCCGTTTCGCCGTTCGCCACCAGACCATCATAAAAGCCTTGCGCAAAATCGCGTGGATACTGGTTACCGACTTCCAGTACTGGCCCGGCGTGGTAGCGATAGTTGTCGAAGTCATAGGCACGGTATTCCGGCTCGGCTTCATCCAGCCAGAACAGCTTAATACCCAGATCGTAATAATTTTTCTTCACCGTCTCCCAGACAAATTCTCGTGCCTGCGGATGGGTGGCGTCAAAGAAGGTGGTGTTGCCCATGAAATCGAGATTGACCTGTACGCCGCGATCGCTGGTCACCAGCCAGCCTTTGGCCTTCATCACCGGGAACAGGGGGCTGCGTGCTTCCACCGTAGGCCACACCGAGACCATCAGTTCAATACCCAGCGATTTCAGTTCGGCAACCATTGCCGCCGGATCCGGCCAGTCCACAGGATCGAAACACCAGGTACCCTGATTCGGCCAGTGGAAGAAGTCGATGACCATCACCGAAAGCGGCAGATGGCGGCGACGGTATTCACGCGCCACCTCCAGCACTTCCTGCTGGGTGCGATAGCGCAGCTTGCATTGCCACAGCCCGCTGGTGAACGCCGGGGCAGGCGGCGGGGTACCGGTGGCTTTGGCGTACTGACGGGTCAGCTGCACGGTGCTGTCGGCGGCGGTGATCCAGTAATCCATCTCCTGGGTGACCCGCGCCTGCCATTCGGTATGATTCTTCGCAAAGCTCGCCTCGCCGATGGCGGGGTTGTTCCACAGCAGGCCGTAGCCCAGGCTCGACTGCATGAACGGCACGCTGGCCTGGGAGTTACGCTGGGCCAGCTCCAGCACGCAGCCTTTCAGATCCAGCCACGGCTGCTGGTACTGGCCCATACCGTAGATTTTCTCGTCCGGTCGCGATTCAAAGCGCACGGTGAGCTGATATTTACCGCCGGGCAAGGGTTTAAACTCGCGGCCATCAAGCTTCAGCGCACTGACGTACTTGTCCTGACTTTTTTCGCTGGCGCCAATGCCGACGGTGGAGCGCTGTCGCCACATTTCTTCGAGCAGCAGTTCGCCGCGCTGGTTGTAGAACGCCAGTTGCCCTTTCAGGTTGAGCACCGCGGTAATGTTGCCGTTGCGCAGCGTCAGAGTTTCCGCGCTGGCGGTGATTTCGCTTTCACCGGCGGCGTTTTTCGGCAGCAGAGCATGCAGATTATCGGTGAACGCCGGGGCGCAGGTGGCGCGTACGCGCAGGCTGTGTTCGCCCCAGGGTTCAATGCGCAGGATCTGCCGCTCAAAGCGCCATTCGATGCTTTCCGGGTGTTGGATCAATTCGCTCATAAATAATACGTCCTTTTACGCAGCCGTTTGTTTAGCTAAATGAATGGATTTCATGGTGTTGTCGTCGAGTTTGTACCAGCGCAGCATGGCGAAGGCGCACAGGGAGAGAACGCCCGGCACCACGGTAAAGAGCGCGACAATGCAGTACATGGCGGTGCTGTTCTGCGTCGGGGCGTTGGCGACGTAGCCGCTAAAGCCGAGCGTCCAGCCCACGATAGCGCCGCTGATCGCCATGCCGAGTTTCAGCACTGCGAGGAAGGTGGAGAAGATCACGCCGTCCATGCGTTTGCCCTGCAACCATTCGCCGTAGTCGGCGACGTCCGCCATCATCACCCACATCAGGGTGGTGGTGGACTGATAAAGGGTGGAGACGATAAAGGTCAGCGGCACCAGCACAAAGATGGATTTCGGTGCGAAGAACAGCGCAATACTCAGCACGCCCGCCAGCACCGCGCAGTAACCAAACATCTGTACTTTGCTGAAGTTGCGCGTCAGGCGTTTCGCCAGCGCGCTACCTGCCGCTTTACCGAGGATATGCGCCCCTAACATCCACATGAAATAGCTGGCGCTGCCAAGATAATAGGTGACGAAATACATCATTGCGCCCAGACGAACGACGCCAAAACCGATATTAGTGAGTACCAGCACCGCGACAATTCGCCACTGATCGTTTTTTAATAAGTCACGTAATTCCGCAAGGTAATTATTATGCGTGGCGGGGGCATTAATACGTTCGCGGGTATTAGCAAAACAGATCCAGAACATGATCACGGCTGCCACGGCCATAATCCCCATCGCCGCACGGTAGCCGAGCAATTTGTCATCGCCGCCAATATATTCTGCCAGCGGCATCATAAAGAAAGTCGACATCGCACCGCCGAGGGTGGCTAAAAAGAAACGGTACGACTGCAATGAAATACGTTCTTCGTTATTTGGGGTGATCACCGCCCCCATGGAGCAATAGGGAATATTAATGGCGGTATACATCAGCATCATGAAGGTATAGGTGACGGAGGCAAAGATCATCTTCCCGGATAAGCTCAGAGATTCCGGCACCGCATAGGTCAGCAGGCAGCTGGCACCAAAGGGCAGGGCCAGCCACAGCATCCAGGGCCGGAATTTGCCCCAGCGGGTACGGGTACGGTCGGCAAGATAACCCATCGCCGGATCGATAATCGCATCCGCTGTACGCGCCAGTAAAAACATCGTCCCGACAAAAGCCGCCGGTAAGCCAACCACATCCGTATAATAAAACGTGAGAAATATAATGACATTATCCAGCCCGACATGGCTGGCCATATCGCCGAGACCATAACTTATTTTTTCTTTACGGGTGATCTTTTCCTGCATCTTATTCACCTGTCTCTGTAAGGTTATTTTGTCGATAGTTCAGAGACTATTGTTGATGCATGTCGTCAGGCTTAACAATTGCGAGATTTACTAATGGGGTTATGGAAACGCATTTTCGTGATACCGGTAACAATAATGCCTGTAATTTGCATATTTCCACCCCTTTTCGTCCATATCCTGGAAGGGTGAAATAACATCGCACAGGAATCGTTTCAGCGGATAATTATTCATGGAAATAACGCGAAAGCGTCATAAATGTGTCATGCGGGGTTGTTCATAATGGCGCATCGTCCGTCAAGCGACAGGTGTGGCAATGCACGATCCTATGCTAATGGAAACGCTGATTATCACGTCTTCTTTTTTAGCCATTATTATGGTGCTGGTGGCGTCAGTGCTGGTTCTGGAAAGAACGACTGGCTGAACGTAAGAAATGGAAGAAATAAAATCAGCCAACGCTCCTGAACGCTGGCCGATCTCACAGTATTAGTTATGCGCGTCGCTGGCCTGCTTGTGGAACAGCTCGCGGAACACCGGATATATATCATCCTGATCGCGAATATGCTGGATGGCGAAGTTATCAAAGCTCGCCTGTAAATGCTCATATTCGCGCCACAAGGTCTGATGAGCACGGCGCGTGATCTCGATATAACTGTAATAACGCACTACCGGCAGGATTTTCTTCGCCAGAATTTCGTGACACAGCGGGGAGTCATCGGCCCAGTTGTCCCCGTCCGAGGCCTGGGCAGCATAAATGTTCCACTGGGCCGGATCGTAACGCTCCTTCACCACTTCATCCATTAACTTCAGCGCACTGGAAACGATGGTGCCGCCGGTTTCCTGCGAGTAGAAGAACTCGTGCTCATCCACCTCTTTGGCCTGCGTATGGTGGCGAATGTAGACCACGTCCACGTTTTTATACGTCCTGGAAAGGAACAAATAGAGCAGGATATAAAAACGCTTCGCCATGTCTTTAGTGGCCTGATCCATCGAGCCTGACACGTCCATCAGACAGAACATCACCGCCTGGCTGGACGGTTCCGGACGCTTCTCATAATTCCGGTAACGTAAGTCAAACGTATCGATAAAAGGCACGCGTTCGATTTTCGCCCGCAGCTCGGCGATCTCGCGGCGCAATTGTTCCTCTTCAAGCAGCTGCGCCGGTTCGCTGTTTGCCACCTGTTCCAGATTTTCCTCCAGCTCGCGCAACTGGCGGCGCTTACCGGCGGTCATTGCTGTGCGGCGGGCCAGCGAGTTTTGCAGCGAACGCACCACGCTGATATTCGCAGGTACGCCGTTCGCGGTGTAACCCGCGCGGTGGGTTTTGTATTCGGTAAGCTGACGCTGCTGATTCTGTTTCAGGTTCGGCAGCGCCAGATCTTCAAACAACAGATCGAGGTATTCATCTTTCGAGATCTGAAAGACGAACTCGTCCTGGCCTTCACCGTCCTGGCTGGCCTGACCCTGGCCGCTGCCGCCCCCGCCGCCGCCACCTTGCGGGCGTTCGATGCGGTCATTCTGGACGAAATGGTCGTTGCCGGGGTGAACGCGGTTGCGCAGGCCACCGCGACCCTGATGAAACATCGGTTCGTTGATATCTTCAGACGGAATAGAAACGGACTCGCCGCTCTCCACGTCGGTTACCGAGCGCTTATTAATGGCCCCGGAAATCGACTGCTTGATTTGCGATTTATAACGGCGCAAGAAGCGCTGGCGGTTCACCGTGCTCTTGTTTTTGCCGTTAAGACGCCGGTCTATAAACCAGGTCATACGCCCTCCGTACTGCCAACTGTTCGCAGGATCTGTAGGTGCCGGGCGGCGCTGACGCTCACCCGGCCTACGGAGTATTATTTTATGCCCGGCGCGAGCCGGGCAGGGTTTACGACGATTTACGCACGCGCAGATACCATTCGCACAGCAGACGAACCTGCTTACGGGTATAGCCTTTTTCCATCATGCGATCGACAAAATCGTCGTGTTTCTTCTGCTCGTCGGTTGAGGTTTTGGCGTTAAAGGAGATCACCGGCAACAGCTCTTCGGTATTCGAGAACATTTTCTTCTCGATCACCGTGCGCAGTTTCTCGTAGCTGGTCCAGTTCGGGTTACGGCCACTGATATTTGCCCGGGCGCGCAGCACAAAGTTAACGATCTCGTTACGGAAGTCTTTCGGGTTGCTGATCCCGGCAGGCTTCTCGATTTTTTCCAGTTCGGCGTTCAGCGATTCACGATCGAACAGCTGTCCGGTATCCGGATCGCGGTATTCCTGATCCTGGATCCAGAAGTCGGCATAGGTGACGTAACGGTCGAAAATGTTCTGCCCGTATTCCGAATAGGATTCCAGATAGGCGGTCTGGATCTCTTTACCGATAAATTCGGCGTATTTCGGGATCAGATAGCCTTTGAGGAACTCCAGATAGCGCTCGGCCTGCTCCTGCGGGAACTGCTCGCGCTCGATCTGCTGCTCCAGCACATAGAACAGGTGCACCGGGTTGGCGGCCACTTCGGTATGATCGAAGTTGAAGACGCGGGACAAAATTTTGAAGGCAAAACGTGTCGACAGACCGTTCATGCCTTCGTCCACGCCCGCGTAGTCACGATACTCCTGGTAGGATTTCGCTTTCGGATCGGTGTCTTTCAGGCTTTCGCCGTCATAGACGCGCATTTTTGAATAGATGCTGGAGTTTTCCGGCTCTTTCAGGCGCGAGAGGATGGAGAAGCGCGACAGCGTTTCCAGCGTGCCCGGCGCGCAAGGGGCATGCGTCAGCTCGCTGTGGTTGAGCAGTTTCTCGTAGATTTTCATCTCTTCCGAGATACGCAGGCAATACGGCACCTTCACGATATAGACACGGTCGAGGAAAGCTTCGTTATTCTTGTTGTTGCGGAACGTCACCCATTCGGATTCATTCGAGTGCGCAAGAATAATGCCGTTAAACGGCAGGGCGGAGATGCCCTCGGTCCCGTTGTAGTTGCCTTCCTGGGTTGCTGTCAGCAGGGGATGCAGCACCTTGATCGGCGCTTTAAACATCTCGACGAATTCCATTACGCCCTGGTTGGCCCGGCACAGTGCGCCGGAATAGCCGTACGCATCCGGATCGTTCTGCGCGTGGTTTTCCAGTTTACGAATATCGACTTTACCCACCAGCGCCGAGATATCCTGGTTGTTTTCATCCCCAGGCTCGGTTTTGGCAATGGCGATCTGCTCCAGAATTGACGGCCAGACTTTAACGACGCGGAATTTGGTGATGTCGCCGCCAAACTCGTGCAGCCGCTTCGCCGCCCACGGCGACATAATGGTGCCCAGATAACGCCGCGGTACGTTGTACTCTTTTTCCAGAATTTGCGCGTCTTCCTGCGGATTAAACAGACACAGCGGATGGTCGTTGACCGGGCTGCGCTCGCCGTTGGCGCTCAGCACGTAAATAGGGACGCGCTGCATTAAGGATTTCAGGCGCTCGGCCAGCGACGATTTACCGCCACCCACCGGGCCGAGTAAATAAAGGATCTGTTTCTTCTCTTCCAGCCCTTGAGCGGCGTGTTTGAGATAAGAAACGATTTGTTCGATGGCCTCTTCCATGCCATAGAACTCTTCAAAGGCGGGGTAGCGTCCAATTACCCTGTTCGAAAACAGACGGGAAAGCCGTGGCTCCAGCGCAGTATCCACCATCACGGGCTCGCCGATGGCCATCAACAGACGTTCTGCCGCATTGGCATAGGCGCTGCGATCCTGCCGACATATGGAAAGAAACTCCTGCAGTGTGAACTCTTCGTCCTTGGCAGCTTCATATCGCTGGCGATAGTGATCGAATATATTCATGGCATGCCGTCCTTTCGTTTTTTAGCACAGGTTAAGAGCCGTTCGTATGAATAGTGGAGGCTCCCGGAAGAGGTAGGTTGAACGTTGCTGATGAGTATCAGCAACCCGCGGCCAGGTGACAGGACGCCCGGCGCTCGCGTGCTCGCGATACACCTTCTTAAAATTAAGCGTAGATGGCATTTGCAAAACTTGCATGCCACCGCAAACCAATTTCAATGACTTATCAATAACTCATCTGATGTTTTTCAAATTCGTCGTAAAGCCCGCACCAGCGCTTCATCGCAGCGTCATGTCGCTGTCAGCGCACTGTCATTTTGAGACCGCAAGATGATGTGTTTAGTTTTGTAATATTCGGGTAAAAAAATTTGGGAAGCATGGCGCGGGCAGTTACACTTCATTGGCCCCATTATTTGACGATAGGAAAGAAAGGATTGTGACCAAATTCAAAGTTCTGGCGCTGGGCGTTCTGACCGCCATCACAGCCACTTCAGCCCTGGCTGATAATAAGTTCTCGGTAGGTGCCGGTGTTGGTGTCCTTGAAACGCCGTATAAGGACTACGACCGCAAAGTGGTTCCGGTTCCGGTTATCACCTATGAAGGGGATGATTTCTGGTTCCGCGGTCTGGGCGGCGGCTATTACCTGTGGAACGATGAGAGCGATAAACTCTCTGTTACCGCCTATTACTCCCCGTTTGAGTTCAAACCAAAAGACAGCGACAACTGGCAGCTGCGTCAGCTTGATAAACGTAAAGCAACGCTGATGGCGGGTCTGTCTTACGTGCATAACACGCAGTATGGCTTCCTGCGCACCAGTCTGGCAGGCGATACCCTGGATAACAGCAACGGTATCTCCTGGGATCTGGCATGGCTCTATCGCTACACCAACGGCGGCCTGACGTTAACGCCGGGTATCGGGGTTGAGTGGAGCAGCGAAAACATGAATGAATACTACTACGGTGTCTCCGGCAAGGAATCCCGCCGCAGTGGTCTTGATCGTTACGATCCGGACAGCGACTGGAGCCCGTATCTGGAGCTGAGCGCCAGCTACAAGCTGTCTGATGACTGGAGCGTCTACGGCGTGGGCCGTTACACGCATCTGTCCAGCGAAGTGAAAGACAGCCCGATGGTGGATAAATCCTGGGCGGGCGCACTGTCTGCCGGGGTTACCTACAGCTTCTGATTGTGCAATCGTAGTGTACATGCAGTGAATAATAACAGGGCGCTTGCGCCCTGTTTGCATTAGGGTGGGATAATAATCACAGGAGGAGAGCATGAGCGACAATACCGTGATGTTTGAACATGGACTGGCACTGCCTGCCATCGGACAGGGCACCTGGTATATGGGTGAAAATGCCGGCCAACGGCAAAAGGAGATCGCTGCTCTGCGCGCAGGCATTGACGCCGGACTGACGCTGATCGACACCGCTGAAATGTATGCCGATGGCGGTGCGGAAGAGGTGGTCGGCGAGGCGTTACAGGGCCGCCGGGAGCAGGTGTTCCTGGTGTCGAAAGTCTATCCGTGGAATGCCGGCGGACAAAAAGCCGTTGCCGCTTGCGACGCCAGCCTGCGCCGTCTGAAAACGGATTATCTCGATCTCTATCTGCTGCACTGGCGGGGCAATTATTCTCTTGCTAAAACTGTCGAGGCGATGGAAACGCTGATCCGCCAGGGCAAAATTCGCCGCTGGGGGGTGTCGAATCTCGATTATGACGATATGCAGGAATTGTACGGCGTAACGGGCGGCAAGGCCTGTGCCACTAATCAGGTGCTCTATCATCTGGGATCGCGCGGTATCGAATTCAATCTGCTGCCCTGGTGTCAGCAGCAGCAAATACCGGTGATGGCCTACTGTCCGCTGGCGCAGGCCGGACGGCTGCGTGATGATCTGTTCAACAGCCGCGCCGTACAGGACGTGGCCCATGCGCATCAGGCCACGCCCGCTCAGGTTTTGCTGGCATGGGCGATCCGTCAGCCGGGCGTCATGGCGATACCGAAAGCATCAAGCGTGGATCATGTGAAGGAAAATGCCGCTGCGCTGGCGCTTCAGCTGTCCGACGAGGCTATTGCCCTGCTGGATCAGGCGTTTCCGGCACCCGGGCGTAAAACCCCGCTGGACGTAGTGTAAATATCCCCTCTCTGTGGAGAGGGGAAGCTGATTAGCGTTTAATGACGCGAATGGTCTGTGCCAGACGGGACGGTTTTTCTTCCGTCGCTTTCTGGGCCTTAGTGGCGCAGGCGGTTTCCACGCACACAAAGGTCTTGTAGCCGTCGTCTGGCATATCACCCATGCTGGCCGACAGCGCCGGGCCTGGGTTCCAGCCAACCACGTTACAGTGATGATGGTGGATCACTTCAATGGTGCGGTTTAACGCGCCATCATTGATGATGCTGCACGCTTCCGGATTCAGGTACACGCGGTCGGTTCGGTCCGGGAAGGTCTGCACGCCGCCCTCCAGCACGTCTTCTTTCGCGCCGTTCACTTTATCGATGAAACGATCGCCCAGCCCGCTGACTTTTACTGTGCTGATATCGCCAACATTGAAGTAAGTGTGCAGCGCAGAGAAGGTTTCGAATTCGCCGTGGGCTTCCAGTTCGATTTCACAGGTCTTGCCGAGCTTAAAGCGGGCGTACAGCGTGAAATCATGCGGCCAGTACTGACGGGTAGCATCGCTGCTTTGCAGTTCAAAGGTCAGCACTACGCCATTATCGTCTTCGTTATGGGCTTTAAGCGTCCACGGCAGGTTACGGGCAAAACCGTGTGCCGGCAGGCCTTCTTTTGCCGCCGGGCCAAACCATGGCCAGCAGATCGGCACACCGCCGCGCAGCGCCACGCCATGTTTGAACGGGGTAATATCGCTCAGCCACAGCACTTCTTCAGCACCCGCCGGTTTCCAGGAGAGCAGATGTGCGCCCTGCAGGGCAAACGAGGCTTTTACCTGCGGGTGATCGACAACAATGAGGTCCAGATCGTCCAGCACGCGACGGGAAAGGGCGGTGGTGAACTGGTCAACGACCGGAAGAGCAAAAATTTTAGTAATCATCATGATATTCCTCAATCCTCTGTCTTCAATGCAAAAAAAAGAGCGACCGAAGTCGCTCTTTTGGATCAGATTCTCATCTCAACTTATTTGGAGATGTGAGCGATCAGGTCCAGAACTTTGTTGGAGTAGCCAGTTTCGTTGTCGTACCAGGAAACCAGTTTCACGAAGTTGTCGTTCAGTGCGATACCAGCTTTAGCATCGAACACGGAAGTGCACACTTCGCCGTTGAAGTCGGTAGAAACAACGTCGTCTTCGGTGTAACCCAGAACGCCTTTCATTTCGCCTTCAGAAGCGGCTTTGATGGCTTTCTTGATTTCTTCGTAAGAGGCTGCTTTTTCCAGACGAACGGTCAGGTCAACAACAGATACGTTCGGAGTCGGAACGCGGAACGCCATACCAGTCAGTTTGCCGTTCAGTTCTGGCAGTACTTTACCTACAGCTTTAGCAGCACCGGTAGAGGACGGGATGATGTTCTGAGATGCGCCGCGGCCGCCGCGCCAGTCTTTGTGAGACGGGCCATCAACGGTTTTCTGAGTAGCGGTAGTTGCGTGAACAGTGGTCATCAGACCTTCAACGATTCCGAAGTTGTCGTTGATAACTTTTGCCAGCGGAGCCAGGCAGTTGGTGGTGCAGGATGCGTTAGAAACGATGTCCTGGCCTTCGTATTTGTCAAAGTTAGCGCCTTTAACAAACATCGGGGTGTTGTCTTTAGAAGGACCAGTCAGAACCACTTTCTTCGCGCCAGCGGTGATGTGCTTACGAGCAGTTTCGTCGGTCAGGAAGATACCGGTAGCTTCAGCAACAACGTCAACGCCGATTTCGCCCCATTTCAGGTTAGCCGGGTCTTTTTCAGCGGTAACACGGATGGTTTTGCCGTTAACAACCAGGTGGCCGTCTTTGACTTCAACGGTGCCGTTGAAACGACCGTGAGTTGAGTCATATTTCAGCATGTACGCCATGTACTCAGCGTCCAGGAGATCGTTGATGCCAACGATTTCGATGTCAGAACGTTCCTGCGCAGCACGGAAAACAATGCGACCGATACGGCCAAAACCGTTGATACCTACTTTGATAGTCATATATTCCACCAGCTATTTGTTAGTGAATAAAAGGTTGGCTGTAAAATTACAAAAACCTTACGCAGCGTCAAGCGGAATCGTGTCAATCATTGCGACAAATCAATCCTGTGCACAACCTTTGCGCGACTGAGTCGCCTCACTTTTCCAATGGGCTGCTACCCACATGGGGCCGCCGGCTGGAATTTTAAAGGTCATGCGAGATAAATATGTGAAACAGATCACAATTACCTGGCTGCGATTTCGCAACGACTAAGTTTAGAACAAAAGTAGACGCCTGCCTGTTAATGTTTTGTTAGAATCAAAGAAAAGATGTGAATGTCATCAACGCGAGAAGTAAGCATATGGCTAATGATCCCTCCCAGGACGACCTGAAAAAAAACCTCACTGAAATGCAGTTCTATGTCACGCAGAATCATGGCACAGAACCACCTTTCACGGGGCGTCTGCTGCACAACAAACGCGATGGCGTATATCACTGTTTAATCTGCGATGCGCCGCTGTTCAACGCCCAGAGCAAATATGATTCCGGCTGCGGCTGGCCGAGTTTTTACGAACCGGTCAGCGATGAGGCCATTAAATACCTGAATGATTACTCCCACGGTATGCAGCGTACTGAAATCCGCTGTGGTAACTGTGATGCGCATCTGGGGCATGTTTTCCCGGATGGCCCGCAGCCGACCGGCGAACGTTTTTGCGTTAATTCGGCGTCGCTGAGCTTCACCGATGACGACAACGGCGAGCAGATTAAAGGTTAGAGAATCGATTCAGCAAATTATTCCATGCGGGGACGATCTATCGTGAATGTGGATGAGCTTGTTAACAGTTTAACGCCGGAAGTGTATCAGCGTCTGGCGACGGCAGTAGAGCTGGGGAAATGGCCCGATGGCGTGGCGCTGACCCCCGAGCAGAAAGAGAACAGCCTGCAACTGGTCATGCTCTGGCAGGCACGGCATAACACCGATGCCCAGCATATGACCATCGACACCAACGGTCAGATGGTGATGAAAAGTAAGCAGCAGTTGAAAGAAGATTTTGGCATTGCGCCAAAACCCATCGCCACCTTCAAGTAACGCAGAAGCGGGGGAGGATCCTCCCCCGACCTGTTCAGGCGTGGGTCTCTGACCAGTCTGCCAGCGTATACAGCGTGGCACCCGCCGCCGCCATCTCCATAAACGCCTGTGCGCTGTCCTGCGCATGCAGATTGACGCCGCGACAGCCATCGGTGATGACATTCACGCTGTAGCCCAGCGTCAGCGCATCCAGCACGGTGAACTTCACGCAGTAGTCGGTAGCCAGCCCCAGGACGATCAACTCGCTGACGTTATGGTGACGCAGCCAGTCGTCGAGCTGCGTTTTCTGCCGGTGACCGTTATCAAAAAAAGCGCTGTAGCTGTCAATCGCCGGATTTTCGCCTTTATGAAATACCGCGTCGATGGCTTTCGCCTGTAACAGCGGATGCAGCGCCGCGCCTTCGGTGTTTTGCACGCAATGATCCGGCCAGAACGTCTGCGGCAGCCCGTCCAGCAATCCTTCAGCATAGGGCTCGACGTTTTGCTGGCTGGCAAAGCTGCCATGGTTAGCAGGATGCCAGTCCTGGCTTGCCACCACGGCGTCGCCGCGCGCTTTACACCACTCAATGAGCGCATTGGCGATATCTACGGTGCTGTCACCCCCGGCGACCGCCAGCGCGCCACCGGCGCAAAAATCGTTCTGTAAATCCACTAACAGTAGTGCCCGGGTCATGTCCTGCTCCTTACTCGTCCGGCGTCAGTTCGCCGCGCAAATTGACCGTCATCGCTTCACGGATGGCCTGTACATCCAGATCCTGACTTAACAGGTAGTGAAGTTTAGTCAGGGTTGCTTCTACCGTCATGTCCGCGCCGCCGATCACTCCCGCATGGGCCAGCGCGTTACCGGTGGCGTAGCCGCCCATATTCACCTTGCCGGACATGCACTGCGTCAGGTTGATCACCACGATGCCACGCTCGCTCGCCGCCTGTAACTCTTTCAGAAACTCGCTGTTTTGGGGCGCATTGCCGACGCCATAGGAACGCAGGATCAGGGCTTTCACCGGCTGGCGCAGGAAATTGCGCACCACGTCGGCAGAAATGCCCGGATAAATGGTCACCACGCCAATCGGCTGCGGGGTGATGGGATGCACAATCAGCTCCCCGTTACCGTGCGGCGCAGGTGGCGTGCCGAGGCGGCGAATATGAATACCTGCCTCCAGCAAGGGTTGCAGGTTAGGCGAGGCGAAAGCATCGAAGCCATCGGCATGGGCTTTAGTCGTGCGGTTACCGCGGAACAGACGATTGTTGAAGAACAGGGTCACTTCGTTAATCGGATAATTGGCCGCGATATACAGCGAATTGAGCAGGTTAATCTGCCCGTCAGAACGCAGTTCTGCCAGCGGTATTTGTGACCCTGTCACAATTACCGGTTTACCGAGATTCTCCAGCATGAACGACAACGCCGATGCGGTGAACGCCATGGTGTCGGTGCCGTGCAAAATGACAAAACCATCGTAGCGGTCGTAGTTCGATTTAATATCTTCGGCGATATGCTGCCAGTCCTGCGGCGTCATATCGGAAGAGTCCATCAGCGGATGGTATTCGTGAATGGTGAAGTCAGGCATCTCCTGGCGGTGAAACTCCGGCATCAGCGCCAGCTGGCGTTGCAGGTGACCGGAAACCGGAATATAGCCCTGCTCGGAGCGCTGCATCCCGATAGTACCGCCAGTGTAGGCGACATAAATCGATTTCTTTTGCATGATGTTCTGTTTCATAGCCATAAAAAAATCCCCTCAAGGCTGAGGGGATGGGTTATCAGCGAACGTTAGCGCAGGTCAGGCAAAACGCATAGCGGTTTTGCGGATCGTTAAACGCCGCCAGTTTATCGCTTTCCGCTTTCACGACGCCGGCAACCGGGGCCAGCGGAGCAGGCAGATACGCCTGTAGCGCCGATGGCATCGCCGCGCGGACGCTGGCGGACATGCTGTCGACCACCTGATCGAAGAGGGTCGGCTCATCCTGATAATAATCGATGTGCCACTGCTTGAGTTTCGCCAGTTCAGCGGCTTTTGCCACCGCATCGTCGAAATCACCGAGTGCATCCACCAGACCGTTCGCTTTCGCGTCCTGACCGGTCCAGACGTGGCCCTGTGCAATCTGATCGATCTGCTCCGGCGTCTTATTGCGCGACTGGGATACAATCGACAGGAAGCGTTTATAGCCGCTCTCGATGCTCAACTGCATCATCTGCTGCACTTCCGGCGGCAGCGCTTTCGTGACTGCCACATCCGCCAGCGGCGAGGTCGCCACGCCATCGGTATGCACACCTACGCTGTCGAGGCTGTTTTCAAAGGTGTTGATCACCCCGAAGATGCCAATCGAGCCGGTGAGGGTGCTCGGGTTCGCGACAATATAGTTAGCCGGGGTGGAGATCCAGTAACCGCCGGACGCGGCCATACCGCCCATCGACACCACCACCGGCTTGCCTGCTGCTTTGGCAGCGGCCAGTTCGGCGCGGATCACCTCAGAGGCGCTGACGCTGCCGCCAGGGCTGTTGACGCGCAGGACAATGGCTTTCACTTTCGGATCGAGGCGTGCATCGCGGATCTGCGAGGCCGTGGTATCACCGCCGACGTTACCCGGAGTTTCTTCACCGTCCATGATCGCGCCGTTGGCGAAGATCACCGCCACGCTGTCACCGTTTTCGCTCTGTTTTTTCAGCGCGTAATCGTAGTAGCTGATGGCGCTGTAATTCTTATCGGCGTCGCTCCAGCCAAACTGTTTGCTGAGCGCTTTTTCGACCTCGGCGCTGGAGGCGAGCTGATCCACCAGTTTGTTATCGAGGGCATATTTCGCCGTATCGCCACCCACTTTGGTCAGCCCGTCCAGCACCGCCTGCGCGCCAGGGAAGATCTGCTGCGCCGATACCTGACGGTTAGCGGCGATGGTGTTCAGATAGTTCTGCCACAGTTCACCCACCCAGCGACTGTCAGCGTCACGGGCGGCAGGGGACATATCATCGCGGATAAACGGCTCGACGGCGGATTTATACGTCCCGACACGGAACACATGCGTGGAGACCTTCAGTTTTTCCAGCAGCGATTTGTAGTACAGACCGTTAGTGGCAAAGCCATGCAGATCCACCACGCCCTGCGGCGAGAGGAAGATTTTATTAGCGAAGCTGGCAAGGTAATACTGACCCTGGCTGAAGTTATCGCCTACCGCATAGACCGGTTTGCCGCTGTCGCGGAATTCGCGCAGGGCTTTGCCGATGTACTGCATCGACGGCTGATCGGCACCGGCGAAATCTTTCAGATCCATCACGATACCGGTGATATTGCGATCGTCTTTCGCCTGGCGAATGGTCTCGACAATATCAAACAGCGAATTTTCCTGTAAGCGATCGGAACTGGCGCCAAACAGCTGACGGCCCAGCACCCCCAGTTTACTGCTGCTGGAAGGCTTATCCACCACTACGCCGGCGATATCCAGCAACAACGCGCCACGGTTGCTGTGCTCGGCAGTGCTGCTCTTCACCTGCATCCAGATGCCGACGCACACCACGATTAAAAAGATAAAGAAAAGGTTGAGCACCAGTTCACGGACGAAATTGAGCAATCGCCATGTCCATTTAAAAAAACCAGCAATGAAATGCCAAAGGGTTCGCATGTATTCTTCCTGTCCTGATTAACAACCCCCGCTACCCTGAGCGGAATGTGCGGTTATCCTAATTACACCGCGGCAACTTGTCAGCAAGATCCGCCGCCGTCGCTGTAACAAAATCTCCTGCCGTGTTAATTTTATGCATAAATTTGATGACAGGAGTTAACTAATGGATGCACTTGAACTGCTCGTTAACCGTCGTAGCGCCTCCCGCCTGACCGAACCGGCTCCGGCGGGGGACCAACTGAAAAGTATTTTACAGGCGGGGATGCGTGCGCCGGATCATGGCACGCTCCAGCCGTGGCGCTTCTTTGTCATTGAAGGCGAAGGGCGCGAGCGCTTCAGCCAGCTGCTGGAGAAAGGCGCGATAGCGGCCGGTCTGGATGAAAAGGGCATCGAAAAAGCCCGCTCCGGCCCGTTCCGCGCGCCGATGATCATTGCGGTGGTCGCCAAATGCGAAGATCACCCGAAAGTGCCGCACTGGGAACAACTGGTGTCGGCGGGCTGTGCCGTGATGGCGATGCAGATGGCCGCGCTGGCGCAGGGCTTTAACGGCATCTGGCGCAGCGGTTCAATGACTGACAGCCCGGTGGTGCGCGAAGCGCTGGAGTGCCGTGAACAGGATCATATCGTCGGTTTCCTCTACCTTGGCACCCCGCAGCTGAAAGCCTCCACCACCATCAGCCTGCCTGATACCACGCCGTTCGTGCGTTATTTCTGAGCCACCATCGCCAGACTGTCCGTATTGTGAGCGAAAGCCACGCAATTCGGACAGTCATACTTACCACTTATCCGATTGAGCGCTACCATAGCCGGATTGCAATGACAGGAGATGTCCATGAGCGAGCAAGCCATTCGTTTAACGCAGTACAGTCACGGAGCTGGTTGCGGTTGTAAGATTTCCCCCAAAGTGCTGGAAACCATTCTGCACAGCGATCGGGCAAAGTTTATCGATCCGAACCTGCTGGTCGGTAACGAGACCCGTGATGACGCTGCGGTTTACGATCTGGGCAACGGCACCAGCGTGATCAGCACCACCGACTTCTTTATGCCGATTGTCGACAATCCGTTCGACTTCGGACGCATTGCGGCGACCAATGCCATCAGCGATATTTTTGCTATGGGCGGCAAGCCGATTATGGCGATCGCCATTCTGGGCTGGCCAATCAATACCCTTGCGCCGGAGATCGCCCGTGAGGTGGTGGAAGGCGGACGCTTTGCCTGCCAGCAGGCGGGGATCGCGCTGGCGGGCGGTCACTCCATCGACGCGCCGGAACCGATTTTCGGCCTCGCCGTCACCGGCGTGGTGCCAACCGAACGCGTGAAGAAAAACAGCACCGCGAAAGCAGGCTGCAAACTCTATCTCACCAAACCGCTGGGCATTGGCGTGCTGACTACCGCCGAGAAAAAATCCCTGCTTAAACCCGAACACGTTGGGCTGGCCACGGAAGTGATGTGCCAGATGAACCTCGCCGGTGCCGGTTTTGCCAGCATCGACGGCGTGAAAGCGATGACCGATGTCACCGGCTTCGGGTTGCTCGGCCACCTGAGCGAAATGTGCCAGGGCGCAGGTGTACAGGCGCAGGTGCGCTATCATGACGTGCCGAAGCTGCCGGGCGTAGAAGAATACATTGCTCAGGGCGCAGTACCGGGCGGTACCGGGCGTAACTTCGCCAGTTACGGTCATCTGATGGGCGACATGCCGCAGGCGTGGCGCGATCTGTTGTGCGATCCGCAGACCTCCGGTGGCTTACTGCTGGCGGTTACGCCGGACGCAGAAGATCAGGTACAGGCCACTGCCGCCGAATATGGCATTACCCTGACGGCGATTGGCGAGCTGGTTGAGGCCCGTGGTGGTCGTCCTATGATTGAGATCCGTTAAGTCAATGCGGTTGTTTATTGCCGAAAAACCGAGTCTGGGCCGCGCCATTGCCGAGGTGCTGCCGAAGCCGCACCGTAAGGGCGACGGCTATATCGAGTGCGGGAATGGTCAGGTGGTCACCTGGTGTATTGGTCACCTGCTGGAGCAGGCGCAGCCGGATGCCTATGACAGCCGCTATGCGCGCTGGAACCTCTCGGATTTGCCGATTGTGCCGGAAAAATGGCAGCTGCAACCGCGCGCCTCGGTCACCAAACAGATCAACGTCATCAAGCGTTTACTGGGGGAGGCCAGCGAAGTTATTCACGCCGGTGACCCCGATCGTGAAGGGCAACTGCTGGTGGATGAGGTGCTGAACTATCTGGAGCTGCCTGCGGAAAAACGCCGTAACGTGCAGCGCTGTCTGATAAACGATCTCAATCCGCAGGCGGTGGAGCGCGCGATCAACCGTCTGCGCGCCAACAGCGAATTTATCCCCCTTAGCTCGTCGGCGCTGGCCCGCTCCCGCGCTGACTGGCTCTACGGCATTAACATGACCCGCGCCTACACGCTGCTGGGGCAGAGCGCCGGTTATCAGGGGGTACTCTCCGTCGGACGGGTGCAGACGCCGGTGCTCGGGCTGGTGGTGCGCCGTGACGAAGAGATCGAGAACTTCGTGGCGAAAGACTTCTTTGAAGTAAAAGCGCATATCGTCACCCCGAAGGAAGAACGCTTTATCGCCACCTGGCAGCCAAGCGAAGCCTGCGAGCCGTATCAGGATGAGGAAGGGCGTCTGTTGCACCGTAGCCTTGCCGAGCATGTGGTGAAACGCATAACCGGCCAGCCCGCACGGGTCACCAGCTACAACGACAAACGGGAATCCGAGGCCGCGCCGCTGCCATTCTCACTCTCCACCTTGCAGATTGAGGCGGCAAAACGCTTTGGCCTCAGCGCGCAGAACGTGCTGGATATCTGCCAGAAGCTCTATGAAACTCATAAGCTCATTACCTATCCGCGTTCCGACAGCCGTTATCTGCCGGAGGAGCATTTTGCCGGGCGTCAGGCGGTGATCAACGCCATCAGCGTGCACAGCCCGTCACTGCTGCCGCAGCCGGTAATCGATACCGACATCCGTAACCGCTGCTGGGATGACAAAAAAGTTGATGCGCACCATGCCATTATTCCGACGGCGCGCAGCAGCAAGGTGAACCTCACCGATAACGAAGAGAAGGTCTATACCCTGGTGGCGCGGCAGTATCTGATGCAGTTCTGCCCGGACGCGGTCTTCCGCAAATGCACCATCGAGCTTGATATTGCTAACGGCAAATTTATCGCCAAAGCGCGTTTTCTGGCGGAAGCAGGCTGGCGAACTTTGCTGGGTAATAAAGAGCGCGACGAAGAGAACGACGGCACGCCGCTACCGGTGGTGGCTAAAGACGACGAACTGTTGTGCGAGAAGGGCGAAGTGGTGGAGCGGCAGACCCAGCCGCCACGCTATTTCACCGATGCGACACTGCTGTCGGCAATGACCGGTATCGCGCGTTTTGTGCAGGATAAAGATCTGAAAAAGATCCTGCGCGCCACCGACGGGCTGGGTACCGAAGCGACTCGCGCCGGGATCATCGAACTGCTGTTTAAGCGTGGTTTTCTGGTGAAAAAAGGGCGCTATATCCATTCCAGCGATGCCGGGCGAGCGCTGATCCACTCCCTGCCGGAGATGGCGGCACGGCCTGACATGACCGCCCACTGGGAGTCAGTCCTGACGCAAATCAGCGAAAAGCAGTGTCGCTATCAGGATTTTATGCAGCCGTTGGTGGGTACGTTGTATCAGCTTATCGAGCAGGCTCGCAGCACGCCGGTGCGTCAGTTCCGCGGGCTGGCAGCACCAGGTGGGGATAAAAAGAAAAGCTTCAAAGGCAGGGCGAAGAAAAAACCGCCAGCCAGTGCGGCTCCGGCGGCGTAGCGCATGTTGCCGGGTGGCGGCTACGCCTTACCCGGCCTACAAGGTAATCGTCGTTATCGTAGGCCCGGCAAGCGAAGCGCCGCCGGGCACCCCGGTCAAGTCAGTCACTGTAGGCCCGGCAAGCGTAGCGCCGCCGGGCAACACTTCGCAAATCAGATCACGCCCTGCGCCAGCATGGCGTCGGCGATCTTCACAAAACCGGCGATATTCGCGCCCCGCACATAGTTGGTCTGCTTCTCATCACCGCCGTACTCCACGCAGGCATGATGAATATCCAGCATGATATGGTGCAGACGCGCATCGACTTTTTCCGCCTTCCAGCTTAGCCGCGCGGCGTTCTGCGCCATCTCCAGCCCTGACGTTGCCACACCGCCTGCATTCGCCGCTTTACCCGGTGCGAACAGCACGCCCGCGTCGAGGAACAGATCCGTTGCTTCGATGGTGGTCGGCATGTTGGCACCTTCCGCCACCGCCTTCACGCCGTTGGCGATAAGCATGCGGGCGGCGTCAACGTCCAGCTCGTTCTGGGTGGCGCACGGCAGGGCAATATCTGCCGGCACTGACCACGGCTGTTTGCCTTCCAGATACACCAGCCCGAACTCCCGGGCATAATCCGCCACGCGACCATCGCGGCTGGCTTTGATTTCACACAGGCGCGCCAGTTTTTCAGCGTTAAAACCTGCTTCGTCCACCACCGTGCCGCTGGAATCAGAGGCGGTGATCACGCGTCCACCCAGTTCCATCACTTTCTCAATGGTGTACTGCGCCACGTTGCCGGAGCCGGACACTGCCACACGCTGCCCTTCGAAGGCCAGACCGTGGCGTTTGAGCATCGCCTCGGTGAAATAGACCAGCCCATAGCCCGTGGCTTCCGGACGGATCAGGCTGCCGCCAAACGACAGCCCTTTGCCGGTAAACACGCAGGCGCTGTTATTGGAGAGTTTCTTCATCATCCCGGCCATAAAGCCCACTTCACGACCACCGACGCCAATATCACCCGCCGGCACATCGGTATCCGGCCCCAGATGGCGATACAGTTCGGTCATCAGCGACTGACAAAAACGCATCACTTCGCCTTCGCTTTTGCCTTTGGGATCGAAATCACTGCCGCCTTTGCCGCCGCCCATCGGCAGGGTGGTAAGCGCATTTTTGAACGACTGTTCAAAGCCAAGGAATTTCAGGATCGACAGATTCACCGACGGGTGAAAACGCATGCCGCCCTTATAAGGACCGATGGCGGAGTTAAACTGTACGCGCCATGCGCGGTTGACCTGCACCTGGTTACGATCGTCCACCCACACCACGCGGAACTGGATCACGCGTTCCGGCTCGACCAGCCGTTCCAGCAAGGACATCTGGCGATAACGCGGGTTTTCTTCGATAAACGGCCACAGCGTGGTCATGACTTCACGAACCGCCTGCGCAAATTCTGTCTGATGGGGATCGCGTTGTTGAATACGGGCAAGGAAGGTTTCCAGAGAGCAAGACTGATCCATCGATATAACATCCTCTTATGTCAGTGGGCTTAGGATTTTTTGTGGGTTGTTAGTGTGTTGTTTGCGTTTTCGACTATAACATTGGAAAAGCGGCATAAGGCAACCGATTGAGGCTGATGCAGGGAAATTAATAATGCGCGGAAGGTCATAATAAAAAACGATGACCACGCGGATTAAAGGTTCTGCCATTTTTTACCGTTATAGTTATTACCACCACGTAATCAGGAAAAAAAACGATGATCCGACACGCTCTGTTTGCCGCCAGCCTTATGGCGCTGGTCACCACCACAGCACAAGCTGAGGTGCGTTACAGTACCGGCGGCGTCGACGTGAATGTGCCGCCGGAAGTGTTCTCCTCCGGCGGTCAGCGTCCGCAGCCCTGTAATCAGTGCTGCGTTTATCAGGATGAAAATTACTCGGAAGGGGCCGTGGTGAAAGCCGACGGCATTTTATTGCAGTGTCAGCGTGACGAACGCACGCTGAGTACCAATCCGCTGGTGTGGCGGCGCGTAAAACCCTGACCCTTAGAGATCGAACGTCGCCCAGATCGGCGCATGGTCAGACGGCTTTTCCATGCCGCGGATCTCGTAATCGATGCCGGTATCGGTGCAGCGTGTCGCCAGCGCGGTGCTCGCCAGCACCAGATCGATACGCAGCCCGCGGTTATCGTCAAAGCCTTTTGAGCGGTAATCAAACCACGAAAAACGATCCTGGGTGTCCGGGTTAGCCGCGCGGAAAGTATCCACCAGCCCCCAGCCCTGTAAACGGGCCATCCACTCACGTTCTTCCGGCAGGAACGAACATTTACCCGTGCGCAGCCAGCGCTTGCGGCTGTCTTCACCAATACCAATATCCAGATCCGTCGGGCTGATATTCACGTCACCCATCACCACGACCGGGCTGTCTTTGCTGAGATCGTTTTCCAGAAAATCCTGGAGATCCTGATAAAACTTCGCTTTCGCCGGGAATTTGGTGGGATGGTCACGACTTTCTCCTTGCGGGAAATAACCGTTGATCACCGTAATATTGCCGAGCGGCGAGGCTAATTCCGCCATGATAATCCGACGCTGCGCTTCTTCGTCATCGCCGGGAAAACCACGCCGCACGGATACCGGCGTATCGCGGGTTAACAGCGCCACGCCGTAATGGCCTTTCTGACCGTGATAGAAGACGTTGTAGCCCAGCTTTGCCACCTCTTCGAGGGGGAACATATCGTCATGGACTTTTGTCTCCTGTAAGCCAATCACGTCAGGCTGATGCTTATCGATGATCGCTTGCAGTTGATGGGGACGGGCACGCAGGCCGTTGATATTAAAAGAGACAAATTTCATAGTCGCTGCCACTTAGCAATAAATTGTGCTGGGATGGTAGCAGAAATTTCCCCGCGTTACGCCACACCGCCGCGCTTTTATCTATATGGCTGCAACAGGTGGCGCCAATGGTGCCAGACCTGCCCGCATTTGGTGCATTACGCCCTGTAAAAGAGCACGTTGCGCGATCACCTTCCGCGTAAGATCACAATTCCAGAATTATATTTTACTAATGCATAAAATTTCCTGGCGATCCGCCCGGCACCTGGAATTGCCTTAAAATTATTCACTTATTATGCAGATAAAGTGAATATCGCCTGGTTTTAAGTCCTTGATATTTCATACGCACCACTCGGTTATGCATTTTTATCGCTGGATGGCACGAACCGTGCAATCTACATTAACAGCGCAAACACTCATAATTATTAACATCTCAACAACCTTTTATTTACCGGATGAGGTCGCCATGTCCCACTCAATTACGCGTGAAAACTTTGATCACTGGATGCTGCCGGTTTACGCTCCGGCTCCCTTTATTCCGGTTCGCGGAGAAGGCTCCCGCCTGTGGGATCAGGAAGGAAAAGAGTATATCGATTTTGCCGGTGGCATTGCGGTAAATGCCCTCGGTCACGCTAATCCGGTGCTGTGCCGCGCGCTGAGCGAGCAGGCGGCGAAGTTCTGGCACACCGGTAATGGCTACACCAATGAACCGGCGCTGCGTCTGGCAAAACGCCTGATTGACGCTACCTTTGCCGATCGCGTGTTCTTCTGTAACTCGGGGGCGGAAGCTAACGAAGCTGCGCTGAAGCTGGCGCGCAAATACGCCCACGACCATGCCGGTGCGCAAAAAAGCGGTATTGTGGCGTTTAAGAATGCCTTCCATGGTCGCACGCTGTTTACCGTCAGCGCGGGCGGCCAGCCGGCTTACTCCAAAGATTTCGCGCCGCTGCCGCCGGATATTCGTCATGCGGAGTTTAACAATCTGGAATCGGCCCGCGAATTGATTAACGACGATACCTGTGCGGTGATCGTAGAACCGATGCAGGGCGAGGGTGGTGTGGTGCCCGCGGAGGCGGCGTTCTTAAAAGGACTGCGCGAGCTGTGCGATAAGCATCAGGCGCTGTTGATTTTTGATGAAGTACAGACCGGCGTCGGGCGTACCGGCGAGCTGTATGCCTATATGCATTACGGCGTCGAGCCGGATGTGCTGACAACCGCAAAAGCACTGGGCGGCGGTTTCCCGATTGGCGCAATGCTGACCCGCGAAGCGTGCGCGGCGGTGATGGTCGTCGGTACCCACGGCACCACCTATGGCGGCAACCCGCTGGCGACGGCGGTGGCAGGCGAGGTGCTGGATATCGTCAATACCCCGGCCGTGCTCGACGGTGTTAAACAACGCCACCAGTGGTTTGTGGAACAGTTGCAGGCGATCAATACCCGTCATGCGCTGTTCAAAGAGATCCGCGGCCTCGGTCTGCTGATTGGCTGTGAGCTGACGGCGGAACATGCTGGTAAAGCCAAACTCATTTCGCAACTGGCGGCGACAGAGGGCGTAATGGTGTTGATTGCCGGGGCGAACGTACTGCGTTTTGCCCCCGCGCTGAATATCAGTGAAGAGGAAGTGCGTCATGGCCTTGAACGTCTGGCGCGCGCCTGTGAACGCTACCTGGCAGGAGAAAGCCTATGATGGTGATCCGCCCGATTGAACACAGCGATCTTCCGGCCCTGATGCGTCTGGCCGGCAAAACCGGCGGTGGGCTGACCTCGCTACCGGCGGATGAAGCGACGCTCTCCGCGCGCATTGAGCGTGCACGCAAAACCTGGCAGGACGAACTGCCGCCAGGGGAACAGGGGTACGTGTTCGTGCTGGAAGATACCCGGAGTGGCACCGTCGCCGGGATCTGCGCCATCGAAGTGGCGGTGGGGCTCAACGACCCCTGGTACAACTACCGCGTCGGCACCCAGGTGCATGCCTCCAAAGAGCTCAACGTCTACAACGCATTGCCGACGCTGTTTCTCAGTAACGATCATACCGGCAGCAGCGAACTCTGCACGCTGTTCCTTGATGCCGACTGGCGAAAAGAGGGCAACGGCTACCTGCTGTCAAAGTCCCGCTTTCTGTTTATGGCCGCCTTCCGCGATCGCTTTAACGAAAAAGTGGTGGCGGAGATGCGCGGCGTGATCGACGAAACGGGCTACTCGCCGTTCTGGGAAAGTCTCGGCAAACGTTTCTTCTCGATGCCATTCAGCCGTGCCGATCATCTGTGCGGCACCGGGCAAAAAGCCTTTATCGCCGAGCTGATGCCCAAACATCCTATCTATACCCATTTCCTGTCGGAAGAGGCGCAGGCGGTGATCGGCGAAGTGCATCCGCATACTGCACCCGCCCGTGCCGTGCTGGAAAAAGAGGGCTTCCGCTACCGTCACTATATCGACATCTTTGACGGCGGCCCGACGCTGGAGTGCGATATCGATCGTGTTCGGGCGATCCGCAAAAGCCGTCTGGTGGAGGTCGCCGAAGGGCAACCTGCACCGGGAGAATGGCCCGCCTGCCTGGTGGCAAACGAACAGTATCAGCAATTCCGCGCCATGCTGGTGAATGCCGATCCCGATACCCCTCGTCTGCTGCTGAATGCTGCCCAGATGGACGCCCTGAAATGTCGCGCCGGGGATCAGGTTCGCCTGGTCCGCCTGTGCGCAGAGGAGAAAACACAATGAATCTTTGGATAAATGGCGACTGGATCAGCGGTCAGGGTGAACAACGCGAAAAAACCGACCCGCTCACCCGCGAAACACTGTGGCAGGGGCGTGATGCCGATGCCGCACAGGTTGCGGACGCCGCGCGCGCCGCCCGGGCCGCTTTCCCGGCCTGGGCGCAACAGCCTTTCAGCGCCCGCCAGGCGATCGTTGAGAAATTTGCGGCGCTGCTGGATGCCAACAAAGTCAATTTGACGACGGTGATTGCCAGGGAAACCGGCAAACCGCGCTGGGAAGCCGCCACCGAAGTGACCGCGATGATCAATAAAATCGGCATCTCGGTGAAGGCGTACCACACCCGCACCGGCGAGCAGCACACCGCCATGCCGGACGGCGCTGCGACGCTGCGTCACCGTCCCCACGGCGTGCTGGCGGTGTTCGGGCCGTATAACTTCCCCGGGCATCTGCCGAACGGGCATATCGTCCCGGCGCTGCTGGCCGGGAATACGGTGATCTTCAAACCAAGCGAGCTGACGCCCTGGAGCGGCGAAGCGGTGATGAAGCTGTGGCAGGAGGCCGGACTACCGCCTGGCGTACTGAATCTGGTGCAGGGCGGGCGCGATACCGGGCAGGCGCTGAGCCAGCTTGCCGATCTCGACGGGCTGCTGTTTACCGGCAGCGCCAGCACCGGTTTTCATCTGCACCGTCAGCTTGGCGGTCAGCCGGAGAAGATCCTCGCGCTGGAAATGGGCGGCAATAACCCGCTGATTGTCGAAGATGTGGATGACATTGATGCCGCCGTGCATCTCACTGTTCAGTCGGCGTTTGTGACTGCCGGGCAGCGCTGCACCTGTGCCCGTCGTCTGCTGGTGAAGCGTGGCGCGCAGGGTGATGCGTTTCTTGCGCGGCTGGTGGAAATCGCCGGACGTATTATGCCGGGGGCCTGGGATGCCGAGCCGCAACCCTTTATGGGTGGCCTGATTTCTCCTCAGGCGGCAGAGGCAGTGTATACCGCCTGGCAGGCACATGAAACGCGGGGCGGCAAAACGCTGCTGGCACCGCGGCTGATCAAACCCGGCACCTCATTGCTGACGCCGGGCATTATTGAGCTTACCGACGCGGCAGACGTGCCGGACGAAGAAGTCTTCGGTCCGCTGCTTGGCGTCTGGCGCTATGACACCTTTGACGATGCCATTCATCTCGCCAACGCCACCCGTTACGGGCTGGCCTGCGGGCTGATCACGCCGTCGCGTGAAAAATTCGACCAGTTGCTCTTGCAGGCACGCGCCGGGATCGTCAACTGGAACAAGCCGCTGACTGGCGCGGCCAGTACCGCGCCGTTTGGTGGTGTAGGCGCGTCTGGCAACCATCGCCCGAGCGCCTGGTATGCGGCAGATTACTGCGCCTGGCCGATGGCAAGCCTGGAATCGTCGGCACTGGCGCTGCCAGAAAGCCTCAGTCCGGGACTGAATTTTAGTCGGGAGGAGAGGCCATGACGGCACGCGAAGTTAACTTTGACGGCCTGGTGGGGCTGACCCACCACTATGCCGGATTATCTTTCGGTAACGAGGCCTCCACCGCACACCGCTTTCGCACCTCAAACCCGAAGCTGGCGGCGAAGCAGGGCTTGCTGAAGATGAAAGCGCTGGCGGATCTGGGGTTTGCGCAGGCGGTGATCCCTCCGCATGAACGCCCGAATATCGCGGTACTGCGCCAGCTGGGATTTACCGGCAGCGATGAGCAGGTGATCGCCCGGGCGGCGGCACAGGCGCCGGAGCTGCTGTCGGCGGCCAGCTCCGCCTCACCGATGTGGGTGGCGAATGCCGCCACTATCTGCCCCTCGGCAGATGCACTGGATCATAAAGTGCATCTGACGGTGGCAAACCTGAACAATAAATTCCACCGCGCCACGGAAGCGCCGACGACGGAAGCCTTGCTGCGCGCTATCTTCCGGGACGAAGGGCATTTTTCGGTGCACGGTGCGCTGCCGCAGGTAGCGCGTTTTGGCGACGAAGGGGCGGCGAACCATAACCGCTTCAGCCGGACGTACGGCGAGCCGGGCATGCAGCTTTTTGTTTACGGACGGGAAGAGAACGGACATGCCGCGCCTGAGCGTTACCCGGCGCGGCAAACGCTGGAAGCCAGCCAGGCGGTGGCGCGTCTTAATCAGGTGGATCCCGCACGGGTGATGTTCGCCCAACAAAATCCCACGGTAATCGACGAAGGTGTGTTCCATAATGATGTTATCGCCGTGTCGAATGGTACGTTGCTGTTCTGCCACGAACGTGCCTTTGTGCAACAGCGCGGGCTGATGACCCGACTGGCGGAGCAGGTGCCGGGCTTTCAGTCCATCGAGGTACCGCAGGCGCAGGTGTCCGTCAAAGAGGCAGTGAGCAGTTACCTGTTTAACAGCCAGTTACTGAGCCGCGATGATGGCAGCATGCTGCTGGTGGTGCCGCAAGAGTGTCGTGAGCAGGCGAACGTCTGGCGCTATCTGAATGACATGCTGGCCGGGGATAATCCGGTGAGCGAACTGCGGGTGTTCGATCTGCGCGAAAGCATGTCCAATGGCGGCGGTCCGGCCTGTCTGCGTCTGCGAGTGGTGTTGAACGACGCCGAGCAGCAGGCGGTAAATCCGGCGGTTATGATGAATGATACGCTGTTCGCGGCGCTGAATAGTTGGGTGGATCGCTACTACCGTGACCGTCTCACCCAGGCCGATCTTGCCGATCCGCAACTGCTGCGCGAAGGGCGGGAGGCGCTGGACAGACTGACACAGTTACTGGATTTGGGATCGGTTTATCCGTTCCAGCAATAAGGATCGACGATGGAGAATTTTCTTGCCCTGACCCTCAGCGGCCGTTTACCTGAAAACCCGTGGGGGCAAAACGAAACGCTGCGCTGGCACTGGCGGGCGGAGGGGATCCTTGAGCTCATCCCCCATCAGCCGACGGAGAAATCGCTGGTGTTGTCGGCAGGGATCCATGGCAATGAAACCGCCCCGGTGGAGATGCTGGATAATTTGCTGACGGCGCTGCTGCACGGCGATACGCCATTACGCTGGCGCATGTTGATCATCCTCGGCAATCCGCCTGCGCTGCGTGCCGGTAAACGCTACCTGCACAGCGATCTGAACCGTATGTTCGGTGGGCGCTGGCAGCAGTTTGCTCACAGCGTAGAAACGGTGCGTGCCCTACAACTGGAGCAGGCGATCAGTCGTTTTTATGCCGCCCAGCCTTTCGGCGAGCGCTGGCATCTGGATCTGCATACCGCCATCCGCGGCTCGCATCACACGCGCTTTGGCGTACTGCCGCAGCGCGACACGCCGTGGGATGAGGCCTGGCTGCGCTGGCTGGGGGATGCCGGGCTGGAGGCGCTGGTCTTTCATCAGACGCCGGGCGGTACCTTAACCCATTACAGCTGCGAGCGTTTTGCCGCGCTGGCCTGTACGCTTGAGCTGGGCAAAGCGCTGCCGTTTGGTGAAAACGATCTGCATCAGTTCACCACCACCCTACACGCTATTCAGGCGCTGATGGGCGATAATCCGCCACCCACAGCCAGCACCGCGCCGCTACGTTATCGCGTGGCGCAGCAGCTTACCCGCCATAGCGATGCCTTCCGGTTGCACATGTCCGGCGAGACGCTGAACTTCACCCCTTTTGCTGCCGGGACGCTGCTCGCGGAAGATGGCGGGACGCGCTATGTGGCACAGGCGGCGACGGAGTATGTGTTATTTCCCAATCCGCAGGTTGCTGTGGGGCTACGCGCCGGTCTGATGCTGGAGCGATTGCCCTGACCGCCGCGGTTATTTACTGCACCGTTAAGCGCCAGCGAAAAAATAAAAAGAGCGATGCTGTCAGACGATACGGAATTATCTGACATCATTGCTTTATTATTATACGGCGATCCGCTATCATTCTTCACAATCTCTTTTAAATCAGTCTACTGCATAATTTCTGTTGCAACTCTCCACGCTTTATCCTTATTTTCTTCATAATTGGCGATAATTTGTTTTTTCCCCTTTCAATGCTTTACTGTTGCTCTGATTATTTGACGAAAAACGCCGTAAAGTGAAACTCGTCAACACGGCATTACGCCGAAAGAATAACTGAAAGAAGGAATACATTATGCGTAAATTAACCGCTCTGTTTGTTGCCTCTACCCTGGCGATGGGTGCTGCTAATCTGGCCCATGCCGCTGATACCACCGCTGCCCCGACAGACAGCAAGCCGATGATGCACCATAAAGGTAAGCCGGGTATGCATCACGACATGATGTTTAAAGATCTGAACCTGACCGACGCGCAAAAACAGCAGGTGCGCGAGATCATGAAAAGCCAGCGTGACCAGATGACGCGTCCGACCGTGGAAGAACGCCGCGCGACGCATGACATCATCGCCAGCGACACCTTCGATAAAGCAAAAGCCGAAGCGCAGATTGCGAAGATGGAAGACCAGCACAAGGCCCGTATGCTGGCGCACATGGAAACCCAGAACAAAATTTACAACATCTTAACGCCGGAACAGAAAAAGCAGTTTAATGCCAATTTTGAGAAGCGTCTGACAGAACGTCCGGCGGCTGAAGGTAAAATGCCAGAATCCGCTGAATAAAACAGCGAACGTTACTAAGACCGCCGGACTTGTCCATAAACGCCTTTCAGGCTGTGGGCAGGTCCGGCGGTTTTTTCTTTTCTCCCCCCTTTGCCCCCCGCCTGCGACACGGTATGCTCTGTTCCGTGTTACGCAAAACTACATCTTTATCATGCTGTTAAAAAAAATATTCTAAGATGCCGCACCATTGCTAAGGCATTGCCCCTTCGCTGCCGATAACCTGGGTAGCATGATGAGCAGATGACAACCGTGTGCTGCGGTTTTTCGGCGGCGCAGGCGCGCATGGCGCGCCATTCAGGAGAGATGATGGAATATTTTGATATTCGCAAAATGGCGGTGAACCTGTGGCGCAACGGGGCAGGCGAAACCCGGGAGATTTGTTGTTTTCCGGAAGCGACGCGGGATTTTCACTGGCGTGCCAGTATTGCGTCCCTAGCCGCAAACGGCGAGTTTCCGCAGTTTCAGGGGGTTGATCGCGTGATCACGCTGATCGAAGGCGGGGAAGTGACCCTCGACGGGGGCCAGGCGTTTTGCCATACGCTGAAGCGGCTACAGCCATTCTCTTTTTCAGGCGAACAGCCGATCAAGGTGCAGTTGCACGACGGGCAGATGTCGATGGATTTTAATATCATGACCCGCCGCGATTGCTGCCAGGCCAAAGTGCGCGTGGCCGATCGCACCTTCACCACCTTTGGCTCACGCGGCGGGGTGGTGTTTGTGCTCAGCGGCGCATGGCAACTGGGCGATAAACTGCTGACGGCGGACCAGGGAGCCAGCTGGCAGGAGGGCAGTCATACCCTGCGCTTACTGAAAGCGGAAGGGCAATTGCTGTTCAGCGAAATCACCTGGCTGCCGGGGCACTAACCGCAATGAACCGGCAGCTATTGCCGGTTCAGGGGGCCGTCCAGGGTAATTCATGGACGTCCATCATCCCCGAGATCAACGGCTTACAGAGAATTTTATAGCCATCCTGATCGAAACCGGCGGGTGTTTTCAGCAGCGACGGCGCGTCGTCAAGCGAGGCGACCGAACCCAGCCAGTACCAGTTGTGAATAATGTGATACTGCGTCATTTCACCACTGCTTTCCCGCAGCGCCACCGGGCCACGCCACGGCCAGCACACCAGCTGCATGCGGGTCATGGCATCCCGCAAACGCTGATGATGCGCCTCAACGCTCTCTTTACCGCAACACGCGCCCGCGCAGCGTTTTAACGCTGAACGGAAACAGGCGCGACCGCGGCTGAGCGATTCCAGCCCCAGCAGGCCGTAACACAGCTTGTGTTCATCAGCGATCGATTGCAAGGTTTGCAGCGCCGCGTGCCGGTTAGCAAACAGCCCGTACAGACCCTGCTGCGAGGAAAAATCCACCTCTTTGGCATAGATCACTTCGGGCTTATCGCCGTCAAACCGCAGCGAGCAGAGCTGGCGATTGCGGCGCAGGCGCTTGTTAAACAGCGGCTGCTGCTCTTTGATCAGCTGCGCTTCCAGCAGGAGCGCACCGATTTCGCCCGCAGTGAGGATCCAGGTAATGCGCCGCGACTGGCGCAGCATTGAGGCTTCGTCCGGGGTGCGCAAATGCGACAACACCCGACTGCGAATATTGATGCTTTTGCCGATATAGAGCGGCATGGTGTCGCTGTCGCCATGGAAGAAATAGACGCCGGGATGTTTGGGCAATGCTTCCAGCCACGGGCGCAGATGTTCGGGGTATTCATAAATGGCCGCCGCTTCAAACTGCAGGCGCGGGGCTGATTGACGCCTTACCACATTAGACTCCTGATACTGTTTACTTATCCAGTGTAACAGGCAAAGCGTGGCGAAAAAAGAGGCGGCTTACGCCGCCTGGTGAGATGACACCCTGATGGTGAGCTTTTGCCGGGTGGCGCTACGCTTACCCGGCCTGTAAATCAAGGAGTTGCTATTTTTTCCAGAAGTCGTCAAAAACCGTGACCGGCAGGCGGCGCTTGTGTTCGGTTTTCAGGTACCAGCCTTCGATAGTGCGCGCATGGCTCTCATCAATGGTTTTGCCTTCCAGATAATCGTCGATCATTTCATAGGTCACACCGAGCGCCACTTCATCAGGCAGCGCAGGGCGGTCGTCTTCCAGATCGGCAGTCGGCGCTTTTTTGTACAGGTGCTCAGGGCAATTTAACTGCGCCAGCAGCTGTTTGCCCTGACGTTTGTTCAGACGGAACAGCGGGTTGATGTCGGTGCCGCCGTCGCCGTATTTGGTGTAGAACCCGGTCACGGCTTCCGCCGCATGGTCGGTACCCACTACCACGCCTTTGCACATGCTGGCGATGCTGTACTGGGCTTTCATGCGCTCGCGCGCTTTCTCGTTACCGCGCACGAAATCACTTAATTCGATCCCCGCATCGCGCAGCGCCTGCTCACTTGCCAGCACGGCGGCTTTGATATTGACTACCAGCACGCGATCCGGCTGAATAAAGTTGATGGCATCCTGGCAGTCCTGTTCATCCGCCTGCACGCCGTGGGGCAGACGTACCGCGATAAAGGTATAAGCCTCATCGCCGGTTTCCTGACGCAACTCACTGATGGCCATCTGGCTGAGCTTGCCGGCCAGCGTCGAATCCTGCCCGCCGCTGATCCCCAGCACCAGCGATTTCAGAAAGGGGTGCGCTTTCAGATAAGATTTCAAAAAATCCACGCTACGGCGAATTTCTTCTTCTGCATTGATGCGCGGCGTAACGCCCAGCGCCTGAATAATCTCTTGTTGCAGCGTCATGACAACACTCTCCGTCTGTCGCCCTTGCGGGCAGATTTTAAGTAGCAATCTTTTCAAATTAACCCGTTGTGGCCCAAACGACAAGGCGCGACGGTGCAGGTGGCGCAAATAACAACGTTTTGTTTGCCTGTGTCGGTTTTATTAGATTTTTCTTAAAGTTATGCCAATACGTTCATGAGGTTGAAAAAAGTTATTTTATATTCCAGGCTTAGATAACGCGCTGATACAAAAGCGGATAACAAGAGGAAGGATGATTATGAATAAGAAACTCGCAGGAATTCTGGGTACCGCAGCCGTAATGACTATGCTGGCAGGGTGTACTGCTTACGATCGTACCAAAGATCAGGTTGCCACGCCGGTGGTAAAAGACGTTAAAAAAGGCATGAGCCGTGCGCAAGTGATGCAGGTTGCCGGTAAGCCTTCTTCTGAAGTGACCATGATCCACGCTCGTGGTACTTGCCAGACATATATCCTGGGTCAACGTGATGGTAAAACAGAAACTTACTTCGTCGCCCTTGACGAAGCCGGTCGCGTAATGAACTCCGGTTACCAGACTTGTGCGGAATACGATACCGATCCGCAGGCACCGAAGTCTTAATCCTTTAAGCCTGAGCAAAGTATGAAACCGGCCATCGTGCCGGTTTCTTTTTGCCTGAAAATCTTATTTCTTGCCGCGAATTATTCCGCAAATTGTGAAGGCTATCATCCTGTCAGGTCAATGAGAGACAATTCGGGTTAGTGACGGATTATCGCCCTCAGGCGGGATGCTGTATATTTTCTTCAACCAGAAACAAAAGTAACTCAAGGGTTAACGAGTTATCCCAGTCACCCGCAAACACGTTGCCTGCACGGCCTGGGTGCGGCGGTTGAAACGTAAGGAAGGTTGTGATGGAAAAGAAACATATCTATTTGTTTTGCTCGGCGGGCATGTCCACCTCGCTGCTGGTGTCCAAAATGCGCGCTCAGGCAGAGAAGTACGACGTACCGGTGGTGATCGAAGCCTTTCCTGAAACCCTCGCCGGTGAAAAAGGTCCGCAGGCCGATGTCGTACTGTTAGGTCCGCAAATCGCCTATATGCTGGCGGAAATTCAGCGTCTGTTACCGAATAAACCTGTCGAAGTTATTGATTCAACCCACTACGGCAAAGTAGATGGTCTGGCTGTACTGAAAACGGCTGTCGCTGCCATTAAGAAAGCAGCAAATTAATTTTATTCCTTTTCCCCGTCAAAGAGTTATTTCACTTACTTCCGCCGCAATATCTTATTGCGGCTTTTAAGGACTTTTCTATGAGCAAAGCAATTGATTCGCTGGAACGACTGCTTATCCCTGTTGCTGTCAGAATAGGAAAACAACCGCACGTCAATGCAATTAAAAATGGCTTTATACGTTTAATGCCGTTAACCCTTGCAGGGGCGATGTTCGTTTTAATTAACAACGTATTTTTAAGTTTTGGCGAAGGATCCTTTTTTTACTCGCTGGGCATTCGCCTGGATGCTTCTACTATTGAAACACTGAATGGTTTTAAGGCCATCGGCGGTAACGTGTATAACGGTACCTTAGGGATTATGTCGCTGATGGCGCCCTTTTTTATTGGCATGGCGCTGGCCGAAGAGCGAAAAGTCGATCCGCTGGCTGCCGGATTATTATCCGTCGCGGCGTTTATGACGGTCACGCCTTACAGTGTCGGTGAAGCCTACGCTGTAGGCGCAAACTGGCTCGGCGGGGCGAATATTATTTCCGGGATTATTATTGGCCTGGTGGTCGCGGAGATGTTTACCTTTGTGGTCCGCCGTAACTGGGTGATCCGCCTGCCGGACAGCGTACCGGCCTCGGTGTCCCGGTCATTCTCCGCGCTGATCCCAGGCTTTCTGATCCTCTCGGTGATGGGCATTATTGGCTGGGCGCTCACTTCCTGGGGCACTAACTTCCACCAGATCATTCTCGACTCCGTGTCGAAGCCGCTCTCCTCGATGGGCAGCGTGGTCGGCTGGGTGTACGTGATTTTCAACTCCCTGTTATGGTTCTTCGGCGTGCACGGTTCGCTGGCGCTGACGGCGCTGGAGAGCGGCATCATGACGCCGTGGGCGCTGGAAAACATGGCGATCTATCAGCAGTACGGTTCCGTTGACGCGGCGCTGGCGGCAGGAAAAACTTTCCATGTCTGGGCCAAACCGATGCTCGATTCCTATGTGCTGCTGGGCGGTTCGGGGGCCACGCTAGGGCTTATCATCGCTATTTTTATCGGTTCCCGTCGCGCGGATTACCGCCAGGTCGGCAAGCTGGCGCTACCGTCCGGTATTTTCCAGATTAACGAACCTATTCTGTTCGGTCTGCCGATCATTATGAACCCGGTGATGTTTATCCCCTTCGTGCTGGTGCAGCCGGTGCTGACGGGCATCATGCTGGCGGCCTACTATGCGGGCATTATCCCCCCGGTCACCAACATTGCGCCCTGGACGATGCCGACCGGTTTAGGCGCCTTCTTTAATACTAACGGCAGCGTGGCGGCCTTGTTGCTGGCGCTGTTCAACCTTGGCGTCGCGACGCTGATTTACCTGCCGTTTGTGATGGTCGCCAACAAAGCGCAGGCCGTCATTGAAGAAGAAGAGAGCGAAGAAGATATCGCCAACGCCCTGAAATTTTAAGCCCGACGGCGCAGGTGGAAAAGCCTGCGCCGGACTGAGATGAGGAACACATAATGTTTAATCTGGATGATGTTGTTGAAACCGAGCTTGCCACGGATGAGCTTGAAGAAGTGGTGATGGGGCTTATCATTAACTCGGGTCAGGCGCGCAGCCTCGCTTATACTGCGCTAAAACAGGCAAAAGCCGGTGATTTCGCGGCGGCACAGCAAACCATGGCGCAATCGCGTACTGCGCTCAATGAAGCGCATCGCGTGCAGACGCAGCTGATTGAGAGCGATCAGGGCGAAGGCCGCATGAAGGTCAGTCTGGTGCTGGTGCATGCACAGGATCATCTGATGACCTCGATGCTGGCGCGCGAATTGATTGCCGAATTGATTGAGCTGCACGAAAAAGTGCACTAACACAGGAGCGACCGCATGATGCAGCCACAGGTGAACGCGATGGAAATCAAAACCGCACGGGAACAGCAGTTGTTCAATGGCCGGAATTTTCACGTCTTCATCTACAACAAAGTGGAGAGCGTCAGCGGGCTGCACCAGCACGACTATTACGAATTCACTATTGTGCTGACCGGGCGCTACTATCAGGAGATCAACGGCAAACGCGTTCTGCTTGAGCGGGGCGACTTTGTGTTTATCCCGATGGGATCGCACCATCAAAGCTTCTATGAATTTGGCGCGACGCGCATTCTTAACGTCGGCGTCAGTCGGCAGTTTTTTGAAGAGCACTATTTGCCGCTGCTGCCGTTCTGCTTTGTCGCGTCGCAGGTCTATCACGTCAAAAGTGCCTTTCTCACCTGGATTGAATCGGTGATCGCCTCGCTTAATTTTCGCGATAACGAATTCAATGAGTTTATCGAAGTGGTGACCTTTTATATCGTCAACCGGCTTCGTCATCACCGGGAAGAGGTGGTACAGGGGGATATTCCGCAGTGGCTCAAAACCACCGTGGAAGAGATGCACGATAAAATGCAGTTTGGCGAAAATGCGCTGGAAAATATGGTGAAATTATCCGGTAAGACGCAGGAGTATTTAACCCGCGCCACCCAGCGCTATTACAGTAAGACGCCGATGCAGATCATTAATGAGATCCGCATTAACTTTGCCAAAAAGCAACTGGAAATCACCAATTACTCAGTCACTGATATTGCTTACGAGTCCGGTTACAGCAGTCCCGGTTTATTTATTAAGACGTTCAAGAAAGTGACGTCATTTACGCCAGGCAGCTACCGGAAACACCTCACCGTATTAACTGAATAGCGCACGCCTTTATTTTACGGTCAGTGCGTAAGAGAGACGTTATGAACAAAAAACTGAAGGTCGTCACTATTGGCGGCGGTAGCAGCTATACGCCGGAACTGGTCGATGGATTTATTAAACGTTATCACGAACTGCCGATCGACGAATTATGGCTGGTGGATGTGGAAGACGGTCAGGAAAAGCTGAATATTATTTTTGATCTGTGCCAGCGGATGATCCAGAAAGCGGGCGTACCGATGACGCTGCATAAAACGCTGGATCGCCGTGCGGCATTGCAGGGAGCAAGTTTTGTCACCACTCAGCTGCGCGTAGGGCAGTTGCAGGCGCGGGAGCTGGACGAGCGTATTCCGCTGAGCCATGGCTATCTCGGTCAGGAAACCAACGGCGCGGGCGGCCTCTTCAAAGGGCTGCGTACCATCCCGGTGATTTTTGACATCATCCGCGATGTGGAAGAAATCTGCCCCGACGCCTGGGTGATCAACTTTACCAATCCGGCAGGCATGGTGACGGAAGCGGTGTACCGCCATACCGGCTTTAAGCGCTTTATCGGCGTCTGTAATATTCCCATCGGCATGAAGATGTTCATCCGCGATGTGCTGAGCCTCACCGATGAAGATGAGCTGGGCATCGATCTCTTTGGCCTCAACCATATGGTGTTTATCAGGGATGTGCTGGTTAATGGCGAATCGCGCTTTGCCGAACTGCTGGACGGCGTGGCCTCCGGCAGGCTGACGGCGAATTCCGTGAAGAATATCTTCGATCTGCCGTTCAGCGAAGGGCTGATCCGCGCGCTGAATTTGCTGCCGTGCTCCTATCTGCTGTACTACTTCAAGCAGAAGGAGATGCTGGCAATTGAGATGGGAGAATTCTACAAAGGCGGCGTACGGGCGCAGGTGGTGCAGAAGGTCGAGAAGCAGCTGTTTGACCTGTATAAAGATCCGGCGCTGGCGGTGAAGCCGAAAGAGCTGGAGCAACGCGGCGGGGCGTACTATTCCGATGCCGCCTGCGAGGTAATCAACGCGATTTACAATGACAAGCAGGCGGAGCATTACGTCAACGTGCCGCATCACGGCCATATTGATAACATCCCGGCCGACTGGGCGGTAGAAATGACCTGCATCCTCGGACGTGATGGGGCGACGCCGCACCCGCGCGTGACCCATTTCGACGATAACGTCATGGGGCTGATCCACACCATTAAAGGTTTTGAAATTGCGGCCAGTCGGGCGGCATTAAGCGGCGAGTTTAACGATGTGCTGCTGGCGTTAAACTTAAGCCCGCTGATCCATTCCGATAAAGACGCGGAAATCCTTGCCCGTGAACTGCTGGTGGCGCACCAGAAATGGCTGCCGCGCTTTGCGAAAACCATTGCAGGCTTTAACACTAAGGGGTGATGGGATGGAACGGTTATTAATCGTTAACGCCGATGACTTCGGGCTGTGCAAAGCGCAGAACTACGGCATTGCGGAAGCCTGTACCCATGGCGTGGTGACTTCAACTACGGCGATGATGAACGCCCCGGCGGTGGAGCATGCCGCGGCGCTCAGTCGTACGCTGCCTCAGCTTGCGGTCGGTATGCATTTTGTGCTGACGCTGGGTACGCCGCTAAGCCCGATGCCGGGGCTGACGCGCAACGGTGCGCTGGGCAAATGGCTGTGGGAGATGGCAGAGCAGGGCGAGCTACCGCTGGCAGAGATTGAGCAGGAGCTGGCGTGTCAGTATCAGCGTTTTGTGGACTGTTTTGGACGCCAGCCAACGCATATTGACAGCCATCATCATGTGCATATGTTGCCGCAGATCTTTCCTGTGGTGTCAGCTTTTGCCGCAGAAAAAGGCGTCGGACTACGCATCGACCGTGAGGTGGCGAAGCAACATAATCTGACGACGGACGCGCTGCGCAGCAGCGAGGGTTATTCCAGCGGCTTTTACGGCAATGATATTTCTGAGGCGCTGTTTCTGTCGGTGCTTGATGCGTCAACCGCCAGAGGCGAGCAGTCGCTGGAGATGATGAGCCATCCGGCGTTTGTCGATAATACGCTACTCGCCAGCAGCTATTGCTGGCCACGGCTCAAAGAGCTGGAGGTGCTGACCTCGCCCTCACTAAAATATGCGATAGCGGAGCGGGGGTATCGGCTGGGATCGTGGCGGGATTTGCCGTAGCAGGTCATGCCCGGCGGCGCGCTGCTTGCCGGGCCTACACCAGGTTACGCAGCGAATCAGGCCGGGTAAGCGCAAGCACCACCCGGCACAGTCAGCACCCAGGTCCGGCGTTGTAGGCCGGGTAAGCGTCAGCGCCACCCGGCACAGTCATTTAATTACGCCGGGATCTTGCTGATTTTACTTGCCCGCGCCCAGACGCGATGTCCCGCCAGTTGCAGCAGGAAATCATCCACCCACGCCTGCGTGACGCTGTCACCTTCAGTCAGGCCTTCCTCGCCCTGCGCATCCACTTTCAGCACCGCTTTAAACGCCCGTGCATCGCCGGCCAGTGCAATCGGCTTGAGGTGTTTATAGGCTTCCAGCAGATAATAACAGGCATCGCCATTATCCAGCAGACTGGCAGGATTGCCGCCGGGTACCAGAACACCATCCACGGTCAACGACGGTGAACCGGCAAAGGTCGCGGCGACCGGCACTTGCGAACCATCGTCGGCCGTCACTTCACCCATGCGGGAGTAAAGCAATTTAGCGTGTACGCCTTTCGCTTTTAAGCCCTGCAACAGGGTGTAAAGCTGGCTGGCGGAGACAGTATCATTCAACAGCACCGCCACTACGCGGCCTTTCAGCGTACCATCTGGAATGGCATACAGGCTGAGAGACGGATCTTTCTTCAGACCGCTGACATCCTGCGGCGGCGCGATATTGCGCTGATCGTCAGTCAAGGTGATGCCAAGATTGTGTGCCACCGCCTGGGCCAGGGTAATGTCGATATGCGCCAGCTGATCCACGACCCGCTCGCGGATATAAGCACGTGCCACTTTGCCCAGCTCAAAGCTAAAGGCATCGATAATATGCTGCTGCTCAAACGGCGTCTGGCTCTGCCAGAACAGGCGCGGATGGGCGTAGTATTCGCCAAAGGACGGGCTGCGCTCGCGAATTTTATGACCTTCGACGCGCTCCTGGTGGGATTCAAATCCCCCGCGCTGCGGCGCAGGCGGCGTTTCACGCGGCCAGTTGTCGTTTATGGAGTTTGGCTCGTAGTTCGCCGGATTGGTGTCGATGTCCATGCGGTGCATGCCATCGCGCTGGAAATTGTGATACGGACAGGTCGGGCGGTTAATCGGGATTTCATGGAAGTTTGGCCCACCGAGACGGCTAATCTGCGTATCGGTGTATGAGAACAGCCGTCCCTGCAACAGCGGATCGTTGGTGAAATCAAGCCCCGGAACGATGTGTCCGGGATGGAACGCCACCTGTTCGTTTTCGCTGAAGAAATTGTCCGGGTTACGGTTAAGCACCATTTTGCCGACGCGCTGTACCGGCACCAGCTCTTCCGGGATCAGCTTGGTGGGATCGAGCAGGTCGAAATCAAATTTGAACTCGTCTTCTTCCGCAATCAACTGGAGCCCCAGTTCGTATTCCGGGAAATCCCCGGCTTCGATGGCTTCCCACAGTTCGCGGCGATGGAAATCCGGATCGCGACCGGTCAGCTTTTGCGCTTCGTCCCAGACCATCGAGGCTTTACCCGCCAGCGGTTTCCAGTGGAAGCGGACAAAAGTCGCCTTACCGTCGGCATTGATCATCCGGAAGGTATGGATGCCGAAACCCTCCATGGTGCGATAGCTGCGCGGAATACCGCGATCCGACATCGCCCACATGACGTTATGCAGGGTTTCCGGTTGCAGTGACACATAATCCCAGAACGTATCGTGTGCGCTTTGTCCCTGCGGGATCGCCCAGTGCGGTTCAGGTTTTACCGCATGCACAAAGTCCGGGAATTTATGGGCGTCCTGGATAAAGAACACCGGCGTGTTGTTGCCGACCAGATCGAAAATCCCCTCGTCGGTATAAAATTTGGTGGCGAAACCGCGAATGTCGCGCACGGTGTCCGCCGAGCCTGCGCCGCCCTGTACGGTAGAGAAGCGGACAAAGACCGGTGTGATTTTATCGGCATCGGCAAGGAAGCTGGCTTTAGTAATGTCGCTTAACGAGCGATAAGGCTGAAAATAACCGTGCGCTGCTGAACCGCGGGCGTGCACGATGCGCTCGGGAATGCGCTCATGGTCAAAGTGGGTGATCTTCTCGCGCAGGATAAAATCTTCCAGCAGCGTCGGTCCGCGCTGACCTGCTCGCAGGGAATTCTGGTCGTTGGCAATGCGCACGCCCTGGTTGGTGGTCAGCGGAAAATTCTCGCCGCCCTTGCGGAAGCTTTCCAGCGCCTTGAGTTTTTCATTGGAGGTATCCGGCGCTTTCAGGCTGCCAGGGGCGGTAGGCTGCGCGCCAGGCGGCGTCGGTACCGGATCGGCCTGATGGGAGTTGTCTTCCGGGGCGAGCGAGTCCAGACCGGGACGGGCGGCGCGGTCATCGTGGACCGGGGCATGATGATTTTTGGGGTGACTATCAGAGTGCGACATTGAACAGGTCTCCTGTTTTCGCTGCGGGATGATGGCATGGAAACTGGCCGTATTTACGTCAAATTCACTCTAACTATAGAACAGGGCACGACTTTTCACCGTCGCGCGTAGCGGGTAAAAGCGGGTGGGGCGATGGCGAAAAACATCCGGGGCGCGACGAGCGGGGGCAGTTTCGGCTATGATGGGAATTGCCTGTTTGTGAAATTTGTATTTAGTGAATCCTGGCTTATGAAATCATTGCGTCAACAAAATCGTCGAGTTATCAGCTATGTGCCACGCGTTGAGCCTGCCCCGCCTGACCATGCCTCTAAGGTCGATGGTTTTCGCGATGTCTGGCTGCTGCGCCGTGGAAAATACGTTGCCTTTGTGCTGATCGCCGAGCGTTTTTGTCGTTCACCGGTTTTCAGCGAGCCGGCGGCCGCTCAGCGCTGGGCTGAACAGATGCGACAGGAAGGAGAAGTCGAGCAGGAGTAACGCTTACAGGCGGGATGTTTACGCCCGGCAGACAATGCCACCGGGCGTTCAGGGCTTAACGATGCGCCAGTTCGGCGTTATCGTCGCTGTCGAGAATAGTTTTGTCGGTCTGCTTCAGCCACTGGCTGGTCAGCGTACCGGCGGTCATTGACCCGCTGACGTTCAGCGCCGTACGACCCATGTCGATCAGCGGCTCAACGGAGATCAGCAGCGCAACCAGGGTTACCGGCAGGCCCATCGCAGGCAGCACGATTAGCGCCGCGAAGGTTGCACCGCCACCCACACCGGCCACACCCGCCGAGCTTACAGTCACAATACCTACCAGCGTGGCAATCCACACCGGATCCAGCGGGTTAATACCCACCGTCGGCGCAACCATCACCGCCAGCATTGCCGGGTACAGACCCGCACAACCGTTCTGACCAATGGTGGCACCAAAAGACGCGGCGAAGCTGGCAATGGATTCCGGCACGCCCAGACGACGGGTCTGTGCTTCCACGTTCAGCGGAATAGACGCGGCGCTGGAGCGGCTGGTGAAGGCAAAGGTCAGCACCGGCCAGACTTTACGGAAGTATTTCAGCGGGCTGATGCCGTTCGCGCCCAGCAGAATGCCGTGCACCACAAACATGATCGCCAGCCCCAGGTACGAGGCCACAACAAAGCTGCCGAGCTTGATGATGTCCTGCAGATTGGAGCCTGCAACCACTTTGGTCATCAGCGCCAGTACGCCGTACGGCGTTAACTGCATTACCAGACGCACCAGCTTCATGACCCAGCTTTGCAGGGTATCGATGGCGGTCAGCACACGCTGGCCTTTCGGCGCATCATCTTTCAGCAGTTTCAGCGCAGCCACACCGAGGAAGGCGGCAAAGATCACGACGCTGATAATGGAGGTCGGGCTGGCACCGGTCAGATCGGCAAACGGGTTTTTCGGCACGAACGACAGCAGCAGCTGCGGCACGGTCAGATCCGCCACTTTACCGGCATAGTTCGTCTGGATAGCGGCGAGGCGCGCGCTTTCCGCGCTGCCCTGCACCAGGCCTTCAGCAGTCAGACCAAACAGGTTGGTCACCAGCACGCCCACCAGCGCTGAAATCAGCGTGGTAAACAGCAGGGTTCCAATGGTCAGAAAGCTGATTTTACCCAGCTGCGAGGCGTTGTGCAGACGCGCCACGGCACTGAGGATAGAAGCGAAGACCAGCGGCATCACGATCATCTGCAACAGCTGTACGTAGCCGTTACCCACGATGTTGAACCACTGAATAGAGTCTTTCAGTACCGGGTTATCGGAACCGTAGATGGCCTGTAACGCTGAGCCAAACACCACACCGATCACCAGACCGACCAGTACTTTTTTCGCCAGGCTCCACTGTTTGTGGCGGGTTTGCGCCAGCAGGAACAGCAAAGCCACGAACACCACAATGTTCGCGATTAATGGAAAATTCATCCCCAATCTCCTGAGCTGATTTTTTTATGACAGGCGGCAGAACGCCTTACTTGTTGGCGGAAGAGTAGCAGAAGTGTGATGTGGCGCTTATATCCAAATGGAATGGGTTATATTCAAACGCAAATTTTGCCGGGTTATTGACCAAACTGGTCGTGGATTAAGCGATGGTATTCCATCTGCAAGGTGTTAATCATCTGCGATGACCAGCGCACAGCACTGTTTTCGGTCATGGTTTGCGGCATAAATACCGCCCAGGTGAACAGCGCCATGCAGAGAACACGCTCAAGCTGATTGCCTTTTTGCGGCATCAGTATTGGCAGGCGGAATCGCCAGCGGCACGGCCACAGCAAGGGGACGCCCGCAGGCGTCAGCATGTCGGCGAGGATATGGCTGAGATAGCCGAGCACCAGACCTTGTAAGGCATCGGCGGGCACCAGCCAGCTGTCGGGCACTTTCAGCATAAACAGGGTAAGGGCGATAAACACCGCCAGCAGGCTGTGCGTAAAGCCGCGATGCCCGAAGGCGCGGGCAATGGGTTTGGAGATCCATTTCAGGCGCTGCCCGAGGAATGATTTCGGATGGTCGATATCCGGTAGCAGACACGTGAGAATGGCCGACGGGACAATATGCCACCAGTCCCCCTGCGCGAGCACAGGCGTCAGCTCGGCGTTCTTGGCAAACACCGCGCAGGCTATCGAGAAAAGAAGGTGGCCTTCCGCCGTCATGATTGCACTCACTAAACTGTCGAAGTATACAGTATAGGGTTTTTATACAGTAGGCGGAAGAGGTGACGGTGTAACTGTTTATCTCAAAACGCAACTTAACGCGCCAGCCAGCCGCCGTCCACTGCCAGCGTATAGCCGTTAACGTAATCCGAAGCGCTAGAGGCGAGGAATACTGCCGGGCCTTTCAGATCGTCAGGCGTTCCCCAGCGCGCGGCGGGAATGCGGTTAATGATCTCGTCATTGCGCTGCGCATCTTCGCGTAACTGCTGGGTATTGTTGGTCGCCATATAGCCTGGGGCAACGGCATTGACGTTAATTCCGTGCGGCGCCCATTCATTTGCCAGCAGGCGGGTGAGGCCCAGTACGCCACTTTTGGAGGCGGTATAAGAGGGAACGCGGATGCCGCCCTGAAAAGAGAGCATGGAGGCGATATTAATGATTTTTCCACCGCCGCCCTGGGCAATAAATTGTCGCGCCACTGCCTGGCAGAGAAAGAAGGTCGCTTTCAGGTTAAGGTTAATCACGTCATCCCAGTCCTGTTCACTGAATTCCAGCGCATCCGCCCGGCGAATGGTACCGGCATTGTTAACCAGAATATCAATACGCCCCATACGGCTGACGGCCTCCTGCACCAGGGCGTCGTATGACGCCTGCTGGCTGAGATCGGCCTGTATCGCCGTGAAGCGCCTTCCCAGCGCGATAACCTGTTGTTCGGTATCGTGGGGGTATTTGCGGTTGATGCCAATAATGTCGCAGCCTGCCTCAGCAAGCCCCAGGCTCATGCCCTGTCCCAGTCCGGTGTCACAGCCGGTTACGATGGCAACTTTACCGCGTAAACTGAAAGCATCCAGTATCATATTCACCTCAATTATGCTGACGGGCGCAGGCAGACGCGCCTGATTGTGATGAGCATAGAAGGAAGGGATCTGAAAAACAAATTAAAGTGAAATGATGTTTCAATATAATTGACGCGGGTAACAGAACGGCGTCCGTTACCCGCCATTCGCTTATCCGCGCAGGTGCGATACGGTGAGTTCCGCCAGCGATGTCAGCTTCACATCGGCCAGCGCATACCGCGGATCCTGTCGGTTTTCTTCTTCCGGTACGACAATAGAGCGCATTCGCGCGGCTTTCGAGGCGATCATCCCGTTCACGGAGTCTTCCAGTGCCACACAGGTGAGCGGATCGACGCCGAGTTTCGCGGCGCAGTCCAGATAGACCTGCGGATGCGGTTTGCTGTAGGCCAGCGTACCGGCAGAGGCGAGGGCATCAAAGCTGTCGGTCAGCTCAAACATGGCGAGCACCTTTTCCAGCATGTGCAGCGGCGAGGCCGAGGCCAGACCTACTTTCAGCCCTTGAGCTTTACACAGCGCCAGCGCGTCGCGCACGCCCGGCAACAGCGGACGCTCTTCTTCAACCAGCGACAGGGCGCGTGAAATAATACGCTCAGTGACTTCCTGGCGGTCCGGACCGCTCCACGGCTGCTGGGCGTACCACAAATCCACCACCATATCGATACGCAGGCCGAGCGTATCGGGCAGTTCATTGCGGCGAGTGATATCCACGCCCAGACTTGCCATGACCTCCAGTTCAGCACGATCCCAGAGGGGCTCTGAGTCGATGAGTAATCCATCCATATCGAAAATTGCAGCAAGAATTTGACGCGGCGTAGACATTAATACCTCTCCTTATTGGGGCGGGTGTCAGGCCATTATGGCTTACTCCACATCATACCGCCTTAAAGAACAGGCGAAAATGGCGATGAGAAGGTAAACTTAGGCGCAAATGGAACGTCTTAAACAAGGGGAATACATGACGTATCAACAAGCTGGACGCATTGCTGTGCTCAAACGCGTAATGGGATGGCTAATTTTCATCCCGGCCTTTATTTCAACCTTGATCTCCGTGCTGAAGTTCATGTACGAGCACAGTGAAAAACAGCCAGGCATCAGCGCCGTGATGCAGGATTTCGCTCATGTGATGATCGAGATGATGCGGTTTAATACGCCGTTCCTGAATGTCTTCTGGTACAACTCGCCGCTGCCGGACTTCCATCAGCAACTGAATATCGGTTTCTGGATCATTTATGCGCTGATTTTCGTCGGGCTGGCATTGCAGGCATCCGGCGCGCGCATGAGTCGTCAGGCACGTTTTCTGCGGGAAAACGTCGAAGATATGGTTATTCTGGAGAATGCCAAAGGCGCAGACGGCCTGAACCGGGCGCAAATTGAAGCGCGCATCGTGGTGCCGAATCACTCCATTTTCCGCCAGATTTTTACCCTTTATATCCTGCCGGTTATTATTATTGTCCTCGGCTATCTGTTCTTCTCGCTGCTCGGTTTTCTTTAACACTTGCAGGCATTGTGCCGGGTGGCGCTACCGCTTACCCGGCCTACTTACGGCGTAGGCCCGGCAAGCATCGCGCCGCCGGGCATGAAAGGGCGGGTACCCGTAGGGTCAGCGTAGCGCCACCCGGTATCAACGTTCATACCTCATACTGCAAGCACGCGCTCCAGCGCTTTTTGCGCCGTTGCCAGATGTGGCCCGCCAAATAAAATCGCACGGTTAAACAGGGTATAAAGCTGATACAGCGGCTGGCGATCGAGGAATCCGGCGGGGAGTGGCGAAACCGACTGATAGCCATCGTAGATCTGCGGCGGCTGATCCGGGTGTAACGGCAGCATCGCCAGATCGCATTCGCGATCGCCCCAGTAGCAGGCAGGATCGTAAATGTAGGGGCCATCCGGTCCCAGCGCGCAGTTATCAGACCAGAGATCGCCATGCAGCAGGGCTGCCTGCGGCTGATGCGATGCCAGACGCTGCTTAACATGTTCCACAATAGCGTCGATGTTGCCAAACTCCAGCCCTTTCTCAGCGGCCAGTTCCAGTTGCCAGCCGATCCGTTGCTCGGCAAAAAACGTCGACCAGCGACGCTGCCAGGCGTTGGGCTGCGGGGTAGTGGAAAGATCGTTATCAAAATCGAGGCCGAATTGTGGCTGATCGCTCCACTGGTGCAGACGGGCAAGCTGTTGTCCCAGCAAAAAAGCATTATGCGCATCAAGGGGACGAGCGGGGAGATAATCCATCACCAGAAAACAGTAATCGCGATCGGCACCTACGGCCCAGACGTGCGGCACCGTGACGGTCTGACTTCGGGAGAGTAGTTCAAGCTGGTCGGCTTCCGCCGTAAAGATGGGCAACAACTCGCGGCTGTCGCATTTGACAAAAAAATCGCGCCCTGCATAGCGCATATGCCAGGCCGCGTGGATCTCACCGCCGGGCAGCTCGTGCCGGAACTCGATTTCCCCTTCGCCAAAGGGTTCACTCAACAGACGACTTATCGCTTGCCACATAATGTCTCTCCCCATGTTTTCTGTCAGATCATAAGGTTAGCGCACTGATACGGGACAAAATAAGAACTAACGCACACCTGAGCCGCCTGCTGTGTGCAATGGCACTTATTGTTCGTTTTGTTGCTGCTCCCTTTGCCACTCTTCCCAGTGGGACACAATAATCTCCGGCTGCTTATCCAGCGCGCTTTCTGCCAGTGCGGCGGCATGCGCTTTCACCTCCTCTTCACTCATAGTGCTGATGAGCGCGAAGGTATTGGTGCCTAATTCATGCACTTTGCCATCGTCATCGGTAAGGGTCAGTAAAAAACCGGCGCGGGTAAAATGGTTGTTCAACTCGTTAATTTCACTCAGGCCATCTTCGTGAAATTTAACCGTTACCACGTAGCGGTTGATGTCACCAGTGCTCATCGTTCACCTCATTGTTATCCTGAAAGTTTTTTTAGCATAGTCGACATGGAAGATTTGGCGACCCCTGGCGAGTATGATTTCCCCCGCCTGGAACGACGGGGGAAGGTGAGAACTAGTGACGGTTGAGATAATCGTAGATTTTTTGCGTGTCTTCCAGCGCACACAGACGTGTGCCCTGATTGATGGTGGCCGCGCTGCCTGCGGCAACGCCAAAACGCACCATTTCGGCGAGGGACGCGCCCTCCGCCAGCTTCAGCGTCATCGCCCCCACCATGCTGTCACCGGCACCAACCGTACTCTGGCTTTTCATCGGCGGCGGTACTACATGCACGCACTCGCTGCCGTCCACACCCAGTGCGCCCTGCGGGCCGAGGGAGACCACCACGCGACGCACTTTGCCGCTGTTGACCAGCTCTTGTGCAGCCTTGCGCACGTCGTCCGGCTGGGTAAGTGGGCGGTTAACCAGTGCGCTCAGTTCTTTCTGGTTCGGCTTCACCAGTTCAATATTGCCAATGTCCAGCGCGGCGCTGAGGGCATCGCCGGAACTGTCGATAATGCAGCGGATCCCTTTCTGCTGTGCGGCTTTGATGAGCTGCACCCAGGCATCCATCTGCACCCCGGGCGGCAGACTGCCGCTTAGCACCAGAAGTGCACCGCTCTCAATTGCCAGCACTTTTTCTTCCAGCCTGCGGAATTCATCGGCGCTGAGGGTCGCGCCGGGCATCACAAAACGGTACTGCTCGCCGCTGGCCTCCACATGAACATGCAGGTTCTGGCGAGTCCAGTCCTGGGTTTCAACATACTGCGTCGGCACGTTTTCATCCGCCAGCAGGGCGGTTAAATGCTCCCCGGTGGCACCGCCTGCCGGGAAGATGGCGGTGGCCTGGCCACCCAGAAAGATGATGGCGCGGGCAACGTTAATGCCGCCGCCGCCAGGTTCAAATACGGGGGCGGTGCAGCGAAGTTTACCTTCGGGATAAATTTGCGGCGTCAGCGTCGCGCTGTCCAGCGACGGGGCGAGCGTTAATGTATAGATGCGAACCATCTTTACCTCCTTTTAGCGTGGATCTTTTAAGTCTGGCACCGTTCCGGCAGATAGCAACGTAAATAAAGGTATGATTTATATTATGAAGTTGAATTAAATTTGTCTTACGGCGATATACATTTAAAGCTGGTTTGAGAGCTCTCTTATTCAAAAAACGAAACAAGAATTCATTGCTATGTTAATTGAGCCTTTTTATAATTTGTTACCTTTCTCAGGACGGTTACGCGTTGATCCTGATGTAAGTTTCCGGGACCGTGATGGTCTCTTTTTTTGTTGTACGGACTCTTTATAAATGAAGCTTTTAAAGACAGTACCCGCAGTTGTTATGCTTGCGGGAGGCGTGCTCGCGTCACTGAATGCTGCCGCAGATGATACCGTTTTTACTGTCATGGATGACCCCTCCACTGCACAGAAACCCTTTGAAGGTAATCTGAATGCAGGTTACCTGGCCCAGTCAGGTAACACCAAGAGTTCCTCACTGACTGCTGACACCACCCTGACCTGGTATGGTAATACCACTGCCTGGTCCCTGTGGGGCAACGCCAGTAACACCTCTTCGAATGATGAGCGTTCTTCTGAGAAATATGCTGTTGGTGGCCGTTCACGCTACAACGTGACCGACGCCGATTACCTGTTTGGCCAGGCCAGCTGGTTGACTGACCGTTACAACGGTTATCGCCAGCGTGATATAGCGACCGCCGGTTATGGTCGCCAGTTCCTGAATGGCCCGGTGCACAGCCTGCGTTTTGAATTCGGTCCGGGTGTACGTTACGACGAGTACACCGACGGCGACACTAAAACTCAGCCGCTGGGTTACGCGTCAGGCACTTATGCCTGGCAGATGACCGACAACACCAAGTTCACTCAGGGTGTCTCGGTATTTGGTGCCGATGATACGACGCTGAACTCGGAAACGGCACTGAACGTGGCGATTAACGAACACTTCGGGTTAAAGGTATCGTATAACGTGACCTGGAACTCTGAGCCGCCGGAATCCGCGCCGGAGCACACCGATCGTCGCACGGTAGTGTCGTTAGGTTATAAGATGTAATTGATTTTGGGCCGAAATTTTCGGCCCACTTTATCTGTTTATAATAAATGAATTTCGCGTTAGAAATAACAAGATAATGTTTTAGCAAAGTGAAAATAGCGTTCCTTCATAATTTCTCCTTAATTGCGCATCCGTACACACATTCAATTTATTTGACAAGATTTGATAAATAATTCGACTATCCAAAAGTGTGATCCAGCTCTAAACTTACTGCCATGGGTGATTAATACCCAACAAGACATACGGTATGAAGTTAAAAAGAGAATAACCATCATGAAAACATTTAAAACTATCGCAGCAGCAGCCGTGCTTTCCGCACTGTCCTTCGGCGTTTTCGCCGCCGACGCTGCCTATATCCCTGCCAGTGATACCAGCAAACCCACAGCCTCGCTCCACGCAAAAGACATCGAAGCGGGATCGAATATTCAGCCTGGGGCGCAATCTACCGGCCGTTCTGCCGATGATGCATTTAATGTCGAAACGCTGGTAGCCGGTGAGTGGTATTAATCCACTCTCGCCCTTCGTTTATATCTGACAGTAAGTATCCTCTTATTACTGTTAAAAAAACCGGATTTCGTTGTACCGGTTTTTTTATGCACGTAATAAGGTCAGTAAATTCTCAGGTAGCTGATTGGCAATCTTCAGTACCGCGTTCTGACTCTCCTGTAAAATCTGCGCTTTTATTTGCTTACTGGTTTCCAGCGCGTAATCCGCATCCATGATCCGGCTTTGTGCCGTGCGGGTGGAGAGCGTCTGCTGTGACAACACTGATTTTGCGGAATCAAAGCGATTCATCCATGCCCCGTACTGAGCACGATAACCACTGACTTTTTCCAGCGCGCTATCCAGTGCGCCCATGGCGGAACGGGAAGACGGTTCTGAACTTAAGCTGGTGTCGCGGATGCCCAACGTTTTGGTATCAGCAGGCGTGGCGGTCATGGTCATCGCCTGAATATCATCGCCAAAATTGGCGCTGGTGATCACTTCTGTTGGGCCGCTCTTTTTGGGGGGCGTGGCGGGGGTTATGGTCGGTGCGGGCAGCGCGCCCCAGGTGAGATTGCTGGTAAAAGAGCCGCTGCCGACGATCACTACAATCAAATCTTCACTGACGTTATCAATCTTCAGGCGCTCAAGACGGTTGCTGCCATTGGCACCGTCGTTATAGGCACCGATACCGCGATCTTCATAACGATCGCCATCGCCGCTGTAGGAGATGGTCATGCCGTTATAATTCAGCGTCTCGCTGCCGTTAAGGTTCCACGCCGCGCCACCTTCAATAAGCTGGCTGTCGTCATAAGTAGCGCCGCTCTGAAAACCGTTCGCCGCAGTCAGCAGTTTGCTATCGGCTTTCGCGGCATCGGTAATACCGCGACTCTTCCAGGTATAGTCCGGATCCGGCCCGGTGAAGGGCGTGCCTGCTAGGTGCTTACCGTCGCGGGTAAACAGCTGGATGTCATCATCCAGACCCAGGGAGTCGATGGTCAGCGTGATATTGGTGGAACCAGCGGGTAAATAGGCCAGGGGCACCACGCCAGAGCTAAAGGTGTAATTGGTTCCGGCAACGGGAAACTTGCTGCTTATCGGCGCAATATCGCCAATCAGGGCAGGGGGCAGCTCCGGATTGGCGGTTGCCAGCGGATACTTGCCGAAGATCTCCGTTTGCGCAGACAGATCGTTAATTCCCGCCAGGATACTGGCGTATTCATTCTGAATACTGGCGCGATCGCTCTCCGCCAGCGTGTCATTGACCGACTGGATCGCCAGACTTTTGGCGCGAATTAGCAGGCCCGCTATCGTGCTCAGGCTGCCTTCCGCCGTTTGTGCGAGGCTTGTCGCATCATCCAGCCCTCGGGAGATCACCGAGTCTGCATTGATGTTTGACCGCATTCTGTTAGCGATCGCAAGCCCGGCTGCATCATCCATTGCTGAATTGATCCTTAACCCTGATGAAAGCCTGGCAATGGACTGCGACAGGAGCGAGGTAGTGTTTTGTCTCGCCACCAGATTCAGGCCGGCAATCGCATTATAGTTGAGTGCTTGCATTTGCTTTTCTTAACGATTCTCGTGGCCCCGGATAACCAGGTCATCGGCAAAATCCGCGCTGACTTTAATGCAAATCATTGCTGGCGCACCGCAAACAATGGGCGCTTTGATACTCATAAAGACGAATATTTCGACATACCATGCACTTAGGCGGCCTCAGACAGGCTATTGTAAAGTGCAGATTTACATTAGCGTGATGAATGAATAGTGCTTAACCGCAGACCAGAAAAACTCTTTGCTTGACGGCACTGCGGTTTTTCGTTGAGCTACAGCCGAAGATTAATAACAATAAACAGGGGTGAATGTGGGGAATCAGGCGAAAGACGATGAGTTATACCAGGAGATGTGCCGGGTGGTCGGTAAAGTCGTGCTGGAGATGCGCGATCTGGGTCAGGAGCCAAAGCATATTGTTATTGCCGGCGTACTGCGTACCTCACTGGCGAACCAGCGCATCGTGCGTTCTGAACTGACCAAAGTTGCCATGGAAGCGGTAATTAAAGCGCTGTCGAACTCTGCCTGACCTGCATTTCCCCCGAAGAGCCTTTTAACCAACGGCTTAGACGTGTAGTATCTGAGGGGAGCTTATCCGCAGAGGGTAAGGGTGCGGCATTTAAGAATGCGCACACATTCCGCAGAGTGAAGCGGAAAACCTTATCTATGTTGCTGATAATTATTAGAAAATAGTTTTGTATGTGATCTTTCGTGTGGGTCACCACTGCAAATAAGGATATAAAATGCCAGTTATTACCCTTCCTGACGGCAGTCAACGTCACTTCGATAAAGCAGTAAGCCCATTAGATGTCGCACTGGATATCGGTCCTGGTCTCGCGAAAGCGTGTATCGCTGGACGTGTTAATGGCGAGCTGGTCGATGCAACCGATCTTATAGAAACCGATGCACAGTTGGCTATCATCACCGCAAAAGATGAAGATGGTCTGGAGATTATTCGTCACTCCTGTGCGCACCTTTTGGGGCATGCCATTAAGCAGCTGTGGCCGAATACCAAAATGGCGATCGGTCCGGTTATCGATAATGGTTTCTATTATGATATTGACCTTGACCATACCCTGACGCAGGAAGATCTCGACGCGCTCGAAAAACGTATGCATGAGCTCGCCGAAACTAACTACGATGTCATCAAGAAAAAAGTCAGCTGGCACGAAGCGCGTGAAACCTTCGTATCCCGCGGCGAGAGCTACAAAGTCTCTATTCTCGATGAAAACATTGCGCATGATGACAAGCCTGGCTTGTATCATCATCAGGAATACGTCGACATGTGTCGCGGTCCGCACGTGCCGAACATGCGTTTCTGCCATCATTTCAAACTGATGAAAACCGCGGGCGCGTACTGGCGTGGCGACAGCAACAATAAGATGTTGCAGCGTATCTACGGTACCGCGTGGGCAGATAAAAAAGCGCTGAACGCCTATTTGCAGCGTCTGGAAGAGGCCGCAAAACGCGATCACCGTAAAATCGGTAAGCAGCTCGACCTGTATCATATGCAGGAAGAAGCGCCAGGTATGGTATTCTGGCACAACGATGGCTGGACTATTTTCCGTGAACTGGAAACGTTTGTACGTTCTAAACTGAAAGAGTACCAGTATCAGGAAGTGAAAGGCCCGTTCATGATGGACCGTGTGCTGTGGGAAAAAACCGGCCACTGGGACAACTATAAAGATGCCATGTTTACGACCTCTTCTGAGAACCGTGAATACTGCATCAAACCGATGAACTGCCCGGGTCACGTGCAGATCTTCAATCAGGGTCTAAAATCTTACCGTGACCTGCCACTGCGTATGGCAGAATTTGGCAGCTGTCACCGTAACGAGCCATCAGGCGCGTTACATGGACTGATGCGTGTACGTGGATTCACTCAGGATGACGCCCATATCTTCTGTACAGAAGAGCAGGTGCGCGATGAAGTGAATGCCTGTATTCGTTTGGTCTACGATATGTACAGCACTTTTGGCTTCGAGAAAATCGTCGTCAAACTCTCCACTCGTCCCGAAAAACGTATCGGTAGCGACGAGATGTGGGATCGTGCTGAGGCGGATCTGGCAGTCGCGCTGGAAGAGAACAACATCCCGTTTGAGTATCAACTGGGTGAAGGCGCGTTCTACGGTCCGAAAATTGAATTTACACTGTATGACTGCCTCGATCGTGCATGGCAGTGCGGTACTGTACAGCTGGACTTCTCCTTGCCGTCTCGTCTGAGCGCCTCTTATGTTGGCGAAAACAACGAGCGACAAGTTCCGGTGATGATTCACCGCGCCATCCTCGGTTCACTGGAGCGCTTTATCGGCATCCTGACCGAAGAATTTGCGGGCTTCTTCCCAACCTGGCTTGCGCCAGTGCAGGTAGTGGTTATGAATATCACTGATTCTCAGGCTGAATATGTCAACGAATTGACACGCAAACTGCAAAATGCCGGCATTCGCGTTAAAGCAGACTTGAGAAACGAGAAGATTGGCTTTAAAATCCGTGAGCACACTTTACGTCGTGTCCCTTATATGCTGGTTTGTGGGGACAAAGAGGTTGAGGCCGGCAAAGTAGCCGTGCGTACCCGTCGAGGTAAAGACCTGGGTAGCCTGGACGTAAATGAAGTTATCGAGAAGCTGCAACAAGAGATTCGCAGCCGCAGTCTTCAACAACTGGAGGAATAAAGTATTAAAGGCGGAAAACGAGTTCAAACGGCGCGACCGAATCGCATCAATGGCGAGATTCGCGCCACAGAAGTTCGCTTAACAGGTCTGGAAGGCGAACCGCTTGGTATTGTGAATTTGAGAGAAGCTCAGGAAAAAGCTGACGAAGCCGGGGTCGATTTAGTAGAAATTAGCCCTAACGCCGAGCCGCCCGTTTGTCGTATAATGGATTACGGCAAGTTCCTCTATGAAAAAAGCAAATCTTCTAAGGAACAGAAGAAGAAGCAAAAAGTTATCCAGGTTAAGGAAATCAAATTCCGACCTGGTACCGACGATGGCGACTACCAGGTAAAACTCCGCAGCCTGGTTCGCTTTCTGGAAGAGGGTGATAAAGCTAAGATCACACTGCGTTTCCGCGGTCGTGAGATGGCTCACCAGCAGATTGGTATGGAAGTGCTTAATCGCGTCCGTGAAGATCTGAGTGAACTGGCAGTGGTCGAATCCTTCCCATCGAAGATCGAAGGCCGCCAGATGATCATGGTGCTTGCTCCTAAGAAGAAACAGTAAGGCCATCAAGTAATCATTCCTGTGGGCCATGCTCACGGGATTGATTCGCCTTTGTTTCGTTTATTAACAATGCGAAGTGGAAGTTATTAAAATGCCAAAAATTAAGACCGTACGCGGTGCTGCTAAGCGCTTCAAAAAAACCGGTAAAGGTGGCTTTAAGCACAAGCACGCTAACCTGCGTCATATTCTGACCAAAAAAGCTACTAAGCGTAAACGTCACCTGCGCCCGAAAGCCATGGTTTCTAAAGGCGATCTGGGTCTGGTAATCGCGTGCCTTCCGTACGCATAAGTCGTTAACCTTTTAACTTTTTAAGAATAGATACAGGAGAGCACATATGGCTCGCGTAAAACGTGGTGTAGTTGCACGTGCACGTCACAAGAAAATTTTGAAACAAGCTAAAGGTTACTACGGTGCGCGTTCACGCGTTTACCGCGTTGCCTTCCAGGCTGTTATCAAAGCAGGTCAGTACGCTTATCGTGACCGTCGTCAGAAAAAGCGTCAGTTCCGTCAACTGTGGATTGCGCGTATTAACGCAGCAGCACGTCAGAACGGTATTTCTTACAGCAAATTCATCAACGGCCTGAAAAAAGCCTCTGTTGAAATCGACCGTAAGATTCTGGCTGACATCGCTGTATTCGACAAAGTGGCATTCGCTGCCCTGGTCGAAAAAGCGAAAGCAGCTCTGGCATAAGCCAGTGAAGAGAGGGGGCTTAGCTCCCTCTTTTTTATTTGTAATACCGTCATTTTGTTGACAATTCGTCGTCCGGCCTTTTCAATAGGCAGTATCGTTTTTTTCCACACAAGGTAACGCAAGCATGAATGCTGCTATTTTCCGCTTCTTTTTTTACTTTAGCACCTGAATCAGGAGGCTAGCGCGTGAAAGAAGAAACGAAAAACAGCGCCAGAAAGCCTCCCGATGGAGGCTTTTTTTATGCCTGATTTTTAAAAATAAGAGACCACCATAACGGTGTCTGCACCGACATAATGAGGAAAACCATGTCACATCTCGCAGAGCTGGTTGCCAGCGCCAGGGCAGCCATTAACGAGGCTTCAGATGTTGCCGCATTAGATAATGTGCGCGTCGAATATCTGGGTAAAAAAGGGCAACTGACCCTTCAGATGACCACGCTGCGTGAGTTGCCACCTGAAGAGCGTCCGGCAGCCGGTGCGGTGATCAATGAAGCCAAAGAGCAGGTTCAGCAGGCGCTGAATGCCCGTAAAGCCGATCTGGAAAATGCTGCACTCAATGCCCGTCTGGCCGCTGAAACTATCGATGTTTCCCTGCCGGGGCGTCGCATTGAAAACGGTGGTCTGCACCCGGTAACGCGCACCATCGATCGTATCGAAAGCTTTTTCGGTGAGCTTGGCTTTACCGTAGCGACCGGGCCGGAAATCGAAGACGACTATCACAACTTCGATGCCCTGAACATTCCAGGCCATCACCCGGCGCGTGCCGATCACGATACCTTCTGGTTCGATGCTACCCGCCTGCTGCGTACGCAAACCTCTGGCGTGCAGATCCGTACCATGGCCAATCAGCAGCCGCCGATCCGCATTATCGCGCCAGGTCGTGTGTACCGTAACGATTACGATCAGACGCACACCCCGATGTTCAATCAGATGGAAGGCCTGATTGTTGATACCAACATCAGCTTCACCAATCTGAAAGGCACGCTGCACGACTTCCTGCGTAACTTCTTTGAAGAGGATCTGCAGATCCGTTTCCGTCCGTCCTATTTCCCGTTCACCGAACCTTCTGCGGAAGTGGATGTGATGGGTAAAAACGGCAAATGGCTGGAAGTGCTGGGCTGCGGCATGGTGCATCCGAACGTGCTGCGCAATGTCGGCATCGATCCGGAAATTTATTCCGGCTTTGCGTTCGGTATGGGCATGGAGCGTCTGACCATGCTGCGTTACGGCGTGACCGACTTACGTGCATTCTTCGAAAACGATCTGCGTTTCCTCAAACAGTTTAAATAAGGCAGGACAAAACAATGAAATTCAGTGAACTGTGGTTACGCGAATGGGTTAATCCGGCGATTGACAGCGAAGCGCTGTCCGGTCAGATCACCATGGCAGGTCTGGAAGTTGACGGCGTGGAGCCAGTCGCAGGCCGCTTTACCGGTGTGGTGGTGGGTGAAGTGATGGAGTGCGGTCAGCACCCGAACGCCGACAAACTGCGCGTGACGAAAGTGAACGTCGGCGGCGATCGCCTGCTGGATATTGTCTGTGGCGCGCCAAACTGCCGTCAGGGTCTGAAAGTTGCCGTTGCGACGGTCGGCGCTGTGCTGCCGGGCGATTTCAAAATTAAAGCGGCAAAACTGCGCGGCGAGCCGTCTGAAGGTATGCTTTGCTCCTTCTCCGAGCTGGGTATTTCCGACGATCATAACGGTATCATCGAGCTGCCTGCCGATGCGCCGATTGGCACTGACCTGCGCGACTACCTGAAGCTTGACGATAACACCATCGAAATCAGCGTGACGCCAAACCGTGCCGATTGCCTCGGCATCATCGGTGTCGCCCGCGATGTGGCGGTGCTGAACCAGGCACCCCTGGTAGAGCCGGACATCGCACCGGTCACCGCGACCGTGAACGATACGCTGCCGATCGTAGTTGAAGCGGCTGACGCCTGCCCGCGTTATCTGGGCCGTGTGGTAAAAGGCATCAACGTCAGCGCACCTACGCCGCTGTGGATGAAAGAGAAACTGCGCCGCTGCGGTATTCGTTCTATCGATGCCGTGGTTGACGTGACCAACTATGTGCTGCTGGAGCTGGGTCAGCCGATGCACGCCTTCGATCTGAACCGTATTGACGGCGGCATCGTGGTGCGTATGGCAAAAGAGGGTGAAACCCTGGTGCTGCTGGACGGCAACGAAGCGAAGCTCAGCGCTGACACGCTGGTTATTGCTGACCACAGCAAAGCGCTGGCGATGGCGGGTATCTTCGGCGGCGAACACTCCGGCGTGAATGACCAGACGCAGGATGTGCTGCTGGAATGCGCCTTCTTCAGCCCGTTGTCCATCACCGGTCGCGCACGCCGTCATGGCCTGCACACCGATGCATCCCATCGTTACGAGCGTGGCGTGGATCCGGCGTTGCAGTTCAAAGCCATGGAGCGCGCGACTCGTCTGCTGATCGACATCTGCGGCGGTAACGCGGGTCCGGTGATCGACGTCACTCACGACGCCGCATTGCCGAAACCGGCGACCATCACCCTGCGCCGCAGCAAACTGGATCGCCTGATCGGTCATCACATTGCGGATGCGCAGGTGAGCGACATTCTGCGCCGTCTGGGTTGTGAGGTGACCGAAGGGCAGGATCAGTGGCAGGCTGTTGCCCCGTCCTGGCGCTTCGATATCACCATCGAGGAAGATTTGGTTGAAGAAGTGGCGCGTATCTACGGCTACAACAACATTCCGGACGAACCGGTGCAAGCCGGTCTGATCATGGGTCAGCACCGCGAAGCAGATCTGTCGCTGAAGCGCGTGAAAACACTGCTCATCGACAAAGGTTATCAGGAAGTTATCACCTATAGCTTCGTGGATCCGAAAGTGCAGCAACTGGTGCATCCTGGTGAGGAAGCGCTGATCCTGCCAAGCCCGATCTCCAGCGAAATGTCAGCAATGCGTCTGTCCCTGTGGACGGGCCTGCTGGCCACAGTGACTTACAACCAGAACCGTCAGCAGAACCGCGTGCGCATTTTTGAATCGGGTCTGCGCTTTGTCCCTGATACTTCTGCAAACCTGGGTATCCGTCAGGATCTGATGCTGGCCGGCGTAATTTGTGGCAACCGTCACGATGAGCACTGGAATCTGGCAAAAGAGAGCGTTGATTTCTATGATTTGAAAGGCGATCTGGAATCTGTGCTCGATCTGACCGGCCAACTGAGCAACATTCAGTTTAAAGCCGAGGCAAATCCGGCGCTGCATCCGGGCCAGTCTGCCGCGATTTATCTGAAAGGCGAACGCGTTGGTTTCATTGGTGTTGTGCATCCTGAGCTGGAGCGCAAGCTGGATCTCAATGGTCGTACCATCGTGTTTGAGCTGGAGTGGAACAAGGTCGCAGACCGCGTGGTGCCTCAGGCGCAGGAGATTTCCCGCTTCCCGGCAAACCGCCGCGACATCGCTGTTGTGGTCGCTGAAAATGTACCCGCAGCAGATGTTTTGGCTGAATGTAAGAAAGTTGGCGTAAATCAGGTAGTTGGCGTAAACTTATTTGACGTGTACCGCGGCAAGGGTGTGGCGGAGGGCTATAAGAGCCTCGCTATCAGCCTGATCCTTCAGGATAACAGCCGTACACTCGAAGAAGAGGATATTGCCACTACCGTTGCCAGATGCGTAGAGGCATTAAAAGAGCGATTCCAGGCATCATTGAGGGATTGAACCTATGGCGCTAACAAAAGCTGAAATGTCAGAATATCTGTTTGATAAGCTTGGGCTTAGCAAACGAGATGCCAAAGAGCTTGTAGAGCTGTTTTTCGAAGAGATCCGTCGCGCTCTGGAAAACGGTGAACAGGTGAAACTCTCTGGCTTCGGTAATTTCGATTTGCGTGATAAGAATCAACGCCCGGGACGTAACCCGAAAACGGGCGAAGATATTCCCATTACAGCCCGGCGCGTGGTGACCTTCAGACCCGGCCAGAAGTTAAAAAGCCGCGTCGAAAACGCTTCGCCCAAAGCAGAGTAATCTGAACTAACCAAAAAGGCCGCAAATGCGGCCTTTTTTCTTTCCTCATTGCAATATCAGCATTAAAATCAAACACATCATTTCACCGAATTTCGGACACTATGCAGGCTCTTGCCCGTCTTCAGCACCGCCAGGATCGTCGCAGGCTGTGCATCCTCGCCCTGTTGCTGCTTATCGCCTGCACCCTCAGCCTGTGTGCCGGGGATGTATGGATCGCCCCGGACGCCTGGTTTAGCGACACGGGCCGCTTGTTTGTCTGGCAAATCCGTCTGCCGAGAACCGTCGCAGTAATGCTGGTGGGCGGCGCGCTGGCGCTCTGTGGGGCGATCATGCAGGCACTGTTTGAAAACCCACTGGCGGAGCCGGGGCTACTGGGCGTCTCAAACGGGGCAGGGGTCGGTCTCATCGCTGCTGTGCTGCTCGGGCAGGGCATGTTGCCCGAGTGGGCGCTGGGGCTGTGTGCCATCTGCGGCGCGCTGGTCATTACCCTTATTCTGCTGCGTTTTGCACGCCGCCACCTGTCAACCAGCCGTCTGCTGCTGGCGGGCGTGGCGCTGGGCATTATCTGTAGCGCCCTGATGACCTGGGCGATCTATTTCTCCACCTCCTTTGATTTGCGCCAGTTGATGTACTGGATGATGGGCGGCTTTGGTGGTGTGGACTGGCAACAAAGCTGGTTGATGCTGGCGCTGGTGCCTGTTATGGCGTGGGTATGCCTCCAGTCGCAGCCGCTTAATATGCTGGCGCTGGGAGAAACCTCAGCCCGCCAACTGGGACTGTCGCTGTGGTTCTGGCGTAACGTGCTGGTGGTCGCCACCGGCTGGATGGTGGGCGTTAGCGTGGCGCTGGCAGGCGCGATTGGTTTTATCGGCCTGGTGATCCCCCATATTCTGCGCCTGTGCGGTATGACCGATCATCGAGTCCTGCTCCCCGCCTGTGCGCTGGCCGGGGCGGCAGCACTGCTGTTTGCCGATATCGTGGCACGTCTGGCGCTGAATGCGGCAGAGCTGCCGATTGGCGTGGTGACTGCCACACTGGGCGCACCTGTGTTTATCTGGCTATTATTAAAGGCCGGGCGCTAAGACCCGGCTACACGATCTGCAAACTAAGGGGATGTTATGCAACACGAGATTTTAAATACCGAGGTTATCACCATTGATGGCGAACCGACGACGCTGGAACAATATGCCGGTAAAGTACTGCTGATCGTCAATGTAGCGTCTAAATGTGGCCTGACATCGCAGTACGAGCAGCTGGAAAACATCCAGAAAGCCTGGAAAGATGCGGGTCTGGTGGTGCTGGGTTTCCCGTGCAATCAGTTCCTCGGCCAGGAGCCGGGCAGCGAAGAAGAGATCAAAACGTTCTGTAGCACGACCTATGGCGTGACTTTCCCGATGTTCAGCAAAATCGACGTCAACGGTGGACATCGTCATCCTCTGTACCGCAAACTCATTGCCGCCGCGCCTACCGCCGTTGCGCCGGAAGCCAGTGGTTTTCATGAGCGTCTGGCCAGCAAAGGCCGTGCGCCGCTGTATCCGGATGACATCCTGTGGAACTTCGAGAAATTCCTCATTGGTCGCGACGGCCAGGTCGTGCAGCGCTTCTCACCGGATATGACGCCGGAAGATCCCATCGTGATGGAAGCCATTAAGGCCGCACTGGCGAAATAATGTCGTCCTTGATGCAATTACAGGATGTTGAAGCGCCGGGGCGTCTCGGGCCGCTCAGCGGTGAGATCAACCGGGGAGAGATCCTGCATCTGGTCGGCCCTAACGGTGCGGGTAAAAGCACGTTGCTGGCGCGCATGGCGGGGCTGACCCAGGGCAAGGGCAGGGTGATGTTCAACGACAGGTCGCTGGACGCCTGGCATGCCAACACGCTTGCCCGGCATCGCGCCTTTCTGGCGCAACAGCAAATGCCACCGTTCTCCATGCCGGTCTGGCACTTCCTGTCTTTGCATCAGCCTCACCATCCTGACGCGGCGCTCAGCGAATCTGTCGCTGCCGCGCTTGGCCTGAGCGATAAGCTCGGACGCGCCACCAGCCAGTTATCCGGCGGGGAATGGCAGCGCGTCCGGCTGGCGGCGGTGATCGCGCAGATCCATCCGCAGAGGAATCCTGACGGGCAACTGCTGCTGCTGGATGAGCCGATGAACAGTCTCGACGTCGCCCAGCAGGCGGCGCTGGACAGGCTGCTGGGCACGCTTTGCGAGGCGGGGGTGACCATTGTCATGAGCAGCCACGATCTCAACCATACGCTGCGCCACGCGCACCGTGCGTGGCTGCTGCGGAAGGGGCAACTGGTGGCCAGCGGGGCGCGCGATCGGGTCATGACGCCTGCAAATCTGGAGAAGGCTTATCAAATTCCGTTCCGTCGCCTGAACATTGAGGGGCACAGCGTGCTGATTTCCGCACAATAAGTGAATGGCAACTTGCGCAGGACGCGTCACACAGGCTAAATTTCTGCAGAAATAATAATGAAAAGGATGCGTCCGGTATGCGTTTCTGGTTTTTACTCGCAGCAGCGTTGTTTCTGGCAGGGTGCAGCAGTCATCGCGCACCGCCGCCAAATCCCCGCCTTTCCGACTCGATCACCGTTATCGCGGGCCTGAACGATCAGCTCAGTCACTGGCGCGGCACGCCCTATCGCTACGGCGGTATGAGCCGGGGCGGCGTGGACTGTTCCGGTTTTGTGCTGATGACCTTCCGTGACAAGTTCGATCTGCAACTGCCGCGCGAAACCCGCCAGCAGGCGAAGATTGGTACCGAGATCGACAAGGACGATCTGCTGCCCGGCGATCTGGTGTTCTTTAAAACCGGCTCGGGTGAAAACGGTCTGCATGTCGGCATTTACGATACGGACAACCAGTTTATTCATGCCTCCACCAGCCGCGGCGTGATGCGTTCCTCACTGGATAACGTGTACTGGCGCAAAAATTTCTGGCAGGCCCGCCGCATATAATTCTGACATTTACCTGCCGTAAGTGGTGGGTAAATGTATCTCATTTTTCTTTGTTTTTTCTTTTCTAATTATTTCACTGCGGATTATTCCTGGTAAATCATCCTAATTAATTAGCCTGTTAATATTTCTAAACTATTGTGTTAATGAAATTTACGACACTGGCAATTAAAATTTTTTCGGGATAAGATTTGCCTTAGGGCAAAGGATGAACCGCAATTAAAAAGGAAAAAATGAAAGTATTTTATCGAAAGCCCACCGCGGTGAATGGTATTACACCCCCTTTCAGCGAGCCGGGAAACATCCCGAATATGGGACTGGCGATATGATTGTAACGCTTGAAACAACATGGCGCACCGAGCTGTTATTACGGCCCGCCCGTAGCGCACAGGGCAAGCTGGAAGGCCTGGAAATCATCGTCAACTTTATTGGCGCGGACGGTCACGTGCATACGCCTGCCGGGCAGGTGTTGCCGCGCCTGTCAGCCCAGTCCGCCCTGACGCTGTTCTCCGAACAACTGGCTTTACTTGACGCCTGTAAACTCTTTTTCATGCAGCATAATATTCCCGCGTGGATAAATATAACCCCGCTGATTGCCGGGGCGCTTTTAAGCGATCCTGAACTGGCGGCCAGCGTAGAGCGTTTCCCCTTTCTCGAATTTACAATTAATGAGAATTATCCCGATTTAAATAAAGGCAAAGGTCATCCAGAGCTTTCCCCGCTCGCCGAACGTTATTCTCTGGTGCTGGCGAATTTTGGGGCGGGAATGAGTTCCACCCGTGCGCTATTTGACGGATTGTTTAAACGCGTGATTCTGGATAAAAACTTTGTCCACCACCGATTAACGTCCACGTCGTTTGAACCCTTTATGCGCACCATTCTCAGCCAGGTAAAACCTTATTGTCAGTCAATAATGATCGCTGGCATTGATAATGAAACTACTCTCCAGCGGGTAATGCCGTTTCAATTCCAGGCAATGATGGGGGCATTATGGCCGCCCGTCAGTGTCGCCGCGCTGACTACGCTGGTACAGGGATAACCCTGCGGTTATCCCGTGTTTAACCATCGCATTACCCTCTACACTTAAGACAGGAGGAAACATGACCCTGTCTTTTACAACCCACTGGCGCGATGAGCTGCCGGAGTTTTTCACCGCACTGCAACCCACGCCGCTTAACAATGCGCGCCTGGTCTGGCATAACGCACCGCTGGCCGAAAGCCTGGGCATCCCCGCGTCGCTGTTTGATCCGGCGTCAGGCGCTGGCGTATGGGGCGGTGAAGCGCTGCTGCCGGGTATGTCACCCCTGGCGCAAGTTTACAGCGGCCACCAGTTTGGCGTGTGGGCTGGCCAGTTGGGCGATGGTCGCGGCATTCTGCTGGGCGAGCAGGTGCTTGCCGATGGCACCACTCGCGACTGGCATCTTAAGGGTGCAGGTCTGACGCCGTACTCGCGCATGGGCGATGGCCGCGCCGTACTGCGTTCCACCATTCGTGAAAGCCTGGCCTCTGAAGCCATGCACTATCTGGGCATTCCCACTACTCGCGCGTTGTCGATCGTCACCAGCGATACGCCGGTGCGCCGGGAAACCACCGAGCAGGGTGCAATGATGATCCGCATTGCGCAAAGCCACGCGCGCTTCGGTCATTTCGAACATTTCTACTACCGGCGTGAACCGGAAAAAGTGCAGAAGCTGGCGGATTTTGTCATCCGTCATCACTGGCCGCAGTGGCAGGATGAGGCCGATAAATATGCGCTGTGGTTTAACGATGTGGTCAGTCGTACCGGATCGCTGATCGCGCGCTGGCAGGCGGTGGGATTCGCCCACGGCGTGATGAACACCGATAATATGTCGGTCCTCGGCCTGACCATCGATTATGGCCCTTACGGTTTCCTCGACGATTACCAGCCGGGGTATATCTGTAACCATTCTGATTACCAGGGCCGCTATCGCTTTGATAACCAGCCGGGCGTGGGGTTGTGGAACTTACAAAAGCTGGCGCAAACCTTGTCGCCCTTTGTGGCGGTCGACGTGCTGAATCAGGCACTGGAAAATTACCAGCAGGTACTGCTGCGCGAATATGGCGCGCTGATGCGCAGCAAACTGGGCTTCACAACAGAGCAAAAGGGCGATAACGAGATACTGAATCGTCTGTTTGCGCTGATGGCGAGAGAGGGCAGCGACTACACCCGTACTTTCCGGATGCTGAGCCAGACGGAGCAACACAGCGCCAGTTCACCACTGCGCGACGAGTTTATCGACCGGACAGGATTTGATGCCTGGTTTGCAGATTATCGTGCGCGTTTGCAGGGGGAAGAGGTTAATGATGTGACGCGTCAGGCGCAGATGAAGGCGGTGAACCCGGCGATGGTATTGCGTAACTGGCTGGCCCAGCGTGCCATTGAACAGGCCGAGCAGGGGGATATGACCGAGCTTGAGCGTTTGCATCGCGCCCTGCGCACGCCTTTTGAAGACCGCAGTGACGATTACGTCAGTCGTCCACCGGACTGGGGAAAGCGACTGGAAGTGAGCTGTTCGAGTTAAACGGTTTGTGCCGGGTGGCGGCTTCGCCTTACCCGGCCTACATGTCCTGCAGGCCCGGCAAGCGCAGCGCCGCCGGGCATAGCGTTAACCCCAGTCGTAGGCCCGGCAAGCGCAGCGCCGCCGGGCATAGCGTTAACCTCAGCCGTCAGAAACGGCTGTCAACGGCGCGGGCGAGCATCTCCAGCAGGGTTTCGCTGTCGTCCCAGCCGAGGCAAGGATCGGTGATCGACTGGCCGTATACCAGCGGCTGACCGGCGACGATTTTCTGCGTGCCTTCCTCGATAAAGCTTTCTGCCATGATCCCGGCAATGGCCGTCGAGCCGTCGCGGATCTGCTGGCAAATATCCTCACATACTTCCAGCTGGCGGCGATGCTGTTTCTGGCAGTTGCCGTGGCTGAAATCCACCACCAGATGCTCCGGCAGGCTGAATTCTCGCAGCGTGTCGCAGGCTTTCGCCAGATGGGCCGCCTGATAGTTCGGCTGCTTGCCGCCGCGCATAATAATGTGGCCGTAGGGATTACCGCTGGTCTGGTAGATGGTCATCTGCCCGGATTTATCCGGTGAGAGGAACATATGGCTGGCGCGGGAGGCGCGGATCGCATCCACGGCGATCAGCGTATTGCCATCGGTCCCGTTTTTGAAACCTACCGGGCAGGAGAGCGCCGAGGCCATTTCCCGGTGGATCTGGCTTTCGGTGGTACGTGCGCCAATGGCACCCCAGCTAATGAGATCGGCAATAAACTGCCCGGTCACCATATCGAGGAATTCGGTAGCTGTTGGGACGCCCAGTTCGTTCACCTGCAACAGCAGCTTGCGCGCCAGTTCGATGCCGTGATTAACGCGATAGCTGCCGTTAAGATCCGGATCCGAGATGAGACCTTTCCAGCCCACCACGGTGCGTGGTTTTTCAAAATAAGTGCGCATCACGATTTCCAGCCGGTGCTGGTGTTTTTCACGCAGCGGTTGCAGGCGGCGGGCGTAATCCATCGCGGCGTCGAGGTCGTGAATAGAGCACGGCCCGACGATCACCAGCAGACGGCGATCGGTACCGTTGAGGATTTTCTCAATGCGACGTCGTGAGGCCGTGACATGTTCCGCTACGCTTGCGGAAACAGGATACCGTTGCGCCAGCTCAGCCGGTGTCACCAGGCTCTCTATGCGCGCAGTACGCAGTTCATCGGTTTTATTCATTACATTTCTCAGAAATTTGTGGCTTCAGCGGCAGGACTGCCGGGAAGTGATGGGCATCACGATAAACCAATCCCGTCGTATTTCAAGTACGGACGTGATGCGCATCACAAACCAAAATGCAATGATAACGAAATTTTAACCAATGTACTAGCTTGCTAGTGCAAGAGAGTGATGCCCGTTAATACATGCGGCGGTTAAGCTTCATCATGTCGAGGATTTTGGTGGCGATCTCTTCCACAGAGAAATTCGTGCTGTTGAGATAAGGGATCTGGTTTTTCCGGTACAGGGCTTCGACTTCTGCCACTTCCATCCGGCACTGGCGCAGCGAGGCATAGCGGCTGTTTTCCCGGCGCTCTTCGCGAATGGCGGCAAGACGCTCCGCGTTGATGGTCAGGCCGAAAAGTTTATGTTGCAGTGGCTTAAGTGCAGCGGGCAGCACCAGGTTATCCATATCGTCGGCGATAAACGGATAGTTGGCGGCGCGCACGCCGAACTGCATCGCCAGATAAAGGCTGGTGGGGGTTTTACCGCAGCGCGACACGCCCAGCAAAATCACCTGCGCCTGATCGAGATTGCGCATCGAAATGCCGTCATCGTGGGCCAGCGTATAGTCAATGGCCGCAATACGCGCATCGTATTTGATCAGGTTGCCGGGATTGAGGCCGTGTGTACGGTGCGCTACGGGGGAAGGATCGAGCTTCAGTTCCTGCTGTAAAGGCGCAACCAGCGCCTGCACGATGTCCTGACAAAATCCTTCGCTCTGCATAATGATATTGCGCACTTCCGGCAGCACAATGGAATAAAACACCAGTGGGCGGATACCGGTCTGCTGATACAGGGCATCAATCTGCTCTTTCACCGCTTTCGCGCGGCTCTCATTTTCGACAAACGGCAGGGTGATACTGTTGATGGCGACGGGAAACTGCGACATCACCGCATGGCCCAGCACTTCAGCGGTGATCGCCGTGCCATCGGAAATATAAAAAACGTGCCTGTCCACTGAATTATCCATTTTACGCGTCTCGTAAATATTCGTAATGGCTTAAAAGCATAAATTAAAATCATCAGGATGCGTAGTCAGCCCGTCTCAATTATAAAAATGAAATGCCGTTTTTGTTTTTAATGAAAAGTACATTTCATTTTTCACTATGGGGTGATTAACGTACAAAATCTAATGAAATTAGATGATTCAGTGACTTAGCACGCATCGGGAAACAGTCCTAAAAAGCAGAAATAAAATTTGCTTGAACGATTCACCGTTTTTTTCAGCGGAGTAAGTGTGCCAGGATAATTGCGTTATAAGGTCTTTCTCAAACCCGTTCATATATCACAAAAGGATTGTTCGATGTCCAACAATGGCTCGTCACCGCTGGTGCTTTGGTATAACCAACTCGGCATGAATGATGTAGACAGAGTTGGAGGCAAAAATGCCTCCCTGGGTGAAATGATCACCAATCTGTCCGGTATGGGTGTTTCCGTACCGAACGGATTTGCCACCACCGCGGATGCTTTTAATCTGTTTCTTGATCAAAGCGGCGTGAACGAACGCATCTACGATCTGCTGGATAAAACGGATATTGATGACGTGGGCGAGCTGGCGAAAGCAGGCGCGCAGATTCGGGCGTGGATCATCGACACACCTTTCCAGCCAGAACTGGAACAGGCCATTCACGAGGCGTATAACCAGTTGTCGGCAGACGACGCTGAAGCCTCTTTTGCGGTACGCTCGTCCGCGACCGCAGAAGACATGCCGGATGCCTCATTTGCCGGTCAGCAGGAAACCTTCTTAAACGTGCAGGGCTATGACGCCGTGCTGGTGGCGGTTAAACATGTGTATGCCTCACTGTTTAACGACCGCGCCATCTCTTATCGTGTCCATCAGGGTTACGACCATCGCGGCGTCGCGCTGTCGGCAGGCGTGCAGCGCATGGTGCGCTCTGATCTGGCGTCGTCCGGCGTAATGTTCTCCATTGATACCGAATCCGGCTTCGATCAGGTGGTGTTTATCACCTCTGCCTGGGGGCTGGGTGAGATGGTGGTGCAGGGGGCGGTTAACCCGGACGAATTCTACGTGCACAAACCGACGCTGGAAGCCGGGCGTCCGGCGATTGTGCGCCGTACCATGGGCTCGAAAAAAATCCGCATGATCTATGCGCCGACCCAGGAGCACGGCAAACAGGTGCGCATTGAAGATGTGCCCGAAGCCGACCGTGACATTTTCTCCCTGAACGATGAAGAAGTGCAGGAACTGGCGAAACAAGCGGTGCAGATCGAGAAGCATTACGGTCGCCCGATGGATATTGAATGGGCGAAAGACGGCCATACCGGCAAATTGTTTATCGTGCAGGCGCGTCCGGAAACCGTGCGTTCCCGTGGCCAGGTGATGGAGCGCTACACGCTGCATGACCAGGGCAAAATCATCGCTGAAGGCCGCGCTATTGGTCACCGCATCGGCGCGGGTCCGGTGAAAGTGATCCACGACATCAGCGAGATGAACCGTATTGAGCCAGGCGATGTGCTGGTCACCGACATGACCGACCCGGACTGGGAGCCGATCATGAAAAAAGCGGCGGCGATTGTCACTAACCGTGGCGGACGCACCTGCCATGCGGCGATCATCGCCCGTGAGCTTGGCATTCCGGCGGTAGTGGGCTGTGGCGATGCCACCGAGCGCATGAAGGATGGCGAAAAAGTCACCGTCTCCTGCGCCGAAGGCGATACCGGTTACGTGTACGCCGAGATGCTCGATTTCAGTATCAAAAGCTCCAGCGTCGACACCATGCCGGATCTGCCGTTAAAAATCATGATGAACGTCGGTAACCCGGATCGCGCTTTTGACTTCGCCTGTCTGCCTAACGAAGGGGTGGGTCTGGCCCGTCTGGAATTTATCATCAACCGCATGATCGGCGTGCATCCGCGGGCGCTGCTGGAGTTTGACGACCAGGAGCCAGCGCTGCAAAAAGAGATCCGCGCCCTGATGAAAGGCTACGATTCGCCGAAAGCGTTTTATATTGGACGTTTGAGCGAAGGGATCGCAACCCTGGGGGCGGCGTTTTACCCGAAACGCGTCATTGTGCGCCTGTCCGATTTTAAATCGAACGAATACGCCAATCTGGTGGGCGGTGAGCGTTACGAGCCGGAAGAGGAAAACCCGATGCTCGGCTTCCGTGGCGCGGGCCGCTACGTGGCAGACAGCTTCCGCGACTGCTTCGCGCTGGAGTGCGAGGCGGTGAAATATGTGCGTAATGAAATGGGGCTGACCAACGTCGAAATCATGATCCCGTTTGTGCGCACCGTGGCGCAGGCGAAAGCGGTGATTGAAGAGCTGGAGCGTCAGGGACTGAAGCGGGGCGAAAACGGACTGAAAGTGATCATGATGTGTGAGATCCCGTCCAACGCCCTTTTAGCTGAACAGTTCCTTGAGTATTTCGACGGGTTCTCTATCGGCTCTAACGACATGACGCAGCTGGCGCTGGGCCTTGACCGTGATTCCGGCGTGGTCTCTGAACTCTTTGACGAGCGTAACGACGCGGTGAAAGCGCTGCTGTCTATGGCGATCCGCGCGGCGAAGAAACAGGGCAAATATGTGGGCATCTGCGGTCAGGGGCCGTCTGATCATGAAGACTTTGCGGCCTGGCTGATGGAGGAGGGGATCGACAGTTTGTCCCTTAACCCGGATACCGTGGTGCAAACCTGGCTCAGTCTTGCCGAACTGAATAAATAAAAACTTAGTTTTCATCCCCGGTTACAGCCGGGGATTTTTTTATCTTAAAAACGCCGTTTTCAGGATAAAAAAAAGCCCATCGTGGGAGATGGGCAAAGACTACACACAGCAATTCGTTGTTTCACTCAGGGGATTCCATGCTTATAAATCAATGCGTTGATTTATAACCGTGACCTAATAGTAGGCATGGCGAATTTTTGCGTCGATCAGATTCGTCTCAATAGTTAAATAAGCGTAAAGAATTTGCGACAGGGAAGTGGCATGGGATGGGGAAGCATCCAGGAATATTCGCAGAGAGAGGGGGAATTGATTAGCACTGCTTAATTAAAGGCGGGTTTCCCCGCCTGAAAATTATTCTTTGTTCGACCCGGCTTCTTCACCGAGGTGCGCCGGGATTTCCACCGGCGCGGGCACTTCCTGCACCCACGCATCAAACAGACGCCAGCTTACCGCCAGCAGCACCGGGCCGATAAACAGGCCGATCATGCCGAAAGCAATCAGGCCACCAATGACCCCGGATAAAATCAGGATCAGCGGCAGGTCCGCGCCCATACGGATCAGCATCGGACGAATGACGTTATCCAGGGTGCCCACCACGCAGCTCCATACCAGCAGCACCGTGCCCCAGGTGGTATCGCCGCTCCAGTAGAGCCAGATAATTGCCGGGACCAGTACCGGCAGGGGGCCAAGCTGGATGAGACACGACAGGATCATCACCACGGTCAGCAGCGTGGCATAAGGCACGCCGGAAATCGCAAGGCCGATGCCGCCGAGGATCGCCTGCACCAGTGCCGTGACCACTACGCCCAGCGCCACGGCGCGGATCGCCTGCGCCGCCAGCAGTACCGCCGCGTCGCCGCGTGTGGACGCCAGACGGGTAGCGAAATGACGGATGCCACGCGCCACCTGTTCACCGCGCCAGTACAGCAGGGCGCTGAACAACAGCATCAGCACACAGTGCATCAGGAAGCGACCAATGTGCGCCGCCTGGCCGACAAACCAGGTGGTGGTGGTGCCAATATAAGGTCGCACTTTTGCCATGATGGCGCTGCCGCCCATATCCAGCAGGTTATGCCAGCCGGTATAAAGTTTGCTCCCCACCAGCGGAATACTGTTCAGCCAGGCCAGATCCGGCAGGGTCATATCGCCTGCGGTAATGGCGTGGATCACCGGGCCGCTGCCGTCCACCAGGCTGTTGACCAGCAGGGCAACAGGGATAACAAACACCAGGATCAGGAACAGCGTCATGACCAGCACTGCCAGCGAGCGGCGGCCCAGCAGCCGACGTTGCAGACGTAAAAACAGCGGCCAGGTGGCGATCACAATGGTGCCGGCCCAGGCGAATCCCAGCACAAACGGGCGCACGATCCACAGACAGGCGACAATCATGAGCGCTAAAAACAGCACCGACAGCATTACCTGCGGTACATCCCTGGCCTGTCGAAAATTAACCATATTCTTTCTTCATCCTGTAGGTACGCCGGAACGCCAGCGCGACGTGAAAATGACTTTCTAAACCTGCTAAATATCAGCGATTTCAGACAGCGAATTCTGCCTGTAATTCTGCCGGGCGTATAAGAAAAAAATGTGATACAACGATAAACGCACAATGCAAACGATTAAATACTCACAACTCTAACAGTCAGGCAGGGTCAACAGTAATGATCCCACAGATTTCTCAGGCACCCGGCGTCGTTCAGCTGGTGCTGAACTTTTTACAGGCACTGGAGCAACAAGGTTTCACCGGAGACACCGCCACAAGTTACGCCGACCGGCTGACCATGGCGACCGATAACAGTATTTATCAACTCCTTCCCGATGCCGTGGTTTTTCCCCGTTCCACGGCGGATGTCACGCTGATCGCGCGTATCGCCGCCGAACCGCGTTTCGAATCGCTGATCTTCACTCCGCGCGGTGGAGGGACCGGCACCAATGGCCAGGCGCTAAACGCCGGGATTGTGGTCGATCTCTCGCGCTATATGAACCGCATTCTTGAAATCAATCCCAAAGAGGGATGGGTGCGCGTTGAAGCCGGGGTGATCAAAGATCAGCTTAACCAGTATCTGAAGCCATACGGTTATTTCTTTGCGCCGGAGCTGTCCACCAGTAACCGCGCCACGCTGGGCGGGATGATCAATACCGATGCCTCCGGGCAGGGCTCGCTGGTATACGGTAAAACCTCGGATCATACGCTGGGGGTGCGCGCGGTACTGATGGGCGGCGACATTCTGGACACGCAGCCGGTGTCGCTGGAGCTGGCGGAAACCCTCGGCGAGGCGCAGACTGCCATTGGCCGCATCTATAAAGCGGTGTATGAGAGCTGCCGTGACAATCGCCAGCTGATTATCGATAAATTCCCCAAGCTTAACCGCTTCCTCACCGGTTACGATTTGCGTCACGTCTTTAACGACGAGATGACCCGTTTCGATTTAACCCGCATTCTGACCGGCTCTGAAGGCACGCTGGCGTTTATTACCGAGGCGCGGCTGGATATTACGCCGCTGCCGAAAGTGCGCCGCCTGGTCAATATCAAATACGACTCCTTTAACTCGGCGCTGCGCAATGCGCCCTTTATGGTGGAAGCGCGGGCGCTGTCGGTGGAAACCGTCGACTCAAAAGTGCTCAACCTGGCACGGGAAGATATTGTCTGGCATTCGGTGCATGAATTGATCACCGATGTGCCTGATAAAGAGATGCTCGGCCTGAATATTGTCGAGTTCGCCGGCGACGACGAAGCGCTGATCGACAGCCAGGTCAGCGCACTGTGTGAACGGCTGGCTAGCCTGATTGCCACAGAGCAGGGCGGCGTGATTGGTTGGCAGGTATGTGGCGATCTGGCGGGCATAGAGCGTATCTACGCGATGCGTAAAAAAGCCGTTGGCCTGCTCGGCAATGCAAAAGGCGCGGCCAAACCGATCCCCTTTGCGGAAGATACCTGCGTGCCGCCGGAGCATCTGGCGGATTACATCGTCGAGTTCCGCGCGCTGCTCGACAGCCATGGCCTGAGCTATGGCATGTTCGGACACGTGGATGCCGGGGTGCTGCACGTGCGTCCAGCGCTGGACATGTGCGATCCCCAGCAGGAGATGCTGATGAAGCAGATCTCCGATGAGGTGGTGGCGCTTACCGCGAAATATGGCGGGCTGCTATGGGGCGAACACGGTAAAGGCTTCCGCGCCCAGTACAGCCCGGCGTTTTTTGGCGAGCAGCTGTTCGGCGAACTGCGTAAAATCAAAGCGGCGTTCGATCCGCATAATCGCCTGAATCCAGGCAAAATCTGTCCGCCGGCGGGCATCGACGCGCCGATGATGCAGGTGGATGCGGTCAAACGCGGCACTTATGATCGCCAGATCCCCATAGCGGTACGGTCTTCCTGGCGTGGCGCAATGGAATGTAACGGCAACGGTCTGTGCTTTAACTTTGACGTGAAAAGCCCGATGTGCCCGTCAATGAAGATCACCAGCAATCGTATTCACTCGCCGAAAGGCCGCGCTACGCTGGTGCGCGAATGGCTGCGGTTGCTGGCGGATCGCGGTGTGGATCCGCTGAAGCTCGAAAAAGAGCTGGCGGAAAGCCGCGTCAGCCTGCGGGGGCTTATTGAACGCACCCGCAACAGCTGGCATGCGCGCAAAGGCGAGTATGACTTCTCTCATGAAGTGAAAGAGGCGATGTCAGGCTGCCTGGCATGCAAAGCCTGCTCAACCCAGTGCCCGATCAAAATCGATGTGCCGGAGTTCCGCTCGCGCTTCCTGCAGCTTTATCACACCCGTTATCTGCGCCCGCTACGCGATCACCTGGTCGCCTCGGTGGAGAGCTATGCGCCGCTAATGGCGCGTGCGCCGAAAACCTTTAACTTTTTCCTGCGTCAGCCGTGGGTGCGTACGCTGTCGGAAAAACGCATTGGCATGGTGGATTTGCCGCTGCTGTCGGAGCCCTCCCTGCAACAGCAACTGGTGGGACATCGCACAGCGAACATGACGCTGGAAAATCTGGAACAGTTAAGCGCCGACGAAAAAGCCAGAACGGTGCTGGTCGTGCAGGATCCCTTCACCAGCTATTACGACGCGCAGGTCGTGAGTGATTTTGTGCGACTGGCGGAAAAACTCGGCTATCAGCCGGTGATCCTGCCGTTCTCCCCTAACGGCAAGGCGCAGCACATCAAAGGTTTCCTGACGCGCTTTGCGAAAACGGCACAGAAAACCTCCGACTTTCTGACGCGCATCGCCCAGCTTGGCATGCCGATGGTCGGCGTCGATCCGGCGCTGGTGCTTTGCTATCGCGATGAATACAAGCAAACGCTGGGTGACACGCGCGGAGAATTTAATGTGCAACTGGTGCATGAATGGCTGCCCGCCGTGCTGGAAGGCGTGGAGCCGCGCGCTGTCAGTGGTGAGTCCTGGTATCTGTTTGCTCACTGTACCGAAGTGACGGCGTTGCCGGGCACGCCGGGGCAGTGGGCCGCCATTTTCGCCCGTTTTGGTGCGAAGCTGGAAAATATCAGCGTCGGCTGCTGCGGTATGGCCGGCACCTACGGCCACGAAGTAAAAAACCACGCCAGTTCGCTGGGCATTTATGAACTGTCATGGCATCAGGCGATGCAGCGTCTGCCGCGCAATCGCTGCCTGGCGACCGGCTATTCCTGCCGCAGCCAGGTCAAGCGCATCGAGGGCAGCGGGGTTCGCCATCCATTGCAGGCTTTACTGGAGATAACAGGATGATCTGGAAACGGGAAGCGACGCTTGACGCGTTGAACGCCATGGGCGAAGGGAACATGGTCGGGCTGCTGGATATTCAATTTGAGCGCCTTACTGCTGACACCATTGAAGCCACGATGCCGGTGGACCACCGCACGCATCAGCCTTTTGGCCTGCTGCACGGCGGGGCGTCGGTGGTGCTGGCGGAGACCCTCGGGTCGGTGGCGGGCTATCTGTGCAGTGAAGGAGAACAAAATGTGGTTGGACTGGAGGTCAATGCCAACCATATTCGTTCGGTGCGCAGTGGCCGTGTGCGTGGCGTCTGTACGGCGCTGCATACCGGCGGGCGTCATCAAGTGTGGCAGATCCATATCTATGACGAGCAGAACCGTCTGTGCTGCTCATCCCGGCTGACCACCGCCATTCTCTGACCGGTAACGCGGCTGTACAGGCAGCCGCATAATCCATTAGAAACGTCGCGTGATAATTTCGCGCTGTGATATAGTGCTCAACAGTGAATCTCTGAACATGATCGTTGTCAAACTCAGAGACGGTAACGCATCAAGGCCTGGAGATATGATTCGTGGTTTCCTTGCGCGCTACTTAATAAAGGTACTTCAGGTAACATGGTAATGCGTACATCGTTAAAATTTTCCTTTCTTCATCCACGCCACTGGACCACATGGTTTGGCCTCGGCGTTCTCTGGCTGCTGGTGCAGTTACCTTACCCACTGATCGCCCGTCTCGGTACTTCTCTCGGCACCCTGGCGCGTCCTTTTTTGAAACGGCGTGAAAGTATTGCCCGCCGCAATCTGGAACTCTGTTTCCCGGAAATGGATCCGCTGGTGCGGGAAGCATTAATCGAAAACAATTTTCGCTCGCTGGGCATGGGGCTGCTGGAAACCGGGATGGCGTGGTTCTGGCCGGACGAACGCGTACGTCGCTGGTTTGATGTGGATGGCTATCAGCATTTGCAGGAAGCACAGGCAAAACAGAAGGGCGTGATGGTTATTGGCGTGCATTTTATGTCGCTGGAACTGGGCGGCCGTGTGATGGGCTTATGCCAGCCAATGATGGCCACCTATCGTCCGCATAATAATCCACTGATGGAGTGGGTGCAGACGCGCGGACGGATGCGTTCCAATAAATCCATGATTGACCGTCGTAACCTGAAAGGGCTGGTTAACGCGCTGAAAAAGGGCGAAGCGGTATGGTTTGCCCCGGATCAGGACTATGGCCGCAAGGGCAGCACCTTCGCGCCGTTCTTTGAAGTTAACGCCGCCACCACCAACGGCACTTATGTGCTGTCGCGTCTGTCCGGCTCCGTGATGTTGACGGTGACCATGGTGCGTAAAGCCGATCGTAGCGGGTATTCATTATTTATCGGCCCGGAGTTGACCGATTACCCGAAAGAGAGCGAGTTTGAAGCCGCCAGCAATATGAACAAAGTGATCGAAAACGAGATCCTTCGCGCCCCCGAGCAGTATCTGTGGGTGCACCGCCGCTTTAAAACCCGCCCGTCGGGTGAGTCGTCGCTGTATCGTTAATCTCTGCCTTGCCCGGCAAGCACACATCGCCGGGCATTGCCGCACCATTTGTCGCGTTTATATTGCAAAATTGTTATAAAATCCTATCTGATAAATAGGCATTGCCTATACATGTTTCATTTCCGCACGCTGTGGTAACTAACACCGCCTCAAAATACTTTATTTTCAATTGGTTAATTCTCGCTGCCCTTTACGGATAAGCCCGTTGTCAGGGTCTATGCTTAATAGAACTGTGCAAAAAGGGCGTTTCAGGTAATAACCCTTTGGAATAGAGGTTGAAGTGATAATCATTATCACTAACATAGCGTTATGCCCTTTGGCACCATTACGTGAGGTAGACCTATGGAATTGCAAGCAGGAACCTTCGACCCCAACGATCCCGGCTGGCAGGGACTGACGTTAACGCCCGCAGCGGCGCAGCATATCCGCGCGCTGGTGGACAAACAGCCAGACCTGCTCGGTGTGCGTCTTGGGATTAAGCAAACCGGCTGTGCCGGCTTTGGTTATGTTCTCGATACGGTCTCAGAGCCGGTGGCAGACGATCTGCTGTTTGAGTTCGACGGCGCGCGTCTGTACGTGCCGCTGCAGGCGATGCCATTTATTGATGGCACCGAAGTGGACTATGTGCGCGAAGGACTGAATCAGATTTTTAAATTCAATAACCCGAAAGCGCAGCACGAATGTGGCTGTGGCGAAAGCTTTGGGGTATAGGCGGTACTATGTCTCGTAATACTGAAGCGACTGACGATGTCAAAACCTGGTCCGGCCCGCTGAATTACAAAGAGGGTTTCTTCACCCGGTTACAGACGGACGAAATGGCGCACGGCATCAATGAAGATGTGGTGCGGGCAATTTCGGCCAAACGTAATGAACCTGAATGGATGCTGGAGTTCCGCCTGAAAGCGTATCGGGCATGGCTGGAAATGGAAGAGCCGCACTGGCTGAAAGCCCATTACGATAAGCTGGATTATCAGGATTACAGCTACTACTCCGCGCCATCCTGCGGTAACTGCGATGACACCTGCGCCTCGCAACCGGGAGCGGTGCAGCAAACCGGGGCAGGCAGTTACCTGACGGACGAAGTGGAAGAAGCCTTTAATCAGCTGGGCGTGCCGGTACGTGAAGGGCGTGAAGTGGCGATGGACGCCATTTTTGACTCCGTTTCCGTGGCGACCACCTACCGCGAAAAACTCGCTGAACACGGCGTGATCTTCAGCTCCTTCGGGGAGGCGATCCACGATCACCCGGAGCTGGTGCAGAAGTATCTCGGCACCGTAGTGCCGTCGAACGATAATTTCTTTGCCGCACTGAATGCGGCGGTGGCCTCTGACGGCACCTTTATCTATATCCCGAAAGGGGTGCGTTGCCCGATGGAGTTGTCGACCTATTTCCGTATCAACGCGGAAAAAACTGGTCAGTTCGAGCGCACCATTTTGATCGCCGATGAAGGCAGCTACGTCAGCTATATCGAGGGCTGCTCAGCGCCAGTGCGCGACAGCTACCAGCTCCATGCGGCGGTGGTGGAAGTGAACATCCACAAAGACGCGGAAGTCAAATACTCCACCGTGCAGAACTGGTTCCCGGGCGATAACAACACCGGCGGCATTCTGAACTTCGTCACCAAACGCGCGCTGTGCGAAGGCGAAAACAGCAAAATGTCCTGGACGCAGTCAGAAACCGGCTCGGCGATCACCTGGAAATACCCGAGCTGCATTCTGCGCGGCGATAACTCCATCGGTGAGTTTTACTCGGTGGCGCTGACCAGCGGTCATCAGCAGGCCGACACCGGCACCAAGATGATCCACATCGGCAAGAACACCCGCTCAACCATTATCTCGAAAGGGATCTCCGCCGGTAAAAGTCAGAACAGCTATCGCGGGCTGGTAAAAATCATGCCTACCGCCACCAACGCGCGTAACTTCACCCAGTGTGACTCGATGTTGATTGGCCCGGACTGTGGCGCGCATACGTTCCCGTACGTGGAATGTCGCAATAACAGCGCCCAGCTGGAGCACGAAGCCACAACGTCGCGTATCGGTGAAGATCAGCTGTTCTACTGCCTGCAACGCGGTATCAGCGAAGAAGATGCGATCTCGATGATCGTTAACGGTTTCTGTAAGGATGTCTTCTCCGAGCTGCCGCTGGAATTTGCCGTAGAAGCCCAGAAATTACTCGCCATCAGCCTTGAGCACAGCGTCGGTTAAGGAAATTACATGTTAAGCATTAAAGATTTGCAGGTTGCCGTTGAAGACAAAGAGATCCTGCGTGGGCTGAGCCTTGACGTTCGTCCTGGGGAAGTCCACGCCATTATGGGACCTAACGGCTCCGGAAAAAGTACGCTCTCAGCCACCCTCGCCGGACGCGAAGACTATGAAGTGACCGGGGGTTCCGTGCAATTTCACGGCAAAGATCTGCTGGAGCTGTCGCCGGAAGATCGTGCGGGCGAAGGCATTTTTATGGCGTTTCAGTATCCGGTTGAGATCCCAGGCGTCAGCAACCAATTCTTCCTGCAAACCGCGCTCAACGCCGTGCGTAAATATCGCGGGCTGGATGAGCTGGATCGCTTTGACTTCCAGGATCTGATGGAAGAGAAAATCAAGCTGCTGAAAATGCCGGAAGATCTGCTGACCCGTTCGGTAAACGTTGGTTTCTCCGGTGGTGAGAAAAAGCGTAACGACATTCTGCAAATGGCGGTGCTGGAGCCGGAACTGTGCATCCTCGATGAAACCGACTCTGGTCTGGATATCGATGCGCTGAAAATCGTTGCCGAAGGGGTGAACTCTCTGCGCGACGAGAAACGCTCTTTTATTATCGTCACGCACTACCAGCGCATCCTGGATTACATCAAGCCTGATTTTGTGCATGTGCTGTACCAGGGCCGCATCGTGAAATCCGGTGATTTCACGCTGGTGAAACAACTGGAGGAGCAGGGCTATGGCTGGCTTACCGAACAGCAGTAACGCGCTGCAACAGTGGCATCATCTGTTTGAAACCGAGGGCGAGGCCCGTTCGGAGCAGGCGCAGCAGCATCTGCAACAGGTGCTGCGTTTAGGGCTGCCAACGCGTAAGCACGAGAACTGGAAATACACGCCGCTGGAAGGCCTGCTCAGTAGCCACTTTGTCAGTACGCAAACCCGCCTGACCGCTGCCCAGCGTGATGCGCTGGCCTTGCCGGTGAACGCGGTGCGGCTGGTCTTTGTTGACGGTCGCTTTGACGCCGATCTCAGCGACAGCACGGAAAACAGTGGCTTTGCCGTCACCATTAACGACGAACGCGGCGCACTGCCCGCACCGGCACAGCCGGAAGTGTTTCTGCATCTGACGGAAAGCCTGGCGCACAGCGTCACGCATATTCAGGTGGCGCGTAACCAGCGTCCGGCGAAGCCGCTGCTGTTGATGCATATCACCCAGGGTCTGGCGGGTGAAGAGATGAACACCGCTCACTACCGTCATCATCTGACGCTGGAGCAGGGCGCGGAAGCAACGGTGTATGAGCATTATGTCAGCCTCAACGATCAACGCCATTTCACCGGCTCGCGTCTGACCATGAACGTGGCACCGAATGCACAGTTGCATCACGCGAAGCTGGCATTTGAAAATGCGCAGAGCTATCACTTTGCGCATAACGATATTCTGCTCGCCGCCGATGCTGCCGCCCACAGCCACAGTTTCCTGCTTGGCGGCGCGGTGCTGCGCCATAACACCAGCATGGCGCTGAACGGCGAAAACACCACGCTGCGCGTTAACAGCCTGGTGATGCCGGTTAACAGTGAAGTGTGCGATACCCGTACCTGGCTTGCGCATAACAAGGGTTACTGCAACAGCCGTCAGCTGCACAAAACCATCGTTTCTGACAAAGGTCGGGCGGTGTTTAACGGTCTGATCAATGTGGCGCAGCATGCCATTAAAACCGACGGGCAAATGACCAACAACAATCTGCTGCTTGGCCGTCTGTCGGAAGTGGACACCAAACCGCAGCTGGAAATTTACGCCGACGACGTGAAATGCAGCCACGGCGCGACCATTGGCCGCATTGACGATGAACAAATGTTCTACCTGCGCTCGCGTGGCATCGATGAAAAGGCCGCGCAGCAAATGATCATCTACGCCTTTGCCGCTGAACTGACGGAAGCCATCAGCGACGAGGCGCTCAGGCACGAGGTGCTGTCCCGTATCGGTCAGCGCCTGCCAGGGGGCATCGCATGAGTTTTTCCGTTGAGCGCGTACGGGCGGATTTTCCCGTTCTGACGCGTGAAGTGAATGGCCAGCCGCTGGCGTATCTCGACAGCGCCGCCAGCGCGCAAAAACCGCATCAGGTGATTGATGCTGAAGCGGAGTTTTACCGCCACGGCTATGCTGCCGTGCATCGCGGCATTCACACCCTGAGTGCAGAAGCGACCCAGCGCATGGAAAACGTGCGTACGCTGGCTGCCCGCTTTATCAATGCCCGCACGCCGGAAGAGCTGGTGTTTGTGCGCGGCACTACCGAAGGCATCAATCTGGTCGCCAACAGCTGGGGCAACCGCAACGTGGCGGCGGGTGACAACATCATCATCACCGCCATGGAACACCACGCGAATATCGTGCCCTGGCAGATGCTGTGTGAACGCACCGGCGCGGAGCTGCGGGTTATCCCGATCAATCAGGACGGCACGCTACAACTCGAGGCGCTGGCCGGGCTGCTCGATGATCGCACGCGGCTGGTGGCGGTTACGCACGTCTCCAACGTGCTCGGCACCGAAAACCCGCTCGCGGGTATCATCGCTCAGGCCCATCAACAGGGTGCGAAAGTGCTGGTGGATGGCGCGCAGGCGGTGATGCATCACGCAGTTGATGTACAGGCGCTGGACTGCGATTTTTACGTTTTCTCCGCCCATAAACTGTACGGGCCGACCGGTATCGGCATCCTCTACGCCAAAGAGGCGATCCTGCAGGCAATGCCGCCGTGGGAAGGGGGCGGGGCGATGATCGCCAGCGTCAGCCTGACGGAAGGCACCACCTGGGCGAAAGCACCGTGGCGCTTCGAGGCGGGTACGCCGAACACCGGCGCCATCATCGGCTTTGGCGCAGCCATGGAATATGTGACCGCGCTGGGGCTTGACGCCATTGCGGAGTACGAGCAGGGGCTGATGCAATATGCCCTGAAGGCGCTGGCTGACGTGCCGGATCTGACGTTATACGGCCCGGCCGATCGTCTGGGCGTGATCGCGTTTAATCTGGGTAACCATCACGCCTATGATGTGGGCAGTTTCCTGGATAATTATGGTGTCGCGGTGCGCACCGGGCATCACTGCGCAATGCCGCTGATGGCGTTTTACCAGGTCCCCGCCATGTGCCGCGCGTCGCTGGTGATGTACAACACGCAAGAAGAAGTGGATCGTCTGGTGGCCGGACTGAAACGCATTCATCAGTTATTAGGCTGACAGGGGGACGTAATGGCCGCTTTACCCGATAAAGAAAAACTGTTGCGCAACTTTACGCGTTGCGCCAACTGGGAAGAGAAGTATCTCTATATCATCGAGCTGGGCCAGCGACTGCCGGAACTGGCCGCTGAGGCGCACAAGCCGGAAAATAGTATTCAGGGCTGCCAGAGCCAGGTATGGATTGTGATGCAGCGCCGGGATGATGGCGTCATCGAACTGCAGGGCGACAGCGACGCCGCTATCGTCAAGGGACTGATCGCGGTGGTGTTTATTCTGTACCAGCAGATGACCGCGCAGGACATCGTCGCGTTTGACGTGCGCCCGTGGTTTGAAAAGATGTCGCTTGCCCAGCATTTAACCCCGTCCCGCTCCCAAGGGCTGGAAGCAATGATCCGCGCAATTCGTACGAAAGCAGCAAACATTAGCTAAACTCAAAAGACAGCGACTATCCTGTTATGCGGGGCAGTATTCTGCCTCGCTGGTTTATCAGCCTTCTGGCGCACTGCCAGTGATTACAGGAGTTTCAGCATGAAGCGCGCGTCTCTAATAACATTAAGTCTTATCGGCGCTTACAGCGTCATACAGGGTGCCTGGGCGGCCGATTATCCCTTACCGCCGGCAGGCAGTCGTCTTATCGGCCAGAATCAAACATATGTCGTGCAACCACAGGATCGCAATCTGCAGGCCATCAGCCGGCATTTTGACACCAGTGCAATGCTGCTCGTCGAAGCGAACGACACCATGGCCCCTATTCCTGCGCCAGGTACGACGCTGACCATTCCAACGCAGATGCTACTGCCGGACACCCCGCGTGAAGGGATCATTGTCAATCTGGCGGAACTGCGGCTCTATTTTTATCCGCCGGGTAAAGATATCGTGCAGGTTTTCCCTATCGGTATCGGTCAGCAGGGGCTGGAAACGCCGGTGAGCGTCACGCGCGTCAGCCAGAAGATCCCGAACCCGACCTGGACGCCGCCTGCGGGCATTCGTGCACGCTCAAAAGCTAAGGGCATCGATTTGCCTGCAGTGGTGCCTGCCGGGCCGTATAACCCGTTGGGGCGCTATGCGCTGCGTCTGGGGATGGGCAACGGCGAATATCTTATTCACGGCACTAACGCGCAGGACAGCGTAGGGTTGCGCGTCAGCTCCGGTTGTATTCGTATGGGTGCACCCGACATCGAGGCGCTGTTCTCGCAGGTCAGCACCGGTACGCCGGTACGCATCATTAACGAGCCGGTAAAGTATGCGGTAGAGCCGGACGGCAGACACTATATTGAGGTGCACCGCCCGCTGGCCGCTACGCTTGAAGAAAACACCCAGACGGTACCGATCACGCTGACCGCGACCTTCGGCGATTTTATTCGTCAGGCAGGCGGGGAGCAGCGGGCGATTGATAAAGCGATGGTGCGCCGTGCCGGTTACCCGGTGGCGATCCCGGCAGCAAAGCAGTCTACGTCCACTCCGGCAGCGGTCTTGTCAGCAAAAAATGGTGAGCCAGCGGTAACGGCTGTGGCGAACGACGACGGGAAAGTGATGACGCAGTAACAGAAGGCGAATCGCAGGCAAAAAAAATGGCGCACAATGTGCGCCATTTTATTACAGGAACTCTTACTTACGGTAAGAGTGAGCCTGGTTGTCCAGACGCTGGTTAGCGCGAGCTGCGTCGTCTTTAGCAGCCTGAACGTCAGAACGGATTGCGTTCACGTCGTTGCTCAGCTGGTCAACTTTAGCGTTCAGAGTCTGAACGTCAGAAGACAGCTGATCGATTTTAGCATTGCTGGAGCAACCAGCCAGCAGAGTAGAACCCAGGATTACCGCGCCCAGTACCAGTTTAGTACGATTCATTATTAATACCCTCTAGATTGAGTTAATCTCCATGTAGCGTTACAAGTATTACACAAACTTTTTTATATTGAGAATATTTTTTTGTTGGGAATACCCTTAAATTTGACTGTTCGCTCAAAGAAACACCGACTTCAGGTAAAGACATTAAAAAACTGTGTGAAAACAGACCACTTTCATCGGATTCATCTTAGATCGGACGGGTTGAAATAGTGCAAATACATTTGCACTTAATGAAAATTGTTATTGAATGAATAAAAAAAAGCGCCGTGATGGCGCTTTTTTAATCAGGTTAATTCGTTTGGCAATTATTACAGGACGTGCACAGAAGCGGTATTGGTGGTGCCGCTCGGAACCAGCGCACCAGAGACCATAACCACAACTTCGCCTTTCTGCGCCAGGCCGCTTTCCAGCGCCACTTCTTTACCGAGGCGATAGAAATCGTCAGTGGAAGAGATTTCTTTCACCAGCTGCGCGGTAACGCCTTTGCTCAGCACCAGCTGACGGGCAGTCACTTCGTTGGTGGTCAGCGCCAGAATGGTGGCATCCGGGAAGTACTTACGGATAGCACGTGCAGATTTACCGCCCTGGGTCGCCACGACGATCAGCGGCGCAGCCAGTTTCTCAGCAGTTTCTACCGCGCCACGGCAAACGGCTTCGGTGATGCGCAGTTTGCGGCTGTCGTTGTTGAACTCCAGACGGCTGGTCATCACGCGGTCAGTACGCTCGCAGATGGTCGCCATGATGGATACCGCTTCCAGCGGGTATTTACCTTTCGCAGACTCGCCAGACAGCATGACCGCATCGGTACCATCGAGGATGGCGTTAGCCACGTCGCCTGCTTCCGCACGGGTCGGACGCGGGTTTTTGATCATCGAGTCCAGCATCTGGGTGGCGGTGATCACCACTTTACGTGCGCGGATACATTTTTCGATCATCATCTTCTGCGCGAAGATCACTTCTTCAACCGGGATTTCTACGCCCAGGTCGCCACGCGCAACCATGATGCCGTCAGACGCTTCGAGGATTTCGTCGAAGTTGTTCAGGCCTTCCTGGTTTTCGATTTTGGAGATGATCTGGATGTGCTCGCCGCCGTGCGCTTTCAGGTGCTCACGGATTTCCACCACGTCAGAACGCTTACGGATGAAGGAGGCAGCAACGAAATCAACACCTTGCTCGCAGCCGAAGATCAGGTCTTGTTTATCTTTTTCTGCCAGTGCCGGCAGCGCGATAGAAACGCCCGGCAGGTTAACGCCTTTGTTTTCACCCAGGTCGCCGTTGTTCAGCACTTTACAGATAACTTTGTTGCCTTCGATGGCGGTGACTTCCATGCCGATCAGGCCATCGTCAACCAGGACGGTGTTGCCAACGGACAGATCGTTGGTGAAACCTTCGTAGGTCACAGCAACGATCTCGCTGTTGCCCACAACGGTTTTGTCGGTGGTGAAGGTGAAGGTCTGGCCTGCTTTCAGGGAGACGTCGTTACCGCCTTCCAGTTTGATGGTACGAATTTCCGGACCTTTGGTATCCAGCAGGATAGCGGCTTTTTTGCCCGTTTTGCTCATCACGTTGCGCAAGTTTTTGATGCGCTGGCCGTGTTCTGCATAGTCGCCGTGGGAGAAGTTCAGACGCATCACGTTCATGCCAGCGTCCAGCATTTTGGTCAGCATCTCTTCTGATTCGGTTTTCGGGCCGATGGTACAAACAATTTTGGTCTTTTTCATGACAGTCTTAGTCTTTAAGTTGAGAAGGATATGGAAATAGTGCTCCGGGGGCGCACCGCCGCGGAGTCAAACCGGTGTTGCGAAAGTTTTGCGATGTCACGTCATAAGAATAGGTGACATCAAAAAAAGCGTGCAGAGGAATATGTGCTTGTGTATCAGCCCAGGGGGGAATGAGTCGCTGTGATAGTTGAATATTACAGTTCAATGAGCTGAAACCATTCAAGAGTCAATTGGCGCGTATTATACGATGAAAAACAGGCAAAAGGAAAATGAAAACAGCGTTTCAAAATGCATCTGTGCAGATTCACAACGAAGTGTTATCAACGTGTTAAGCAAAGATAAAAATAATTTCAGGGAGTTAAAAGAATTTACAGGCCCGGCGCGATAAAAATCGGCCGGGCCAGGAGCGGGATGTCAGACTTTCACCAGCCGGGAAACCAGCGCCACGCCTGCCATCGCCACAGCGACTACCACAAAAGCGGTGGTCAGGCTACTGTGATGCGCAATGCCGCCGATGCTTGCCGGTCCGGCCAACACGCCCATATAGCCCAGCGTGGTCACAGCGGGCACTGCCAGCACCTGCGGCATGGCGGTCTGCCTGCCAATGGCCGAAAACATCACCGGCACAATGTTTGCGCAACCCAGACCGATCAGTGCGTAACCTGCCAGTGACAGCACCCACGACGCGGACACGACCGTCAGCAGCAAACCGGTGGCGGCCAGCAGGGCACCGGCAAATACCACACGCTGCTGCCCGAGGCGGGCGACGATGCGATCGCCGGTCAGACGGCCCAGCGTCATGGTCGCCGCAAAACAGGCAAAACCCAGCCCGCCGCGCGCTTCCGGCAGCCCTCGGTATTCGGTCAGGAACACGGCGCTCCAGTCCAGCACTGCGCCTTCAGCCAGAAACACCACAAAGCAGATGCCGCCGAGCAGCAGCACGATACCGTGCGGAACCGCAAATGCAGGGCCTTCCTGCGGATTGGCATAGCGGAGAAAACCGCGCACGCACACCAGCAGTAGCGCAACCACGATAAGCGTAGTGACCAGACTGGCCGCGGGCGCGGAAAGCCCCAGTGACATCATGCCGCTCATCGCCCCGGCACCGGCAATACCGCCCACGCTGTAAAAGCCGTGAAAACCGGACATCAGTGGACGAGGCGCGGCTTTTTCGACAATGATCGCCTGCACGTTCATTGCGCAATCCGTGGTGCCGATACCCATGCCGAACAGCAGCAGCGCCAGTGCCAGCAAGCGTGCATCATGGGTCACCGCCAGCAGCGGCAGAATGGCGCAGAAAATCAGCACCGAGACCACCATTACCCGGCGACAGCCAAAGCGGGCGGTCAGCGCACCGGTGAGTGGCATCGCCACCAGCGCACCGCCGCCAAGGCATAACAGTAACAGACCCAACGTGCCGTCGCTGACGCCAGTATTGTACTTGGCAAAGGGCACCAGCGCCGCCCAGGCCGCCGTGGCAAATCCCGCCATAAAGAAGACAATGCGCGTGGCCCGCTGTTCGTTTCTGCCGGGCAGTGCGCGTGCGGCGTCATCAGTGGCGTCAAGTATCAGGGCTGCGTTTTTATCGCTCATAGACATCCTGTTAATTACATCAGCTGTTAAGAATTTTCAGTGCTTCGTCATGCAGGCGCGGGCATCCAGACGCGAGAATGCGGCCACCGGCTTCCGGGCGATCTCCTGACAGCGTGGTCACTACGCCGCCAGCCTGTTCGACAATCGGCACAAAGGCGACAATGTCATAAGGTTGCAGCGCATATTCCAGACAGAGGTCGATCTGACCGGCAGCCAGCATCGCCATCGCATAGCACTCGCCGCCGTAGCGGGTCATCAGGGTTGCGCTGTGCAGCGCGGCAAAGTTAACGTCCGGCGTGCGGGCGATCGGCTCAGGCGAGGTGGTGTGCAAAATGGCCTGATTAAGCGGCAGACCTTTGCGGGTGGTCATCACACCGCTGCCCTGCGGGCCACTGCGCCAGGCCTGTTTACCATCAGCCCAGAAACGCTCGCCGGTAAATGGCTGACCCATCATGCCCATCTGCCCGCAACCTTCCACCGTCAGCCCGATCAGCGTACCCCAGACCGGCAGGCCGCACAGGAACGGACGCGTGCCGTCCACCGGATCCAGCACCCACTGCAACGGACCGTCGCCGGTGGTGCCAAATTCTTCCCCCATAATGGAATGGGAAGGGTACCGCTCGTTGATGATGGCGCGCATCACGCGCTCGGCTTCGCGATCGGCATCGGTCACCGGATCAAAGCGGAAGCCTTCTTTGGGCTTAGAGCCGACATGCAGGTTTAAACCTGAGCGAAAACGCGGCAGCGTCTCTTTATCTGCGGCATCGGCCAGTTCGTGGAGGAAAGCGACATCAGGCAGGGCATGGTTCATGTTTCGATCCTTTTAAGCGTGAACAACAGCAGGGTGCAGAAGAATACTTTCTGCTTGGTTGTGCTCGATTATGCGCAATCATAATCAAGAGTACAAACGGCCCTGCGGATTATTTTTGTTCAGCTGGCGAGGATGACATCCAGTTTCTTACTTTTCAGTGCGTTAAGATTGTGCTCGCTCAGGGTGTCGTCAGTCACCAGCGTAGTGATCTCTTCGCAGCTGGCGACCTGATAGCGGGCGAGGGTGGCAATTTTATCGGCGGTCAGCGTGACGATGATTTCACTGCTGCGCGTCACCAGGCATTTTTTGAATTCAGCGTCGTCGTACTCAAAGACCGTCACGCCTTCATCCGCATCGAACGCACAGGCACCGAGCAGACACTGATCGAAAAACATTTTTTCGATGTGGCGCAGGGTATCAATACCCGTCGCGCCGCCGGTCTCTTTATTGATGCGCCCGCCGGGAAAAATCACTTCCACCGCCTCATGATGCATCAGTTCAGCAGCAATCAAAGGGGAGTTAGTGACGGCGGTCAGAACCATCCCGACAGGGAGCTGGCGCGCGATAGCAAGATTAGTGGTTCCGGCGTCAAAAAAGACGCAGCTTTCCGGTTTGATCAGCGCCACAGCCCGCCGGGCGAGCTGTTCTTTGATCTCGCTGTTGACGTTTTCGCGATTGAGGAAGTTGCCGGACGGGGGAAGGACGCTGACCGCGCCGCCATAAACTCGCTTGCACAGGCCAAGCGTCGCCAGTTCTTTGAGATCGCGGCGAATAGTGTGTTCAGAGACGTTAAGTTCAGGCGCAAGCAGGGCACACACGACTTTGCCGTGCTGGGCTAACAGTTGTTTTATTTTTTCCTGACGCTGTTCGGGGAATTCGGCGTAATCAAACATGGAGGCCCACTGAAGTTATCACAGGTACGCATAAGCGAGCATGATCGGATAAAGCCGTCAGGGTGTCAAACAGGAAGAAAAGAGAGAGTGTATTACTGAGTGGTGCGTCCGAATGGACTCGAACCATCGACCCCCACCATGTCAAGGTGGTGCTCTAACCAACTGAGCTACGGACGCACTGTACAGAAAGGATGGTGCGTTCAATTGGACTCGAACCAACGACCCCCACCATGTCAAGGTGGTGCTCTAACCAACTGAGCTATGAACGCATTGTTGTGCTGACAACGGGGACGAATATTAGCGGCAGGGCGCGGCTGTGGCAAGCGGAAAAAAGCAATTTTCATTCTGATTTCACGCGATTGCGGAACAACTGCGCAAAATGTTGAGAAAGTAGCCGCCCGCAGGCGGCCACCCTTTACTCAACGCGCCGCGCGGGTGAGGATCACGCTTGACGGCTGGCGTTGCAGATAGCGCATCCGCAGCATCATCAGAATGGCCGCTGACGTCAGACCGATAATAAAGCCCATCCAGAAACCGGCAGGGCCCATACGATCCACCACCAGATCGGTCAGCGCCAGCACGTAACCGCTCGGCAGCCCGAGCACCCAGTAGGCGGTAAAGGTAATAAAGAAGATCGAACGCGTATCTTTATAGCCGCGCAGGATGCCGCTGCCGACCACCTGGATGGAGTCGGAAAGCTGATACACCGCTGCCATCAGCATCAGTTGCGAGGCCAGATGCACCACTTCCGGATTGTCGTTATACAGCAGGGCGATATCTTCCCGCAGCATGACGGTGAAAATAGCGGTCACCGCCGCCATGCAGACGCCCACCGCCAGCCCGGTTCTCGCTGCGGTTTGCGCATCCAGTGTTGAACCCTGACCCAGACGATAGCCCACACGAATGGTGACCGCCGCCGCCAGTGACATCGGCAGGACGAACATCAGCGAGCTGAAGTTCAGCGCGATCTGATGTCCGGCGACATCAACAATACCGAGGGGCGATACCAGCAGCGCCACCACGGCGAACAGCGTCACCTCAAAGAACAGCGCAAGGGCGATGGGCAGCCCCAGCTGCGCCAGACGCAGCAGCACCGGGTAATCCGGTTTACCAAAGCGCATATCGTTACGGATGTCGCGCATAGAGCGCGCACGTTTAATATAAGAAACCATGCAGACGAACATCATCCAGTACACCGTTGCCGTCGCCACGCCGCAGCCGACGCCGCCCATCTCTGGCATACCAAAATGACCATAAATCAGCACATAGTTGATGGGGATGTTGACCAGCAGGCCGATAAAACCAAACACCATACCGGGTTTGGTTTTCGCCAGGCCTTCACACTGATTACGCGCCACCTGGAAGAACAGATAGCCCGGCGCACCCCACAGCAGGGCGCGCAGATAGCGCACCGCTTTGTCAGCCAGCTCCGGATCGATGTTGTGCATCGCATGAATAATATGCCCGGCATTCCACAGTACAATCATGATCAGTATCGACACGCCACCCGCCAGCCAGAAACCCTGGCGCACCTGATGGGCTATGCGTTCGCGGCGGCCGGAGCCGTTCAGTTGCGCCACTGTCGGCGTCAGCGCCAGCAGCAGGCCATGACCAAAAAGGATCGCGGGTAGCCAGATGGACGTACCAATAGCCACCGCCGCCATGTCGGTGGCGCTGTAGCCGCCCGCCATCACGGTATCGACGAAACCCATCGCAGTCTGGGCGATTTGCGCAATGATCACCGGGATTGCCAGTGCTAATAACTGACGCGCTTCGAGAAAGTACTTCTGCACGTGAACACCTGTTGAATTGTAGTTATATGAAAAACTGAGCAGCCGCCGTAACTGGCAGCAAAAGATTTGCAGGAGAAATAACCAGTACATTGTAGCGGGGAAATGCGATTAATCCAGAGAAAAAACAGCGTAATAAGGCCCGAGACTGGCAACCTCATTTTTCACCTGTTATTGTGCTGGGAGCGAAACACGGTTAACCGAATTAATGATACAGGAGCACCAGGCATGTTTACCGGTATTGTACAGGGCACGGCAAAAGTGGTGTCCATCGATGAGAAACCCAATTTCCGCACCCACGTCGTTGAGCTGCCAGACACCATGCTGGATGGGCTGGAGACAGGCGCTTCCGTGGCGCACAACGGTTGCTGCCTGACCGTAACGGAAATTAACGGCAATCTTATCAGCTTCGACTTAATGAAAGAGACGCTGCGTATTACCAATCTCGGTGAATTAGCCCCCGGCGATTATGTGAATGTTGAACGCGCGGCAAAATTCAGTGATGAAATTGGTGGGCATTTAATGTCGGGTCATATTATCACCACGGCGGAAGTGGTTAAGATCCTGGCGTCAGAAAATAATCGCCAGATCTGGTTTAAAGTCCAGGACCCGACGCTGATGAAATATATTCTTTATAAAGGATTTATCGGCATTGACGGTATTAGCCTGACGGTAGGCGAGGTGACGCCGACCCGCTTTTGCGTACACCTGATCCCGGAAACGCTGGAGCGCACGACGCTTAGCGCTAAAAAACTGGGCAGTCGGGTGAATATCGAGATCGATCCGCAAACCCAGGCGGTGGTGGACACCGTCGAACGCGTGATGGCGGCCCGGGTTGTGGTGGTTGAACGCGACGAATAAATCCCATAAAAAAACCCCGGTTCACCGGGGTTTTTTATTAACGTGCCACGCGCAAACCGCGCTCCGCACCCCGACTGAATACCACCTGCCAGAGCTGAATATCCCGCGCGCGAAATGCGCCCGCGCAGGCATTGAGATAGTAGCTGAACATCCGTTTAAACCGCTCGGAATAATTTCCGGCAATCTCAGGCCATGTCGCCTGAAAACGGCTATGCCACGCCATCAAGGTCGTATCATAATCCGCCCCGAAGTTATGCCAGTCTTCCATCACAAAGTGCGGTTCGCTGGCGGTGGCAATTTGCCGCACCGACGGCAGGCAGCCATTAGGGAAGATGTACTTATTGATCCAGGGATCGACGCGGTGGTCCGTTTTGTTGGAACCGATAGTGTGCAGTAAAAACAGGCCGTCTGGCTTAAGATTGCGATCCACCACGTCAAAATAGGTGGCGTAGTTTTTCGGGCCGACGTGCTCAAACATACCGACGGAGACGATGCGGTCAAACTGCTCATTCAGATCGCGATAATCCTGCAACAGAATAGTCACATCCAGATCGCGGCAGCGTTCCTGCGCCATTTTTTGCTGTTCTGCCGAAATCGTCACGCCCACGACGCTGACGCCATAATGCAGCGCCATATATTGCGCAAGTCCGCCCCAGCCGCAGCCGATATCCAGTACACGTTGACCTGGCTTAAGCTGTAACTTTTCGCAGATCAGCTTCAGTTTGGCAAGCTGGGCGTCTTCCAGCGTCGAGGCATCCTTCCAGTAGGCGCAAGAGTATTGCATTTGCGGATCGAGCATGCGGCTGAACAGGTCATTACCTAAATCGTAATGCTCTTTGCCGACGATCCATGCCCGGCGCTTGCTCTGCAAATTAAATAATCTGGCACCTGCTATACGCAGCGTATCTTTGAGATGGTGCGGCAGCTGGTTTTCAAGACCGGCGCGCAGCACATTGTTGAAGAAAATGTCCAGCCGGTCGCACTCCCACCAGCCATCCATATAACTTTCACCCAGCCCCAGCGATCCTTCCTGAAGCACGCGTTTAAAAAAACGAGGATTCTTGACCTGAATATCTGCCGGTGCTGAACCATTGATAGTGATCCCCGCCCGACCAAGCAGTTCGCTTACGATACGAAACCAGTCATCATCCCGTATGCTGACGTCTTCTATGCACGATGAACTCATAGCTTCTCCATCACCTGTATGTGATCAGAACCTTCAAACAGCGTAGTCGCTTTTTAGGGTTTGTGAGAAATCTCACGGAATGGTCCGCGAGCCAGAAATCCGACGTAGAACAGAGGAAGGGAGATTACCCTTGCCGAAAAGGCCATCCGTGGTGAGTCAGGCAACATCCTGCGCCTGTTAATACATAATATTTATCGTAATTATACGTGCCGGAAATGAGTATAGGCCTCAGATCCGGCAGATACAATAGTAAATTCTTAGCAACCTAATCACTGATTCGTAACATAGTTGCCATTGGAATTATACGGTAGCCGTTTCGCCGTCCGTTTCGTCTGCGCTGTGACGCTGCATGCGGTAGCCGATCGCGGACAGCAATACCGTCACCAGCATCACACTGGTCGTGGTCAACAGCGGCGTGCCGATAAGGGCGGACACCAGCAGGCTGGCCAGGAAGCAGAGGCCCAGTTGCAGGGTGTTTTGCAGTGCCGCTGCACGACCGGTCGCCTGCGGGAACGGCCGCAGCGCCTGCGCCACCACAATCGGGTAGATCGCCCCGTTCGCCATTGCCATCACACAGAAGGGCACCAGCAGGGCGGTCAGGGATTGACCAGCCAGTAGACCCGCCAGCCAGGTGCCCACCACGCTCAGGGCGTAGATCACCAGTAACCATGGCAGTAATTGTTTACCCTGCCATTTTTGCAGCGCCGCGCGACAACCGTAGCCACCGATCAGAAAAGCGATGGTTTGCGGAACATAGCTCAGACCAATCGCCGCCGGCCCGTAACCCATATCGCTGAGGATAAACGGCGAACCGGTCAACCAGGCGAAGAAGCTGGCGGAGCAGGCGGCGTAGATCAGCACGTTACCGCGATAGTCGCGGGAGCGCAGCAGGGTGGCAAAGGTCAGCGGCACGTCGTTGCTGGTGGTTTTTTTCACCACCGGTTTCAGGCGCAGCGCGGGCAGCATCAGTACGAGGGTGATGACGAACAGCGTCATAAAAATCATTTGCCATGAGAAATGCGCGAGGATCCAGCTTCCCAGCAGCGGGGCAAGCGCCGGGGACAGGCCGACCAGCGGCATAATGGTGGCGAAAATACGGTTAGTGCGGTGCGCCGGATAGTGATCCGTGACCAGCGCCTGCCAGGTGACCGCTGCGGCGCAAACGCCGATAGCCTGTACAAAACGCAGCACCAGCAGCCAGGTGGCGTCACGCACCCACAGCATGCCCAGACAGCCGACGGCAAAGAGCGCCAGACCGCTCAACAGCACCGGGCGGCGACCATAGTTATCAGACAGCGGCCCCCACGCCAGCTGCGCAATGGCAAAGCCAGCTAAAAACAGACTCAGACTGGCGCTGACGGCAGCCGCCGGGGTTTGTAAGTCATTCTGAATAACGGCGAAGGCGGGTAAATACATATCTGTAGCCAGAAAGCCCAGTACGCTTAACCCCGCCAGCCAGACTAAAAATCCTTTTCCAGGTTTCATGTCTCGTTCTCTTATTTAGGCAGGTGAGCAGAGCGGCAGAGTGTAGGGAGTGCAATGCCGCTTGTGAAACGCTAATATTTGCACATTGCATTCAAAAATTTTGCAGGCAGAACATGTGGTCAGAATATTCGCTTGAAGTCGTTGATGCGGTGGACCGAACCGGTAGCTTCAGCGCAGCGGCGCAGGAGTTGCACCGGGTGCCCTCGGCCGTGAGCTATACCGTGCGGCAACTGGAAGAGTGGCTGGCGGTACCGCTATTTGAACGGCGTCATCGTGACGTGGTGTTAACCCCGGCGGGGCGCTGGTTTTTAAAGGAGGGGCGATCTGTTATCAAAAAAATGCAGATCACCCGCCAGCAATGTCAGCAGATCGCCAACGGCTGGCGGGGCCAGCTTTCCATCGCGGTGGATAATATTGTCAGGCCCGAGCGCAGCCGGCAGATGATCGTCGACTTCTACCGGCATTTCTCGGATGTGGAACTGATCGTTTTTCAGGAAGTGTTCAATGGCGTATGGGACGCGCTGGCGGACGGACGCGTTGAACTGGCGATTGGGGCGACCCAGGCGGTGCCGGTCGGTGGACGTTATGCTTTCCGGGATATGGGGAAGCTGAGCTGGAAATGTGTGGTTTCCAGCCAGCATCCGCTGGCTACGATGGACGGACCGCTCAGTGATGACACGTTGCGCAACTGGCCGTCGCTGGTGCGCGAAGACACTTCCCGCTCGCTGCCGAAGCGTATCACCTGGCTACTGGATAACCAGCGCCGCATCGTGGCCCCAGACTGGGAGTCATCGGCGGCATGCCTGTCGGCGGGACTCTGTATCGGGATGGTACCCGCGCACTTTGCTAAGCCCTGGCTCGATCGCGGGGAGTGGGTGGCGTTGCCACTGGAAAACCCGTTCCCGGACGCCGCCTGCTGCCTGACGTGGCAGCAAAATGACAATTCACCCGCTTTAAGCTGGCTGCTGGATTATTTAGGGGACAGTGAAACGCTGAATAACGAATGGTTGCGGGAGCCAGCGTGACTGGCCCCCGGAAGGCTTAGCGGCGGTAATCGCGGAACGGACCGTCGGCGACGGAGCGGCGTTCAATCAGGCGCGGATGCACCTCAATGGACTGCGACTCTTCGCGTTTGCTGACGATCCTGTCCATCAGCATATTGAAGGCCGTTTCACCGAGCGAGTCTTTAGGCTGGTGAATGGTGGTCAGCGCCGGGGTGAAGAAACGCGCGTTGCGCACGTTATCATAACCAATCAGCGACACGTCCTGCGGCACGCGCAGACCCATTTCATCAGCACCACAGAGCGCGCCCATCGCCATCACGTCGCCGCCGCAGAATACCGCGGTAGGGCGATGTGGCTGGGACAGGATCTGCTGCATGGCGCGGTAGCCGGATTCCGGCTCAAAATCGCCCTGCACGATCCAGTTCTCCGGCACCTTGATCAGCGCTTCTTCCATCGCCTTCATAAAGCCCGCCAGTCGGCCTGCGCCGGTGTTACGCTCCAGCGGGCCGGGGATCACGCCGATTTCACGGTGGCCGCGCTCGATCAGATAACGGCCTGCCATGTAGCCGCCTTCAAAAGCGTTATCGATTACCGAGTCGGTAAAGTCGGCTTTTGCTTCGCCCCAGTCCATCACGACCATCGGGATATGACGGTACTCTTCCAGCATGCGCAACAACGGGTCCGGGTATTCGGAACACATCACCATCAGCCCGTCGACGCGCTTCTGCGCCATCATCGACAGATAAGCGCGCTGCTTCTCAAGATTGTTCCAGGCATTGCCGAGGATCAGGGTATAGCCCTTCTGGAAGCAGTTTTTTTCAACCGCTTCAATGATCTCAGCAAAGTAGGGCGCTTCGCTGCTGGTCGCCAGCAAGCCAATCGACTTGGTATGGTTCACCTTCAGACTGCGCGCCACGGCGCTGGGGGAATAATGCAGCTCTTTAATGGCTGCCCACACCGCGTTGCGCGTTTCTTCCGCGACAAAACGGGTTTTGTTAATAACATGTGATACGGTTGTAGTGGAAACGTTTGCGCGTTTCGCTACATCTTTAATTGTTGCCATTAGATCTCACTCCAGACCATATCTTAAACTCCTGATACTTCTACAGGTAAACGTTTGCCTTTATTAACCCTTCGCACAACTTTTATCAGTTGCGGTACGCCGGGAAAACGACACAGGACGTCAGGAGGGGTCAGTGGCCGGTACGCGAATAAATTTAGCGTGGAATTCTGGCTGATCTTGATGAAAAGGGGAAGTCTAAAAATCGTTATCAATCTAAAACAGAGAAGATTTTTACGTTTAACTGTGTAAAAATGAACAATCTCACTTTTTGTGGGGGTTAACGAAGGAGAAAAAATGATGGATAGCAATCTGAAGTATTCGCTGTTGACTACCGTAATTGTGCTCAGCCTCATTGTTGCTGGCGCAATGACTGCCGCTTTTAATTGATCCAGAGCAGGGAGAGCCTTCTCCCGCTCTTTTTCATTCCCGCCGATTATTATCAAATTAGCAATACTCTTTTGTCACTTCATTAACTTCTGTTTTTTTGTGATTGATGTCATGCTTTTGACTTCACCGCGAGGCGGCCTGCGCGCTATCGCATTACTGGAGTTAAGCAATGAAGATTAATTTTCCCCTGCTGTCACTGGCGATTGGGGCTTTTGGGATAGGTACGACTGAATTTTCACCGATGGGATTGCTGCCGGTTATCGCCCGTGGCGTCGATGTCTCGATCCCCGCCGCCGGCATGCTGATCAGCGCTTATGCGATTGGCGTGATGGTGGGCGCACCGCTGATGACGCTGCTGCTGTCACATCGCGCCCGTCGTAATGCGCTGATTTTCCTGATGGCGATTTTTACGCTCGGCAACGTGCTCTCGGCCATTGCGCCGGATTACACCACGCTATTGTTGTCGCGCATTATCACCAGCCTTAACCACGGTGCCTTTTTCGGGCTTGGCTCGGTAGTGGCCGCGAGTGTTGTGCCGAAGCACAAGCAGGCGAGTGCGGTGGCGACCATGTTTATGGGACTGACCATTGCGAATATTGGCGGCGTGCCGGCGGCGACCTGGCTTGGGGAAACCATCGGCTGGCGGATGTCCTTCCTCGCCACCGCAGGACTGGGCGTGGTGGCGATGATCAGCCTGTTCTTCTCCCTGCCGAAGGGGAGTGCGGGTGTGCGTCCTGACGTGCGCAAGGAACTGTCGGTACTGATGCGCCCGCAGGTGCTGTCGGCGTTGCTGACCACCGTGCTGGGGGCCGGGGCGATGTTTACGCTTTATACCTATATCTCCCCGGTGTTGCAGGATCTGAATCACGCCACACCGTTCTTTGTCACGGCAATGCTGGTGCTGATTGGCGTCGGCTTCTCGCTGGGCAATTACCTTGGCGGTAAGTTTGCGGATCGGTCGGTCAGCGGTACGCTGAAAGGCTTTTTACTGCTGCTGATGGTGATCATGCTGGCGATCCCGCTACTGGTGAAAAGCGATGTCGGCGCGGCAATGGCGATGGTGGTGTGGGGCGCTGCAACCTTCGCGGTAGTGCCACCGTTGCAGATGCGCGTGATGCGTGTCGCCCATGAAGCGCCTGGTCTGTCTTCTTCCGTGAATATCGGTGCTTTCAACCTCGGCAACGCACTGGGCGCGGCAGCGGGTGGGGCGGTGATCTCCGTCGGTCTGGGTTATGCGTTCGTGCCGGTGATGGGTGCGATCATAGCGGCGCTGGCACTGTTGCTGGTGGTGTTCTCCGGACGCGCCGATGCCCGCCGGGAATGCCTGGCAAACTAGTACTCACCGGGAAATAAAAAGAAGATCACCCTGCGCAGTCTGGCAGGGTGATTTTTTTTAGCGGACGTTTTTCGGCGTCATGACCCGACGCGCGCCAACATAGTGACGCTGCCAGTAATCTTCGCTGAGGGACGTGATCTGAATATCCTGGCCGCTACGCGGTGACTGGATAAATTTGCCGTTGCCGACATAGACGCCCACGTGGTCGGCGGTGCCGCGACCCTGAGTGCGGAAGAACACCAGATCGCCGCGTTCCAGTTCCGCCACGTTCACCGGCGAGGCGTCACGCAGGTGATACATTTCATTCGCGGTACGCGGAATACGGAATTTTACCAAATCTTTGTAGGCGTAATACACCAGACCGCTGCAATCGAAACCGGTACGTGGCGACGTGCCGCCCCAGTGATAGGGTTTGCCGATCTGGTTCATTAAAGTGGATAACGCTGCGGTCTGCGCTTTTTTGATGCGCACTTTATGCGCCTCTGCCAGCGTCACCGGCTTGCTGTTTTTGACCTTCACACAATGCGCTTTACGGCCTTTACGGGTGGTGCACTTTTCCGTAAAGGTTACGGCGGCAATTTTCCCCGGGTTAGTTTTTGTTTTGCGTGAGGCGACGCTGCTGATTTTTGTGCTGGATGACAGGCGTTTTGTTTTAGCAGACGTTTTTTGACGGGAAGTTTTACTGGTTGCTTGTTTCGCTATTTTTTTACTGGTGCCACTGCTTTTCTTTGTTGTCTTTTGGGTCGTGCTTTGTTTTTTACGGTCGGTGGTTTTTGCCAGATGCGTTTTTTGCACGGCAGAGGGCCGCGCCTGTTCGGACGCCTGACTTAAAGGCGTAAACGTCAGCGAGGCAAAAACTAAAGCACAGAGCGTGATCGAGATTTTATTTATCCGCGCCACTGAGCATTCCCCTGATTCAGGCAGGCATGAAATCATGCTTGCGGGTGATTTTCAAAACTCGTCGATTCTAATGCATAAAAACCAAAAAAGTTAATAGGCTTTTTGCATCCTGACGCGATTTCGTTAACGAGCGCAAAAAAAAGCAGCAATACGGGCCAATTAATGGTTACGGGATGAGCGAATCGTTTCGCTTAAAGAGATATTCTTAAGGCATCTTTACGCGGCAGGCGATAATATAGTGCGTGGTGAACAAAATGTTATTTTCCGTGGGTTGTCTGAACCGCTACAATGAGACGACTGTCGTAAGAAGAAGTTAAGGAAGCAAGACAATGAGCGAAACCATCGAAAAAATCCAGCGTCAAATCGCTGAAAACCCGATCCTGCTGTACATGAAAGGTTCCCCTAAGCTGCCTAGCTGTGGCTTCTCTGCCCAGGCAGTCCAGGCGCTTTCTGCCTGTGGCGAACGCTTTGCCTATGTCGATATTCTGCAGAACCCGGACATCCGCGCCGAACTGCCGAAATACGCAAACTGGCCGACCTTCCCGCAACTGTGGGTGGATGGCGAGCTGGTAGGCGGCTGCGACATCATCATTGAGATGTACCAGCGCGGTGAACTGCAACCGCTGATCAAAGAAACCGCGGCGAAGTACAAAACCGAAGAGCCGGACGCTGAATAAGCGCAGGCAATAAAAAAGCACCCTCGGGTGCTTTTTTTTATGCCTGATTATCGTCGGCAGGCATTGCCATCGGCCAGCCGCCCAGTCGTTTCCAGCGGTTTACGATCTCACAAAACAGCAGGGCGGTTTGCTCAGTGTCGTAGAGGGCTGAGTGGGCCTGGGTGCTGTCGAAATCCAGACCGGCTGCGGCACAGGCTTTGGATAATACCGTCTGTCCCAGCGCCAGACCGCTTAACGACGCGGTATCAAAGGTCACAAACGGATGGAAAGGGTTGCGTTTGAGCGAGGCGCGCGCCGCGGCGGCCATCATAAAGCTGTGATCGAAGGTCGCATTGTGGGCCACCATGATCGCACGGCTACAGCCGCTGTCTTTGATGCCTTTGCGCACCATTTTAAAAATCGCATGCAGCGCATCGTGCTCACTGATCGCCCCGCGCAGAGGGTTGTCAGGATCGATACCGTTGAAAGCCAGCGCTTCAGGTTGCAGATTCGCCCCTTCGAATGGCTCAACGTGGAAATGCAGTGTGTTGTCCGGCATCAGCCAGCCCTGGTCGTCCATTTTTAACGTAATGGCGGCAACTTCCAGCAGCGCATCGGTTTTAGCGTTAAACCCGGCGGTTTCCACATCAATTACAACAGGATAAAAACCACGAAAACGGCCACACAGACCGGTGAGTTGAGCGTTATCGGACATCAGGATCTCTTAAGACGGAAAAATGCAGCGCGCATTATGGCAAATTTTACGAAAGGATTATACCGCGCAAAAAGAACGGGCGCAGCGCGCCCGTGGGGAGATCAGTTGCCCAGACCGCGACCGGCATCTTTGGCTTCGATCAGTTCGATTTTATAACCGTCCGGATCTTCAACGAAAGCGATAACCGTGGTGCCGCCTTTTACCGGACCCGCTTCACGGGTGACATTGCCGCCGTTCTGACGGATACGTTCGCAGGCTTCAGCGGCATTATCCACTTCCAGCGCGATATGACCGTAGGCGGTGCCCAGCTCATAGCTGTCGACACCCCAGTTGTAAGTCAGCTCGATGACCGCTTCTTCACTTTCCGGACCATAGCCCACGAAAGCCAGAGAGTATTTGTATTCGGTGTTTTCACTGGTGCGCAGCAGCGTCATGCCCAGCACGTTGGTGTAAAAATCGATGGAGCGTTGCAGATCGCCAACACGCAGCATGGTGTGAAGTAAGCGCATATTATCCTCTTAATCAGTTGTTTTGCGTTCCGGTCATAAACCTTAACTCAGTATAGCGGCGGATTGCCGCCGCTATCAATCAACGGATCAAAGCGTTGGGTAATCGGTGTAACCTTCTGCGCCGCCGCCGTAGAAGCTTTCCGGACGCTGCGGGTTCAGTTCGGCTTTGCGCTCCAGGCGCTCAACCAGATCCGGGTTGGCGATGTAGTCACGACCAAAGGCCACGGCATCGATCAGCCCCTTGCTCAGCAGATCTTCTGCTTTCTCTGGCGTGTACGCCCCGGCACCAACAATCGGGCCATGGAAACGTGCGCGCACTTTTTCACGGAAAGCTTCGGTGTACGGTGCGCCACCCGCCCAATCTGGCTCAGACATGTGCAGATAGGCGATGCCGCGACGGGCCAGTTCTTCGATCAGATACAGCGCATCGGCTTCTTCGTTCGGGCCGTTATCGGTGTTCTGGAAGGTACCGATTGGCGAGACGCGAATACCAATACGATCGGCACCCCATTCGTTACACACCGCATCCACGACTTCCAGCACCAGACGGGCGCGGTTTTCCACGCTGCCGCCGTACTGATCGGTACGCTGGTTAGCGGAAGGGGAGAGGAACTGGTGCAGCAGATAGCCGTGCGCCGCGTGCAGTTCGACCAGGTCAAAACCCGCTTCACGGGCATTAGCGACGGCCTGACGGAAATCGTCAACGATACCCGGGATTTCGCTGGTTTCCAGCGCGCGCGGCACGGAGGTTTCTTCGCGGATGGCATTACCATTCGCATCGCGCAGGGACGTACGGGTGCCTGCTGCAAGCGCCGATGGCGCGACCGGAGCCTGACCGCCCGGTTGCAGCGAGGTATGGGAGATACGACCAGTGTGCCACAGCTGTACCGCCATACGGCCATTTTCAGCATGCACGCCATCGGTGATTTTTTTCCATGCGGCAATCTGTTCCGGACTGTGCAGCCCCGGAGCGCCTGCATAGCCTTTCGCCTGTGCGGAGATCTGCGTCGCTTCGCTGATGATAAGACCGGCGCTGGCGCGCTGGCGGTAGTACTCGCCCATCAGCGGGGTCGGAATATCACCCGGCTCAATGCTGCGCAGACGCGTCAACGGAGCCATGAATACGCGGTTCGGTACGGTAATGGCACCCACTTTCAGCGGGGTAAATAACGTCTTAGACATAACTGCTCCTGAATAGACCGGTCGACTAGTAAAAGTTTAAATAAAAACGCCCGTTATTGAGCAGGCGCTGCGATAACAAATCGTGCATGGGCCAGTGCGCTTTCAAGCGGCACGGCGCTGCGTGACATCTTGGCCTGCAAATTAGCGCCCAGCCACAGGGAGTAAAGCACCTGAGCCTGGGTCAGGGCATCGCCCGGAAACTCAAGACTGCGCTCTTCGCGGCCTTTTTCCAGCGCGTTAGCGAGCAGGGCGATCACCTGACTGGCACCGTGGTTCATGGCGGTACGCATATCTTCTGACAGATCGCACACTTCTGCTGACAGCTTCACCGTCAGACAGCCGCTGATAATGCCCTGCTGGCGAAATTGCTCCAGCGTATATTCATAATACGCCAGCAGGCGATCGCGATAATTACCGTTCGCGCTGGCGAAATGCTGCGCCAGACGGGCATGGTAATTGGCATAGTGCCGTTCCAGCAGTGCGACACCAAAGGCTTCTTTTGAGCGGAAATAGTGGTAAAACGAACCCTTTGGCACTTCTGCTGTTTTCAGCAGTTCGCTTAACCCCATGCCAGTGAAGCCACGGTGCATACATAACTGCTCGCCGGTGGCCAGCAGATGTTCGCGGGTATCATGTTCGGTGTGTCTGTTCATGGAAACACTGTAATAGACCGTTCGGTCTAATGCAAGTCGATTTGCGAAATGACCCGCTGACGTCTTCAATGTAATAAACCCTTAACCGGAGACGGAGCGTGGCAGAGCAATTAGAGTTTTTCCCGATCCAGAGTCCGTGTCGGGGCATTTGTCAGTCAGACGAGCGCGGATTTTGCCGGGGATGTATGCGCACACGAGACGAGCGTTTTAACTGGCAAAGTATGAGCGATACGCAAAAACAGACGGTGTTGCGTCTGTGCCGTCAACGCCTGTTGCGTAAATTACGCGCAAACAAACCGGATGCGCCGGAGGAACCGCAACAACCTTCACTTTTTTAATCCTGCAAATGCGTATACTCAGTGCAGATTAATTAAAGAGGAAGCGGTTATGGTTCAGCGTATTACCCTTGCGCCGCAAGGCCCGGAATTTTCGCGTTTCGTGATGGGCTACTGGCGTTTGATGGACTGGAATATGTCCCCGCGCCAGCTGGTCAGTTTTATTGAAGAGCACCTGGACCTGGGCGTCACCACGGTCGATCATGCCGATATCTATGGTGGCTATCAGTGTGAAGCGGCGTTCGGTGAAGCCCTGAAGCTGGCCCCCCATCTGCGCGCGCGCATGGAAGTGGTTTCTAAATGCGGTATCGCCACCACCGCCCGTGCGGAAAACGCGCTCGGCCATTACATTACCGATAAAAGCCATATCATCGCCAGCGCCGAACAGTCGCTGAGCCATCTGGCTATCGATCATCTCGATTTACTGCTTATCCACCGCCCGGATCCGCTGATGGATGCCGATGAAGTGGCAGAGGCCTTTATGCAGTTGCATCAGAGCGGCAAAGTGCGCCATTTCGGCGTGTCGAACTTCACCCCGGCGCAGTTCGCGCTGTTGCAGTCCCGCCTGCCGTTTACCCTCGCCACCAACCAGGTAGAGATCTCCCCGGTGCATCAGCCGTTGATCCTCGATGGCACCCTCGACCAGCTCCAGCAACTGCGCGTGCGTCCGATGGCGTGGTCCTGCCTCGGCGGCGGTCGCTTGTTTAACGACGATGCGTTCCAGTCGCTGCGCGATGAACTGGCGCAGATTGCCGGGGAAGTGAACGCCGGGAGCATCGAACAGGTGGTGTATGCGTGGATCCTGCGTCTGCCGTCACAACCACTGCCGATTATCGGCTCCGGCAAAATTGAGCGGGTACGGGCGGCCATTGAGGCGGAAAACATTCAGCTCAGCCGCCAGCAGTGGTTCCGCGTTCGCAAAGCGGCGCTGGGTTACGACGTACCCTGATCACGGAATAACCTGACTTTCCAGTAAGATCCCTGCCCCTGGTTTACACTTCAGGGGTAAATCTGATTACGGGAGGTTATATGAAGCGTTTCTGTCTCGCGATGCTCGCTCTGTCCGTTTGCGCCGGTGCGCAGGCTGCCAGCGAAGAAGTTAAGATGAACCTCGTCACCTCCGGGGGCATCGGTCAGTCTATCGGTACGGTTAAGATCACTGAAACCGATAAAGGGCTGGAATTTGCCCCCGATCTTAAAGCACTGCCGCCCGGTGAACATGGTTTCCATGTGCACGCCAAAGGCTCCTGCGAACCGGCGATAAAAGACGGTAAAGCAATGCCGGCAGAGGCCGCAGGCGGGCACCTCGACCCGCACAATACCGGTAAACATGAAGGCCCGGAAGGCGCAGGGCATACCGGCGATCTGCCAGTGCTGGTGGTCAACAATGACGGCAAGGCCACGGATGCTGTGATCGCACCACGTCTGAAAAAACTCGATGAAGTGAAGGATAAAGCGCTGATGATCCATGTCGGCGGCGATAACATGTCCGATAACCCGAAACCGCTCGGCGGTGGCGGGGCGCGTTATGCCTGCGGTGTGATCAGGTAATCGCGGGAACCGTTCCTGCTGCCGGGGCCTGTTCGAGCTGCAAAAGAGCGCAATAGAGCCGCCAGACCAGCGCCGCCAGTTCCCGTGCAGCAGGCTGAGGATGTTGCGCCAGCGTCTCACAGATATGGTGCAGTTCCGTCAGTGTCTTCTCCAGCAAACCATGCCGCACCCCTTTGTCACTCATCACCCCACGCAGTAACGCCAGACAGCGATCCCGCACCCGCGACAGCGGGTCGGATCGCGTATCCCACTCGCGCAGTTGCCACACCACATGCGTACAGTTGAGCAGCACGACGCCCCAGCGTAACAGCCAGCGCCTGGACTGGGCGTCTTTACTCTGACTGAGCTGGCTGATGTGGTGATATACCAGCGATTCAAACTCACTTTCGCGATAGTGCGGACGACGGCTTAGCTGATCGATAAACCGCAGGCGCAGGGCGCGAATATGCCGATGGCTTTTGCGCGCGTCCGAGCCGGGGCGCAGCACGGCAAATGCCAGCCACGCCATGCCCACGCCAAGTAATTTCCCCAGATCGTCATTCAGAAAATCCGCAAAGTCATACACTGGCGGATTGGTCACTGAGATAAACGATCCCATAAAGACGATGAGCTGCCCCCACAGTCCGGCATATTTCGCCATTTGCAGCTTCAGCAACTGCATGGTGGTCAGCAGCGGAAACAGGAACAGTAAAAATTGCCACAGTTCTGAGACCTGCACCATCAGGCCAAATTTCACGGCAAAGCTGAACAGCGACAATAAGATCAGCGTGCGCATCAGCAGCGTCAGCGAATTAAAGGGTGATGCCACGACGGAATAGAGTACACAGCTGATAGCCGCCAGCGTCAGTGCCGACGCGCCCGCCTCCCACTGCGCGCCGATGGCCCATGCACCAATCGCCACCAGGGTGGCAAAAGTGCGCAGCCCGCTCCAGACGGCCTCCAGATTGTCGGTATGTCGGGCCAGCGCCGGCGCGCGTGGTACGGCAAAAGCGGTGACAGGACGCGCATTTTCCAGCCGCAGGATCCAGCGACTGCCCGCTAAATGTAACTGACAAAAATAGCGCAGCCGGTGCCAGAAGGCTCGGTGGCGGTAGTCAGCATTATTCTGTGGGGCGAGCGGGGCAATAATGCGCGCAATGCGGTACCAGTCCGCCTTCGGGCGCGCCAGGGCGGTAAGCAGCTGTTCCAGTAGCGGCCGGGTGAGGGCCGGGGCATCGGGCCAGTTCAGCAGCAGACGGCGCAGGCTTGAGATCACGCTGGTCATACGCAGTTGTTGATGGAGTAAATAGTTGAGCAGGGAATTTTGCTGGCGAAAGCGGTAGTGGCTCCAGAATGCCTGAATGCGCAGCAGATTCAGGGTCAGGATCTGCCCGATAACATTTTCGTGGGCGGCGCGAATGGCCTCGCTGGTGTCCGGCTGCCAGAGTAAACCGGCATGTTCCAGCAGCCGCAGATGCATCTTTTTCAGCGCGGTGAGCAGCGCCGTCCCGTCTGACGTACTGGGGAGGATCATCATCATCATCCCCCCCGACAGAATACCAACAATCACCTCGCATACCCGCGACTGAGCGATATCCCATAGCTCCCCGGTTTCGCTGATATTGATCACCGGGAACGCGATGATCGCCGCAGTGTAACCCGCCAGCTGAAAAGCATAAGCCACGTTATTGCTGTAGTGCGCGCAGGCCCAGGTGCAGTAGCCAATCCAGCCCGCCATCGCAACTAAAAACAGCCAGGGATCGTTAAGGGTATGACCGGCAATCAGCAATGCCGCCATCGCGCCCAGCAGACTACCGGCAATACGGCCAAGGCTTTTGCTGATCACCCCGCCCACCGTTGGGAAGCTGACCACCGCCGCCGAGGTCATCGCCCAGTAGGGCTCGTCGAGATTAAGGGTATAGGCGACGCTCAACGCCAGACACATGGCAATCCCGTTGCGCAGGGCGTAGCGCCACTGCCCGCGGGTGGCCTTAAACCATGGCAGCGCCTGGAGTAGTCGCACCGTCAGCGCCCGATTGCCACGGTGCAGGTGGTGCCTGAAACCAGCGTCAGGCCCTGCGGTGGCGCATCAAATTCAATGCGCACTGGCACCCGCTGGGCGAGACGCACCCACGGCACATTAGGTTTCACATCTGCCACCAGACTGCTGTCGGTCTCCACGCTCTGATCGTAAATCGCGCGACCAATACTGGATACGTGACCCTGTAACTTTTGATCGCTGCTGTAGAGCACCACGCTGGCGGGCATACCTTCACGAATATGTCGCAGTTTGGTTTCTTCGAAATAGCCCACCACGTAGAACGAGTGGCTGTCGACGATGGCAAATACCGGCTGGCCGGCGGTGGCGTAATTGCCCACCCGTGCGGAAAGGTTCGTGACCCAGCCATCCACCGGCGAAGTCACCGTGGTCTGCTGCTGCTGCCATTGCGCCTGCGCCAGTTCGGCCTGCGCCGCGGCGACGTCCGCCTGCATGGCTTTGACGTTAATATTGGCGGTATCCAGATCTTCAGCAGAAATATAATTATGGGGAAGATGACGGCGGCGGCTGGCTTCGTTATTGGCTTTTGCCAGTTCCGTCTGCGCGCGGGCCAGCTGCGCCTCGGCATTTAAAATGGCAATGCGGTAGGGCGTTTCGTCGATGCGGAACAGGACGTCGCCAGCATGAACAAACTGGTTATCCCGTACAGTGAGCGCAGTGATACTGCCGGAAACCTGCGGCGTCACGCTCACCTGTTCAGCGCGGATTTTTCCGTCCCGCGTCCACGGCGACTGCATATAGTTATTCCAAAGCCCAATCCCGGCGACAATCGCGAGGGCCAGCACCAGCAGCGTCGAGAAATATTTAAGGGTTTTCATGCAGGAGTTACCACGCGATCAAAAGGGCCTGCGCCAGCGCCACTGAAATAACAAACAAGGAGAGATCCATCAGCAACGGATGCCAGATATCACCGGCGTAGATCCAGCCGCGCAGCAGGCGATGGGCAATCAGCCAGAGAAAGAAACCGAGGGCGACGGCGTAAAACAGCGGCGGAAAATAGACGGAAGCACCGACAATCAGATCCTGAAGCGGCAAGCCGGAGCGAAGGAAGCTGGACATCACGGGCGGGGATCCTTTGCAGAGTTAAGCGCGTAAAATGAATAGAACACAAAAAAGTAACAATAATGTCCGCGCATGAAGCTTTCAAAAACAAATACATAGCAAAATGCAGAAAAGCTTTACATTTGTTTTACCAATATAAATGCTGCACACTATTCTAAAATCAGTATAATAACTTAGCAAGCTAATTATAAGGAGATGAAATTGGAATCGCCATTAGGTTCTGATCTGGCACGTTTAGTGCGCATCTGGCGTGCTTTAATTGACCATCGCCTCAAACCTCTGGAATTAACGCAGACTCACTGGGTAACGCTGCACAATATTCACCAGTTACCTCCCGAGCAGTCGCAAATTCAACTGGCAAAAGCGATTGGCATTGAACAGCCCTCGCTGGTGCGAACGCTGGATCAGCTGGAAGACAAGGGGCTTATCTCCCGTCAGACCTGCGCCAGTGACCGTCGTGCAAAACGTATCAAGCTCACAGAGAAAGCCACACCCATTATAGATGAAATGGAAACGGTGATCAGAAAGACGCGCGGAGAAATTCTGGCGGGGATTTCTGAAGAAGAACTGACGCAGCTTATCAGTCTTATTGCCCGTCTTGAGCAAAATATTATCGAATTACATACGCGTGATTAATGTAAAAAGCCCTGCAATGCAGGGCTTTTTTTATTGTCAGATCGCGCCGTAATTAACGCGGAGACGCCGTTACCTGGCCACCATTGGTTGCCAGCGCTACGCGCTGTCCCGGGGAGAAGCGGGAGTTACCCTGTTTCTGCACCACGATGATGCTGTTGCCATCGTCTTTACGGATTTCCAGTTCTACGCCCTGGGTTTTGTTCATGGAACCCTGTACGCCCTGACCGGCTACGCCACCTGCAACCGCACCCGCTGCTGTCGCCAGCGAACGACCTGTACCACCGCCAACGGTGTTACCCAGGAAACCACCCAGTACCGCACCGCCTAACGCGCCGATGACGTTAGAATCATCGCCGCCCTGGATCTGCACCGGACGCACATTGACGACAGTACCGTAGGTCACATTCTGAACCTGCTTGGCTTCGGATGCCGTATAAACGTCCCCGGAAAGGCTATCGTTGTTCACACAACCCGCCAGAGTGAAGCCAACCAGCGAAACGGCCAAAACACGTAACATCATTTATGAATCTCCTGTCCAACATGAAACGCTCAGGTGAGCATCCGTATAACTAAATTATATGGCATTTACCCAGCGAGAACACAACTTCTGCCAAATCATGGCAAATATTGTACCGGTGGCCCGTTTAACTGTGTCTAAACGAAACCAGTGTATCGCCAAAAACGACGGTGCGATAACGGCTATACACAAAAAGACATAAGACTTCATAGTATTAGCCGCCACTTTATGGTGGAGTGTTGTGTCTGTAATCTTTTTATCCGCACGCAAACAGGAAGGCGTATGAAATCAGGTCGCTACATTGGCGTTATGTCGGGAACCAGCCTGGACGGGGTGGATGTGGTCCTTGCGGCAATCGATGACCGAATGGTGGCGCAGCAGGCGAGCCTGACGTATCCCATCCCCGTACCGCTTAAGCAGGCGATCCTTAATATTTGCCAGGGGCAGCAGCTCACCCTGTCGCAGTTCGGGCAACTGGATACGCAACTGGGCAAACTCTTTGCCGACGCGGTGCTGGCATTAATGGCCCAGGAGCAGGTACGTGCCGAGGACGTGGTGGCGATTGGCTGTCACGGGCAAACCGTCTGGCATGAACCACAGGGCGACGCGCCGCACACGCTGCAAATCGGTGACAACAACCAGATCGTCGCCCGCACCGGTATTACCGTGGTAGGCGATTTTCGCCGCCGTGATATGGCCCTTGGCGGGCAGGGTGCGCCGCTGGTGCCTGCCTTCCATCATGCGCTGCTGGCGCATCCCACCGAGCGGCGCATGGTGCTGAATATCGGCGGCATTGCTAATCTCTCGTTGCTCTTCCCGGACCAGCCGGTGCGCGGTTACGATACCGGGCCGGGCAATATGCTGATGGATGCGTGGATCTGGCGGCAGAAAGGCAAGCCTTATGATAAAGACGCGCAGTGGGCCAGTGCAGGTCAGGTGATCCTGCCCTTGCTGCAAAACATGCTGAGCGATCCCTATTTTTCCGCGCCTGCGCCGAAAAGCACCGGGCGCGAGTATTTCAATTACGGCTGGCTGGAACGTCATCTTGCCCATTTTCCGGGTGTGGCCAGCGTCGATGTGCAGGCTACGCTGGTGGAACTGACGGCGATGAGCATTGCCGAGCAGGTCATGCTGAGTGGCGGCGCGGAGCGACTGCTGGTGTGCGGCGGAGGTGGGCGCAACCCACTGCTGATGGCACGTCTGGCGGCGCTGCTGCCGGGTATCGAAGTCGCCACCACTGACGAGGCGGGGATCAGCGGTGACGATATGGAAGCGCTGGCTTTCGCCTGGCTGGCGTGGCGCACGGTCGCCGGCTTACCGGGCAATCTGCCGTCGGTGACAGGCGCGTCCGCAGCCAGTGTGCTGGGCGCGATTTTCCCCGCCAATCCCCGTATTCCCCCTCGCGAGCGGTCATAATCAGAGTTTCCTGACTCCCCGGTGCGTCGCTGGCCGGTAGACTGACCGGGTTAAGAGAGAGGGCCTTGCCCTCTCAGACCGGGAAAGTCTATGGGACAGGTGAATGAAAAAACTGTTAATCGCATGTGTGCCAGTGCTGCTGGCAGGATGTAGTACCTACAATCAGTTTGTGGAGCGGATGAACACCGATACGCTGGAGTACCAGTGTGATGAAAAACCGCTGACCGTAAAGCTGAATCATCCCCGCGAAGAAGTCAGCTTTGTGCTGGATAACAAACCTCTGACGCTGACGCAGGGCCTGTCGGCCTCGGGTGCACGTTATACTGACGGCATCTATGTCTTCTGGTCGAAGGGCGACAGCGCCACCGTCTATCACCGCGATCGCGTCGTGCTCGATAACTGTCAGTTACAAAACCCGCAACGTTGAGATTTCTACCAGGGCGGCGCACAATAGCGCCACCCCATCACAACGTAGCGAATGCCATGTCAGACCACGATGAACTGCAACAAATTGCGCACCTGCGCCGTGAATACACCAAAGGCGGTTTACGCCGTAACGATCTCCCCGCTGAACCGATAGCGCTGTTTGAGCGATGGCTGGGTCAGGCCTGCGAAGCCAGGCTTGCCGATCCCACCGCCATGGTGGTAGCCACCGTTGATGAAAACGGTCAGCCCTATCAGCGTATTGTGTTGCTCAAACACTATGACGAAAAAGGGTTCGTGTTTTACACCAACCTCGGCAGCCGTAAGGCGCAGCATATCGAACGCAATCCCCGTGTGAATTTACTGTTCCCCTGGCACATGCTGGAACGCCAGGTGATGGTAACCGGTAAGGCCGAGCGCCTGTCGACGCTGGAAGTGGTGAAGTATTTCCACAGCCGTCCGCGTGACAGTCAAATCGGTGCCTGGGTGTCTCAGCAGTCCACCCGCATCTCCGCGCGCGGCATTCTTGAAAGCAAGTTTATGGAACTGAAGCAGAAGTTTCAGCAGGGTGAAGTACCGTTGCCGAGCTTCTGGGGCGGATTCCGCATCAGCATCGAGCAGATGGAATTCTGGCAGGGCGGCGCTCATCGTCTGCATGACCGTTTTTTATACCAGCGGGAAAATGACGCCTGGAAAATTGACCGTCTGGCGCCGTAATCGCTAAAAATGTTGTGTTAAGCGCTGGTGCTACTGTTTCCGGCGCTTTATTCTATGTCTCTTTTCGTAACTGGCGAAAGGCCGTGTACCGGCAGAGGTGCAGTCGTTTTATATGGAGAATTTGATGGCAAGCAGTAACTTGATTAAACAATTGCAAGAGCGGGGCCTGGTCGCACAGGTGACGGATGAAGAGGCATTAGCCTCGCTGCTGGCGCAAGGTCCGATCGCGCTGTATTGCGGCTTCGATCCTACCGCTGACAGCTTGCATTTGGGGCATCTGGTTCCTTTGTTATGCCTGAAACGGTTCCAGCAGGCCGGGCATAAGCCAGTTGCGCTGGTGGGTGGGGCAACGGGTCTGATTGGCGATCCGAGCTTCAAAGCCGCCGAGCGTAAGCTCAATACCGAAGACACCGTGCAGGAGTGGGTGGATAAGATCCGCCGCCAGGTGGCACCCTTCCTCGATTTCGACTGCGGCGACAATTCCGCTATCGCGGCGAATAACTATGACTGGTTCGGCAACATGAACGTGCTGACCTTCCTGCGTGATATCGGTAAGCACTTCTCTGTTAACCAGATGATTAACAAAGAAGCGGTGAAACAGCGTCTGAACCGTGACGACCAGGGCATCTCCTTTACCGAGTTTTCCTACAACCTGTTGCAGGGCTATGACTTCGCTTGCCTGAACAAACTGCATAACGTCTCACTGCAAATCGGCGGCTCTGACCAGTGGGGGAACATCACCTCCGGCATCGACCTGACGCGCCGTATGCATCAGAAACAGGTCTTCGGTCTGACCGTTCCGCTGATCACCAAAGCTGACGGCACCAAATTCGGTAAAACCGAAGGCGGCGCGGTGTGGCTCGATCCGAAGAAAACCAGCCCGTACAAGTTCTACCAGTTCTGGATCAACACCGCCGATGCGGATGTGTATCGCTTCCTGAAATTCTTCACCTTTATGGATCTGGAAGAGATCAATGCGCTGGAAGAAGAAGACAAGAACAGCGGTAAAGCGCCACGCGCCCAGTATGTGTTAGCCGATCAGGTGACGCGACTGGTACATGGCGAAGAAGGGCTGGAAGCGGCAAAACGCATCACCGCCAGCCTGTTTAACGGTAACCTGAGCGATCTGAGCGAAGCGGATTTCGAACAGCTGGCGCAGGATGGCGTGCCAATGGTTGAGATGGAAAAGGGCGCGGACCTGATGCAGGCGCTGGTGGATTCCGAACTGCAGCCGTCCCGTGGTCAGGCGCGTAAAACCATCGCCTCTAACGCCATTACCATCAACGGTGAAAAACAGGCCGATCCGGAGTATACCTTTGCGGACAGCGATCGTCTGTTCGGCCGCTACACGCTGCTGCGTCGCGGTAAGAAGAACTACTGTCTGGTGTGCTGGAAGTAAGCGATAAACCTTACGCATTAAAAAGGGAGTGAGAAATCACTCCCTTTTTTTATGCAGGCGGCATAAGAACAGCACCGCCCGACAAAATCTTATAACCCTTCTGCGGCCAGCGTTGCGATCACGCTCTCACGCGCCGCCACACGCGCCATAAAGGCGTCAATGTTGCTCAGGCTACCCATCTCCAGTTTTATAGCACGCGCCCAGCGCAGCACGTTATAGAGATACGCATCGGCAATGGTGAAGTGGTCGCCGGCAATAAATTCGCGTGAAGCCAGTTCACCGTTTACGAAGCTCAGCTTCTTCTCCAGCAGACCGCGCACGGTAGGTTTGTATTCGTCCGGCGTATCCGGGCGGAACAGCGGCGTAAAGCCTTTGTGCAGTTCAGTCGCGATGTAGTTCAGCCACTCCAGTGTCTTATAACGAGACATCTCGCCGGTCGCGGCGAGCAGGTTTTTCTGCGGCACGCTGTCGGCCAGATACTGCATGATCACCACGGCTTCGGTGATCAGCGTACCATCATCCAGCTGCAACGCCGGGACCTGGCCTTTCGGGTTGATCGCCAGGTAATCGCTGCCGTCGCCGAGGCGTTTGGTCATCAAATCGACCGCTTCAAGGGTAAAAGCTTTCCCGGTTTCACGCAGGATGATATGCGGAGCAAGGGAGCAGGCGCCCGGTTTGTAGAACAATTTCATAGCTAACTCCTGTCTGATTGAAGCTCAAGTGTACGATAAACCTTAAAAAAAAACCGCTGACAATATGCCAGCGGTTTCTTATTGCGTTTCCCGAACCGATTACGCTTTCGCGATTTCCGGGGCGTCAGTTTTTACGTCTTCCTGCGCCATACGGTTCAGTTTCGGTGCCAGCAGCACCATCAGGGCCGCCATCACCGCAGTGGCGATACCAATTTTCAGGAACACGCTGCCGTAGACGTTAAGGGACATCAGCGGGTCGGTTACCCCTTCCGGGATAGCCATCAGGTTGGCCACATAACCGGCGATCAGGTTGGCACCGGCAGTCGTCAGGAACCAGCTACCCATGATGAAGCCCATCAGACGCTGCGGTACCAGTTGTGCCACCATGGCCAGACCCAGACCGGAAATCATCAGCTCACCGATACTCTGGAAGGCGTAGCTCATGATCAGCCAGTTCACGGAGACGATGCCCGCGTCGGTGGCGAATTTCGTACCCAGCGGCAGGATCAGGAAGGCTGCAGAGCACAGCACCATACCGATAGCGAACTTGTGCGGCATCGGCAGGTTGTCGCCCATCTTGTTATAGATGGCGGCAAGGATCGGGCTGCCAATGATGATCCAGAACGGGTTCAGCGCCTGGAACTGCTCCGGCTCGAAGGCGATACCCAGAATGGAATGCTCAACGTTACGGATAGCGAAGAAGTTCAGTGAGGTCGGCATCTGGCTGTACAGCACGAAGAATACAATCGCCTGTAACATCAGAATGAAGGCCACGATCATCTTACGACGCGCCGCACCCTGCATCGCGAAGGTTTCTTTCGCGAAGACGAAGATGATACCCAGCGCAACCACGCCCAGCACCATACGAGCGATGCCCTGGTTGTGCAGCAACCAGGTGGCGATGGTCACCAGTACCACCACACCCACCAGCGTCAGCAGCAGGCTACCCACGCGCAGCGGCTCGAAGTCAGGCTTGGAGCCGTAGTTTTTCACCCAGCGTTTGCAGAAGGCGAAGTTCACTACGGTGATCAGCATACCCACCACGCTCAGGGCAAAGGCCACGCTCCAGCCGAACTTCGCGGCAAGCCACGGGGTCGCCAGCATGGAGAAGAAGGACCCGATGTTCACCGCCATGTAATACATGGTGAATGCACCGTCCAGACGCGGATCGTCTTTTGAGTAGCAGGTGGAGAGCAGGGAAGACGGGTTCGCCTTAAACAGGCCGTTACCCACCGCAATGGTCGCCATACCCATATAGACCACCGCCGCATCGTGACCGGACCATGCCACCAGGGCATAACCAATCGCCAGCACAATCGCGCCGAGCATAATCACACGCTTGGTACCCAGCACTTTGTCGCCCAGCCAGCCGCCAATGGCAACCAGACCGTACACGAGGGCGCTGAAGGAGGAGAACAGCGTAATGGAGTCAGATTCGGACATACCCAGTTGTTTCACCAGGTAGACGGCCATGATGCCTTGCAGGCCGTAGAAGCCGAAGCGTTCCCATAATTCGATAGAGAAGATCAGATAGAACGCTTTCGGTTGCTTAAACGCGTTCATACTTACGTTATCTGCTGGTTTTTTGTTTGCAGTCGACACATATACCTCTTTTTTTACATCCCATATTAATGGGGGTGTTCAGTGCGCCATGTCCAGAGTTCATCGCGCTTATAGTTATAGTGGAGGGGGGAAACGGCAGGTAATGTTCCCTATCCGGGGCTTTCAGGCAAGACCTTTGTAATAGTCTGTTACATATAATCAGCGTGGCATAAAACTCGGAACGGCTAAATGTTATTTAGCGTTAAATTTCACTATGGATTAAAACATAGTTTTTTACTCTGCGAAGGGGGCGGTGGTTGCGGGATATGGCGATATATTCTGCCATCATGCGAAAAACTTAGCGAATTAGTCCAGTATTACAGAATTGACTGGTTTTATCTGTTGCTGGTTGAAAAAAAGCCTCTTTGATACAAGGCGCAATCTTGCAGAAAAATACATTAATTTAACAAACTGCAAAAAAAGCCGTATGCCGGGATGGTTATAGAAATTTTTTGCGATAAAAAAACATTCAGGCGCTTTCCGATGGAATAAGCGCCTGGTGTTCGGGTAAGGGCGGGGTGATTATTCGTACACTTTTTCTTTGTATTCGCAGAGATCTTCAATCAGGCAGGAGCCACAGCGCGGCTTGCGGGCGATACAGGTGTAACGTCCATGCAGGATCAGCCAGTGGTGACAGTCCACTTTAAACTCCGCAGGCACCACTTTTAGCAGGCTTTCTTCGACCTGCTCGACATTCTTGCCTGGGGCAAAACGGGTACGGTTACAGACGCGAAAAATATGTGTATCAACGGCAATAGTCGGCCAGCCGAAGGCCGTGTTCAGCACCACGTTCGCGGTTTTGCGCCCGACGCCCGGCAGCGCTTCCAGCGCCGCACGATCTTCCGGCACCTCGCCGCCGTGCAGGTCGATCAGCATCCGGCAGGTTTTGATGACGTTTTCCGCTTTGCTGTTAAACAGGCCAATGGTCTTGATGTACGACTTCACGCCCTCTACGCCCAGTTCCAGCATCGCCTGCGGCGTGTTCGCCACCGGATAGAGCTTTGCCGTCGCTTTATTGACGCTGACGTCGGTCGCCTGCGCTGACAGCAGCACCGCAATCAATAACTCAAAGGGCGAGCTGAAATTAAGCTCGGTGGTCGGGTGCGGATTGTTATCCCGCAGACGGGTTAAGATTTCCCTTCTTTTTACGTTGTTCATTATGCCTTCCCGGGCGTGGCGGCAGGTGCCGCATCCGTGGTCGTTACCGCAGCGGCACGGCGCTTTTTACTGCGCTCATCAATCAGGTATTTCACCGCCAGCATCATGCCAAGGCCGATAAATGCGCCGGGCGGCAGCATCGCCAGCAGGAAAGGAGAATCGGTGTGGAACACCTCGATGCGCAGCACTTTGGCCCAGCTACCCAGCAGCGCATCCGCGCCGTCAAACAGCGTTCCGTTACCAATAATTTCACGCATCGATCCCAGGACAAACATCGCGCCGGTCGCGCCCATGCCGATGGCAAAACCGTCCAGCGCCGACAGCGCCGGGCCTTTTTTCGCCGCAAAAGCTTCAGCACGACCCACCACGATACAGTTGGTGACGATAAGCGGGATAAAGATCCCCAGCGACTGGTAAAGGCCGAAGGCGTAAGCGTTGATCAGCATCTGCACCACGCTCACTACCGAGGCGATGATCATTACGTAAATCGGAATACGGATCTCCGCCGGTGTCCAGCGACGCAGGGCAGAGATGGACAGGTTGGTCAGGGTCAGCACCAGCGTGGTCGCCAGCCCCAGTCCCAGCGCGTTAGTCGCGGTTGACGTGACCGCCAGCAGCGGACACATCCCCAGCAACTGCACCAGCGCGGAGTTGTTCTTCCACAATCCCTGAACAATGACGTCTTTAACTTCGCTCATGGTTTACTCTCCACAGGCCGGTAAGTGATTAAGGCGGGCTGGCAGCGACTGCGCGTAGATCCCGGCCCGTTTCACGGCGTTCACCACCGCGCGCGGCGTGATGGTCGCCCCGGTAAACTGATCGATATCGCCGCCGTCTTTTTTCACTGCCCAATGTGCCGTGTCCTGCGGATCGATTTTCCGCCCCGCAAAAGTCAGGATCCAGTCGGAGATACGCAGTTCGATTTTATCCCCCAGTCCTGGTGTTTCATGGTGTTCAGTGACGCGTGTGCCGGTTACGGTGCCGTTGAAATCCGCGCCCACCAGCAGCTGGATCGCGCCGGAATAGCCATCGGGCGCAGTGGCTTCAATCACTGCCGCCACCGGCGTTTCGCCTTTACGGGCGATATACACGCGATGCTCACCTTTGCCAAGCTCCGGTGCTGTTACAAAATAGCAGCTCTGGCTGAGATCGTTATCGTAAAGCGACGCGGGCACCACCTGATCGAACAGCGCTTTTTGTTGCAGCGCGGCCTGATCGTCGATAGTGGATTTAGTCAGCTGATTAATCGCGGCGGTCATACCGGTACAGCAGGCGGCGAAGATCGCCAGCGTTACACCGTGTTTCTGCATGGTCTTTAACATGGTGTGCCCTCAGCGGTGACCGTACACGCGCGGACGCGTGTAGTAATCGATTAACGGAACGGTAATATTCGCCAGCAGCACGGCAAAGGCCACACCGTCAGGATACCCGCCGAAACTGCGGATCAACCACACCAGCAGACCCGCCAGCGCGCCAAAAATCAGACGGCCTTTATTGGTGGTCGACGCGGTCACCGGATCGGTGAGAATAAAGAACGCGCCCAGCATGGTAGCCCCTGAGAACAGATGCAGCGTCGGGGACGCCAGACTGTCCGGGGACAGCAGCCAGCCAAGGGTGGAGCAGAAGGCCAGCATGGCGATAAAGCTCACCGGAATATGCCAGCGAATGGTTTTCTGCCAGAGCAGGAACACACCGCCCGCCAGATAGGCAAGGTTTACCCACTGCCAGCCTGCGCCTGCCAGCACGCCGCTGTAAATGGGGTAGCTCAGGATCTCATTGACAGGATGCCCGGCGTGCAGGGACGTTTTAAAGGTATCCAGCGGTGTTGCCTGGCTGATGCCGTCAATGCCCATGCGCAGCGTGTTCATGTCGCCACCGGCAGCCGTATGACCGGAGAAGATCACCTGCAACGCGTCCATAAAGCCGGGAACGGTGGCGGCGATCTCATGCGGCGGCAGCCAGCTGGTCATCTGCACTGGGAAGGAAATCAGCAACACTACATAGCCGACCATCGCCGGGTTGAACGGATTATGCCCGAGGCCGCCATACAGCTGTTTGGCGATGATCACCGCGAACACCGTGCCCAGCACCACCATCCACCAGGGGGCAAACGACGGAATACTGATCGCCAGCAGCAGGCCGGTTAACAGCGCGGAGTTATCCGCAAGGATCGTCCGGACGTGCTGCTTACGCAGTTTCAGCACCAGCGCTTCGGCGGCCACTGCGCTGACGCACGCCAGCATAATTTGTATCAGCGTTCCCCAGCCGAAAAACCAGGTTTGCACGGCGATGCCCGGCAGGGCCGCCAGCAATACCAGCATCATGATGCGCGAGGTCTGGCGCTGGTTGTGGGTATAAGGGGAGCTTGCGATTCGAAAAACCATTTAATCCTCGTTGACGGCCTGTTGTGCGGCTTTCTTAGCCTGAACCCTGGCAATAGCCGCGGCGACGGCCGCTTTACGCGGGTCGTCATTGGCCGCCGGGGTATCGGTGACCTGCTGCTGTGCTTTACGTGCTTTTGCGCGGGCAATGGCCGCTTCCACCGCTGCTTTACGCGGATCGACGTTCTCCGCAACCGCCGCTTTGCGGGGATCGATATCCTCGGCAACCGGGGTGGGCGGAACTTTCGGCTCAGGTGTTTCGGCGGCTTTCTGCTGGGCTTTACGCGCTTTGGCACGGGCGATAGCGGCTTCTACCGCGGCTTTGCGCGGATCGATCGCCTCCGCAACCGGCGCAGACGCCGTTTCCGGCGCTGGCGTACCGGCAGCCTGCTGCTGGGCTTTACGCGCTTTGGCACGGGCGATGGCGGCCTCTACCGCGGCTTTGCGCGGATCGACGTCCGTTTCGGTAACGGCTTCACGCTGTTCCGCTTTTGCCGCCTGACGAGCGCGGGCCTCGGCTTTACGGGCTTCCCGGGCGGCGATCATCTCGCTGTTATCCGGTACGGCTCCCGCCTGCACGATCACCGGCTGGGTGGCATTTTGTTTTTTCTCGCGCACACGGGCGAGTGCCGCGTCAATGGCGGCCTGATCTTTGGCTGCTGGTTGCACCGCAGCCTGTTTATGGCGGGCGAGGCGAGCGGCTTTTTCACGCTCAAGACGTGCCTGACGCGCTTCAAAGCGCATTTTGGCCTCAGCGGCACGTTTCTCTTCCTGCGCGATGGCGTAGATCTCAGCTTTTTCCTGACGGAAATACTGCACCAGCGGAATATTGCTCGGACATACCCACGCGCAGGCACCGCACTCAATACAGTCAGACAGATTATGTGCGGTTGCTTTGTCATGCTGCTGGCCTTTACTGAACCAGTACAGCTGCTGCGGCAGCAGATCCGCAGGGCAAGCGTCCGCACAGGCGCTACAGCGGATACAGCCTTTCTCTTCCTGTGGCTCGCCCATCTCGGTAACGGACGGGGCCAGCAGACAGTTGGTAATTTTCACCACCGGGACGTCGAGCCACGGCAGGGTGAAGCCCATCAGCGGGCCGCCCATGATCACCATCTGTTCACCGCTCGGGCAGAAACCCGCGGCATCAAGCAGATGGCGAACAGGAGTACCCAGACGCGCCCAGACGTTACCCGGCTGTTTGACCGCTTCACCGGTCAGCGTCACCACGCGCTCGGTCAGCGGTTCACCGTCCACCACCGCGCGTTTTACCGCATACGCCGTACCGACGTTTTGCATCAGTACGCCAATGTCGGATGAGCGCCCGCCGTGGGGCACCTGCTTGCCGGTGAGGATCTGCGTCAGCTGTTTCGCGCCACCAGAGGGGTATTTGGTGGGGATCACGCGCAAAACGATGTCGTGAGAACCCGCCAGCACCGCACGCAGCATAGAAATCGCCTGCGGTTTGTTATCTTCAATGCCGATCAGCACCTGACGCGGCTGTAAGATATGCGCGAGAATACGAATACCTTCAACCACCTGCGCCGCGCAGTCCTGCATCAGCCGATCATCGGCAGTGATGTAGGGCTCGCATTCGGCGGCATTAATGATCAGCATGTCTATTTTATCGCCACCGCCGTGCAACTTGATGCCGGTAGGGAAGCCTGCGCCGCCCAGACCGGCGACGCCCGCCTGATGAATACGCTCAATCAACGTTTCGCGGCTACGGGAGCGGTAATCGCTCCAGCCATCGCGCTCGATCCACTGATCCTCACCGTCGGCGTCAATGATCACGCTCAGCTCAGCAAGGCCTGACGGATGCGCCGTAGAGTGCGGGGCAATGGCCACGATCACGCCCGAGGTCGGGGCATGAACCGGCAGCATACGGCCGCGCCCGCGGGTCAGCGGTTGGCCGCGCAGTACATGATCGCCTGCCTGCACGCACAGTTCACCCTCAGCACCAATGTGCTGCTTCAGGGGGATCACAAAACGCGAGGCCAGCGGCAACTGACGCAGCGGCGTGCCGTTGGACTGGGTCTTCATTTCCGGCGGATGAATACCGCCGTGGAAGTCCCACAGTTTATCTTTTCTGAAAGCGGAGAATAACTTAAGCATGTTGTTCCACAGAAATAATGCGCACCGGGATCGTCTGCAAATCCCACTTCCAGCTGTCAGGAGTAGGGGTGACCGGACGCAGTTCAATACACCGGGTCGGGCACGGATCGACGCAAAGATTACAGCCGGTACACAGGTCGCTCATCACCGTATGCATGGCGCGTGTGGCGCCGATGATGGCATCAACCGGGCAGGCCTGAATGCATTTGGTACAGCCAATACAATTGGGTTCGTCAATCACCGCCAGCATACGCACTGGCTCTGGCGCGACGTCATCGCCGTCTATCGGTTGCGGATCGACGTTTAACAGCGTGGCAATTTTCAGCATCACGGCTTCGCCACCTGGGGCGCAGCGGTTAATTTTTTCACCCTGAATGCCCACCGCTTCCGCATACGGGCGGCAGCCGGGGTAGCCGCACTGACCGCACTGGCTCTGCGGCAGCAATTCGTCAATGCGTTCGACAACGGGATCGTCTTCCACCGCAAAGCGGCGGGAGGCGTAGCCGAGAATGACGCCAAAGATCAGCCCGAGAACGCTCAGGGCCGCAATGGCAATCCAGATCGTGCTCATTACAACTTCACCAGACCACTAAAGCCCATAAAGGCCAGAGACATTAAACCTGCGGTGATCAGTGCAATGGCGTTACCGCGGAAGGGGGCAGGCACATCCGCCACCACCAGACGCTCGCGGATCGCCGCAAACAGCACCATCACCAGTGAAAAGCCCACCGCTGCGGAAAAGCCGTACAGCGCGGACTGCATAAAATTGTGCCCAAGGTTAATATTGAGCAGCGCCACGCCCAGCACCGCACAGTTGGTGGTGATGAGGGGCAGGAAGATACCCAGCAGGCGATACAGCGCCGGACTGGTTTTACGCACCACCATTTCGGTGAACTGCACCACCACGGCGATGATCAAAATAAAGGCCAGCGTACGCAGATAAACCAGATCCAGCGGAATGAGGATCCACGTATCAATGATCCACGCGCACACCGAGGCCAGCGTCATCACAAAGGTGGTCGCCAGCCCCATACCCATGGCGGATTCCAGTTTTTTGGACACCCCCATAAACGGGCAGAGTCCCAGGAACTTCACCAGTACAAAGTTATTGACCAGCACGGTTCCGACAAACAGCAGCAAGTAATCAGTCATTATTCGGCCTGAAAGAAAAAACCGCCCATTATCGGGCAATCCGTAACGGGCGACAACAGCATAACTGTAGGGTTATTACGGGTTAACAAAGGTGTTTTTCACCCGTGATGACCGCTTAAAATAGGGCACCAGCAGCGCGGCCGCCAGCAGCGGGAACAGCAGTTGGCGCAACGCCAGATCGTCGGAAACGGGCGAAAACGCAAAGGCTTTCACCGCCAGCAACACCGAAATCAGCAGCCAGATAATATAGTGCTTAGGCACCATGCGGCGGCGTTTGAAAAAGGCGATGGTCAGCCACAGGGTGTAATACCACATACCCACGGCAAACAGCAGCGTGGCAAACCACATCACCATCGACACCGTACCCTGCGCGTACAGCGTGGTGAACGTCTGGGGCGACATCAGCGCAGACGTATAGAGCAGCAGCGCCAGTGAGGTACTCAGCAGCGCAACCAGCAGCCATGCCAGTGGGGCGAGTAACCAGCCTCCGATTCGTTCTGCGGGCGTTGCGGTCATGGATAGTTCACCTTTATGTCAGTACACGTGATTTGCCGGGCGAAGATTATAAAGCATTACCGGGGGATTACTACTGGCTAAATTACCGGTAACGCCCGGACGCAACGGGCAATAATACGCGACTTCGCCGGGCGCATTTGTCCGTCTATGCGGTGCAAGGTGAAATAAGGTCGTTCTTATGGGAAATAAAGCAGGCACCGGAAGGTGCCTGCGAGGGAATTAACGCTGCGCGCCGCGGCTGGCAATCACTTGCTGATACCAGTAGAAACTCTTTTTACGTTTACGCGCCAGATTATTGTCATGATCGACATACACAAAACCGTACTGCTTTTTGTAGCCGTTAAGCCAGCTCAGTAAATCAATAAACGACCACGGGTAATAGCCGCGCACGTCGGCGCCCTGTGCCATCGCGTCGGCCATGGCATCGACGTGCATACGCAGATAATCAATACGCGGGTCGTCCACGACCTCGCCGTTAATAATCGGATCTTTCGCGCCTAAACCATTTTCGGTGATGTACATCGGAATATCACCGTAGCGCGCTTTAATTTGCATAATGCCGTCGGTCAGGCCCTGCGGCCAGATTTCCCTGTCCCAGTCCGTATAAACCCCGTCGGGATTACGCACGAATTTAAACAGCCCTTTAAAGCCGAATTCATGCCCACTGTTACTCTCACCGGAATGATTTGACTGCGTGTGGGTATCACCGGAATTGGCCACTACCGTTTCGCGGCGATAATAATTCAGGCCGATAAAGTCGCAGCGATTTTCCCGTAATAACCGATCGTCGTCCGGGGCGAAACGCGGAACGCCCCAGCGCTGCTGCGCGGCATCCAGTAACGCTGCCGGGTATTCCCCCTTCAGCACCGGATCGTAGAACCAGTGGGTATAAATCGCGTCCGCCAGTTCTGCTGCTACCACATCTTCCGGCAGCCGGGTGAGTGGGGTATGGGGTTGCAGGACATTCACAAAGCCGATGTCGCCCGCAATACCGGACTGGCGGAAGGCTTTCACCGCCAGTGCATGCGCGATAAACACATGGTGACAGGCCTGAATGGCGCGTGCCGGATCGGTGACGGATGGCGGGTGACTGCCCGTAATATAGCCGTGGCCGATAAAGACGATGGTTTCATTGAAGGTGGCCCACAGGCGCACGCGGGAGCCGAAACGGTCGTAACACAGACGGGCGTACTCTTCGAAAGCCTCGGCTGTTGAACGCGCTTCCCAGCCGCCTTCATCCTGCAACGCCTGCGGCAAATCCCAGTGATAAAGGGTGATCATCGGGATAATATTATGCGCCAGCAGGGCGTCGATCAGATCGCTGTAGAACTTCACGCCCGCTTCATTCACCTCGCCGCGACCTTTCGGCAGCAGACGCGGCCATGAGATGGAAAAGCGGTAACTTTGCAGGCCCATCTCCGCCATTAGCGCGATGTCTTCCTGCATGCGGTGGTAATGGTCAACGGCGACATCGCCGTTCGTGTCCTGCCAGGTGGCGCCGGGAATATGTGAAAACACATCCCAGATGGACGGGCCTTTACCGTCGGCATCATGCCCGCCCTCAACCTGATACGCCGCGGTTGCGGCACCCCATAAAAAATGTTCCGGGAAAGCAGCCATTATTCGCTCCTTACTGATCTATGACGTTCAGGAACGTTACACGCGATGGTTTTATAACCGCAACCGGTTTCAGAAACCGGTTACAGGAATGGGAGGGCAGTCACTCTTTGCGTGACGCGTCGCGCTATTTTGCCTGTGCGACGGTGACAGGTTCCGGCGGCTGATAATTATCGATATGACTTGCTACGCCCAGCAGAATGGCGCTGACGCCCAGTACAACCCAACCCGCTAATTCAACGATGCGAGTAAATACTCCGTTCATGATCCCGACTTCTCCTTATTTAATGAAGGCGAATAGTAGCGGGGCGTGATTATTCAGGCAAGGTGTCGCGGGAACTTTCCCGTTTTTAAGAATCTGCTGACAAAAAACGGGTACCTGTGCGGGTGTGCAGGGGGAAGACAGGCCTGCATTCGCCACGTATGATTAATAACGTGTTATTCCATTCCTCCACTGATGAGAGGCAGCTTTATGAGTGACAAGATCCGTGTCGGATTAATTGGTTATGGCTATGCCAGCAAGACCTTCCATGCGCCGTTAATTGACGGTACGCCGGGGATGGAGCTGGCGGCGATCTCCAGCAGTGATGAAAACAAAGTCCACGCCGACTGGCCCAACGTGCCAGTAGTCTCCGAGCCGAAGCATCTGTTTAACGATCCTTCACTGGATTTGATTGTCATCCCCACGCCGAACGACACCCACTTCCCGCTGGCAAAAGCGGCGCTGGAAGCCGGGAAACATGTGGTGGTGGATAAGCCGTTTACCGTGACACTGTCACAGGCGCGTGAGTTGGATGCACTGGCAAAAAGCCTGGGCCGCGTGCTGTCAGTGTTCCATAACCGCCGCTGGGACAGTGATTTCCTTACCCTGAAAGCGCTGGTGGCCGACGGTACGCTGGGAGAAGTCACCTATTTTGAATCGCACTTCGACCGTTATCGTCCAGAAGTGCGTAATCGCTGGCGTGAAATGGCCGGGCCGGGCAGCGGCATCTGGTACGATTTGGGGCCGCACCTGCTTGATCAGGCGGTCAATCTGTTTGGGTTGCCGGTGGGGCTGAGCGTGGACCTGGCACAGCTGCGTCCCGGCGCGCAGGCCACCGACTACTTCCATGCGGTGCTCACCTATCCGCAGCGACGGGTAATACTGCACGGCACGCTGCTGGCCGCGGCGGAATCAGCGCGTTATATCGTGCACGGCACGCGCGGCAGCTATGTGAAGTTTGGCCTTGATCCGCAGGAAGAGCGACTGAAAAACGGTGAGCGTTTGCCGCAGGAGGACTGGGGCTATGACATGCGGGATGGCGTGTTGACCCGTGCCGAAGGCGACGAGCGCGTGGAAGAAACCCTGCTGACCATTCCGGGCAACTATCCGGCCTATTACGCCGGGATCCGCGATGCGCTTAACGGTGAAGGGGAAAACCCGGTGCCCGCCAGTCAGGCGATCCAGATCATGGAGCTGATCGAGCTGGGTATGGAATCGGCAAAACATCGCTCGACGCTTTGCCTGTCATAATGAAATAGCCCGGCGCGTGCCGGGCTTTTTTTTAACTACGGGAGAGGCTGTCGCGCAGCGCCTGTTTTTCAGCGGCGCTCAGGAAGGCGATCTCCAGACCGTTGATCTGCGCCTGACGGATCTGCTCGCGGCTTAAACCCGCCTGCGGGGCCGCCACATTGTACTCATGAATAATATCCACGCCCTGAACCGCCGGATCGTCGGTATTCAGCGTTGCCAGCACGCCGTGTTCGAGGAAGACTTTCAGCGGATGCGCAGCCAGCGATGCAACGGTGCTGGTCTGAATATTTGAGGTCAGGCAGGATTCAATACCGATACGTTGCTCGGCAAGGAAATCCATCAGCGCGCGATCTTCAATGGCTTTGACGCCGTGGCCGATACGCTCGGCGCCCAGTTCACGGATCGCCTGCCAGATGCTTTCCGGGCCTGCCGCTTCCCCAGCGTGGACGGTAATGCGCCAGCCAGCGTCACGCGCGCGGTTGAAGTGGGAGAGGAACAGGCTGCCAGGGAAGCCCAGCTCATCACCCGCCAGATCCAGCGCGGTAATGCTGTCCCGGTGGGCCAGCAGCGCATCCAGCTCTTCCAGACAGGCCGCTTCGCCAAAGGTACGGCTCATAATGCCAATCAGACGCGCCTGCACGTTGAACGCGCTGCTGCCCTGGCGAACGCCTTCGATTACCGCTTCCACTACGCCCGCCACCGGCAGGTTGTGGGTCATCGCCATGTAGCCCGGCGAAAAACGCAGTTCTACATAGTGCAGGCCGTTGCGCGCGGCATCTTCCATATTTTCAAACGCCACGCGACGGCAGGCGTCCAGCGAGGCCAGCACTTTGACGCCCCAGTCGAGTTTCGACAGGAAGCTGACCAGGTCCGGTTCGTTGGAGGTGACCTGGACGTGAGGACGCAGGGAATCAAGGGTGTCAGCAGGGAGGGCGAGATTAAACTGGCGGCCAAGATCAAGGATCGTCTGGGCACGAATATTGCCATCAAGGTGGCGGTGAATGTCGGTCAATGGAATAGTGGAATCAATCATGCTGCACTCTTTTTAGATGTTTTAGGTAAAGTGCAGAGCATTATAAAAATAAATCGGGGTAAAAAGCTATGTTGCGCAAGCAATAAGTTTGTTGCGCAACACAAAATCACAAAAGTGCCCGGATCCCGGCGATCAACCGACTGACGCCCTGTTCCAGCTTAACGCGCGGGCAACCGGCGTTCAGACGCACAAAACCGCGCCCCGCATCGCCATAGGTCAGCCCCGGCATAATGGCGACTTTCTGGTTTTTGATAAGTTCCTGCTGCAACATTGCATCGTCAATACCCAGAGGGCGCAGGTCGATCCATGCCAGATAGGTAGACTGCGGCGGCTGCCAGTTAAGCGCGGGGAAGGCGGCGTTCAGCTCCGCCGCGACATACGCCAGATTCGCCGCTAAATAGTCACGTAGCGCATCCAGCCAGGGCGCGCCCTGCTCATAGGCGGCAATATGCGCATGCAGCGCCAGCACCGACGGCGATGACAGCCCGTCGCGGCTCTTCAGCGCGGTAAGATAACGTGACCGCGTCACGTCGTCTTCGATGATGCCGTAAGCGCCGGTCAGCGCCGGGATATTAAAACTTTTCGATGCCGATGAAAGCAGTGCCCACGGCCCTTGAGCGACGCGGCTCCAGGGGATATGTTGATGATCGCCCCAGGTCATATCCATATGGATCTCATCGCTGATCACCTTCACGCCATGGCGGGCGCACAGCGTCGCCATGGTGTCGAGTTCGTCCTGCGTCCAGACTTTCCCGGTGGGGTTTTGCGGGCTGCACAGCAGCAGGATGGTGTTTTCCTCCTGTGCCAGCGCCGCTTCCAGCGCGGTCATATCGCAGTACCAGTCGCCATTATGCTGTAAAGGCACCGGCACGATGCGGCGATCGTTGCCCTCGATCACCTTGTAAAAGGCATCATAGGCCGGGGTATGCACCACCACGCCATCACCCGCCGCCGACCACAGGCGGATCAGTTCGGCGACCATGTAGATCACCGAGGGGCCATAGACCAGCGTGTCGTCTGGCAGCGGGGCGTGAAAACGCGTGCTGAACCAGTGCTGTACGGCGCCGATGAATTCCTCGTTGTTCCAGCGACTGTAGCCCAGCACGCCGTGCGCTAACCGCGCCTGCAAAGCGTCGATCACACAGGGGGCGGTGGCAAAATCCATATCCGAGATGGTGAAGGGCAGCAGGTCAGCATGACCAAAACGGTCCGCCACATAATCCCACTGGGTGCACCAGGTGCCGTGGCGATCCACGACGCGTGAGAAATCAAACATCTTTATATCCTTATGCTTCAACGGTATTCATCAGTGACACCAGTTCATCTTTGACCGACTGAACCTGCGGGCCAATGACCACCTGAAGATTATGCTCGTTTAATTTCACCACACCAATCGCCCGCAGTGCTTTCAGCGCCTCGGTATCTACCTTGCTCATGTCCGCCACGGACAAACGCAGACGGGTAATGCAGTTGTCGATGGTCACCAGGTTTTCCGCGCCGCCCAGAGCAGCCAGAATTGCCGGCACGTTGTAGCCGGATTTCCCGGCGCTGCCGGCAAAGCGTTTTTCGAGCTGGCTGCTGATCTCCGCTTCGCGGCCCGGGGTTTTGAGGTTAAAGCGGGTAATAGCGAAGCGGAAAATGGCGTAGTAGGCTACAAACCAGATTGCCGCGACCACCGGCACCATATACCACTTGGTCGCCAGACCGTGCAGGATGCCGAACACCACAAAGTCGATCACGTTGCCGTCGGTATTGCCGATGGTCACGCCCAGCACCGCCATCATGGTAAAGCCCAGACCAGTGAGCAGCGCATGGATCACGTACAGTACCGGCGCAACAAACAGGAACAGGAACTCCAGCGGCTCAGTCGTGCCGCCGATCACACAGGCAACCACGCCGGAAATAAGCAGGCCTTTGATTTTGTGACGGTTCTCCGGACGAGCGCAGTGGTACATCGCCAGCGCCGCTCCCGGTAAGCCGCCAAGAAAGGCGGGCATTTTACCCTGCGACAGAAAGCGCGTGGCGCTCTCGGCAAAGCCATGAGACGTCGGGCAGTTTAACTGCGCCTGGAAGATGGTTAACGCGCCGCTGACCGTGTGTCCGCAGACGTCAAGGGTGCCGCCTGCTTCACTGAAGCGGATCAGCGCCACCAGAATATGGTGCAGGCCAAAGGGCAACAGCAGACGCTCGCCGGTCCCGAAAATCATCGGGCCAAAATCCCCGGCGCTGTTGATCATCTGGCCGAGGCCGTTGATGCCCATGGCGAAAAACGGCCAGATCAGCGGAATACACAGCCCCACCAGGCCCATTACCACGGTGGTGACAATCGGCACAAAGCGCGTGCCGCCGAAGAACGCCAGCGCATCCGGCAGGCGCACGGTATGAAACCGCTCGTGCAGCAGCCAGACCACCACGCCTGCGATCACCGCGCCGAGAATGCCGGTATCAATAGACTGGATACCCAGGATGTTCTGCACGTTGTTGGCTTTCAGAATGGCGGCGTCCGTGGTAGGCAGGATGCCTTTTGCAGTCAGCCAGAAGTTAACGGCCAGGTTCATCACCGCGTAACCGACGAAACCGGCAAAGGCCGCCACGCCTTTGTTTTCACGCGCCAGCCCCAGCGGGATAGCAATACAGAACATCACCGGCAGGAAGCTAAACGCAAAAGATCCGACTTTCCCCATCCAGATGAAAATCGCCTGCAACACCGGATTTTCGAGCGCCGGTAACAGCGTTACCACATCATGGCTGCTCAGCGAGCTGCCGATGCCCATCATGATCCCGCAAAAAGAGAGCAGGGCCACTGGCAACATAAAGGTTTTGCCTAATTGCTGGAAAAACTCCCACAGCGTAATTTTTGGTGCAGTTTTAACAGGCATGAACGATTCCTTGTCTGGAAAAGTGGATTCAATGGCCAGAAGATAAAACGTTTTATCAAATTTTAGTGCGACAAATATCACATAGTAAGCGTATAAATTGCGGTAAAAAGGGTAAGGGTAAAAAAACGTTTTACCTGAATCATTAGCAGGGATACCTCGCCGGGATGACGATCAGTAAAAAAATCACCATCAATGATGTCGCGCTGCATGCGGGCGTATCGGTCAGTACTGTGTCGCTGGTGCTCAGCGGCAAAGGGCGAATTTCGCCGTCCACCGGGCAAAAAGTGAATGCCGCAGTTGAGCAGCTTGGTTTTGTGCGCAATCGTCAGGCGGCGCTGCTGCGCGGCGGTAAGACGGGCGTGATTGGACTTATCGTCAGCCACTTTTCCGATCCGTTTTACGCCCAGTTGACGGCCGGGTTAACCGGCGTGCTGGAGGCGCAGGGCAAAATGGTGTTTCTTACCCAGGGCGGACGGCAGGGCGAGCATCTGCTGTCGCGTATCGACACGCTGATAGCGCAGGGGGTGGACGGGATCGTCATCGCCGGGGGCGTCAGTAATACCGCCGAGATCAACGCCCGTGTCAACGGCTTGCCGGTGGTGTTTGCTTCACGGGCCAGCTATCTCGATGACGCAGACATCATTCGCCCGGACAATATGCAGGCGGCACAAATGCTGACCGAACATCTTATTCGCGGCGGCCATCAGCGTATCGCCTGGCTCGGAGGCAAAAGCTCATCCCTGACCCGCGCCGAACGCGTCGGCGGCTATTGTGCCACGCTGCTGAAATACGGCCTGCCGTTTCACAATGAATGGGTGGTGGAGTGCGAGTCCAGCCAGAAAGCGGCTGCCGAGGCGATTGGCGCGCTGTTGCGCCATAATCCGACCATCAGCGCGGTGATGTGCTACAACAGCACTATCGCCATGGGTGCCTGGTTTGGCCTGATGCGCGCCGGACGTCAGAGCGGCTTTGAGAGCGTGGGTAATGTGTTTGATCAGCAGATTGCGCTGGCGGCGTTTGCGGACGTGCCGGAAAGACAGCTGGACGATGTACCCATCGCCTGGTCACTGACCCCGGCGCAGGAGATTGGCTGTGCGCTGGCGGAGCGCATCATGCAACGCATCGACAAACAGGACGCGGCGACGCAAGAGCAGATTATGCCTTCACGGCTGGTGACGGTCAGATAAATAGGGTGAGTCACGCCGGGAGAAACTGCACCTTACTTTGCGGTGATGCCGCATTTCAGGTGCTGACGGGGATTATTGTTGCGGAACCGCAGGTACAGCCGGGGCAACCGGCGGCTGAGGCTGCGGTGTCGGCAGGCCGAGATCCGGCATACCGAACATGCCGACAAACTCATCCAGCGACATTTTTTGTCCGTTCAGCGTCACCTGGCCATTGGCGTACTGCAGGCTGGTGGCGATCACATTGTTGTCCAGCGTAGTGATGCGGAACATCTGGCCCATCGCGGCCAGGCCTTTCACCTGCTGTGCAGCCAGCTTGCTGGCGTCTGCGTCCTGATAACCTTCCAGTTTCGCCACCTGAGTCATAAACTCGGTCGCCATATCCACCGGGATGGTCAGCTTGCTGTCGAGGGACTTCACGCTACGATCCACTTCCTGTGCCAGGGTTTGCGGTTCGCCAGTCGCGGCAGCCGGATCTTTTAAGAACAGCGACAGATTAAAGGCGGTTTCGCCTTTGTCGTTTTTCCAGCTCAGCGGCGCCACGGTGATCACCGGTTCGCCTTTTAACAGCAGCGGCAGGGAAGAGAAGAAGGCTTCCGTTGCTTTCTGCTGATAGAGTTCCGGATTCTGCATCACCTCTGGCTGCGCCATCAGTGCTTTAGTTTGCGCATTATACTGCTGGCTGAACTGATGCCACGCCTGGCCGTCAATCTGACCGACTTTCAGCGTCAGCTTGCCGCTGCCCATATTCTGATTCTGAATTTTCAGGCTGTTGAGGGTGTAATCAATCTGGCTGTTAACGGTTTTGTTGTCTTTCGCCACATCGGTCTTCGCCGTTAGATCCATCCCTTCCAGCACCGCCATCTCTTTGTTTTCGACAGAGATAGCCAGTTTTTCCAGCGACAGTTTCTGGTCGCCGATACGTTCGTTAAAGCTGGCACGTTTGCTGTTGCCTTCGCTTTTCAGATTGTTAAAAGTGACCTGCACCTTCTGGCCGTACTCGTTGACCGCGTCCACGAGGCCGCTTTCTGCTTCACCCGTCAGCGACACCTCGTTGCCATCGCGATCGGCGCTCAGCTGGAAGTTACCGCCGCTGAAGGCGACTTTCTCGCCTTCTTTTTCATAGTTCAGCGGTTTCAGGGCGATGTCAGAGCGGGTATCGCCGCCGTAGCCGATGCGCGTGTCCACCACAAACGGCGACTCGCCTTTGGACATATCAAACAATGGCTTCGAAACATTGTTGTTGACCAGCGTCGACTTCACTGACGCCATCGCCGGGATCAGGTTGAAATGTTTAAGCTGGGCAAACGGGAACGGGCCGTGATCGACAGACTCGTTTAACACCACGCTTTCACCCGGCTTCAGCCAGACGTTTTGGCTGCCGGCAAGGGGTTTAATCACCAGTTGCAAATGGCTGCTGAAGACGCCGCGCTGATAGCTCTGATAAGCCAGTTCCACGCCCGCTTCCGGGGCGCTGTTTTTGATTTCTGTATTTGCCTGATTAACCATATCCGCGATACGGCCTTCAAGCTGTTTACCTGTGTACCAGGCTGCACCTGTCCAGATAGCACCCAGTGCAACAATAACTCCCGCGGCGACCAGCGTTTTTTTCATAGTGATTATCCATAAAAATGAAACCAGGCGGTAAGAGCCGCCTGGACGATCGTAAAGTCTTGCTAAGCTTAGCAATACCCGCCTGTTACGTCAGTAACTTAGTTAACCTTATTGTAGACTCTCGCCACACGGCCAACACCACTGACGGCCACCGGTGACTCGTCGGCACGGATCACCGCCGATTCGCCCGGTTTTAGCGACAGACGATCATCGCCTTTGCTGAGCAAGGCTTCGCCTTCCACGCAGAACACGATCGCTGCGCTGTGCTGGGCCAGCGCGATTTCCTGTGACGATAAGTCATGCAGCGAGAACGCAAAGTCTTCAACCGGAATCGGGAATTCCAGGGTATTGCCGTCTTTCTGCGGCTGGGTCAGCAGTTCATCTGCCGGTTTCGGCGTGAACTTCACGTTCGCCACCAGCTCAGGAATATCGATATATTTCGGCGTCAGCCCGGCGCGCAGCACGTTATCGGAGTTCGCCATGACTTCAAGCGCTACGCCCTGCAGGTAAGCGTGCGGGGTTTCGGCGAACAGGAACATCGCTTCACCCGGTGCCAGTTTCACCACGTTAAGCAGCAGCGGTGAGAACAGGCCGCTGTCGTCCGGGTAGAACTGCTTGATGAGACGGATTGTTTCCCACGGCTCACCCTGCTGGGTGGCCAGCGCCGCGCCCAGCACTGCCAGCGCACGGGATTTTTCTTCGCCTTGCATATTAAGCAGGCTGGCAAACAGGTGACTTAAGCTGTCTGCATCTGGCTGCTCCAGGAAATGGGCAATCGCCTGATGCGCACCGGCGACCGGCTGTAGCAGGGACACGATCTCAGAGAATTCACGGAACGCGTTCATGGCGAGGAACGGCGTCAGGGCAAATACCAGTTCCGGTTTATGGTTCGGATCTTTGTAGTTACGCTCGGCGGCATCCAGCGGAATACCTGCCGCGTTTTCTTTCGCATAACCGGCTTCCGACGCCTGCTTATTCGGATGCACCTGAATAGAAAGCGGCTGATCGGCACACAGGACTTTAAACAGGAAGGGCAGTTCGCCAAAGCGGTTCGCTACCGCGTTGCCCAGCCAGCGGGATTTATCCTGGTCGATCAGATCGCGCAGCACGTGAACTGAACCGTCCGCGTCCTGCACTTTTGAGCTGCTCTTCGGGTGCGCGCCCATCCACAGTTCTGCCATCGGCAGCTGTTGCGGGTTGGCGATGCCGTAGAGATCCGTTAACGCACTTTTACTTCCCCAGGCATAGTTTTGCACTGAGTTAATGAGTTTTTGCATTATCAAGCCCTGTATTTTCAGTAAAGAGATTGCCGGTATTAAACCAATAAACTTCAGGGAAGTAACCACTGCATGCAAAAAGTCGTACTAGTCTCAGTTTTTGTTAAAAAATTGTGTAGGATAAAGCGACTCGCTTTTAAGCAGGGCAATGGAACATCTGCCCGAACCATAACCAGACCGTGCAGTCAGTGAGAGAACAATGTCGAATAAACCCTTCCAGTATCAGGATCCTTTTCCGCTGAACAAGGATCAGACCGAATACTATCTGTTGAGCAGTGACCATGTCTCCGTCGCCGAGTTTGAAGGCCAGGAAATCCTCAAAGTTGATCCCCAGGCCCTGACGTTGCTGGCGCAACATGCGTTCCACGATGCGTCCTTTATGCTGCGCCCGGCGCACCAGCAGCAGGTGGCTGATATTCTGGCCGACCCGGATGCCAGCGAAAACGACAAGTATGTCGCGCTGCAATTCCTGCGTAACTCCGAAATTGCCGCCAAAGGCATTCTGCCCACCTGCCAGGACACCGGCACGGCGATCATCATGGGCAAGAAAGGCCAGCGCGTGTGGACCGGCGGCGGCGATGAAGCGGCGCTGGCCCGCGGTGTTTACAACACCTATATCGAAGATAACCTGCGCTATTCGCAAAACGCGGCGCTGGATATGTATAAAGAGGTGAACACCGGCACCAACCTGCCAGCGCAAATCGACCTCTACAGCGTCGACGGCGACGAGTACAAATTCCTCTGCATCGCCAAAGGCGGCGGCTCCGCCAACAAAACGTACCTCTACCAGGAGACGAAAGCGCTGCTGACGCCGGGCAGGCTGAAGGATTACCTGGTGGATAAGATGCGCACGCTGGGCACTGCGGCTTGCCCGCCGTACCACATCGCTTTTGTCATCGGCGGCACCTCGGCGGAAGCGACGCTGAAAACGGTGAAGCTGGCTTCCACCAAATATTATGACGAACTGCCGACCTCCGGTAACGAGTTGGGGCAGGCGTTCCGCGATATCGAGCTGGAAAGCGAACTGCTGCGCGCGGCGCAGGATCTCGGCCTTGGCGCGCAGTTCGGCGGCAAATACTTCGCGCACGATATTCGCGTGGTGCGTCTGCCGCGTCACGGCGCCTCCTGTCCGGTGGGGATGGGCGTCTCCTGCTCCGCCGACCGTAACATTAAAGCGAAGATCAACCGCCACGGCGTGTGGCTGGAAAAACTGGAAAACAACCCGGGGAAATACATTCCCGAGGCACTGCGTCAGGCCGGAGAGGGTGAGGCGGTTAAAGTGGATCTTGACCGACCAATGGCAGAGATTTTACGCCAGCTGTCGCAATACCCGGTGTCCACACGCCTGTCACTGAGCGGCACCATCATCGTCGCCCGTGATATCGCCCATGCGAAGTTAAAAGAGCGTATGGATCGCGGTGAAGGCTTGCCGCAGTATGTCAAAGATCATCCGATCTATTACGCCGGCCCCGCCAAAACCCCGGAAGGCTATGCGTCAGGTTCGCTCGGCCCGACCACTGCCGGACGCATGGACTCCTATGTGGATCAGCTCCAGTCGCAGGGCGGCAGCATGATCATGCTGGCAAAAGGTAACCGCAGTCAGCAGGTGACAGATGCCTGCCATAAACACGGCGGTTTCTATTTAGGCAGCATCGGCGGCCCGGCGGCGGTACTGGCGCAGAGCAGCATTAAAAGTCTGGAGTGCGTGGAGTACCCGGAACTGGGGATGGAAGCCATCTGGAAAATCGAAGTGGAAGACTTCCCGGCGTTCATCCTCGTGGATGACAAAGGCAACGATTTCTTCGCCCAGATCCAGTCTTCCGCCTGCGCGCGCTGCGTGAAATAAATCTTTTCCGTCCGGCGACGTGCTGCGTAGCCGGACGTTTTTTTGCAACATTTTCTATCGTCCCACGCAACATCAGTAATACTTACAACTTCGTTTGCAGGTGAGCAATGTCGGCAACCCACATCACTTGGTATTCAGGGAGAAAGTATGACTTCGTATCGCAGTGAAAAAGATTCAATGGGCGCCATCGACGTTCCGGCAGATAAATTATGGGGAGCGCAAACCCAACGATCGCTGGAGCATTTTCGTATCTCGACGGAAAAAATGCCGGAAGCGCTGATCCGCGCACTGGCGCTGACCAAACGTGCCGCCGCTAAGGTGAATCAGGATCTGGGGTTACTGCCCGAAGAAAAAGCCCGCGCGATTATCAGCGCCGCCGATGAGGTACTGGCGGGTAAACATCCTGACGAGTTCCCGCTGGCCATCTGGCAGACCGGCTCCGGCACCCAGAGCAACATGAACATGAACGAAGTGCTGGCGAACCGGGCCAGCGAACTGCTGGGCGGCGTGCGCGGTATGGAGCGCAAGGTTCATCCCAATGACGACGTGAACAAGAGCCAGAGCTCAAACGATGTATTCCCCACCGCCATGCACGTCGCCGCAGTGATCGCCATCCGTGAAACGTTAATCCCATCGCTGAACGCCCTTAAAACCACCCTCAGCGAAAAATCCCACGCCTTTGCAGATATCGTCAAAATTGGCCGTACCCATTTGCAGGACGCCACACCCTTGACCCTGGGGCAGGAGATATCCGGCTGGGTGGCGATGCTGGAACATAACCTCAACCATATCGAACACAGTCTGCCGCACCTGAGCGAGCTGGCGCTGGGCGGTACGGCAGTGGGTACCGGGCTGAATACCCATCCGGAATACGCGGTGCGGGTGGCGAAAGAGCTGGCAGCCACCACCGGGCAGGCGTTTGTGACCGCGCCAAACAAATTCGAAGCGCTCGCCACCTGCGATGCGCTGGTGCATAGCCACGGTGCGCTGAAAGGGCTGGCGGCCTCGATGATGAAAATCGCCAACGATGTGCGCTGGCTGGCGTCCGGGCCACGTTGCGGCATCGGCGAGATCGCCATTCCGGAAAACGAACCGGGCAGCTCAATTATGCCAGGCAAAGTCAACCCGACGCAGTGCGAAGCCATGACCATGCTGTGCTGTCAGGTGCTGGGCAACGACGTGGCGGTGAACATGGGCGGCGCGTCCGGTAACTTTGAGCTGAACGTCTTCCGCCCGATGGTGATCCATAACGTGCTGCAATCAGTGCGCCTGCTGGCGGACGGCATGGAGAGCTTTAATGAACACTGCGCCACCGGCATCGAACCGGTACGCAGCCGTATCGATCAACTGCTCAACGAGTCGCTGATGCTGGTGACGGCGCTGAATACGCATATCGGTTATGACAAGGCGGCGGAAATCGCCAAGAAAGCCCATAAAGAAGGGCTGACGCTGAAAGCATCAGCCCTGGCGCTGGGCTACCTCACCGCCGACGAATTCGAGAGCTGGGTGCGCCCGGAATCCATGGTCGGTAGCATGAAGCCGGATCGTTAACCGGCGACATAGAGGTGCAGCCGGGGAATGATCGGCGTTAACGGCTGCGCCTCTGGTTTAAAACGGTGCTGAATATTTTCAGCATCGTAATTAAGTAACTCCCCGATATCCGGCACTTTACCGCCATTTTCCTCGTTGATCAGCGCAATCATCGGCGCGGGGCAGGCGTGCTGCACCTGCTTTTGCGTATCGGCATACCAGACGCGCGCAATGGGCTGCACCTTCACCGGACGCTTGATTTTAAGCTTTGCCCGCTGCGGCAGGGCGGCAATATCGTTGTACTCCTGCTCCAGCCGCGCCTGCCACTGCTCTCGCGTCCAGCCTCCGACGGCGCGGGGGGCTTTCAGGCTTTTCTCCAGCATCGCCAGCACTTCATCCCGCGTCAGATTCTTGATGATATGTTTGTTGGCCCAGCCAAAGCGCAGCGTCGCCGGATCGCGCAGGGTGGTCAGCGATCGATAAGCGTTAAGGGTGATCAGCCCCGGCAGATGGTGATGCACCCACTCAAATCGCGCGGCAGGGGCGAGTTCTGACTCCACGGTAATAATGCGCTCAAAGGCCCGCTTTAGTTCGTTAATGGTGTCGATGCGGGCTTCAATATGGTCGCGCACCTCAGTGGGTGTTTGCAGACAGATGACGCCCGGCAGGCGCACGGCAGCTTTACTGCTGCGCTTTTCCGACTGCTGCTGGATAAACAGGTGGGTAAAGTGGCGCAGCGCGCGTTCAGCCGCCTCTTTGCCAATATGCTGCTTTACCGCGATGGTGGTCAGCGGATCATGCTCGCTTCCTTTTGCCACTTCCGGCAGCTCAAAGACGCGGCCTGCCACCAGGCGACAGGCAGCGAGTTCTGTTTTCAGTTCCGCCAGTTCCTGTTCGAGCTGGCGGAACGTGCTGGTGAGGCGTTCGATCAGATCATAGCGCGCCATATAATTCCCCTTAGTTACAACATACTTTATGTGTAGCATATTCCGGCACGTCCGGCCACTGCGATCAGCGGTCTGGCAGGACGGGAAGGGCGACCAGTTGCGTCACCGGCCAGCGAAACCGGAAGCGCGCGCCGCCGGTATCGCTGGCCTCACAGCTCACATCGCCGCCCATTGCCTGGGCGATGGAGTGCACAATTGCCAGTCCCAGACCGCAGCCGCCAGTGGCGCGATCGCGGCTTGGATCAAGACGCACAAAAGGCTCAAACACCCGCTGGCGTTCCGCTTCGTCGATGCCCGGGCCATCATCATCGACCTGCAAACAGGCGTAAACGCCTTCCTGACTCAGGCTGACGCTAACGTCGCGTTCACAGTAGCGCAGGGCGTTATTCACCAGATTATCCAGTACCCGCTCCATCAGGCGCATATCCAGCGCACCATAATGCGCCGCGCTGTCGGCGGTGACGCGCAGGTGTTTATCTGGGTTGACGCTCTGCACGTCGGCGATATGGCTGGTGAGCCACGCGGGCAGATCCGGCGTCGTCAGGTGCAATTCATTTTGCGGGCGATCCAGACGAGCATAGGTCAGCAGTTCCTGAATCAACGCCTCAAGCTGGCCGATATCGCGGTTCAGCGCCATGCGCTCCTGATCGCTGAGATTATCACTCATCTCCAGCCGATAACGCAGACGCACCAGCGGCGTGCGCAGTTCATGGGCGATACCGTCGATTAACTGTTTTTTACTGGCGATCAGCGCGTTGATGTTATCCGCCATCTGATTAAATGCCACGCCCAGCCGCTCAAAGCTCGACCCCCGGTCAAAGTGAATGCGCTCCGTCAGGTGCCCGTCGCCAAAGCGCTGGGCCGCCGATTCAATGCGCAACATCTCCTGCCAGTGTGGCCGCATCCAGATAAACACCGGAAAGGCCAGTGAAATGGCGATAAACACCAGCAACGCCATATCGAGAATGCGCATTTCATGCAGATAAAAGAGATAGGGAACAGGCCCAACCGCCAGCACATAGTGGCTGCGGGGAATGCGCTGGATAAAGGTGTATTCCGCGTCCAGCGCCACAATATCCCCCTCGCGCAGTCGCTGGGCGGTCGGTGCATCGAGGCTGAATTTATTCAGCGGCTCAATCCGCATATTGAACGACAGGTTGAGATCCATCTCTTTAAGGGTTTTGCTCCATTCGTGAGGCGGGATCTCGCGCAGCTCGCTGCGGATGAGGTACAGCGAGCTTTTCATCAGATCGTCCAGCGACTGTCTGCCCGCCCGCTCGGCGGTGAATTTATACACCAGCCCGACCAGCATGGTCATCACCAGGAAACAGACAAACAGCAGCAGGTAAAACTGCACAAACAGCTTTTTCATTCAGACACCCGTGGCTGCGCCGACACTCAGTTTTCCCACGCGTGGGGGGCGAACAGATAGCCCTTGTTACGTACCGTTTTGATGCGGTATGGCTCGGTGGCGTTATCCAGCAGCTTTTTACGCAAGCGAGAAATCGCCACGTCGACACTGCGATCCATGCCATCGTAGCTGACGCCGCGCAGGTTTTTTAACAGCGCATCCCGATCCATAATTTGCCCGGCGTGGGTCGCCAGCTCCCACAGCAGATCAAAATCTGCGGTCGAGAGGATAATTTCTTCCCCCGCCAGCAGTACCTGACGATTGACCGGATCGATGGACAGGCTGCCAAAGCGCAGCGCTTTATGGGGCGTTAAGGTATTTTGTTGGTTCGCCGGTGTCGTGGTGCTTCCGGCGTGCTGACGCAGATGCAGCCGCAGGCGGGCCAGCAGCACGGCGGGCGGGGTGGTTTTCAGGATGTAATCACTGGCACCCATTTCCAGCGACAAAATATGATTCATGTCGCTGTCGAGAGAGGTCAGCAGGACGATCGGTCCCTGCCACTGGCCGCGCAGATCGCGGCACAGCGTCATGCCATCTTTGCCGGGCAGCATAATGTCCAGCAGGACCAGTTCAGGATTTTCGCGCAGGATCACGGCTTCGGCGCAGTCGCCACGCGGCTCGACAATAACGTCGATATCGTGTTTACCGAGATACGCCGCGATCAGCGCGCCGACTTCCGGGTCGTCTTCTACAAAAACGATCTTATTCATATGCATGATGGTTAGCTAAAAACGCCAACATACACCGCCTTGTTTCAACCTGCCATCAATCTTTCGTTAACGAAGCGGGCGACCGCCATCGACGGCGAAACTGCGACCGGTGACGTAACAGCTGGTGAGCAGATAATCCACCAGATCTATCACCTCTTTTTCCCCCGGCGCGATTTTCATCAGCGACTTATTAAGCGCCTTCTGGCGATAGCTGGCGTCGTCGTGCTCGTTAAACAAAATCAGTGACGGGGCAATGGAATTGACTTTGACTTCCGGTGCCAGCTTGCGGGCGAAGGAGCGCGTCATATTATCCAGCGCCGCTTTACTGGCGGCGTAGGCAATGTGCTTATCGCTGCCGCGCTCTACCACATAATCGGTGAAGTGGATGATATCGGCGCCCGCATGACCCTGACCACGCAGCAGACCTTCCAGCGCATGATTAAGCAGGTAAGGCGCGTGGACATGAACTTGCAGCATCGCAGACAGGACCTCGGTGAGGGGCGTGCCGGGCTTTTCCGGCAACCAGCCGCTGGCATTGTGGATCACCGCGCGCAGGCAGCGGGTGCGGGATTTTATCTCGTCAGCAAAGGTTAAAATGCCCTCATCAGAGCAGAAATCGGCCTGAATGCAGACCGCGCCCGCGTCCTGCAACACCTCAATGGCCGGGTACGGCGTGCGGTAACTGACGATCACCGGCTGGTGCAGGTTAAGAAAATGGTGGGCAAGGGCGAGGCCGATACGACGGCCGCCACCGGTGATCAAAATTGGGCTGGGCTGAGAGTTACCCATCGCTATCTCCTTAACGTTCAGACGATGGGCGTAGCCGTTATCCCATCAGCATCCAGGTTGCCGGTACCGCTGCAATCAGCAGACAGGCGATCATCACATGTTCGGTACGGTGCAAGGGTTTATCATGCTCGTGCGTTCGACGGGCATAGATAAACACCAGCAGGCCAGGTGCATAAAGTACCACTGACAGCAACAGATGCATCGGGCCGGAAGCATATAATAACCATAATCCATAGAGACAGGATCCGATACCAACCACCTGATGCAGCGGACGACGGGCGATTTTCAGCAGATAAGCCCCGACGAGGAAATAGGGCACGAGGATCATTTCCGAGGCGATGGTTAACAGCGTGTTGTAATCCGAACCGGTCAGCCAGATCAGCACCAGGCATACCTGCACACTGGCATTGGTCAGCCATAAAGACGCTGAGGGGGCGCTGTTTTTGTTTTGACGGGCGCAGATGCGCGGGAACGCCTTGTAGGTGGCGGCCAGCAGCGGGACTTCCGCCGCCATGATCGTCCAGCTTAAATAGGCACCGCACACCGACACAATCAGCCCGGCGGCAATAACGATTTCACCCCATGAGCCCATCATGCGGACCATCAGACCCGCCATCGAGGGATTGCGCATTTCAGCCAGTTCAGGTCGGGCGACCACACCCAGCGACAGCAGCGTCACCAGCAGATACACCGTTAAGGCGGCCATCACCGCCAGCAGCGTTGCCCGGCCAACATCCTGTTTGCTGCGCGCGCGCGCTGACACCACGACCGCACCCTCAACGCCGATAAACACCCACAGGGTGATGAGCATGGTGTTTTTCACCTGCTCCCATACCGGTACGCCCAGTTCGATGCCGGTAAAATCGAGCTTGAACTTATCAAAATTAAACGCCAGCGCGGCCAGCACCACAAACAGCCCCAGCGGCACCAGTTTTGCCAGCGTCGCGGCAAGGTTAATACTGGCGGCGGTTTGTACCCCACGCAGCACCAGTGCATGGACGATCCACAGCAGGCAGGATGCCCCGACGATAGACTGCCAGGTATTGCCGTCGCCAAAAATGCGCAGCTGTGGCGTGTCGGTGAAAAAGCTCAGCGCCGAGAAAACGATCACCAGATACGAGACGTTGGCGATCACCGCGCACAGCCAGTAGCCCCAGGCGGAGCAGAAACCAACCAGTTCACCAAATCCTTCACGGGCATAGGTAAAGATGCCGCCATCCAGATCCGGACGAAGACGCGTCAGCAGCAGCATGGCAAAGGCCAGCAATAAGATGCCAGCGCCGGTGATCCCCCAGCCGATAAGCAGCGCGGCGGGACTTGCGACTTCCGCCATATTTTGCGGCAGACTGAACACACCCGCACCGAGCATTGAGCTCAGGACGAGCGCAGTTAAAGCGCTAAGGCCAAGTTTCTTTTCCATCGTCATCCTGTTATGAACGAACTGGATCCAGAATAATTATTTCGCCGTAGCGCATAAAAATGGTGGATCACACTGAGGCGCGGAATTTTACGGAGAGCGGGAAGCGCATGCAATGAGGTACAGCAGAAAATTATGCGAAAAACTGTAAAAGGCGGCATAAGCCGCCTTTCGGGAGGGGATTACTTATACAGATCGGCGCTGATGGTCATATTGTTGCCACGTTCCTGCCACTGGCGGGTAATGTGGTAGAATTTTGCGCCTTTTTTCGCTGCACGTTTCGCAACCTGATAGGAGACTTCCGTCATATTGCCATAGTTGCCGGTGAACTTAATGCTGTCGAAAGGCACCATTTGTGCCGCTGTGGCATTATTCACTTCTTCAACTTTAGTGCCATCCGGTAGCGTGACAGTGTAACGCCCACCTTTGGAGGATTGCGTTTCAAAGAAGCGGCCTACATCGGCGCTTGGCGCGGCGCTGGTGGCAACGCCTGGGATTTCCACTTTCTTCGCATCTTCACCGCCTTTCGCCAGCAACGCACGTCCCGCTTCAGAGTTCGCTGGCACCGCGTCCGGGCTTTGCAGCACGCGTTTTTTCGCGTTGGCTTTATAAACGTAGGCGGTGATCATCTGGTTGCCGCCGTCGTTAGTATCAACCTGACGCACGATGTAGTAAGAGTCGGCGTTTTTCCCTTTAGCCGCTTTTGTAATTGCTGCATTGATGTCAGGCTGGCTGCGGTAAAAACCACGCACAGTTACGGTATCAAACGGCTCAAGCTCAATTGCCTGCTCTTTAGATAATTCTGTGACGCCATTGATCACGCGATTTTTTGGGCTGTCTGCTTTTGGGGCATCTGATTTATACAAATCAGCCACCACACGCTGGTTACCGCTGTTGCCATAGTCGGCAGAATCCACGACATAAAAAGCGTCTGCGCCTTCTTTATCGGCACGGTTAGAGACGGCTCTCACGGCATCGCTGATGGCATTAAAGCGACCAGTGACCGTGATACGATCGTAGGGCTTAACCGCTGCTGCCTGCTCCGGGGTCAATTCTGTCGCTGCATTAACCGACAAAGTTGTCGCTGAAAGAAGTACAGTCGCCACGAGGGTGTTCTTAAGCTTCATAAAAATAATCCTTCGCCTTGCGCAAACCAGTAACTGGTAGTGTGGTTGTCTTGAAAACGTTGCCGATTATGGCATTGAAATGTCATAACTGTCTGCGTCATTTTTAACGGCCTGTGCGGGGTGGGAGCAGAATTTCCATAACAATTTGCTATATGTGGAAAAAATAGCCCCCAGACCAGCAAAACCGGTAAAGAATATGACTTTTATAAGTTAACTCATTGTTAAAATGTTGATCTCAACAAACAGGTAATCATGTTTTGCCGTCTCGCTTTGGCGGAATATGGGGCGCGGGCCGCAATTTTAAGTTAAACCGGCCTGTCAGAACGCGATTCTCTTAATATTCCGCAATTAAATAAGAAATACTGTTTTCCGGCGCTAGATCGCAGGCGTTATTTTCAGTAGGTTATAGAAAGTTTGTTACTGTTTGATTTATTAGCGTTGATGTCCGTAACTTCCCTGAAGTGGCGGACAGGGTGTTTTGAAAAAACTGACAAACCATCATCTTAAACCGATGGAAGGGAAAACTATGCGTATTGGTGTACCAAAAGAACGGTTGGCCAATGAAACCCGCGTTGCTGCCACACCGAAAACGGTAGAGCAGTTGCTTAAACTGGGTTTCACTGTCGCTGTTGAAAGCGGCGCCGGCAAACTGGCAAGTTTTGACGACGAGGCGTTTGCCCGCGCGGGCGCGCTGGTCGTTGACGGAAACGACGTCTGGCAGTCAGACATTATTCTCAAGGTGAACGCGCCGGGCGACGATGAGATCGCGTTGCTCAATCCTGGCACCACCCTGGTGAGCTTTATCTGGCCGGCGCAGAATCCGGAATTGCTGGAAAAACTGGCGGCCCGCAATGTCACCATTATGGCGATGGACTCCGTGCCGCGTATCTCCCGCGCGCAGTCGCTGGATGCGCTCAGCTCAATGGCCAACATCGCCGGTTATCGCGCGATTGTTGAAGCCGCACACGAATTTGGTCGCTTCTTTACCGGGCAGATCACCGCCGCCGGTAAAGTGCCGCCCGCAAAAGTGATGGTTATCGGTGCAGGGGTGGCAGGTCTGGCGGCGATAGGCGCGGCTAACAGCCTGGGCGCGATTGTCCGTGCCTTCGATACCCGTCCGGAAGTAAAAGAACAAGTGCAGAGCATGGGCGCTGAGTTCCTTGAACTGGATTTTGAAGAAGAAGCGGGCAGCGGCGACGGTTATGCCAAAGTGATGTCCGACGCCTTCATCAAAGCAGAGATGGCACTGTTCGCCGCGCAGGCGAAAGAGGTCGACATTATTGTCACCACCGCGCTGATCCCAGGTAAACCGGCACCGACGCTGATCACCCGCGAAATGGTAGACTCCATGCAGCCGGGCAGCGTGATTGTCGATCTGGCGGCACAAAACGGCGGCAACTGTGAATACACCATCGCCAATCAGGTGGTCACCACACCGAACGGCGTAAAAGTCATCGGCTATACCGATCTACCGGGTCGCCTGCCGACGCAGTCCTCCCAGCTCTACGGTACCAACCTGGTAAACCTGCTGAAGCTGCTGTGCAAAGAGAAAGACGGCAACGTAACCGTTGATTTCGATGATGTCGTCGTGCGTGGCGTGACAGTGGTCCGTGACGGTGAAATCACCTGGCCGGCACCGCCTATCCAGGTGTCTGCCCAGCCGAAAGCGGCAGCAAAAGCAGCCCCGGAACCGCTTGAAGAAGCTGTACCTGCCTCACCATGGCGTAAATTCGCCCTGATGGCGCTGGCGATCATTCTCTTTGGCTGGCTCGCTGATGTGGCACCGAAGGAATTCCTTGGGCACTTCACCGTCTTCGCGCTCTCCTGCGTCGTCGGGTATTACGTGGTATGGAATGTCTCGCACGCACTGCATACGCCGCTGATGTCGGTGACCAATGCCATTTCAGGCATTATCGTGGTCGGGGCGTTATTGCAGATCGGTCATGGTGGCTGGATCAGCTTCCTGAGCTTTATTGCCGTGCTGATCGCCAGCATCAACATTTTTGGTGGTTTCACCGTCACTCAGCGCATGCTGAAAATGTTCCGGAAGAACTAAGGGGTAGCACATGTCTGGAGGATTAGTTACAGCTGCATACATTGTTGCCGCGATCCTGTTTATTTTCAGTCTGGCCGGGTTATCAAAACATGAAACCTCCCAGCAGGGTAACCGTTTCGGCATCGCCGGTATGGCTATCGCGCTGATTGCCACCATCTTTGGCCCGGAAACCGGCAATGTGGTGTGGATCATCGTGGCGATGGTCATAGGCGGCGCGATTGGTATTCACCTGGCGAAGAAGGTCGAAATGACCGAAATGCCGGAACTGGTCGCTATTCTGCACAGCTTTGTCGGTCTGGCGGCGGTACTGGTGGGCTTTAACAGCTACCTGTACCACGAAGCGGGGCTTGAGCCGATTCTGGTGAACATCCATCTTACGGAAGTGTTCCTCGGCATCTTCATCGGCGCGGTAACCTTCACCGGTTCTATCGTGGCCTTTGGTAAACTGCGCGGTAAGATCTCCTCGAAGCCGCTGATGTTACCTAACCGCCATAAGCTGAACCTTGCGGCGCTGGTCGTTTCCTTCCTGCTGCTGGTGATCTTTGTTCGCACCGACAGCGTCGGGATGCAGGTACTGGCACTGCTGATCATGACCGTGATCGCGCTGGCCTTCGGCTGGCATCTGGTGGCGTCTATCGGCGGGGCAGACATGCCGGTGGTCGTCTCCATGCTTAACTCCTACTCGGGTTGGGCTGCGGCGGCAGCGGGCTTTATGCTGAGCAACGATCTGCTGATCGTTACCGGTGCGCTGGTGGGCTCGTCCGGTGCCATCCTGTCTTACATCATGTGTAAGGCGATGAACCGGTCGTTCTTCAGCGTCATCGCCGGCGGCTTCGGCACTGACGGCTCCTCAACCGGCAGCGATGAAGAAGTTGGCGAGCACCGTGAAATCAGCGCCGAAGAGACCGCTGAGATGCTGAAAAACTCCCACAGCGTGATCATCACCCCAGGCTACGGCATGGCGGTGGCGCAGGCACAATATCCGGTGGCGGATATCACCGAGAAGCTGCGCGCGCGCGGTATTAAGGTGCGTTTCGGTATTCACCCGGTTGCCGGGCGTCTGCCAGGCCACATGAACGTGCTGCTGGCAGAAGCAAAAGTGCCGTATGACATCGTGCTGGAAATGGACGAAATCAACGACGACTTCAGCGATACCGACACGGTGCTGGTTATCGGTGCCAATGACACGGTGAACCCGGCGGCGCTGGACGATCCGCGCAGCCCCATTGCCGGTATGCCGGTGCTGGAAGTGTGGAAAGCGCAGAACGTGATTGTCTTCAAGCGTTCCATGAACACCGGCTATGCAGGCGTGCAGAATCCACTGTTCTTTAAAGAGAACACCCATATGCTGTTTGGCGATGCCAAAGCCAGCGTGGATGCGATCCTGAAAGCGTTGTAACGCATTGCGGTAATAAAAACACCGCAATAAAAAAGGCCGCTCACTGAGCGGCCTTTTATTTGTCCGGAAACCGGTTTACGGGGGAGGTTAGTCGTCCTCGTCGTCCAGTTCTACCGGCGTCTGAAACTCATCCGGTTTCAGCACCAGTAGATCGCAGCGCAGGTGATCGATAACCTGTTCGGCAGTATTACCAAGGAACGCCGCTGACAGTCCCGTACGACCCACGGTGCCTAAAACCACCACACCCGCCTGCAGATGCTCTGCCAGGTCCGGGATCACTTCTTCCGGCAAGCCTTTTTCTACGTGCGTCAGCTTTTCGTCGATGCCGTATTTCTGCCGCAGCGCTTTCATGGCTAACAAGTGTTGACCGCGAATGGCGTCGTTGTAGACGCTCGGATCAAATTCCGGTAGTTCAATAGCAATATTGATGGGTGTTACCGGGTAAGCGCCGACCAGATGCACTTCGGTATGGTTAACCATTTCCGCAAGCTGAATGGTTTCCTTCACCAGCTTTTCATTAAGCGCATTGTGATACGGCTCTTCGCTGGCGAGGTTAACCGCCACCAGCGCTTTTCCGCCTTCCGGCCACGGCTGATCTTTAACCATCCACACCGGACACGGGCATTTACGCAGCAGATGCCAGTCGGTAGGGGTGAAAATCACGGATTCCAGTTTATCGTGCTGGTGCGTCATTTTCAGCACCAGGTCATGATGACCGGTCAGCACTTCCTGGATGATGGCTTCGAAAGGACGATTATGCCAGACGACTTTGATGTCGATGGGTACACCGGCATCAAGATAATACTGTGCCTGTTCGCGGATCCATGCGGTCCGCTGGCTGATGACGCCGGACCGCATGGCGGTGCGCTCGTCGGGCGACAGCAGGGTGGTCATCTCATAGGAAAAATCATAGATTGGCAAAAAGGCTTTGATCCGACCACCAATCCGTTGATGCAAATACACAGCGCGCCGTAATGCAGGTTGATCGTCCTGGTTAGGATCGATGGCAACCAGCATATTTTGATATTTGGCCATACAGGGTCTCCTTACATCTGTCACCGCAGTCTGTAAGTAAAAGATAACCCATATATGCTGAATGAAACAGGGGATTACCTTTGCCAGATCAATAAATCAGATAAATTTAGCGATCCGGCAAAGGCTTATACGAAGGGGAGTCAATCAGGCAACGTTACGGGAATGTCCGGCCAGTACTGCCAGCGCGTCACCGTTTTCAATCGTGATGTATTTGCCTTTCACCGCCAGCATGCCGCTTTTCTGGAAACGCCCCAGCAGACGGCTGATGGTTTCTACCGTCAGGCCCAGATAGTTGCCGATATCGCCACGGGTCATCGTCAGACGGAACTCACGCGGTGAGAAACCACGCTGTGCGAAACGGCGTGACAGATTGTAGATAAAGGCCGCCAGGCGCTCCTCGGCGTTTTTCTTCGACAGCAACAGGATCATATCCTGATCGCCTTTGATTTCGCCGCTCATTAGACGCATCATTTGCTGACGCAGGTTCGGCATTTTGCCAGACAGGTCATCGAGGGTTTCAAAGGGGATCTCACAGACCATGGACGTTTCCAGCGCCTGCGCAAAGCTCGGGTGATGGCCGGTGCCGATAGCATCGAAGCCCACCAGGTCGCCAGCCAGATGGAAGCCGGTGATTTGCTCGTCGCCCTGTTCAGTGATGGTATAGCTCTTGATGGTACCTGAACGGATAGCGTAGAGCGATTTCAGTTCATCCCCTGCTTTAAACAGCGTCTGACCTTTCTGAATGGGCTTTTTGCGCTCGATGATGTTATCAAGCTGGTCCAGCTCATGTTCATTGAGGGTGAACGGGATGCAAAGCTGGCTGATGCTGCAATCCTGGCAATGGATAGCACAACCGCCAGACTGAATGCGTCGTATAATTCGCTTTTCCGGGATCATAGGTCTGCTCAAGCCTTAATTGATTTTGGTCAATTTTAACATCTTTTTACTACAGACGTAAGCCTGGGAAAGTGGCAGAACGTGATTATTGGAAACCTAATAACATTATTTTTGCTATGTCATTGATATTCCGTATATACAGTGAGGGTTTTTACGCTAATCACTGATAGAAAAGCACAAAATGTTCTTTTATCTCACAATAAAAAGTAACCTTCATGGCGCAACAGCCACTCTTTTCGCTGAACGCCACCGGCATAACCGGTCAACGTACCATTGCTGCCAATGACCCGATGGCAGGGCACCACAATGCTCACCGGATTCGAGCCATTGGCGGCACCCACAGCACGGGCAGCGCCTGCGCGACCCAGTAAGGTGGCCAGTTGGCCGTAATGCATCACCTCGCCGCAAGGAATGGTTCGCAGCGCTTTCCACACGTCTCGCTGAAAGGGCGTACCGGCGGTTTCGGTGGGCAAGGTATCGATAACGCTGAGATCCCCTGCGAAATAGTCACGCAGTTTCTGGCTGAGACCGCCCGGATCGCTGGCACTGACGCGTTGATACCCTTCGCGGCGGTAGTGCTGCGCCAGTAATTGTTCCATACGGTCGCTGTGTTCCTCCCATTCCACCGCCCGCAAACGAAACTGTTCATCGCAAATCACCCATAACGGGCCGAGCGGGGTGGCAATTTTATCTTCGAGCAGCGTCAGCATCGGGCTTCCTTTTTAATACGGCGGGTGAGGGCACGACAATTTACCACGAGGGGGATGGCGTCTCTACAATATCGAAGGAGTAGTGCTAATTTAATCATCAGCGAAACGTTTTGATGGTTGAATAATAAACAACCGTTAATGCGGGAAATAAAAAAATAGAGTCTGCCGACATCCGTCAGACTCTACAGTACACACAGCAGTGCTTCCTAAGCTTATTCCCGAAGAATTCGTCCTTGTGGGTTAATTTAAGTTATAGCAACCTGGCAAAATAATGCCAGTGACAATAGTGATATTTTTTTATTATTTATCATGCGCCTGCTATTTTAATTACGCTACGGTATTAGTTAAGTATGAGTAAAATTTATGGCGGCGAAATTATACATCTGTCCATCGCGCGGCTATAGTAATGGCCTGCTGGCACCAGCAGACGTAGCCTGAGGACACCATCATGAACCTTGACGACAAATCCCTGTTCCTCGACGCCATGGAAGATGTCCAACCCCTGAAGCGCAACACCGATGTGCACTGGCAGCCTGAACGCCGCACTGCGAGTCCGCAGCATCCTGATCTTCTGGAACTGGATAACTTTCTGACCACGGGCTTTCTGGACATTGTGCCGCTCAGTATCCCGCTTGAGTACCGGCGTGAAGGCCTGCAAACGGGCGTTATTGAGAAACTCCGCCTTGGCAAATACCCGCAACAGGCGAGCCTGAATCTACTGCGCCAGCCGGTCGAAGAGTGTCGAAAAATGCTGTTCAGCTTTATGTGCCAGGCGGGCAACGATAACCTGCGCAATCTGCTGATCATCCACGGCAAAGGGCGTGACGATCGGTCCCACGCGAATATTGTGCGCAGCTACCTGGCGCGCTGGCTGCCCGAATTTGAGGAAGTGCAGGCGTTCTGTGTAGCGAAAGCGCATCATGGTGGCAGCGGGGCCTGTTATGTCGCATTACGTAAATCTGCTGCGGCAAAACAGGAGACATGGGAGCGCCATGCGAAACGCAGTCGATAGCATCGATTTATTTAGCGGGGCTCTGCCTGCAATAATGTGTGTGGTTTGTCACGCGCTAAAAAAATATATTGAGCGCAATGGAATTAAATTAATTTTCATTAATCATTCACGAGCTGAATATAAATAACCCCGCCGTCAGGCGGGGTGTCCGATTTAATACCACTTTAGTGGTAGTATGATATTTGATGTTTAAACCGATTCATATTCGCCGGTACCGTCCGGCCATGGCGTCAGTAAATCATAACCATTATCAGTAACGGCAACAGTATGTTCCCACTGCGCAGACAGTGAACGATCTTTTGTGACCACCGTCCAGCCATCTGACAGTACGCTGGTGGCGGCTTTACCGGCATTGATCATCGGCTCAATGGTAAAAATCATGCCCGGTTTCAGTACCGTGCCGGTGCCGGGGATGCCATAGTGCAGCACCTGGGGTTCGTCATGGTAAACCTGGCCGACGCCATGACCGCAATATTCCCTGACCACAGAAAAGCCTGCGTCTTCGGCGACGCGCTGGATCGCCGCACCGATATCGCCGAGGGTTGCGCCCGGACGTACCGTTTTGATGCCTGCCACCATGGACGCATAGGTAATATCCACCAGACGTTTAGCACGGATTGACGGCTCGCCAACAAAATACATACGGCTGGTATCGCCGTACCAGCCATCTTTGATCACCGCGACATCGATATTCACGATGTCGCCTTTTTTCAGCACTTTATCCGCCGGAATACCGTGGCACACCACATGGTTCACCGAGGTGCAGACGGTGCGGGTATAACCGTGATAGCCAATGTTGGCCGGGGTGATTTTCAGTTCGTTAACGATAAAATCGTGACACAACCTGTCCAGTTCATCGGTAGTGACACCGGCACGGACATGCGGGCCGATCATCGCCAGTACGCTGGCGGCGGCCTGTCCGGCGGCACGGGCCAGCTCAATTTCTTCCTGAGTATGGAGTTTTATCGTCATGGTATCTGCGCCTCTTTCTGTGCCGCGAACGCCTCGCTCTGCACTAATTTTTGAATATCCGCACCGCCCTGCGACTCGGTTTGTACCAGCAGACGCATCAGATCCTGATGGGTTAAATGCGGATACACTTCCGCCAGCATCCCCATCTTGAGCCAGTGTTCCGCCTGCGCGTTAATCGAACGGCTCATCGCGTTGCTGGCAAGACGCAGATTCTCATGCATCAGATCGGAAATTTTCACAATGCCCATTGGTGATCCCGGGTGTCAGGTTAATACGAAACATATATGAAACGTATAATAGCATAACCCTCAGACCTGATGAACGGTTTTCACGTCGCACAAGTCTGTCTCTTTTTGACGTCATGTTGTCCGTTGTCAGGCTGTTGTCTGCCCTGAGCGTCATATATGCTCATGAAAACATCAAAAGGGGACCCGCATGCTTGAACTCAAACCTGACTGTGAACGCTGTGGTAAAGCCTTGCCGCACACCTCGACGCAGGCCATGATTTGTTCCTATGAGTGTACTTTTTGTGCGGATTGCGCAAAGACGGTGTTGCACCATCGCTGTCCAAACTGCGGTGGGGAGCTGGTGCGGCGACCGACGCGGCATAAAAAAGAGGCCTGACGGCCTCTGGGTTGAAATGGGTATTGTCGGGTGGCGGTTGTGCTTACCCGACCTGCATCACACATGCCACGCGTTATCGCCTTCTTCCCGCTGGCGGGAAAGGGCATCGGCAGCGCAGATCAACGACAGATGGCTCAGGCCCTGCGGCACGTTGCCACGCCATTCACCGGTGCGCACATCGAACATTTCATTGAACGTCTCGACGTTGCCTTTATTGCACAGGCATTTCAGGATGTGCTCCATATACCCTGATGCTTTCTCGTCGTTCCCCAGCCGCGCCCAGGCTTCAACCAGCCAGAACGAGCAGGCGACAAAAGTGCTTTCCTCTTTCTCCACATCACTGTAGCGATAGAGCATTGGCTCGCCGTGACCCAGCTCTTCGACCAGCGCGTCATAGGTGGAGGTCATACGTGCAAGATTATTCTTCTTCCCGTAGTACCACACCAGACACAGTGAGGCATCGAGCCGATCCGTACCGGCGTAAAAGGTATAAGCCTGTTTCTTCTCAGACCAACAATGCTCCTCGATCCAGTCGCGGATGCGATCTTTCTCCCGCGTCCAGCGCGCGATCCAGGTCGATTCAATATGCCCGTCCTCGGCAAGCTGTGCGGCAATATCCAGCGTCACCCAGCAGGCCATTTTCGAATGGGTATAGTGATTACGTTCAGGCAGCTCCCAGATCCCGGAATCATCCTGACGCCAGGAGTCGGCGCAGTCGTTCGCCAGCCGCGAGAGCAGACGCGAGGTGGTCAGATCCAGCACATGACCAGCGTGGACGAACAGCAGGGCGGTATCGAGCATATCGCCGAACATACTCAGCTGACGCTGACTCTGGGCGTTGTTGCCGATACGCACCGGTTGGGAGCCTTTGTAGCCTTCCAGCGGCAGCCAGGTTTCATCCGGTACGAGTTCGCCATTCAGGGTATAACAGGCGCGCAGTTCGCCTTCATGGCGCACGATAGTGTGCGTCAGCCAGGAGAACGCGGCTTTGCACTCTTCCAGCGCGCCAATAAAGGCAAAGGCGCGGATGATCAGGCACGCATCACGTATCCAGGCGTAGCGGTAATCATAGTTTTTCTCGCCGCCGACGCCCTCGGGCAAAGAAGTGGTTGGGGCGGCTGCCAGCGCACCGGTCGGGGAATAAAGCAGAAACTTGAGCGCCAGCGCCGAACGCTTAACGTGTTCCGGGAAACGACCGTCGTAACTCAGATCTTCCGCCCACTGGCGCCACATCTGATCGCTGATCTCGATACGGCGGTCAATTTTCTCCAGCGGCGGCACGGCCAGGGGTTCTTTGTCGCTGACCAGCAGGGCAATCAGGCTGCGGGAGCCGGGGGAGGTGGTTAGCGTCGCTTCGATACGATTGTCTTCCGCGCGGGTAAAGGTGACATCCGGCGTTGCGCTGATCATCGCCATCAGCTCACCGATATGGATCACCTGACCTTTCGGCGACTGGGCCAGCCAGGGCGCGCGCGTACAGGCCGCAGAGCCGGGCACAAACACCATCTTTAACGCCACTTCACCTTCCAGTCCCTCCACCCGCCGTGCCAGTTCACACCACGGCAGGCGACCGGCATGATTGCTGTTCAGCGATTCGGTGAACATCACTTTGCCGGAATCGGTCTCATAACAGGTTTCCAGTACGTTGCTGTTTTCCCGGTACTGACGATGTGTACGGTAGTCGCCGATGGGTTCAATCTGAAAGAAGCCGCCGTTCGTGGCGTCAAGAATACGATCAAACAGGGGAGGCGAATCCATATTAGGGGCGCACCACCAGTCTATCGCACCGTCAGGGGCGATAAGCGCCACCGAGCGGCCATCGCCAATAGCGGCGTAGTCACCCAGCCCGGCATAGCCATCCACGCGACCCGGTTGGGTATAAGATTGATTATTCATCGGCACTCTTTCCTGCGAAATGAAAAATGGCAGGCGAGGCCTGCCATTCTGTTACATGCTTCTGTTATACGGTGCCGGTACCACCATCGGAGCACCACACCTGGCCGGACGCGAACGAGCTTTCGTCAGAAGCGAAAAGCACATACAGCGGGGCGATTTCCACCGGCTGACCTGGACGGCCCAGCGGCGCGCTCTCACCAAAGGCTTTAACTTTTTCCTGCGGCTGACCCCCGCTGGACTGCAACGGCGTCCAGTACGGGCCAGGGGCGACCGCATTGACGCGGATGCCTTTCTTACCCAGCTGCTTAGCGAGCGCCTTAGTGAAGGCGACGTTACAGGCTTTGGTCTGCGCGTAATCCAGCAGGATGTCGCTTGGGTTAAAGGCCTGCACGGAAGAGGTATTGATGATCACCGCGCCTTCTTTCAGGTGCGGCACGGCCGCTTTGGTGATCCAGAACGGCGCATACACATTGGTTTTGAACGTATCGTCAAACGCCTCGGTCGTCAGGTCTTCAATGGAGTCGCAGAACTGCTGGCGGCCTGCGTTGTTCACCAGAATATCCAGCCCGCCCAGCTTATTAATCGCTTCCACCACTAACTGCTGACAGAAGGTTTCTGAGCGGATGTCACCCGGCAGGGCGACAGCGATACGGCCTTCGGCCTGAATCAGGGCAATGACGGCTTCAGCATCGGACTCTTCTTCCGGCAGATAGTTAATTGCCACGTCAGCACCTTCACGTGCATAGGCAATGGCAACGGCACGTCCAATACCTGAATCGCCACCGGTGATCAGCGCCTTTTTACCTGCCAGACGGCCAGAGCCGATATAGCGAGTTTCGCCATGATCGGGGATCGGCTTCATCTCAGAGGCAAGGCCCGGCGCCTGTTGCGGCTGCTCAGGGAAAGGTGGACGTGGGTACTGCGAAAGTTTGTTATCCTGGTTTGTCATTATATCCGCCTCGTTGATAAAAACACGTATTAACCCTAGACACGAAATCAGCGGTGCGCGAAATTTTTCTATAATAATTAAGATTAATTTTAAGAACTTTACTTCCTGTATATTAAAATTAGCCTGCCATAAATAATGGGTGATGTTTAAAAAATGTTCTTTTTTGTTAAGCTAATGGGACAGTAATAGCGAGTAAAACGTTTCGATTACCTCAAAAAACGGATTATTCCTTAAATAAGACATTTCTTACGAAATACGCTTGTGACAATTATCAGTTAGGCTAAGATAATTCCTGACACTGGAGCCTGATTAGCATGCGTCGTACCTGACATTTACGGCACTGCACTGTTTTTTGATCGGTTAAACATGTCGTGACTAACGTGTAGTAATGTTAACCATGTGAAAAACATCGAATTTATAAGGAGATTTAGGATGAGCATAGAGCCCGTGTTTCCTGCCTTTCCGGTCGTTGGCTGGCAGGTTGGTCCGGTTGAGAATCGTAGTAACGTGGTTGTAAAGTTCGGTTACAGCACATCACCCCATGCGGTGGGCGCCAGTACCTTTGATTCGCAGTTCTTTAGTTTGTCGCCTGAGATGGTTCGCAGTCTGATTTATGATTTGCAGCGTAGTCTGCGCGAGTGTGAAGCACCGCTGGAAACGAAAGTTGCCTGAGTCTGTCCCCTACAAAACCGCAGCAGTCCGTTGATATACTTACGCCTGCTGCGAAATAGCTTTTCTGCCCGCCGTGCCGCTGAATAATCCATCAAATATAAAAAATCAGTTCTTGTTAATTCTTATTCACTCCTCTCAGTGGAATCTTAATTAATCCATTGCCGCTGCGTTATGCGCTATAACTTAATACAGATAGATTGTATCTGCGGAATGGAGAAAGCATGAACTTTGTATATTTTAAGGCGGAGAATCATCAGCAGGATAATACCGTGCCAATAAACCTAATGGTTGAGGACGTAGTACTTATGCGTGATGGGGAAGTTATCGCCGGGCTGGGGGATGTAAAGATCACCCATTTGCCATTATATATATATCGCGCAGTACCGACAGGTTTTCGTAAGATTGAGTACAAAATGAAAACCAACAGTCATCGCCGTATTATCTTTTCAGCAGGTTATCTGAAAACCGGTGACTATTATGTTGAAACGCCTGACGGTGAACAGACAATGAACTTTAACGCGCTTTCCGGTTTATGGACTGGTGAGCATGAGAATGAAAAGTTACTGGATAACCATACTTTTCAGGCTCAGGGTTATGCGATTAATCGCCCTGTGCCCAGGGTGAAGAAAAGACGCAGCGAGATGGCCCGTTAAATACCCGTTCGGCGATTATCAACTAGACTATAAAGACAAGATAACAGGAGGCCGACATGACAAATTATTCTCAACCACCTCATAGCACAGCAGCTGAACCGCAACGTCCGGTGAAAGACAACCCGGCGAAGCAGGGCGAGATGCCCCGTAAGCGCGACGACAGCCAGGATGAGCACAAAGATCCGTTCAAGGCGAGTTAATCACCGCCGTGCAATAAAATAAAGGGTGCCTTGCACCCTTTTTTATTTTTTGTACCCTGTATATGTGTCCATAAATAAACTCGCCATAGTGTAAAGAATTGAAAATAGTAGCCATGTCCACATGCTTTATGGTAGAAATATCACGTGTTTAACATTTAACGTAACGACAGAGGACAATTTTCATCCGCAGGACGAGAAGCAAGACGCGGATAATTGTAATTTTATGGATAATACTTGCAGGTCACTTCGTTTTACCCCTCTCTTTATCCTTTCTGCAGGCCAACTGCTCGCTGGCGAACAGCACTGGCGCTCGGCGCTTTAGCCCACTTTCTCTCTGCACGAGCTGGCGCATGATGCGCGCGGCTAACTTCTACCGTTTTAGGTTTGCGAATTATCGTAAGCCACGAAGGATTATATCTCACGCAGGAGAGAGTTATGCGTTACTGGATTTTACTGGCGCTGGCTATTCTGGCCGAAATTATTGGTACGCTTTCTATGAAATGGGCAAGCGTGTCCGGCGGACACACCGGCTTTATTTTAATGCTGGCGATGATCGCCCTGTCTTATATTTTACTGTCATTTGCTGTTAAAAAAATCGCCCTTGGCGTCGCTTATGCCCTGTGGGAAGGGATCGGCATCTTATTGATCACGGTATGTAGTGTACTGTGGTTTGATGAAAGTCTGACGGTAATGAAAGTCGCCGGGCTGACCACGCTGGTGGTGGGCATTGCACTGATCAAATCTGGCACCCGCAAAACAAAGGAGTCTGCCCATGCACCCCTTTGAATGGCATCACGCGGCCTGGCTGGCGCTGGCCATTTTGCTGGAAATCGTCGCCAACATACTGCTGAAATTCTCTGATGGTTTTCGCCGTAAAGCGTATGGTGTGCTGTCGCTGGCCGCCGTCCTCGCCGCCTTTAGTGCGCTGTCGCAGGCGGTGAAGGGCATAGATTTATCGGTGGCCTATGCACTGTGGGGCGGTTTCGGTATCGCCGCCACCCTGGCGGCAGGCTGGATCCTGTTCTCTCAGCGTCTGAACAGGAAAGGCTGGATTGGTGTGGCACTGCTTATTGTGGGTATGGTGCTGATTAAACTTGCCTGATGTGATCGCCGTCGGCAGCCGCTGGCGGCGAAATCAGCTACGCTTAGCGTTAATCCTAAAAAAAAAGAAAACAGCCTTTTCAGGCAGATAAGAGGGCGGTGAATGTACAAACCCTTTAGCTGGCGTAATCTTCCCACCGCACGAACCTTATCCGTCATGATATTCGTGGCGGGCATTGGACTGGTCATTTCCGTCGTGGCGCTGATTTACCTCTCGCTGCACCTCATTAGCTCCAAAACCAATGAAATCGATGAACACCGCTCGGCGCTCTCCGTACAAGGGGCGATCCAGACGTCAGTCAACCGGGTGGGATCGCTGGTGCTCGACAACGCCGTCTGGGATGACGCCGTGCGTGAAGTCTATCGGCCGCAGATCGATACGAACTGGTTATATAACAGCTGGGGCACCGGTTTTAAGGTTAATAACCTTTATGATGGCACCTTCGTGCTGGATGAGAATTTCACCCCGCTGTGGGGATCATTAGGTCGTGAGCCGTTTACGGAAAAGGATCTCGACTTTTTTGGCGCAGGTCTGAAGGCGCTCATCGATCGGAATCAGCAAGCGCTGCCGGGTGAAAGCAGGATTTACGCCGGTATTACCCGTACCCGGCGCGGCGTGGCGTTCGTTGGCATCGGGCTGATCCGGCCGATGACCGGTCGTCTGGAAGTTTACGACAATACTCGCCGCTATCTGGTGATCACCCGTCATCTGGATCCGCAACTGCTCAAAGACCTGGGTGACACCTTTCAGATCAGCCATCTCACCTTCAGCAACGCCATACCTTCGTTGTCCAGCGTTCCGCTGCGCAGTTCGGCGGGGGAGATCCTCGGCTATCTGAGCTGGGAGCCACAACAACCGGGGGCGCAGGCGGCTCACGCCGCGGCGTGGGAGATCCGCCAGATTGTTGGCCTGGTCACGCTGCTGATCTTTCTGTTTATCCTGCTCACCAGTGCCGGACTGTATAAACTCTCTCGCGGAGAAAAACTGGCGAGGCGCATTGCCGTGACTGACTGGCTGAGCGGCTTGCCCAACCGGCGCGCCTTAATTGAACGCCTTGAGCAGCTCAATCAGTCCGGCGAAACGGACACCATTAGTGTCGTCTTTATGGATCTGGACGGCTTTAAGGACGTCAACGACGTGTATGGCCATGACGTGGGAGATAAGCTGATCGTGGCCATTGCCCGCAGTCTGAGCGAAAAAGTGCCGAACGGGGGCATGCTGTCGCGCATGGGCGGTGATGAGTTTGCCATGACCATGCACGGCGACAACGCCCACGAAAAAAGCGCGATTTTTGCCATGCTGGTGCTCTCCTGGTTCAATGCCCCGGTACGACTGGATGATCGCAGTATTCACATCACCGTCAGTATCGGTATCGCCAGCAGCGTGCAGGGTGACTGTACCAGTACCGAGCTGTTTCGCCGTGCCGACATCGCCATGTACCACTCAAAAATGACCGGCAAAGGCCGTATCACCCATTATGATGCGGCGCTGAACAGCGAGCGGGAACGCAAACTGATCATCGAAAATGACATCCGCGACGGGCTGGAAAACGACGAATTCGACGTCTGGTATCAGCCGATTGTCGATGCTCACACACTGGCGATGACCGGCGTCGAGGCGCTGGTGCGCTGGCCTCGCCGCCCGGCGGGGGCGCTGGGGCCGGATGAATTCATTCCGGTGGCGGAAAGCAGCGGCCTGATTTATGGCCTGGGCCAGTTTGTGCTGCGCCGGGCCTGTAGTGATTTACAGGCGATGGAAGATCTTAAGCTGTCGGTGAATATCTCTCCCGCCCAGTTTCGCGATCCGGAATTTGAGGTGAAGGTGGCGAGCGTGCTGGAAACCGTGGGCTTCCCGGCGCATCGCCTGCAACTGGAGGTGACGGAAACCTATGTGCTGGAAAATCCCGAGCGTTCCCGCACGGCCATCGCGAATCTGAAGGCGCTGGGCATCGCCGTGGCGCTGGATGATTTTGGTACCGGCTACTCCAGCATCGGCTATCTGCGTCGGCTGAACTTTGACGTCATCAAAATCGATAAATCCCTTGCCGGCCTGGTGGACGCCGATGAGCAGGCCGCCGCGCTGGTAGGTGGCACCATCCGTATCGCCAGTGCATTAGGTATGTCAGTAACGGCGGAAGGTGTGGAAAACGAAAAGCAGATGAAACTGCTGCGTCTGGCCGGTTGCGATCAGTTACAGGGTTTTTACTTCAGCCAGCCACAGCCGATTGCGGTGCTGATGCCGCTGCGCCAACAGCGGCAGGGATGATCACTCCTGCGCCAGCTCGCTCAGCTTTTCACGAAAACCGGTAACGGAAATCGCCCGGTTATCGGCCCGCCAGCGATCTTTTGCCGCCGGTGCCGAGCTTTGTACACCAATTAACTGCCAGCCAGCGTCGGTTTTAATCATCAATGGCGACCCGCTGTCGCCGGGCAGGGTATCGCACTGATGCGACAGCACCGAACTCTGCGCCCAGCCGGTGATCACACAATCCTGATGGCTGTACAGGGCATCCAGATGATCCTGCGGATAGCCTGACTGCGTAACATGGCGACCGGTGGTTTTGAGTGCGGCGGTTAGCGCGTCGCGATCGCCGGTAAACAACGGCAGCGGCGTAATGCCGGACGGCGGATAGCGCAGTACGATCAGGCCAAAATCCCAGGGCGCAGCGGACGAGGGCACGATCCAGCCATCGCCATCAGGCTTGAGCCGTTTGCCAAGCGACGGATCGACACGGCCTTCGATACCGTGAATTTCATAGCGCCAGCGCCCTTTTTGCGCCACAAAACGCAGCGCCAGCGCTTTGTCCGGCTGGCCGTTGGGAGGCGTTAACAGGCAATGCCCGGCAGTCAGGGCAAGATGCGGTGAAATCAGCGTAGCGGTACATAAATTGCCGCTGACGGTTTCCAGTTGCCCGATGGCATCCCAGGGAGACTGTTCCGGGTCCGTGACGCGGGTGCGATCATCATGACCGAAGAACAGCGTTTTCACCTCACCGGCATTCATGGCGTCATCATCGCCCTCATCGGCATGCGCGACAGCAGAAAATAAGCAGAACGATCCCAGTAATATCAAAAAGGTTTTACGCATAGCACACTCTGGTGGGGCAATTATGATTATTAAAAGTAACCCAATGTAAGACTAACTATAGACGGGAGGCGTGGAAAGTGGGAGTAAAATCAGCGAACTACAGTCAGGAAAAATAGAAATGCGTGGCAATGATTGCGCATAAAATAAGCGTGATGAGAATTAACTCAAATCGATAACGCCCCAGCATACGCCCTCCGGATAAAAAACGGCGCTTACCAGAAAGCTAAGCGCCGTGTTATTAACGTGCCCGGACATGCGGGCACAGATAACATTGCTACAACTTATGCAGCAGGTTGAGCGACCGGTTTAGCGGCTTCATGTTTTACGTGTTTTTTATGATGCTTTTTAGCGGCCTGCGCTTTTTGCTCTGCAGCAGGTTTAGCGGCTGCTTTTTTGTGGTGCTTTTTAGCCGCCTGCGCTTTCTGCGCAACCGCTTTTTTGTGTTTCTTGTGTTTTGCCGGAGCCGCTTTCGTTGCAGCCGGAGCCTGAGCGGTGGTCGCGGTAGCGGCCGGTGCAGTAGTGGTAGTAGTGGCAGCATCAGCAGCGAAAGCAGCGGAAGACAGACCCATAGCAGCGGCAACAACCAGAGCTAATACTTTTTTCATCTCGTAATCCTCGAATTGGTTTCTTCATTCAACCCCACTGCGGGGCCGTTGAAAACACTATATGCCTGATAATTCGCGGCTTCCGTGAGTGATTGGTATCGGCGTGTAACCATATGTACAACGCCGGGTACAATGACCCGGCGCTGAGGGGATTTACAGATAGCAGGCGGTAAGATGCTGGCGGAAGTAACGGCTGTTCAGCGCTTCGCCGGTGGCGTTTTCAATCAGCTGCGCCGTGGTGAAGCGGCTGCCGTGCTGCCAGATGTTCTGTCGCAACCAGTCGAACAGCGCGCTGAAATCGCCTGCGGCGATAGCGGCATCCAGATCCGGCAGGGCTTTTCTGGCGGCGTGGAACAGTTGCGCGGCGTACATCGCGCCCAGCGTATAGGACGGGAAGTAGCCAAAGCCGCCGTCGGTCCAGTGGATATCCTGCATACAGCCATCACGGTAGTTGCCCGTCGTGGACAGGCCCAGCCAGTTGCGCATCTTCTCGTCCCACAGTGCCGGGATATCATCCACTTCAATCTCGCCATTGATCAGCGCGCGCTCAATTTCATAACGCAACACCACGTGAGCGGGATAGCTGACTTCATCCGCATCGACACGGATATAACCTGGCTTAACGCGCTGGTTCCAGGCAACAAAGTTGCTTTCGCTAAAGGCAGGCTGATCGCCAAAGCGCTGTACCACCGAGGGCAACAGTTGTTTCAGGAAGGCTTCACTGCGCCCGAGCTGCATTTCGAAAAACAGGCTCTGGGATTCATGAATGGCGGTGGAGCGCGCCAGTGCCACCGGCTGACCTGGCCAGCTGCGCGGCAGGTTTTGTTCATAACGCGCATGACCGGTTTCATGCACCACGCCCAGCAGGGCGCTCAGCAATTCGTTTTCGTCATAACGGGTCGTGATGCGCACATCTTCCGGCACGCCGCCGCAGAACGGGTGCGCGCTGACATCCAGCCGACCGCCGTTAAAATCAAAACCCAGACGTGCCATGGTTTCAACGCCAATTTCACGTTGCAGGTCGATGGGGAACGGCCCCTGCGGCGCGATCAGCGGCTGCTGCGCCTGTTTTTCCACCACCTGCGTTAACAGATCCGGCAACCAGGATTTTAAATCGCCAAACAGCTCGTCAAGGCGGGCGCTGGTCATATCCGGCTCATAAATATCCAGTAGCGCATCATAAGGTGAACAGCCTTTGGCATCGGCGCGCAGACGGGCCTCTTCACGGCTGAGTTTCACTACCTCTTTCAGGTTTTCCGCAAACCCGTCCCAGTCGTTAGCCGGACGCTGGCTGCGCCAGGCGTGCTCGCATTTGCTACCCGCCAGCGATTTGGCTTCCACCAGCGCTTCCGGCAGCAGCGCCGCCTGTTGATACTGGCGGGTCATCTCGCGCAGGTTAGCCTGTTCAATATCATTCAGATTTTCCTGCGCCGCGCCTTCCAGCCATACCGCAACATTTTTATCGGTGAGGATCTGGTGTTGCAGCACGCTCAGTTCCGCCAGCGCTTCACCGCGCGCCTGGCTGCCGCCCGGCGGCATCATGGTGAACATGTCCCAGCCCGCCATCGCTGAGAGGTGAGAAAAGCGGGACAGGCGGGTGAAGGTACGGGTGAGTTGCTGGTAATTTTTATTTTCCATAATGCCTCATGTCATCGAAGGGGCTGCGAAATAATCTTACTTGAGTAAATTCTTATTGGGTAATTTGATTTCAATCAAACGAAAGTTGTGTTTTTGTGAGGAAAGGTAATACTGTGTCATAATAGATAAAACTCATGTTAACCAACAACATAAGAATGCGACGTTATGAATCCATTTTATTGGGTGATATTGGTAGTATTGACGCTGGATGCGGTCCGTGAATTGATGGGTGCATCATCCGTAATGGGAATATTTTCGTAAGCCGTCGCGCAAGCCGGGTCAGCGCAGCGCCGCCCGGCAAAGAAAGCAAATCAATCCAGACGCCGATGCAGGCAGTGGCCCACCAGCAGGGCAGCGATCAGCAGCAGTGCGATAAACCCACCCACGCCATTCCAGCCAAAACGATGCCAGAACACGCCGCCGAGTGTGCCCGCCACGCTTGATCCCAGATAGTAACTGAACAGATACAGCGATGACGCCTGGCCCTTTGCCCGTCGCGCACGCGGCCCGATCCAGCTACTCGCCACCGAGTGCGCCGCAAAAAAGCCCGCAGAAAACAGCAGCATCCCGGCAAAAATCAACCACAGCGACGCAAACAGCGTCAGCAGTACGCCCAGCAGCATGATGGCGGTGGAGCCCAGCAGTACGGGACCGCGTCCGAAACGACTGGTCATCGTGCCGGCTTTCGGCGAACTCCAGGTTCCGGTCAGGTACGCCACCGACAGCAGACCGACAATCGCCTGGCTAAGGTGCCAGGGGGACTGCATCAGCCGGTAGCCAATATAGTTAAACAGGGTGACAAACGCGCCCATCAGCAGAAAACCGGTGACGAACAGCAGCGGTAAGCCGCGATCGCGCCAGTGCAGGCGGAAGTTAATCGCCAGCGTCCGGGGGCGCAAAGGCGTGGGGCGAAAATGGCGCGAGTCCGGCAGAATTTTCCAGAACATCAGCGCCGCCGCCAGCGCAAAACAGCCAATGACGCCCACCGCAATGCGCCAGGAGAAGAAATCGGTAAACACGCCGCTTAACAGACGGCCACTCATGCCGCCTATCGAGTTACCGCTGATATACAACCCCATCGAGAACGCCACGAAACTGGGGTGGATCTCTTCTGCAAGCCAGGTCATGCCCACTGCCGCCACGCCGCTTAGCGACAGGCCGATCAGTGCGCGCATAATTAAAATGCCGTGCCAGCTGGTCATCACTGTGGAGAGCAGCGTACAGCAGGAGGCGAGCAGCAGCGCGGTGACCATTACCGGTTTACGGCCAATGGCATCGGACAGGGGGCCGGTAAACAGCAAACCGACGGCCAGCATGCCGGTAGAAATCGACAAGGAAATACTGCTGCTGGCGGGTGACACGCCGAACTCCTGAGACAGCACCGGCAGGATCGGCTGTACACAGTAAAGGAGGGCAAAGGTGGCAAGGCCTGCGGAAAACATCGCCAGGGTCACGCGTATAAACAATGCAGTACCGCGTTTGATGAAAGGCGCTGGTCGGGAAATCACCTGTACATCGACATCGCTGACCGGAGCGACATCAACAGGAGTTGTATGACTCACAGAACATCCTTAATTTCACATCCCCGTGATTAAAGGTGACGGGTAAGACCACAACCTCAGGGTAGGAAAATGTAAATATTCTGTCTAATATATTAATCCACTCAAATGATATGTTTGAAATATGAATATAGAACTCCGTCACCTGCGCTATTTTGTCGCCGTTGCTGAAGAGCTACATTTTGGTCACGCGGCGGCCCGGCTGAACATCTCCCAGCCACCGCTGAGCCAGCAGATCCAGATGCTGGAGCAGCAAATTGGCGCACGGCTCCTTGCCCGCACTAATCGCAGCGTGGACCTCACGCCAGCCGGAAAACAGTTTCTCGCCGATTGCCGCCTGATATTAAGCCAGGTGGAAGAGGCTGCTGCGCGCGCCGCAAGGCTGCACCAGGGGCAGACCGGCGAGCTGCGTATCGGCTTTACCTCATCGGCCCCCTTTATCCGGCCGGTTTCCGACACGCTGTCGCTGTTTCGCCGCCGCTATCCGGACGTGCATCTGCAAACCCGCGAAATCAACACCCGGGAGCAGATCGCGCCGCTGCACGATGGCTCGCTTGATTTAGGATTGATGCGTAACACCCAATTGCCGGAGACGCTGGCCTGGCAGATGATCCTGCGCGAGCCGCTGCTGGCAATGGTGCCACGGGATCATCCGCTGGCGGCGAAAACCAGCGTCACGCTCAGTGAACTGGCCCGCGAGCCTTTTGTCTTCTTCGACCCGCAGGTCGGCACCGGGCTGTATGACGATATTCTCGGGCTGCTGCGCCGTTACGGGCTGACGCCCTTTATTGCCCAGGAGGTCGGGGAGGCGATGACCATTATCGGGCTGGTCGCCGCCGGGTTAGGGGTGTCGATCCTGCCCGCTTCCTTTAAGCGTGTACAGCTTGATGAAATGCGCTGGCTGCCCATCGCAGAGGCGGACGCGGTATCCGAAATGTGGCTGGTGTGGGCGAAGCATCATGAGCAGGGATCGGCTGCGGCGCGTTTCCGGGAGCACCTGCTGGCGACCATTCAGTAAATTTATTCACCAAAGCTATCGGTAAAATGTGCGGTAAATCACAAGGCTAATCAAAAATTTGACGCCCTCATTGAAGTACTTCACCATAGCCCGCAGATTATTTCGAAGCTCGAAAATAAAGGGAGTCTTAGGTGGTTGCTGATAGTCAGCCAGGGCATATCGATCAGATTAAGCAGACCAACGCAGGTGCCGTTTATCGCCTAATTGATCAGCTTGGCCCGGTTTCGCGCATCGATCTTTCACGCCTGGCGCAGCTTGCGCCAGCCAGTATCACCAAGATTGTGCGCGAAATGCTCGAAGCGCATCTGGTGCAGGAAACGGAAATTCAGGAGCCAGGCAGCCGTGGCCGTCCCGCCGTCGGGCTGGTGGTGGAAACCGAAGCCTGGCACTATTTATCGCTGCGTATCAGCCGCGGTGAAATTCATCTGGCGCTGCGCGATCTGAGCAGCAAACTGGTGGTGGAAGAGCAGCAGCCGCTGCCGCTGGTCTCGGATGAACCTTTTATTTCCCGTGTGATCACCCACATCGATCAGTTTTTTATTCGCCATCAGCATCTGCTCGAACGTCTGACCGCTATCGCCATCACTTTGCCGGGAATCATTGATACGGAAAATGGTATTGTGCACCGCATGCCGTTTTACGAGGATGTAAAAGAGATGGCGCTGGGCGAGGCGCTGGAAACCCATACTGGCGTGCCGGTCTACATTCAGCACGACATCAGCGCCTGGACCATGGCCGAAGCGCTGTTTGGCGCGTCACGCGGCGCGCGGGATGTGATTCAGGTGGTGATCGACCATAACGTCGGCGCCGGGGTGATCACCGATGGTCGCCTGTTACACGCGGGCAGCAGCAGCCTGGTGGAGATTGGTCATACTCAGGTCGATCCTTACGGTAAACGCTGTTACTGCGGCAACAATGGCTGCCTGGAAACCATCGCCAGCGTGGACAGCGTGCTGGAGCTGGCGCAGCAACGCATGAGCCAGTCGATGAGCTCAATGCTGCACGGCAAACCCCTCAGCGTGGAATCGCTGTGTCAGGCCGCACAGGACGGCGACCTGCTGGCAAAAGACATTATCACCGGCGTCGGCACTAACGTCGGTCGTATCCTGGCGATCATGGTCAATCTTTTTAACCCGCAAAAAATTCTTATCGGTTCGCCGCTGAGCCATGCCGCCGACATTCTGTTCCCGGCGATCAGTGACTGCATCCGTCAGCAATCCCTGCCTGCCTACAGCCGGCATATCGTGGTGGAAAGCACGCAGTTTTCCAATCAGGGAACGATGGCAGGCGCAGCGCTGGTCAAAGACGCGATGTATAACGGTTCTTTGTTAATTCGTCTGTTGCAGGGTTAACAATTTTTACCCTGACGTACGAAAAATTGCGCTACCTCAAGCCGACTCCTCACGCCTTAACGTAGACTTCCGCCACTGAATTATTGTTCTGGTTAATATTTCCGAAGCATAACGGTGGAGTGAGTGATGCTTAAGCGTTTCTTTATAACGGGTACAGATACCGCAGTCGGGAAGACCGTGGTTTCACGTGCATTACTGCAGGCGCTGGCTGCCAGTGGCAGAAGCGTGGCAGGGTACAAACCAGTTGCGAAGGGGAGTAAAGAGACGCCGGAAGGATTGCGCAATAAAGATGCGCTGGTACTGCAAAGCGTCTCAAGTATTCAACTGCCTTATGATGCGATCAACCCCATTGCGCTGAGCGAAGAAGAGAGCAGCGTGGCGCACAGCTGCGCCATCAGCTACAGCCTGCTGAGCAGCGGCCTGGCTAAGCTTGGCGAGCAGGTAGATCATGTGGTGGTTGAAGGCACCGGCGGCTGGCGTAGCCTGATGAACGATTTGCGTCCGCTCTCGGAGTGGGTGGTACAGGAACAGCTTCCGGTGGTGATGGTGGTGGGTATCCAGGAAGGGTGCATCAACCATGCGTTATTAACCGCGCAGGCGATAGCCAGCGATGGGCTACCGTTGATTGGCTGGGTGGCGAACCGTATCAATCCGGGGCTGGCCCATTACGCCGAAATTATCAACGTGCTGAGCCGCAAAATTCCGGCACCCTTGATCGGTGAACTCCCTTATCTGCCCCGCGCTGAACAGCGCGATCTGGCGCAGTATGTCGATCTGCAGACGCTGAACCGTACGCTGGCGGCGGATCGCGTGCTGGCATAACTGTCGGTTTACCCGGCGGCGCTTTGCTTGCCGGGCCTACAAAATTCCTTGATGCTAACACGGGACTGAATAAAAAAGCCGCACGGCAGACACCGCGCGGCTCAGCGATGTGTTTCTTATTTATACAGCGTTTTTTCTGCCACCGGGATCAGCAGCTGCGTTTGCCAGGCTGCGAGGGTTAATCGCGTCAGCTCCCCGAGCGCCTCGTAAAACGGATGTGCGGCATGTTCACCGAACACCGCAAGCCAGCGCCCGGCCCACGGCAGCAGATGCCAGGCCAGCAGCTGTTCGCACTCCGCTTCCCGGTTCTCTTCCAGCAGCCAGGCGGCCATCATCAGCAGGGTGCCGATATGATCTTCCGGCTCGTTTTGCCCTGGCGCAAAAACAATCTGGTTATCGCGCATCCACTGGCGCAGTGCCAGCGTTGAATCACCGAACAAAACGTTTTCACGATCCAGCCACACCGAACCCCATGGCGGGGCGGGCAGCGCCCACGGGCCGAGAAACAGGCGTTGCCAGGCCTCCGGCAGCGGCTCGTCGGCAGGCGCGCGAAAACGCTCTGCCAGGGGCGACAGCGCGCTGGACGGCAGCGGCCACTGTGCCTGCCAGGAGGGATCCTGGAGCGCGGCCACCAGCGGGGCAGCCTGTTCGCTCTGTGGGGGGTAATAAAATAATGCGCCCAGAACCCGGGCGGCAACGGCAAACGCCTGACGCTGTGCGTCATCCATACACTACTCCTGATTTATCCACCAACCGCCATACCGACGGTCATATGTAATCCGTAAAACACACCGCGGCCCAGCAATTCGCCCGCCAGCACGAACACTAGTCCGGTCAGTAAACTGAGCGCCTGCGGCTCACGACGCCAGATCAGCGGGAAGATCCAGCATCCCAGCCCGGCGGCGAGCAGTACCAGACGCCACACCTGTAGCACCGCATAATCTGGCACCAGCAAACTTGCCTGCTGTACCGACGAGGCCAGCGTGGCGAGCTCCGCGCCCTGCATAATCACCACGGCCGCGCTTGCCAGCAGGGCGAGCACGCTGATAAACGCGAACACACCACCGTTGAAGGGGATGCGTGCCAGACGCAGCAACAGCGCCGCCAGCAGCGGGCCGCTCAGCAGCACGGTGAGGAAAAATGCCGCCGTGGTGTAACCGTTATGCCAGGTCGGCACGGTATCGATCTGGTAAACCCGGCTCATGGCATACACAAACAGCACGCCGAGCACCATGCTGAGGACGAGCCAGATCCTGCCAGGGACTTCAGGCATTTTCCCGAGTACGGCCACCAGCCACCACAGGCCACCAACGGCAAAAAACAGCGAACCGGCAGCGATTTCATTGCTCAGCGGCGACGCCCCGATGCGGTTAAGGGAGTTAAACGCCCGCAGGGGCGATCCCAGATGCATCATCGAGGCCACAAACCCGATGCCCATCAGCAGCCAGAGAAAAAACAGGCTGCGGGTAAGACGGGCGCGATTTTCGCTGTTGTCAGCACACGCCAGCCAGCCGAGACCGCCGACGATAAGCCCTCCGGCAACGCACTGGCCGAGCACGGTAAATAACACCAGCGGCCATTCATGCCATCCGTTGCCCATCTCACACCTCCTGCGGGTTGGCCAGAAAGCCGGTCTTGTCCCCGGTCGGGCGGCTGTTGGCGTTAGGTTTGATCACGATATTCGGGCGGGTAAAACGCCCGGACGGCAGCGGCGCCACCGCATCCAGCGTGCCGTACTTTTTACGTAGCTCGTCGATGGGCGCAAAATCCAGCGCGCGCAACGGGCAGGACTCGACGCAGATCGGTTTTTTGCCGTCCGCCACGCGTGAGTGGCAGCCGTCGCACTTGGTCATCTGACCTTTGGCGGCGTTGTACTGCGGCGCGCCGTACGGACAGGCCATATGACAGTAGCGGCAGCCGATGCAGACGTCTTCATTGACCACCACAAAGCCGTCGTCGCGCTTGTGCATCGCCCCGCTGGGGCAGACTTGGTGCAGGCCGGATCTTCGCAGTGGTTGCAGGCAATCGACAGGTAATACGCAAATACGTTCTGCTGCCAGACGCCGTTGTCCTCCTGCCAGTCTCCGCCCGCGTATTCATAAATGCGCCGGAAACTGACGTCCGGGGTCAGATCTTTGTAATCTTTGCAGGCCAGCTCGCAGGTTTTACACCCGGTGCAGCGGCTGGAATCAATATAAAAGCCGTACTGAGTTGTCATGGGTTACTCCTTAAACCTTCTCGATTTCCACCAGGTTGGTGTGCTGCGGATTTCCCTTCGCCAGCGGAGAAGGACGGTGCGTGGTCAGCGTATTAATACAGGCACCGTGATCGATGCGATCACCCGTCATACTGGCCTGATGCCACGCGCCCTGGCCCATGGCGCTGACGCCCGGCATAATGCGCGGCGTCACTTTCGCGGCAATGCGCACTTCACCGCGGGCGTTAAACACCCGCACTCTATCGCCGCTGACAATGCCACGCTGTGCGGCGTCGATGGGGTTCAGCCACACTTCCTGACGGCAGGCGGCCTGCAATACATCGACGTTGCCGTAGGTGGAGTGGGTACGGGCTTTGTAGTGGAAACCAAACAACTGCAACGGGAAGGCTTTACGATCGGGCGAATCCCAGCCTTCAAAAGTGGCGGCATACACCGGCAGGGGACTTATCACCTCGTCGCTTTCCAGCTGCCAGTCGGCGGCGATCTGCGCCAGCTGCGCGGAGTAGATTTCAATTTTGCCGGAAGGGGTTTTCAGTGGATTCGCCTGCGGATCGTCACGGAATGCTTTATAGGCAACGTAATGACCCTGCGGATCTTTACGCTTATAAATGCCCATCGCTTTCAGATCGTCATACGTCGGCAGTAGCGGATCTTTCGCCCGCATTTTCGCATACAGATATTGCAGCCACGCTTGCTGGCTACGCCCTTCGGTAAAGCGCTCGTAGACCTGCGGCCCTAAGCGTTTCGCCACTTCGCTTAAGATCCAGTAAATCGGCTTACGCTCGAATTTAGCGGTGGTGGCGGGCTGAATGAAAATCAGATAACCCATGTTTCCGGCGTAGTCGTTGGGAATAATGTCTTCCTGTTCGACGGTCATCAGGTCCGGCAGCAGAATATCGGCGTATTTTGCCGACGAGGTCATGAAATTCTCAATCACCACAATGGTTTCGCATTTCGTTTCATCCTGCAAAATATCGTGGGTTTTGTTGATGTCCGAGTGCTGATTAATGATCGTATTCCCGGCGTAGTTCCAGATGAACTTGACTGGCACGTCGAGTTTTTCTTTACCCTGCACGCCATCGCGGATGGCGGTCATCTCCGGCCCACGGGCAATAGCATCGGTCCACGTAAAACAGGAGATTTTCGTTTTGACCGGGTTATCGGGGATCGGCATGCGTTCAATGGTGATGGTGTAAGTGGACTCACGCGCGCCACTGTTGCCGCCGTTGATGCCAACGTTGCCGGTAAGGATCGGCAGCATGGCGATGGCACGCGCGGTCTGCTCACCATTGGCCTGTCGCTGCGGTCCCCAGCCCTGGCAGATATACGCCGGTTTCGTGGTGCCGATTTCCCGCGCCAGTTTGATAATGCGATCGGCAGGAATACCGGTGATGGTCGCCGCCCACTGCGGGGTTTTCGCAATGCCATCATCGCCATCGCCCAGAATATATGCCTTATAATGCCCGTTAGCGGGTGCGCCTTCCGGCAGCGTGGTTTCATCGTAGCCGACGCAATAGTTATCGAGGAACGCCTGGTCGACGAGGTTTTCGCTGATCAGCACATGGGCGATGCCCGCCACCAGCGCCGCGTCAGTGCCAGGGCGGATCGGGATCCACTCGTCTTCACGTCCGGCGGCGGTATCGGTATAACGCGGATCGATAACGATCATGCGGGCATTCGAACGATCCCGGGCCTGTTCAAGAAAATACGTGATGCCACCGCCGCTCATGGGGGTTTCGGCGGGGTTGTTGCCGAACATCACGACCAGCTTGGTGTTTTCGATGTCCGAGGTGCTGTTACCTTCGTTACTGCCATAGGTGAAGGGCATGGCGCGGGCGATCTGCGCGGTGCTGTAGGTGCCGTACTGCCCGAGAAAGCCGCCGTAGCAGTTCATCAGTCGCGCGACCAGCGAGGCGGAAGGTGAGGAGCGGGTGATATTTCCGCCGACAATGCCGGAGGAATAATTAATATACACCGCCTCGTTGCCGTATTTTTCCACCACGCCCTTAAGATTGTTCGCAATGGTGTCTAATGCCTCGTCCCAGGAAATACGTTCAAATTTCCCTTCGCCACGTTTACCTACGCGCTTCATCGGATAATTAAGTCGGTCAGGATGATTAATACGCCGCCGGATAGAGCGCCCACGCAGGCAGGCGCGTACCTGATGGTCGCCATAGGTATCGTCGCCGGTATTATCGGTTTCCACCCAGGTCACTTCATCATCCTGCACATGCAGGCGCAGCGCACATCGGCTGCCGCAGTTCACCGAGCAGGCACCCCAGACGGTTTTCTCCGCGCCCGGTTTCACCGCCTGCTGCACGGCCGCCGCCGCACGACGCAGACCAAAAGGTAAAGAAAGACCACCCGCCGCCATGACCAGCGCGCCAGCAGCCGTGGATTTTACGAGGGTACGCCGGCTTATACCGCCGGAATTATCGACATCGGACATCGCTCACTCCCTGTTTTTATAATGAAAATCATTATTTGCTGAAAGTAGTATCAGGCTCAGGGAGGGTACTAATAAGGGAGTAGAAAGGTATTATCTGAGGTCAAGGTTTGGGAAATTCCCCCTGTAAAGACAGGGGGAGAAGGGTTATTGCGGTTCAGTGCGTGCGCCGTCTGAGGTTGACGGGCTGGCACCACTGGTGCGGGTATAGAGGATCTTCCAGGTATCATTCGCGCAATGGCCCACCACCTGCGCATCAGGTTTATCCGCCTGATCGCCCGGCACAATATCCAGCGAAAAACCCGACTCCGGGACGCCATTATTGACGATGCGCTGGGAAATATCGCTTTTCACTTTTTCGCAGGACTCTGGCGCGGCCAGAGCCGGTCCCGCTGCCATCAATAAACCTGCGCATAACCAGTAAGAAGCTTTCATAAACGATCCCTTATCTCATGAATTTATCTACAGTTTAGCAGCCTGCGCGACAAGCAGGGGCGCCAGGGCAAATCTCAGAACCTTCCGCATAACAAGCGAGACGGGTGAGGCGATAAATCGCTGTATTTGCTACTATGGTTGAATATTTTGCACCTCTGGTAATCACCATGAAAAAAACAATCATTCTGGCTGCGCTAACGGTAGCGCTCGTCGGTTGTGATAATGCGCAGGGCCCGGTCTCTTTTACGCCGGAGATGGCGAGCTTTTCGAACGAATTTGATTTTGATCCCCTTCGCGGGCCGGTAAAGGATTTCAGCCAGACGCTGCTGAATGATAAAGGGGAAGTAGCCAAACGCGTGACCGGCACGCTGTCGGCAGAAGGGTGTTTTGATTCACTGGAGCTCCACGACATCGAAAATAATACCGGCGTCTCGCTGGTGCTGGATGCGAATTATTATATTGATGCACAAACCAATGAAAAACGCCTGCGTCTCCAGGGTAAGTGCCAGTTGGCCGCGTTCCCGGCCGCGGGCGTGACCTGGGATACGGATGATAAAGGCTTTGTGGTGACCGCGCGCGGCAAGGATTTACAGGTGGATTATCGCTACGACGCCGAAGGTTATCCGCTGGGCAAATCCACCACCTCGAAAGAGATGCACTTACAGGTGGATTCCACGCCGTCAGCGGATAAGCGTAAAAAACTCGACTATACCGCCGTCAGCGTGCTTAACGACAAGCCGCTTGGCCATGTGAAGCAAACTTGCGACTACGACCGCCACGATAATCCGGTCAGCTGCACGCTACTGATCGTCGATGAAAGCGTCACGCCAGCGGTCGAGCGCAAATTCAGTATCAAAAATACGATCGCTTACTATTAATGTCGCCGCCTACTGAGCAGTAGGCTTTAACAGTGTCTTGCCGGGTGCTTTATGATCGTCAAGATACTGTTGCTGGAAAATACACATGCGGATGGTATTGCGGTATTCGCCATTAATAAAGAACTCATGGATCAGCTCACCTTCCACCATAAAGCCCAGCTTGCGATAAATATGAATGGCTTTTTCATTCTCTTTATCGACGATGAGATACAGCTTATAGAGGTTTAAAACCGTAAAGCCGTAATCCATGGCGAGCTTCGCCGCTTTGGTGGCCAGCCCTTTACCCTGATGCTCCGGGGAAATAATGATCTGAAACTCCGCACGGCGGTGAACGTGGTTAATCTCCACCAGCTCCACCAGGCCCACTCTTTCACCGTTACACTCCACTACAAAACGGCGTTCGCTCTGATCGTGGATATGTTTGTCATACAGATCGGACAGCTCGACAAACGCCTCATACGGCTCTTCAAACCAGTAGCGCATGACGCTGGCATTGTTATCCATTTGATGAACATAACGCAGATCTTCACGTTCAAGTGGGCGCAGTTTCACGCCGTTAATCTCATTCATAGTCAAATCCTTATGACAAAAACTTACGGCGCGACCACGCGGCCGGTACGACGGTCAAGACAGCGCAGGGTGTTATTTTCCCAGTACGCATTAAGATTGGCGCTCTGCTGACACTTATCACGGGCATCAAAAGCGGCATCGTCTTTGTCCCACTCTTTTTCCACGCGCTTATTCACTTTATTACGCAGCGAGCGGGTGTCATTCCACTGCTCTTTTTCCATTGCAGCCTGCTGGCGGCTCTGGGCGCTGTCGCCGGATTCAATGATCAGTTTGCTGGTTTCAGCCAGCGCGCCGGGGGTAATCATTACCGCGCCCAGCGTCAGCATCGCCGTCAGGCACAGGCGTTTACCAAGGGAGATTTTCATCAGGAATTCCTTTTTTACTGTTGCAGGGACATATTGCTTATATTCTACACCATCGTCCGCCGGTGACATACCGGCGCGAGGGGTTATGCCGCAGGAGAATTAACGGCACCTGGAGTTTCGCCTGCGACACCCGGTATGATGCCGTAACTTTCTTAAACAAACCGACACCGACAACCCCGTATGCTTAAGACCTCACTGCTTTTTTTCATCACCGCGCTCTGTGAAATTATTGGCTGCTTTCTGCCCTGGTTATGGCTGAAACGCGGCGGTAGCGCGCTGCTGCTGTTGCCGGCGGCGCTGTCGCTGTGCCTGTTTGTCTGGCTGTTAACGCTGCATCCGGCGGCCAGCGGGCGGGTCTATGCGGCTTACGGCGGCGTCTATGTATTCACTGCGCTAATCTGGCTGCGGGTGGTGGATGGCGTAAAACTCAGCGTGTATGACTGGCTGGGGGCGGCGGTAGCGCTGTGCGGGATGTTGATTATCGTCGCCGGATGGGGCCGTGCCGGTTAATCCGCCTGCAGCACGAGCTTTGGATAACGCGCCAGCCAGCGCTTGCGCCTGATCCGCTCATCAAAAATGTGCCGTTTCTCGTACTGAAAACGCGGCGTGGGGCGCAGGCATAAGGTGAAAAGATCCTCCAGGCCAAAGGGGGCAATGATGTCGATCTGCTCCGGGCCGCGTAACCGGACCGCCACGGCCGTGGCCGTTTCCGGCCAGTAGCGCAGGGCGTCTTCGACGCTGTGATAAGCTGCGTCATGATTACGCCCATGCATCCGCGCCTGGTTTTTTACCGACCAGTCAAAGCGCGGGCTCATCACCCGCAGGCGCTGTTCCATACCATTATCAACGTCTTCATCGCTTTGACGGGCATCGAACCAGACCACATCCACATCGCCAGCGGGCAGTTGCGGGGGGAGGTGGTGGAGGTGATCCCATACAGCATCGCGCACCAGTCCGGCCCCCAGCCAGCAATCCTCCGCGCCCAGCGCCGCCACGGTTGTGAGGGCTTCCATTCGGATCGCATCCTGTAACAGCAGGCGGCGCAGTTCATCAGCATGGCGCATCGCGGTTATCCCGATTATTCAAAAGTGAAGGGAATGTCATTCTACGTGCAGAGGCCGTGTTTTGTGAGCCAGCACGTAAATTTAGATTTTGATACTTGTATGGTAGTAGTGCAGGTGGTTAGATTTCATTCATTACCACAAGATAAGCAGGAACCACCATGAAGATTGTTAGCGCTGAAGTATTTGTCACCTGTCCTGGGCGAAATTTTGTCACGCTGAAGATCACCACCGATGACGGGATCACCGGGCTGGGAGATGCAACACTCAACGGGCGTGAACTCGCTGTCGCCTCGTACCTGAAAGATCATGTCTGTCCACAACTGCAAGGGCGTGATGCCCATCGTATCGAAGATATCTGGCAGTTCTTTTACAAGGGCGCGTACTGGCGTCGCGGCCCGGTCACCATGTCAGCCATCTCGGCGGTGGACATGGCGCTGTGGGACATCAAAGCTAAAGCCGCCGGTATGCCGTTGTACCAGTTGCTGGGCGGCGCATCCCGTGACGGGGTGATGGCGTATTGCCATACCACCGGTCACTCCGTGGATGATGTACTGGAAGATTACGCCCGACACAAAGAGATGGGCTTTAAGGCGATCCGCGTCCAGTGCGGTGTGCCGGGCATGAAGACCACCTACGGCATGTCGAAAGGTAAGGGGCAGGCCTACGAACCGGCCACCAAAGGCCAGTGGCCGGAAGAACAGCTCTGGTCAACGGAAAAATACCTCGATTTCACCCCGTCACTGTTTGCTGCCGTGCGCGAAAAATTCGGCTTTAACGAGCATCTGCTGCACGACATGCACCATCGCCTGACGCCCATTGAAGCGGCGCGCTTTGGCAAGAGCATCGAAGATTATCGTCTGTTCTGGATGGAAGATCCGACCCCGGCGGAAAACCAGGAATGCTTCCGCCTGATCCGCCAGCATACCGTTACGCCAATTGCCGTCGGTGAAGTGTTTAACAGTATCTGGGATTGCAAACAGCTGATTGAAGAGCAGCTGATCGACTATATCCGCACCACCATCACGCATGCGGGCGGCATCACCGGTATGCGTCGCATTGCCGATTTTGCCTCGCTGTATCAGGTGCGCACCGGCTCTCACGGCCCGTCGGATCTGTCGCCCATTTGCCACGCCGCCGCGCTGCATTTCGATTTATGGGTGCCGAACTTTGGCGTGCAGGAATATATGGGCTATTCAGAGCAAATGCTGGAAGTCTTCCCGCATAACTGGACGTTTGATAACGGCTATATGCATCCGGGGGATAAGCCGGGCCTCGGTATCGAATTTGATGAAAAGCTGGCGGCGAAATATCCCTACGATCCCGCTTATTTACCTGTCGCGCGGCTGGAAGATGGCACGCTGTGGAACTGGTGATCAGGAGAGATGATGAAAAGTATCGTTATTGAAACACCCAATCAATTACTGATTGAGGAACGTCCGCTGCCTGTACCCGGGGCCGGAGACGTTCGCGTCAAAATAAAGCTGGCCGGTATTTGCGGCTCCGACAGCCATATTTATCGCGGGCACAATCCTTTTGCGAAATACCCGCGGGTGATTGGTCATGAATTCTTCGGCGTTATTGACGCCGTGGGCGAGGGGATTGATGCCGGGCGACTGGGCGAGCGCGTGTCGGTTGATCCGGTGATCAGTTGCGGACACTGCTATCCGTGTTCGGTGGGCAAGCCTAACGTCTGTACTTCGCTGGTGGTGCTGGGCGTACACCGTGACGGTGGTTTTAGTGAATATGCCGTGGTGCCTGCAAAAAACGCCTGGACCATCCCGGATACCATCCCCGATAAACAGGCGGTGATGGTCGAGCCGTTCACTATTGCGGCGAACGTCACCGGGCAGATCAATCCCGGCGAGAATGATATCGCGCTGATTTACGGCGCAGGCCCGATGGGGCTGACCACCGTGCAGGCGCTGAAGGGCGTTTACGGGGTGAAGCAGGTTATTGTCACCGATCGCATTGAAGAACGGCTGGCGATGGCGAAACGCAGCGGCGCGGATAGGGTGATCAACAACGGCAACGTCTCGTTGCAGGACACGCTGACGGCGCAGGGGATCAAGCCGACCATTATTATCGACGCCGCCTGCCATCCGTCGATTTTACAGGAAGCCATCGACCTCGCGTCACCCGCGGCGCGCATCGTGATGATGGGCTTTTCCAGCGACCCTTCGCACATCGTGCAGCAGGGCATTACCGGCAAAGAGCTGTCGATTTTTTCATCGCGCCTGAATGCGCACAAATTCCCGGTGGTGATCGACTGGATGCGCAGGGGGCTTATCGATCCTGACAAACTCGTTACCCACACCTTTGATTATCAGCACGTTAACGACGCCATCGAACTGTTTGAAAAAGACCAGCGGCAATGCTGCAAAGTCTTACTGACGTTCCCGCAATAACAACAATAAATGCGAGTGAGTGGTACGCATCTTACCTTTTCAGAGATAGCCATTATGACCCAAGTAAATAATGAAAGAACGACGTCCGACCTGGTGAAAGCCGCCGTTTCTGGCTGGCTGGGTACCGCGCTCGAATTTATGGATTTCCAGCTTTACTCCCTTGGCGCGGCGCTGGTATTCCATGAAATATTCTTCCCGGAACAGTCAGCGGCGATGGCGCTGATCCTCGCGATGGGAACTTATGGCGCAGGCTATGTGGCGCGTATTGTCGGCGCCTTTTTCTTCGGCAAAATGGGCGACCGTATCGGCCGGAAAAAAGTGCTGTTTATCACCATCACCATGATGGGGATCTGCACCACGCTTATCGGTGTACTGCCGACCTACGCGCAGATTGGTATTTTCGCGCCGGTGCTGCTGGTGACCCTGCGTATTATTCAGGGGCTGGGGGCCGGGGCGGAGATCTCCGGCGCGGGCACGATGCTGGCGGAGTACGCGCCGAAGGGCAAACGCGGGATCATCTCCTCGCTGGTGGCGATGGGCACCAACTGCGGCACGCTGAGCGCCACGGCGATCTGGGCTTTTATGTTCTTCGTGCTGGATCGTGAAGAGCTGGTTGCCTGGGGCTGGCGTATCCCGTTCCTCGCCAGCGTTGTGGTGATGATTTTCGTCATCTGGCTGCGCCTGAACCTGAAAGAAAGCCCGGTGTTTGAGCAGGTCAACGACGGCGACACCACTCCCGCTCAGGTGCAGGCCTCCGAAACCACGCTAGGGGCGATGTTTCGCAGCAAAACCTTCTGGCTGGCGACCGGCCTGCGCTTCGGTCAGGCGGGGAACTCCGGGCTGATCCAGACGTTCCTTGCCGGTTATCTGGTACAAACCCTGCTGTTTAACAAAAGCATCCCCACGGACGCGCTGATGATCAGCTCAATTCTGGGCTTTATCACTATCCCGCTGCTGGGCTGGCTGTCGGATAAAATTGGCCGTCGGGTGCCTTATATCCTGCTTAACATCTCCGCGATTGTGCTGGCGTACCCGATGATTTCGATTATCGTCGACACCAGCTACACGCCGGGGGTGATCATGGCGTCGATTATCGTTATTCATAATTTCGCGGTGCTCGGTCTGTTCGCTCTTGAAAATATCACCATGGCTGAGATGTTCGGCTCGCGGAACCGCTTTACCCGCATGGCGATCTCCAAAGAAGCGGGCGGTCTGGTCGCGGTGGGCTTTGGCCCGGTGCTGGCGGGCATCTTCTGCAATATGACCGGCTCCTGGTGGCCGATTGTGGCGATGATGATCGTCTACTCGGTGATTGGTCTGGTTTCCGCCATCCTGATGCCGGAAGTACGCGACCGTGACCTGAGCCTGCGTGAAGATGCGGCAGAAAAGACGGCGCAGCAGAGGGTGGCGGGTGCCCGTCATCCGGTCTGAATAAACCGCGCATAACCATGCAGGCGCTGAATGAATAAGGCGTCTGCATTTTGATACATTTAGTTACCATTCTAGTTGGTGTAGTCAGCAAATCCTGTTTCAGGTCAACATACCGCTACCCGGCATCCGTCATCTTATGGACCAGTGTTTCATTTAATAAGACGAGTCTCATCCATGGAAAACAGACTGTTAAACGCGAAAGCCACTTTACCGGCTTACGATCGTAACGCGCTGGTGCCGCGCATTGTGCACCTGGGTTTTGGCGCTTTCCATCGCGCGCATCAGGCGGTGTATACCGATATTCTGGCCGCAGAACACAATAGCGACTGGGGCTACTGCGAAGTGAATCTGGTTGGCGGCGAACAGCAGATCGCCGATTTGAACGCCCAGGATCAGCTTTATACGGTGGCGGAAATGTCCGCCGAGGCGTGGACTTCCCGGGTCGTTGGCGTGGTAAAACGCGCGCTGCATGCACAGGTTGATGGTCTGGAAACCGTGCTGGCGGCAATGTGTGAGCCACAGGTGGCAATCGTCTCCCTGACCATCACTGAGAAAGGCTACTGCCATTCTCCGGCGACCGGACAACTGATGCTCGATCACCCGTTCATCGTTGCGGACCTGCAAAATCCCCGGCAGCCGAAATCGGCGCCAGGCGTCATTGTCGAAGCGCTGGCGCGCCGCCGGGCGGCCGGGCTTCAGGCCTTCACCGTGATGTCCTGCGACAATATGCCGGAAAATGGGCATGTGATGCGCAATGTGATCACTGCCTATGCCCGCGCGCTGGATGCCGATCTCGCCGACTGGATCGAGGCGAACGTGACCTTCCCGTCCACCATGGTGGACCGCATTGTCCCGGCGGTGACCGCTGAAACGCTGGATAAAATCGAGCAGCTCACCGGCGTGCGCGATCCGGCTGGCGTGGCGTGCGAGCCGTTCCGTCAGTGGGTGGTAGAAGATAACTTTGTGGCCGGGCGTCCGGCGTGGGAAAAAGCCGGGGCCGAGCTGGTGGCCGATGTGCTGCCATTCGAAGAAATGAAGCTGCGCATGCTGAACGGCAGCCACTCATTCCTGGCGTATCTGGGTTATCTGGCGGGCTATCAGCACATCAACGAGTGTATGGAAGACGAGAACTATCGCCGTGCCGCACATGCGCTGATGTTGCAGGAGCAGGCACCGACCCTGAGCGTTAAGGGCGTGGATCTGGCGCATTATGCCGATATGCTGATCGCCCGTTACAGTAACCCCGCGCTGCGTCACCGCACCTGGCAGATCGCCATGGATGGCAGCCAGAAACTGCCGCAGCGTATGCTGGACTCCGTGCGCTGGCATCTGGTGCATCACAGCGATTTCCGTTTGCTGGCATTGGGCGTGGCGGGCTGGATGCGTTATGTCGGCGGAGTGGACGAGCAGGGGCAGCCAATTGAGGTGTGCGATCCGCTGCTGGGGATGATCCAGCAAGCGGTGAACAGCAGTGCAGAAGGGGAAGCTCGGGTTAAGGCGCTGCTGGGCATTGAGGCGATTTTCGGCAACGAACTGCCGCATGAAAAGGCGTTTGTCAGCGAGGTGAACCGGGCGTATCAGTTATTGCAACGCCAGGGCGCGAAAGCAACGGTGGCGCAGTACGTGGCATAACGTAAAAAGCCGGGTGGCGGCTGCGCCTTACCCGGCCTACTTACTACCATTTTTTCGCTAACATGCTTTTGTAGGCCCGGCAAGCGAAGCGCCGCCGGGCATCACGTCACGCTTTACTCTTCCGTAAACCAGTCGCGGTTTTCCTGGCGGATCAGCTGCACGGTTTCGCCGATCTCCTGCAAATGACGCGTCATCGCCTGATCCACGCCGTCCACATCCTTTTTCTCGAGCGCGGCAAAAATATCCTGATGCTGACTGAGGAGTTTTTCCGGTGGCGACACGTGATCAAGGCTCATATAGCGCACCCGATCCATGGTCGCTTTGATGTTTTCGATAGTGTCCCAGGCCAGCTGGCAATCAGCAATCTGCGCCAGTTTCTGATGAAACTCGTCGTCAAGCTGGAAGAAATCGTTGAGTTGCTTACGGTCAATGGCAATGCGTTGCTGATGCAGATTTTGCTCAAGCTGATAGCTCTGGCTGTCATTAATCAGCGTCGCCGCCCGGCGGGCGACGGCGCATTCAATAGCCTGACGTACAAAACAGCCGTTGCGCACCTGCTGCATGGAAATTTTATTCACATAGCTGCCACGTTGCGGGCGGATCTGGATCAGTCCGTTTTCCGCCAGCTTAATAAAGGCTTCGCGCACCGGTTGCCGGGAGACGTCAAAACGCACCGACACGTCTTTTTCAGACAGCGGCGTGCCGGGGGCGATCAGGCAATGCACAATATCCCGGCGAAGAATGCGGTAGATTTGCTGATTTACAGGCTGGGTTGGATTTAATTGCGTTTCAGCGGCCATTCGATGTGAGTTCTCAGATGGTTAACCCGGCTACCATACCATTTTTTTTGCAGGCATCCCAGAAGGCGCAGACTCCTGGAATGCCCTGGGGTTATTATCCGTAAACTGCGAGCAATTCTTTTGCCGCCAGCTGACCCAGCGCATTAGCCGCGAACGGACTGTCGCCTGTCAGCAGATAACGATCCTTGTTCACGCTGCCATCAATATCATCATTGATGAGCGTCATCCCCATCGCTTTTAACTCCTCGCCAAAATACCAGGTCAGATGGCCGGGCATATATCCCATCTCCGGTGTTTGTTTATCAGTGGCATCCGGGAAGGCGCAGATGGAATAACCGTTAAGCGGATTCTCACCATTACGCAGTGACAGGAAAGCTGCCGGGCCATGGCAGAGCGAAATCACAAAGCGATCGTGATGAATCGCCCAACGCAGCGTATCCGCCACGGCATCGCTCTCGGGCAGGCCAATCAACGCACCGTGACCGCCCGGAATAAACACCGCCGCATAGTCACTGTCGCCGTTGAGCCCCTTAACCACGTCAGAGAGCTTTTTCGGTGACTGGAATTTTGACTGATACTCCCTGAAGAAGGGCATAATTCGCGGATCCTGGCGTGGCATTGCCCAGTATTCAAATTTTGCCATCTGCCCGGAGACGGTCGCCACATCAAATTCAAATCCGGCGGCGTGCAGATGATAGAGCGGCACCAGGGTTTCAACCGGATGATTACCGGTTGAGAACAATGCGCCAGTATCCGTTTTCAGATAACGTTCATCGGCGGCAATCACCAGGATCTTTTTGCCGCCGTTATGACGACGGGGATAATCGGCATCACTCAAATCGGAGACGGGGCTGGTAAACTCGCCCAGAGAATATTCTGAAGGGAAAAAGGCATTATCTTCAGCATGATCAATTTGTGGCTGTTTACTTTTTTCACTGCTCATAAGTCTTCCTCATTGATTCATTATGAATGATTTCAACATGAATTATATGCCACGCATTTCGGCTTCAGGCGCAGGCGCGGCAGATTCAGAGGAATCAGCATCCCCGTGCGTCAGGCAATACCGATATATCGCAGGGCTGCCGTCATCACGGCCGCGCCAATGATGGTGAATACCAGCGGCGCTTTTCGCCAGCACAGGAATACCGCAAACAGCACGCCGGATACCCGCGCCACGCCGGCAAACGCCTGCGCCTCATAGAGGGTGCTGATAGCAGCCACAGCCAGTAACAACAGGATCGCGGCATCGGATAATAACGTTTGTGTTCGTTCGGAAAGCGCCAGTCGGTTGCCCAGCCGGAATCCTGCAAAACGGATCAGATACGTTCCCAGCGCCAGGATCGCGATGCCAAGGGGGATCAGTGTCGATTGCATTATTTATCCCCCCGCCACGCCAGCATGCCCGCCATCGCACAGAGAACCGGCATACCCGCCGGCAAAAAAGGTACCGTAATCAGGCCTACCGCCGCGCCAACAGAGGCCGGGATCGCCACGCGCCGTTTCTGCAAGGCCGGGAATATCAGCGCAATTAAAATCGCCGGAAACACGGCGTCGAGCCCCATGGCCTGCGTGTCCGGGATGAAACGCCCCAGCCAGGCCCCGGCCAGTACGCTTACCGGCCAGCAGAATGCGATACCCAGTCCACAGGCCCAGTAGGCCGCACGGCGCTGCACGATCTTTTCCTGCGAAATACCGACCACCACGCTTTCATCATTCATGATGTGACAGCCCAGCCAGCTCAGATGCTGGCGACCGGCCAGATCCTTAACCGCGATACCAAAAGGGAAATGCCGCAGGTTAACCAGCAGGCCAGCCGCAGCGGCGGTTAACGGGCTGCCGCCGCCCGCAACGATGCCAATGAACATAAATTCAGACGCACCCGCCAGCACCAGCAATGATAAAGAGAGTGGCACCCATAGCGGAAAGCCTTCCGAAATGGCAAGGGATCCGTATGACAGGCCCACCAGGCTGTCAGCGAGGCAAATTAACACAATGCTTTTTATTGCATCAGGGGGTAAAGCAACCGGTTTATTACTCATCCTATCTTCTCATAAAGTACAGATGTTCATTATAATGAACGCATGAAAAGCGTTTTTCAAGTCGAACGAACGTTCGATATAAAATACGATGCAGGCGAAATAATGAATCAACCGATAGATCTGATCGCGAAAGGTTTAACAAGAGAGCGCCAGCGCGCGGGGCTGTCACTGGCGGAAGTGGCGCGTCGGGCCGGGATTGCGAAATCCACCCTGTCGCAGCTGGAATCAGGCAGTGGTAATCCCAGTCTCGAGACCTTATGGGCGTTGTGTGTGGCGCTGAATATCCCGTTTGCCCGACTTATGGAGCCTGAAATCAACAAGATGCAGGTAATACGTTGCGGTGATGGCCCGACGGTGACCGCAGAGCTTGCTGACTATAAGGCGATTTTACTGGCGACCTGTCCACCCGGTGCGCGGCGGGATATCTATCTGCTGATCACCCAGCCTGGATCGGAGCGTCTGTCGATGCCGCACCCGCCTGGATCCGTTGAGCATATTATTGTGACTCAGGGGCGAGCGCGAGTCGGCCTGACGACGTCGCCTGTGGAGCTTGGGGCAGGGGATTATATTTCCTACCCGGCGGATGAGGAGCACGTCTTCTGTGCGCTGGAGCCAGACACCATGGCGATCCTGGTGTCGGAGCAGAACTGAATGACGCAGCAGGGATGCTTATTGCAGTTCAGAAAGGATCTGCGCTGGCGGGACGCTGCCGATAAAGGGATGAACAGATTTATCGATGACGACCATCACTGGCGTTGCCGTTACGCCCAGGCGATCAGCCAGAGCGGATTGTTTAACGATCTTATTTGTACAGGCTTCTGATGCGTCGTTATCCGGCAGAAATCCAGCCATCGCGTTTTGCAAACTTTTCTTGCGATCTGCTGAGCACCAGACTCTGCCCATGTCTTCGATAACGCTGTCACGTATTGAAGATGGCGCAACGGTAATAAATGACATTGTCAGACCGGCATCGTTATATTTTTTAACATTCTTAACAACCTGAGTACAATATATACACTGGTTATCGATGAAAACGAGAAGCTTGTATTTTTCAGCAGCGGCGGTCCATGTTACAGGTTCAAGTTCAGGTAACGAATGAACGATATCCTCATAATAGCGAAGCGTCTCTGTATTCGGGGCGTTATTCGTTGCGGCAAAAATATTAAAACTCATTAATAAAAAACTTCCCGCTACCACCTTTTTAAGGCATTCCATCGCGCATCCCTCAATAAAATTTTACTTAAATGTTGTTTTGCTCACGTCACGATCGCAGACCGTAAGTAGTTTCTGAAAAAGAAATTTTTCAGGGATGACGTTAAGCTGGAGTCCGTTTAAAATAGGCGCGTCAGGTAACAGAGTCAATATAACCGCAGGTCTATTTTAATTGCCGTTGCGTGGCACAAATGGACAGGACAAACCATGAAAATGTACTGGACCCGAAAAAGCATTCCCGAACTGGCTGACCTCACTGCGGCCCGGAGAAGTAAGAACTATAAAGCAGCATTGCGTGCAATGACCACCCATAGTGAATTCTGGGCTGGCGCGGCAATGGCGCTTATCTGGATGGTATTTGCCAATAAAGTGAATCACCTGCTTTTCCCCAGCCAGGCGGGTTTTTTTCATGATTTTCTCAGCACAGTGTGTATTTTATATCCCGCATTTTTGATCTGGAACCAGTTTACTGTTTACGGGATGCGCAAACATTATCGGCACATACTTGAACAGGGTAAGAATGAAGGTTTCGAAAGCGATGCAGAGAAGAGGATATGCGCAGCCGATGCAGCGGAATACCAACAATGGAAGAGGATACGCCGCGTCATCATTATTCTGCTGGTGTTGAGTGGCCTGATGTTGATGAACTGGTAAACATTAAATAATTACCTCAACCACTATTATTTCAGTGTTTCCACCCACGCCATACAAAAATCCAGATAAGCCCGCACCAGGGCGGAAGGGTGTTTATGGCGCGCGTAAACCAGGTGCAACGGCAAAATTTGGCGGTGAGTGCCAGGCAGAAGCTGCACTAACGCGCCGCTTTCCAGAAAAGGCCTGACGGAAAAATCCAGCAGCCGTGCGACGCCCATCCCATTCAGCGCATAGTGCAATAATCCCGGCGAATGGTTAGAAGAAAAGAATGGCTCGTATTTCACTTTCTCCGATCCCGCGTCCCATTCAAAAAGACCATGGTTGAGGCTTTCCCAGGCCATCACCGGCAGGCGGGCCAGCTCCGCCAGCGTCTGTGGCGTGCCGTGACGCGCCAGGAAAGCGGGACTTGCCACAAACACGGCTTCCACCGTCATCAGCGGTCTGGCAATTACCTCGTCGGTATTTAAATCGCCCATTCTGAGCGCCACATCCACGCCATCCTCAAACAAATCCACCACCCGTTCGCTGGTATGACAAAAAACGGTGATATCGGGATAGCGCTGCTGGAAAGCGATCAGTAAATCCCACCACAGCGAGAAATCAGGTGGCACGGACAGGCGTAATTTGCCCTGTAAGGTATGGGCCGATGTAACGGCCTTCTGCGCGTCTTCCAGCAGTTCGACGCCAGGTCGTGCCTGCTCAAAGAATTGCTGCCCTTTATACGTGGGCTTTACGCCGTGCCGGGAGCGTTCCAGCAACTGCACGTTCAGTGACTGTTCCAGCTCATTAATTTTACGGCTTAAGGTGGAGATCGGCACATCCAGACGATCACTGGCCGCAGAAAAACTGCCGGCATTCACCACCGCGATGAACAATTTTGCTGCGTTGTAATCCATGGTTATTTCCATTTTTGGGTATCAGATGTCTATTTTTGGTGATTCCATTCCATTTTGCAAAGGGTAAAATTCGGCCTGTGTCAATTTCAGGGGATGTAAAAAATGAATAACCGTGTCACTCAAATTTTAAATATTCGCTATCCACTGATTCAGGCCCCGTTATATTTCCTGACCAATGCCGAACTGGTTGCTGCGGTGTCAAATGCGGGCGGTCTGGGCACGCTGGGGCCGCACGCCGGTCAGGACAGCCTGCCAGGCTCACGCTGGGTGGCGCTGGAGCGCATGCGGGAAGAGATCCGTAAAGTCAAAAAACTCACCACTAAACCCTTCGCGGCGACCCTGATTAACGGCCCGGATATGCGCTTCTGGCGGCCCACTGCCGAGATGCTGGCTGAAGAAGGCGTGGAAGTGGTGCTTATCAATGAAGTACTGGACGCGGAAATCTACGACTTCTTTAAAAGCCGCGGCATTAAAATTCTCTACCGCGCCCTGACGCCGACGATCGCCAATTCGAAAGAAGCCGAAAAATTGGGCGCGGATATCATTATTGCTACCGGTTTTGACGAAGGCGGCACCGTGCCGTCACGGGTGATTGGCACCTTCAGCATCGTGCCGATGATCGCTGACAGCGTGAAAGTGCCGGTTATCGCTGCCGGGGGGATCGGCGATGTGCGCGGGGTGCGTGCCGCCCTGGCGCTGGGAGCGGAAGGGGTATTTGCGGGCAGCCTGTTTTTAACGGCGGAGGAAAACCCCGCGGCTGACAAAGTAAAACGCCTGATTGTCGATTCCACGGCGGAAGATTTGCTGCTGTTCCGCACGCTGCCCGCGTATTACCGCACCTTACCTACCGATCTGAGTCCGACGCTGGCAGAACTGGACGCGCAGGGTGCCGATCGTGAAACCCTGTTTAAGGCCATGAACGGCTACCACTCCCTGTGGCAGGCGATGCGCCTCGGCAATTTTGATCAGGGCGTGGTTTCCACCGGTACGGGTATTTCCGTGATCAAATCCATTCGTCCGGCCGCAGACATTGTTGCCGATCTCATGCAGGACTTTTAAAAGAGGTAAACCATGTCAGATGTAATGTTGTTTCGGGATGCTGTACGTGAGCGCCATTCGGTGCGCCATTTCCTTCCACAGCCTGTACCGGATGCCATCCTGCGGGCGGTGCTGGAGGATGCGCAGCGCGCGCCTTCCAACTGCAACACGCAGCCCTGGCAAACGCATATCGTCTCAGGCGCGAAGCGCGATGCGCTGAGCCAGGCGATCCTCGCGGCAGATGACGCCGGGCAACTGACGCCGGATTTCAGTTTTGATACCGCTGATTTCCCCGGTATTTATCATGAGCGATCAAAAGAGCAGGGCGCGGCCTACTATCAGGCCATCGGTGTGAAACGCGAGGACTACGATCAGCGCCGCCATGCCTCCCGTCGTAACCTGGAATTCTTTGGCGCGCCCCATGTTGCGCTGCTGTTTATGCCGCAGGTGGGCGATAACGTGCGTGTCGCTGGTGATATCGGGATGTATGCCCAGACGCTCTTGCTGTCGCTCACCGCCCACGGTTTAGGCGGTATTCCCCAGACCATGCTGGGCTTTTATGCCGACACTATCCGTGAAGCACTCGGCATCGATCCGGCGCTGAAATTACTGTTTGGCATCTCACTGGGCTACCCGGACCGGGATCATCCTGCCAACCAGTACCGCATCGAAAAAGCCCCGCTGGGCGAAAGCGTTACGTTTCATCAGTAAGTAACAGACTCAGCAGCTGCTGAAGCTGGTGCTGCTGAGTTTCATCAAGCATGCTGAGAAACTGGTTTTGCGTCTCGGTATGTATTTTCAGCGCCCGCTCGATTTTTTCCCGTCCGGATCCGGTCAGCGCCACCAGCATACTGCGCTTATCGTCAGGATCGCTCACGCGCACGATAAGCCCCGCGTCTTCCAGATGATTGAGGCGATTGGTCATGGCGCCTGACGTGACCAGCAATGATTTATACAGCTGCGTGGGGGAGAGGCGATAAGGCTCACCCGCCCGGCGCAGGGTCGCCAGCACATCAAACTCGCCGTCACGAAAGCCAAAGGAGGCCAGCGCCTCAGCACGCGCTTTCGCCAGGTTTTTCATGATGCGCAGCATTCGCCCAAACACTAACATCGATGACGCATCCAGCTCCGGCATTGCGCTGGCCCACTGATCTACAATGAAATCGACATGATCTGCCACTTGGGGACTCCTTCAGGTGTGCTTGCTGCCACCTTTGTTATTTTGTGCACAAGGCCTGTTGCTGCTCCGTAATATATCTTAACGTTAAGATATATTAGCCCATCAGGAGCAGGAAAGTGGATCGTACCTTATCAACGGCAGGATTGTTTATCGTTCTGGTTTTTATCATCGCACTGAATCTTCGTCCGGTGATGGCGGCAATGGGGCCGCTGTTTCCGCTATTGCAGCATAACGCCCACTTCAGCGCCACACAGCTCAGTCTGCTGACCACCTTGCCGGTGATGATGATGGGGCTGGCGGCGCTTGCCGGGCCACGTCTGCAACAGAAAATGGGCGAAGTGCGGGGGATCACCGGTGGTCTGATATTGCTGGCGCTGGCGAGCGCCGTGCGTGGCGTCGATCAGTCTGCTGCCACCTTGATTATCAGCGCACTGGTGGCTGGCACCGGCATTGGCGTCATTCAGGCCCTGATGCCAGCGCTGATCAAGCGTCAGTTCGGCGCTCGGGCGGGCACGCTGATGGCGCTTTTTTCCACCGGCATTATGGCGGGCGCGGCAATGGCCGCGGCCAGCGCCGCACCGCTGGCGATGCATCAGGGGCTGGCGTTGACGCTGGCCGTACCGGCGATCCCCGCCGCCATCGCATTGTTGCTGTGGCTGACCCACTCACGGCGGGCCGTGCCGGTGCACATCACACATCGTCACCGCGTGCCGCTCACGGGCCGCGCCTGGCTGCTGATGATCTTCTTTGGCGTTGGTACAGGGGCGTATACGCTGGTGCTGGCCTGGCTGCCGCCGTTTTACATGCAGCACGGCTGGCAGGCCGGGCAGAGTGGTTATGTGCTGGGCGCGTTGACGCTGACCGAGGTGGCCGCAGGGTTTATCCTTTCCAGCCTGATCCATCGCTTTCACGATCGCCGTCGTCCCTTGCTGGTGGTGCTGGCCATGATCCTCGCAGGGCTGGTGAGCCTGATGCTGCTGGGCGGGGCGCAGGCCTGGCTGCCAACCCTGTTGCTGGGGCTGGGGATTGGCGCGCTGTTTCCGCTGTCGCTGATCGTCACGCTCGATCACGCCACCGCGCCGGAAGAGGCGGGCGCGCTGCTGTCCTTTGTGCAGGGGGGCGGTTATATGCTGGCGGCGTTAATGCCGCTGGTGGCCGGAATAGTACGTGACCGCGCCGCCTCGCTCGACAGCGCCTGGGCCATCATGAGCGTCGGCATTGTGGTATTGATGTTTATGGCGCTGCGCTTCAGGCCGCAGGCGTGAAATACCAGCCCGGCCAGCGTCATCGTGCTGGCACGACTGGCGTTGTTGTATTAGGGTTACAATATCAAAAACTTAGCCGCGACAGCGGAAGCCAGGAGTACGCCAGTGCGCGTTTTATTCGCCCTTTTATTGTCATCGTTACTTGCCGGATGCATCACCTCATCACCGCAAAAAGCGCTGTATAAAGTGGAATACCCGCACCGCCAGGATATTCGTCAGCAGAATGTTTATCAGTTTAAAACGACGCCGATTAAGGCCAGCGGGGAGCGTTACCGCGGGGCGGGCGATCTGGCGGTACTTTTCGGCGTAAGTAATCAGAACGCTTCCACGCTTCAGCTACGTTTCAACTATCCGGCAAAATCACTGGAAGCCGTGTCGCTGGATGCAGCAAACAAAACGATCAGAAAAGAAACTTTTATCTTACTTGATGAGTCTGCACCCAAACCTTCCAGACCTGAAACCAACTATTTTTATCTGACAAAAGATGGCCAGCTGGTGCAAAAAAGCCGCAACTGCACGCCTGACATGAGTGTGGGTTGTCAGTGGTGGAACCATATGCTTTTTATCACGCGTAACGGAGACATGGCGGTGCATTATGAAAACGGCAGTGCTGTGCTGCTGTTTCTGGTTTTCCCCGGTTACGGCTCACATGACTACCTGGAAATATTTTCAAAGGTATCGCCTGTTGCCGACGTCACGCCATAATCTCAACAATACTGTCCGCCTCCGGCCTGAAGCAGGCTGAGGCGGGCATCACTTATAATCTGCAACTATCGCAGCAATATATAACGCTTGCCGCCGGATTGCCGATAACCAGATCAATCCTTACATTATCCGGTAAATCTGATGCGTATAACTGCACTTAAACGTTTTTTCTCCCTGAGCCGCCAGCGTTCAGCCGCGTCGTATAACGCACTTTGTCAGAATAAACCTGTCATTGAATTCAGTCCGGAAGGGGTGATCCAGAAAGCCAGCCCGCTTTTTCTTTCTGCGATGGGATACCGGGCTGAGGAAATTATTGGTCATCACCATCGACTATTCTGCCCGCCTGCGCTGGTCAACTCCCCGGAGTACAGCCAGTTCTGGCAGCGCCTCGCCAGGGGGGAAAGTTTCAGCGGCAAGTATTTGCGTCTGGCTAAGGGGGATCGTCCGGTATGGCTGGAAGCCAGCTATATCCCCATTACGGACCGGCGCGGCAAGGTGACGCGTGTCATCAAGATTGCGGCGGATATTTCTGCGCGTATCCAGGTGGCCCTTGAGCAGGAATCCATCGTCAATGCCATCAGCCGCTCCATGGCCATTATCTCGTTTAGCCCCGACGGTATCGTGCTGGAAGCCAATGATAATTTCCTGACGACTACCGGTTATAAACGTGAGGAGGTTATCGGTAAACATCATCGACTGTTCTGTTCACCGACGCTGTATAAAAGTGATGAATACCGCCAGTTCTGGGAGCGATTGAATCAGGGCGAATTCTTTTCCGGTCAGTTTCCACGCCTCAACCGTCAGGGAGAGCCGCTGTGGCTGCGTGCAACCTATAACCCGGTTTTCAACCATGACGGGCAGCTTTATAAAATTGTGAAGTTCGCCACCGACGTCACGGCAGATGTCCTGCGTAACCAGCGAGAGCAGGAAGCGGCGGTCCATGCATGGGATATGGCGGTGCAAACCCGTGGCAGTGCGCAGGCCGGAGCCAGCGTTATCGAAAACAGCATCCGGATGATTGATACCATTGCCCAGGGGTTGGGAGCAGTTTCCACCGATGTGTCCCGGCTGAACAATCAGTCTGACAGCATTGACGGCATGGTGGAAACCATCCGCAGCTTTGCCATGCAGACACGGCTGATTGCCCTCAATGCCGCGATTGAAGCGGCGAGGGCGGGTGCCTCCGGACGCAGTTTTGCCGTGGTTGCCGCCGAAGTCCGCACGCTTGCGGCCAGCGTCAGCAGCGCCACGGAAGAAATTGAGCGGGTAGTGGCCAGCAATAATCAGCTGGCTAAAGAGGTGCTCAGTGGTATTGAAAACAACCTGACGAACACCCGGGAAGGGGTAACGCTGATGCGGGAAGCGGGTGAGGTGATCGCCAGCATTCAGCTCAATGCCGCCGGGGTTGAGACGGCGGTGAAGGATGTTGCTCTGTCAGTCAAAGCCGGATAACGCCGGACAATTCGCCGATGGTGCCCGCCTCAGAACCTGCTGATGTCCTGAGGCGGGGCAAACCTTACTCGCTGTCGGCGGTGAAGGAAGGGGTCAGTGTCGCCCGTACCTGCGGAAGACTCTGCGGATAATTCTGCTGAATAAACTCGATCATTTTTTCCCGCACGTAACAGCGTAAATCAAAGGCCGTTGGTGAGTTCTGTGCCGTCATCAATAGCCTGATGGTCATGGTTTTTTCGGTGGTATCGGTCACCTGTAAAACCTGCGTTTCCTGATCCCAGAGCCGGGTTTCACTGAGCACTTTCTCAAAGTGTTCACGCAGCGGCTGTAACGGCATGGAATAATCCACATAAAGAAACACCGAACCTAAAATTTGCGCGTTATTACGCGTCCAGTTCTGGAAGGGATTTTCGGTAAAATAGGTAATGGGCAACACCAGGCGGCGCAGATCCCACAGACGCACTACCACATACGTCAGATTTATCTCCTCGATCCAGCCCCACTCTTTTTCCACTACCACCGCATCATCGATTTTGATCGGTTGCGTAAAGGCAATCTGTATACCGGCAAATAAATTAACCAGCGACTTCTGTAGCGCAAAACCGATTATTATCCCCGCTACCCCGGCACCCGCCAGAATAGTGGTACCGAATTGCCGCACGCCAGGGAAACTCAGTAAAATCAGGGATAAACAAAGCGTCACCAGTAAGACGATAGCGACTTTTTTGACATACATGATCTGCGTGCGAATTTTGCGGGCACGAAGATTGTTCGAAATATTAATGTCATAGCGAATAAAAAGCATATCCTGAGCAACATTAATTAATCGAATCAGGACGGAACAAAACGACAAAATAATAAAGATATTCGTTGTCGTTCTGATAAAGCTCAGGGACTCCGGCTGGATATTGGCATAATTGACCCCTACGCGGATCAACAGCAGGGGAATGAAAAGAAACATGGAGCCACGAAGGTGTTTCTCCAGAGACTTGAAGAGCTTTCTGTCACGACTCTGCCAGTAACGAATGAACTGCAAAAGTATAAATCTTGCCAGAAATCCCACCGCGAGCGAAACAGTGACGAGCAATACCGCAGGCACCCATGCCGGAGCGCCAGATAACTCACCAACTAAAAAAGGCATGCTTTCCCCTTATCTTCTGCCAACAACCCTGAGTTGTCAGAACGGTTAAAAATTCAGTCACCCTTGACCTGCCGCGACTGTGCAAAGTGGCTGGCAGACGCGCACTATTATATGAAAGATAGGGGAAACTGGCCTTGTCAGGGCATAAAAATATCCGCTGATGCTGGAAAGCGCAGCCTGTGCGAGCAACGCGTAACGCATCGCGGCTACGGATCCTGGCAGCTTGCCTGAAACAGATTACTTTTGCATCATGGCAAGAATATGTTTGTCACACCGGAGAAGGTCACCGTGACCCGTAGCAAAAGAAAGATCGTCGTGGTGGGAGCCGGAATTACCGGCGCCTCAATTGCATGGCATCTTGCCAGCCATGAATTTGACGTCATCCTTGTTGAACAAAAGATGCCCGCCTCAGGGGCGACGGGGAGTGCGTTTGGCTGGCTGACGGGCGCGGTGAGCGATGAGGCGGCGGATGCGCTTCTGCGGCGCGCCGCACTGACGGACTGGCACAGGCTGGAAGATAAAATACCGGAACTGCAGATTAACTGGAGTGGTTCGTTAAAATACGGCGCAGTTTCCGAAACCTGCGTGGAGGGGGAAAGTCCTCTCCAGCAGGCAGAAATCGCCAGTCTTGAGCCTGCGCTGGTCAACCCTCCCGCACACGGCCGCTATGCAGCAAAAGACGGGGCCATCGAGGCTACCGAGGCGACACGTATATTAGTGGAAAAAGCCTGCGAAAAGGGGGCTGTGCTGCAAACCGAAACAACCGTTACGAGCCTTTGCATGACAGACGGTAAGGTGACCGGGGTATTGACGTCACAGGGTCAACTGGATGCTGATTGCGTGGTGCTGGCCTGTGGAACAGGTATTTCCACGCTGACTGCACAGACTGGCACCCCGGTTCCGGTTTTATCATCGCCCGCCATATTACTGCGCTTTACCGCACCCCGGTGCGCCGTCAAAACGATTATCTCAGGTGATGATATTGAGGTTCGGCATGCCCGTAACGGGGATGTCGTCGCCGCAGAAGATTACCCTGCAAGCGGCAACGTAAGAGAAACGGCTATGGCTGCGCAGACGGCGGTAAAAAGCCGACTCAAAGGCGCAGAGTCATCCTCGCTTATCCACTACTCAACAGGCGAACGCCCTGTCCCGCAGGATGGGTATCCGATTCTCGGTTTTATTGATGAAAGCAAAAGCCTCTATGTCGCCTCCATGCATCCTGCTGTCACGTGCGCAGCGACAATTGGCCGGCTGGTTTGCGAGGAACTCAGCGCCGGCAAGTATGATGCGATCCCGCAACATTATCGTCCATCGCGTTTCACAACAAAGCCTTAATGTGTGCATCACGTATACCGGTTCCGTTGATTCGCTTTGGACAGGTAAATGATGCCCGCTTCAGCAAATCTCTTCCGTATGCCGGGAATCATATTCCTGCTGCGCGCGCGCCACTGCCGGCCCATGTTTCAGCGCCCAGTCGTACAGCGCGCTAAAAGGTTCCTGTAGCGTCTTTGCCAGCGGGGTAAGGCTGTATTCGACACTGACTGGCGATGTCGGCAGCACAGTGCGATTCACCAGCCCATTGCGCTCAAGCCGCTTCAGCGCGTCAGACAACGCTTTATGCGTAATCCCATCCAGCCGTCGGCGGAGTTCATTAAAACGTGCAGGCTCACTGCACAGCACGGTGAGAATTAAAATCGACCATTTATTGGTGATGTTCTCCAGCACCGGTCGGGTTTTTCCTACTTCTTTCAGGTTATTACCGTCAATCTGACACATGGCGATATACTCCGTGATACCTGGTATAAACAAAGTGCGTAATTGTTATTAAGTATAAAAATTATATCATCTGTTTTCCACCCCTAACGGAGTTAGCAGATGCAACGATTAGAGAATAAAGTGGCCCTGATCCTGGGCGGCGCAAAAGGCATTGGTCTTGCTATCAGCCAGCGATTTGCCCGTGAAGGCGCAACCACCTGGTTCACCTCGCGCCGGAGTGAGGAGTTAGACGTCGCCAGTGCTGGCATAGAAGGCGATGCCAGGCCGCTGCGTGCTGATGTCAGTGAGCTAAGCGAACTGACACGGATCTCTGACCTGATTAACGCAGAGTCCGGCCGCATAGATGTGCTGGTCATCAACGCCGGTATGGCCGAGTACGCGACCATTGATGACGTCACCCCGGCGCAGTTTGATACTATTTTCGGGCTGAATGTGCGCTCGCCGTTATTTGCGCTTCAGGCTGCACTTCCTCTGCTGAAAGAGGGGGCGAGTGTGGTGCTGATCGGATCGATCGCCGATGTCATTGGCACCAAAGGGTATGGCGTCTACGGTGCCAGTAAAGCAGCTTTACGGTCGTTTGCCCGCACCTGGACCAATGAGCTTGCCGCCCGGGGCATTCGCATTAATGTTGTCGCCCCTGGGCCTGTGGATACGGAAATGATGCAGGCAGCCTCCGAAGAACTGCGCAATGGAATAATCAGCGCCATTCCGTTAGCCAGAATGGCCAGGCCCGACGAAGTGGCGAGTGCGGCATTATTCCTGGCGAGTGATGAAAGCAGCTATATCGCTGGCGCAGAAATCTGTGTGGATGGCGGGCTGACGCAGGTTTGATGACGTCCGGAACTGGCGGGTTGTAACATGATAAACAGGTTCCGTTTCTGGTTCGGCGCTGCCACGTAAACCAGGGTGGCAGCGTTGAGCGAGAGGCGGACGTCATATACGAGTAACTTTTTAACGCTATAAAATATTTTTACGTATAAAGGGAATTAATATTTTATAACCACCCGTACTTTAATAACCCTTGTGAATTTTAAGAAAAGAATCTCCAACTTCCTCTGAATAATCCAGTATTATTTTGGATATTACCGCATGGTCGACTGTCGGTTTCAGAGATACTAGTTCCGTAGTAATCTGCATCAAACTGATCGCTGTGGCATGGGCTGGATCGGCCATGCCTGAAGTGCTTTGGCCGACCATCAATATGTCCTCATCAGTCTCACAGAGACCAAGTCTACTTCTCATTGCTTTAGAACTTGTATGTATGTTCTGGCTCGCCCACTTGTAATAAGGTCGCATATGTTCTAACTGAACGTCTTTCTCGATGGCTCCAAAACCCACTTTATTATGATCAGGGAAAAGATAAGAAGCCCATCCATAATTATCTCCATATTTTTTACCATATTTCTTTATTAGTTGATCAAAATGAGCTTTACACTCAGCTATTTCTTCAGTGGTTGGACCTTTTGCCTGTAACCGATGCTCGTATTTTTTGTGCTCCACCATTCCATTGTATGAGTCAACTACTTCATGGTAGTAAAAACGCTCAGCACACTCTTTTCCATGTTTTAGTATGAACTTAGCTGTAGCTGTTACCTCATGAAGTGCTCGCCATCTGGCATGAGCAGCATCTGCGAATCCATTTTTCAGGAGGCACAATATTTCGTTGGCAATATGGCAAGCTCTGGCATGATGTCGTACCACTAAATCAAAAACTAGGTCATCATCAGAGACAGCTTGTGGTCGATAAGATCTATTGAATTCATCACCGGAGTCTGTGCATATCACTATGAGTGTTTCGAGCAAATCAAAACCGTTTGCCCATCTGGAAATATTTCTCACAACAAACTCATTTGATAGAGAACGACGTTCTCTGAGCATTTCACTGGTAGAGCTAATAAGAGATTTTTTAACGCTGTCAGCCATGTCTGGAATTATATTTTTAATAAACCTTTCGATGTCAAGGCCACTAGCTAAATCAGGATTATCATTATAAAGGCTTTGTATGTGTTCGAGTAAAATTTTATGAAAAGTGTCCATGTTATCTTAGAGTTGATTTTAAATCATACGATACTGTATATAACAAAGATATATAATGTGCAACTGCCTTTGTGTTAATATGCCAATTGAATCAATATAAAAATCGCAGATTTAACGGGTGATATATTAACAAATTTAATCATCGCATAAATCAGCCATAAAAAAGAGAGAGGAAGACCCTCTCTCTTTTTTCAGGTGTCACGAGGCGCAATCAGTCGCAGAACGGGGAACGCTGCTGTACGGCGGTGAGAAACTGCATGGCATCTTCACCTGCGGCGGTATAGAGCGGGGCGTGTTGCTGCTCCGCAACCGCCAGTATCGCGTTCGCCACATCTTCCGCGTGCGTCACTGGCGCGTCGGCATCGCCCGCCCTCTGGATAAATTCATTCACCAGGCTTCCATAGACTGTATCGTCCCGCCCGCCAGAGTAAGCCTGTGCATTTTCGCCAAACTTCGTTTCGGGCGAACGCCCCGGTAACACAACGTGAACGCGGATCCCGAAAGGCTTCACTTCCAGGGCTAATGTCTCGCTCCAGGCATTCAGCGCCGCTTTACTGGCTCGATAAAGCCCAATCAGCGGCATTGCTTTGGTGGTCACGGACGAAGACACATTGATGATAACCCCGGCTTTTTTCTCTCTCATCAATGGCAGAAACGCCTGCGTTAACGCCAGCGTGCCCAGCACATTAATGTTCATTAATTGCTGCGCGGTGGCGAGGGACGTCAGTTCAACGGGAACCGCCGCGCCAAGACCGGCATTATTGACCAGCACGTCAATCGCGCCCGCCTGTTTCACCACCCCGGTAATGCTCTCCTCAGAGGTAATATCCAGCGGCAATAGTGTCAGCCGATCGCTGACAGGAAAAAGCGTCGCATCTGGCGTTCGCATGGTGGCAATCACGTGCCAGCCCCTTTCTAAAAACAGGTGTGCTGTTGCCAGCCCAAAACCTGAAGAGCATCCGGTAATCAGTGCAGTTGGCATGGTAAATCCTCGTGGTGGGTCAGAGCAGCAATCATAGCGGTCACTGTCTGGACAATATATAATCAGAAATCCACTTTTCTTGAGAGAGCGTCCAGTGTCAGATCCGTTAACCGATATGGTTGCGTTGCTCAATCCCAGACCTACCCAGGCAAAACTCGTTGAGGGGGCAGGGACGTGGCGCGTGGTCCGGGAGTCTGCCGGAGAGGCCTTTTACTGCGCGGTGTTGCAGGGCGAATGCCTGATGCGTATTAACGGCAGCGCGCCGACACGGCTTGTCGCTGGTGATTTCGTGCTGATACCCGCCACCTATACCTTCGAGAATACCAGTGCGGGCGCCGTGCCTCCCGCAGGCATTACGACGCCGACCGTGCTGGGCGAGGGACACGTGAGAATTGGCTCCCCAGCGGGAGAGGCTGAATTTCTTATGAATGTGGGGCACTGTGAATTCGACACGCCGGACAAACAGCTCATCGTCGCGTTACTCCCCAACGAGATCCTGATCAAAAGGCAACGTCGTTTCGTCACCCTGTTTGACCTCCTGCTGGATGAAAGCCGCACCCGGCGACCCGGACGGGACGTGGTACTGATGCATCTTTTACAACTGTTGCTGGTGGAGGCGTTGCGCAGCGATCCCGCACTGTCGACAACGACCGGGATCCTGAAAGGGTTACAGCACGACAAGATCGCCACCGCGCTGCATCTCATTCATCAACACCCCGGCGCTGACTGGCAAATCGCCCGGCTGGCACGGGAGTGCGCAATGTCCCGATCCTCTTTTTACGCCGTCTTCAGCGAGACGGTCGGCATGTCTCCGGGGCAGTATTTGCTGTTCTGGCGAATGTCGTTAGCCCGCAACGCGCTACTGAGTGGCCAGGATAAAATAGAACAAATCGCCTTTCAGACAGGCTACCAGTCTGCGAGTGCGTTCAACGTTGCTTTCGCCCGCTATGCAGGTATGCCGCCGGGTGAATTTCGACGGCAGAATGCGGCTGATGAGACTGTCAGAGCAAGAAGGCGTTCGTCAGCCGCGCTGTGACGTGTCCCGTTCGGCTGCGTTATATTCCCAGTGCGGCGACGATGGCGGCTTCCATTTTCTGCGGGGTGGTGATGGGGGCGAAACGCTTAAGGGGTTTGCCGTCGCGCCCAATCAGAAATTTAGTGAAGTTCCACAGGATGCGCCCGCCCAGTACGCCAGGCAGTTCCGCTTTCAGGTAGCGAAATACCGGGTGCGCGGCAGCACCGTTGACGTCCACTTTCTCGAACATCGGGAAGCTCACGCCGTAGTTGATGTGACAGGTCTGCGCGATGTCGTCGGCCCCGCCTGGCTCCTGCTTACCGAACTGGTTGCAGGGGAAACCCAGCACCACCAGCCCCTGTGCGCCGTACTTTTTGTAGAGCATTTCAAGGCCAGCATACTGCGGCGTGAAACCACATTTACTGGCCGTATTCACCACCAGCACCAGCTTACCCGCATAGTCGGCCATCGGGATGGGTTCGCCGCGCAGGCTGGTGGCAGTCAGTTGATAAAAGGTGGTCATGTCGGAAACCTCGAGGCTGGAATTGTATGGGGTTCTGGGTACAGGGGGCACTTTAACATGACTGCGTGAGGCATGAAGCGGTTGGTCACATTTACACTGTGGCGGTTTGAGCCGCATCAGTGTGCCAGAGAGGCGGTGACAGTTCCCTCCAGCAAACCCAAGATAGCTCAACCACAAAAATCAAACCGTTTGATTTGTCGCCACTTTAACGAGAGAATCCTTATAAACTGCATGGAATAAGGAAGAAATGGAATGTTCACTCTTTACATGAGATGGGATGCAGAGCGGGAACTGACTCCAGGTGATATTCAGTTCATTCTGTCGCCACAAGATGCGCTGAATATGGCGAGCATTTTTTACGAACTGGATTACCTTGAATACGACCATAACAACCGCATTCTGCCTCACAGTGTCCCGAAGCGACGGGAAGGGATATACCACCAATTCGCGACACAACCCTACAAACGCAAGCGACTTGCTGAATACGACGGACTCTATGATGAGGTGAAATGGAATCTGGAGCACGGCTGGATGGTCGGCGTAAACACTCAAGAAAATTGGGACCACTTCCGCAATCCGTTCTATTTCGATGATGACAGTAATCTGATTTACGACTGCTTCATGGATACATATGGCGATGGGTTTCAGGAAGCGGTGCGTCAAATCTATGAATACAGCCTCAGCGAGCATCAGGGAAGAAAGCCCTCGCCAACCGTTAAAGAGCATTATTCCGACGCCCCGATACAGCACGTCCAGGCGGGTAACACCATCAACAGCGAAGCTGCCGGAAGACTTTTGGCGGCAGGCGGTATCTACAACGCTAACAGTGAGGAATTCCGGCAGACAGCTGAACAGTTGGGCGGCGATGCGTTAAAGGGGTACGACGGCTTTCTTAACCATACATCTGGGATTATGGTAGCTGCGGCTTCATTGCTGGTTATACGTAACCCGATGGCGGCAGAAGAATTAACAAGCTATCTGGGCAAATACAAAAAGGCGCACGTTCTGCTTCACGATGTAAATGTGTCGAATCTGAACTATGTGCGTCGTGACCGCGCTGAATATGCTGTGCTCCGTGATGAATTTAACAGCTCCGTGCGCCCAACTTTCCTCAAATCGCTTACCGATCACCCAGACGCATTATCAACGTTTGATTCAAATAATCTGCTGCGTCTCGCTGATGGTAAAGTACCGTTCGGCTGGCAAGTTCACCACAAGATCCCCCTGGATGACAGTGGCACAAATGCCCTCGATAATCTGATACTCATCCAAAACTCGCCATATCATTCCGCGCTATCAAAGACACAGGCGATAATCAGCAAAGACCTGCCATACAACGCCAGCACTAACGTTTTATGGCCTTCGCCGAATGGCGTAATCTACCCGGTAGAAAAGTGAGCACGCTTTGAACGATACAAATAAGATGATTAGCATCCTCAATACGTTAATGGTTTCCGATAACTACCCGGTAGCCAGCCCCGTAGCGCATGACACCATGACGGACTTAATGTGCACTTCTGCGCCAGCGGAGTGGGATGAGATGAAGCGGGGCGTTTACACAGATATTCAGCAATTAGTGATAAAACACCGGGACTACGCTGATATGTTCAACATCATGGATGGGCTGGAGTACAACGGACTCACGCTGTATGGCATGACGCAGGCGGAGAATAGCAAGCCGGTATGGTCAAATATCTATATCCAGAACATTGAGGCGCGCGACAATGACATCTATGTTGATCCGAACCTGGCTGACAAAGTGGTGATAGGCGAGGATGGCATATCCGTATTTGTGTACGTCTTCAAAGACGACCGTTTCCAGATCAGGGATAAAGTCTCAACAGATTACGTTATTGCTGAGTACGGATCCTTTGGTGATCTGCTGTCAGCACTTATCGATACCGTAAAATAATATTCACGTTCTACATGCACTGTGCACATAGCTAGTCAATGTTCCTCAATAAAAAGATGTCCGCTCCTGCCACAAAGCGGACATTACCCCACTTAAAGCTTACGCCAGAACGTTACCCTGTCACGTCATCAATAACGCTCACCCCATCTGCTGTGCGGATCCAGCGTGGCGCGTTGATCTCCTCAGCCAGATACGCCATCAAATCTGCCAGCAGCCAGCGCAGCGGTTCTTCCTGTTGCGGCGGTACGGTGCGGCAAAGTAAGACCTGCGCCAGCGCTGCGCAGTATTCGCCGAGCGTATCGGAATCGGGGGCAAACTGGGGAACGCGAGTGGGCAGGGTATTCACGGTAAAACGCGCCTGTTGTTCCGGCGGGATCGGCTCGTTCAGCTGAGGTTTGAGCAGGGCAAACACGGCGGAAAAGCGTCCGCACAATGCCATTCGCAGCGTCGGATCGAGGCTTTCCGCCTGCGCTTCCGCAAGCTGATGGCAGTGATCGGCAAGGACAGTGAAATCGCTGTCGGCATTAAACGGGATGGAAAGTAACGGGTGAGTCTGGTTGAGGGTCGTAGCCATAAAGGCAGCCTCCGATGAGTGATTATTTTCCACCACCAGAAATGCTAACTTCATGGGTGGTGGAACCGGACGGAGTTAGCATTACCGGCCTCATCGATACCGGCGCGTCTTGCGACGCCCCCGCCCGGCCCACCATTGAGATGTAACCGTGCGCACGATACAAACATGTTGTATCGCCGATGAGGTAAGACAGGATGCTAAACCCGGCACCTGATTTTGCAGGTGCGGGCGAAAGATACCGTTTTCAGCGGAAAACGGCAAGACAGCGGGGTGATGTCAGCGGTTCGAATGGATAAAATGCGTACCTGCTCGCAGGAACATGAATGCGTTCTGAAAAGCTGAGTGCTTAGAGGGCCTTAACAATCGCCATCAAAAAGCCATCCCATCCTTTTTCGCCAACGGTCTGGATGGCGGTCGCGTCCAGTCGCTCGTCTGCGGCTATCAACTGAATAAAGGTTCTCAACCCCTGAACCGACGGATCATCACTCGCGGCATCAATGACGGCGCCGCCGCGAACGGTGTTATCGCCGATAATGACCGTGCCTGGTTTGGCGAGCTTCATTGCCCACTCCAGATAGCGAGGATTATTCACTTTATCGGCATCGATAAAAATCAGATCAAAAGGGCCAGTCAGCGTGGGTAAAACATCTAACGCGGCACCGGTATGAAGCTTAACCCGCCCGGTAAGTCCTGCACGGGCGATATTGTGGCGGGCAACGTCGGCATGATGCTGATTAAATTCAAGGGTAGTTATGCTCCCGTTGGCGGGTAACGCGTTCGCCATCCAGATGGTGCTGTAGCCTCCCAGCGTACCTATTTCCAGCACGCTGACCGCCCGCGTCATTTGAATAAACAGCGCCAGCATTTTGCCTTGTAAGGCAGAGACATCGTGCGGGGGTAATCCTTGTTCTGCGTTATGAGCCAGTGCAGCTTTAAGCTCAGTACCTTCAGGGGCGAGTTGTTGGGCAAACCAGGTATCAACCTGCGCCCATTTATCAGAATCACGTGACGGGTAATCAGGTTTTCTCATAGCGGATCGCTTCTTTTCAGGGGTCTGTACGTAGTATAGACACCTTACAGGAAAGCCGCCTGTGACGCTATTACCATCTGGTCACTCGTTGTTAACCCGGCGCTGCTGAGTTAAGCTTACCGGATGACGAAAAAATTGACCCCACGCGCCACGCGCGGCACGGCGGACCACAGCGTTCGCGATCAGGTGGTGGAAGCCGCCACCGAACATTTCAGCCACTTTGGATATGAAAAAACCACGGTGTCCGATCTTGCCCGCGCCATCGGCTTTTCGAAAGCCTACATCTATAAATTCTTCGATTCCAAACAGGCCATCGGGGAAGTGATCTGCCGCAACCGGCTGGCGATGATCATGGAGATTGTCACTGCCGCCATTGCCGACGCGCCCACGGCGTCGGAAAAGTTTCGCCGTCTGTTCCGGGCGTTAGCGGAAGCGGGCAGCGATCTCTTTTTTCATGACCGCAAACTTTACGATATCGCCGCGGTGGCCACCCGCGATCAGTGGGCATCCACCCGCGCGTACGAAGAACAGCTTAAACAGTTGATTCAGGAAGTGCTGCTGGAAGGGCGTAAATCAGGGGAGTTTGAGCGCAAAACACCGCTGGATGAAACCGCGCAGGCGATTTTCCTGGTGATGAAGCCGTATATCAGTCCGGTGCAGTTACAGTACAACCTTGAGGACGCCCCGACGGCGGCGGTACTGCTGTCGTCGCTCATCCTGCGCAGTCTGGCCCCGTAGCACAGAGAAAATAGCCCCGGCTGGTGCCGGGGTCTGCCCATCAGCCGCGGTGCACGCTCAGACCGCCAAAGGTCTGGCTTACCGGCATCATTTCCAGCGTGTTGATGTTGACGTGTTTCGGCAGCGTCGCCACCCACCAGACCGCTTCGGTAACGTCTTCCGGCGTCAGCGCCGTGGTGTTCTCGTAGGTTTTTCCGGCTTTGTCGTCGTCGCCTTTGAAACGCACGTTAGAGAATTCAGTGCCGCCCACCAGCCCCGGCTCGATATTGGTCACGCGCACGCCGGTGCCATGCAGATCGGTACGCAGGTTCAGGCTGAACTGCTGTACAAAGGCTTTGGTCGCGCCGTAGACGTTGCCGCCCGCGTACGGCCAGCTGCCCGCCGTTGAACCGATGTTGATCACATGACCGCGATTGCGCGCCACCATGCCCGGCAGCACGGCGCGGGTCATGTACACAAGGCCTTTGTTATTGGTGTCGATCATGGTTTCCCAGTCCTCAACGCTCGCCTTGTGCGCCGGCTCCATGCCCAGCGCCAGACCGGCGTTGTTCACCAGCACGTCGATGTCGCGCCATTCCGCCGGTAAATTCTCCATTGCCTGCTCGATGGCGGCGCGGTTGCGCACGTCCAGTTGCAGTGTAAGCACGCTGTCGCCGAGTTCGTCTTTCAGCGCCTGTAAGCGCTCCTGGCGGCGGCCAGTGGCGATCACTTTATGGCCGTTTTTCACAAAGCGACGCGTAATACCTTCACCAAAACCCGCAGTTGCCCCGGTTACTAAAATAATCATCTCTCTGTTCCTTAACGCTTTTTGTGTTGCCTTAGCATAGTTGCGCAGCGGCCCGGTGGCAACGCATACCGGGCGAGTTAGTAGTGTGGCAAATAATCTGGTCCCGTGACGGGGGGATTTGTTACTGTAGAAAGCGATCAACGGCTCAGGGGAGTAAAACATGTCCGCCACCAATCCACTGTTTGAACAGAGCACGCTGCCGTACCAGGCACCGCGTTTCGATATGCTACAGGACAGCCACTACCGGCCCGCCTTTGATGAAGGGATACGGCAAAAACGCGCCGACATCGCCGCCATCACCGGACAGACTGACGCGCCAACCTTTGCCAATACGCTGCTGCCGCTGGAGCAGAGCGGGGAATTGCTGTCGCGTGTGACCAGCATCTTTTTCGCCATGACCTCGGCGCATACCAACGACGAGCTACAACTGCTGGACGAGGCGTTCTCCGCTGAACTGGCGGATCTTGCCAACGATATTTACCTGGATGACGCGCTGTTTGCCCGCGTGCAAGCGGTCTATAACGCGCGGGATACCGTTGGGCTTGACGACGAATCCCGCCGCCTGCTGGAAGTCACCTATCAGCGCTTTATCCTCGCCGGCGCTAAACTGCCTGCGGCGGATAAACAGACGCTGAAAGCGCTCAATACTGAAGCGGCGCAGCTGACCAGCCGCTTTAACCAGCATCTGCTGGCCGCCGGAAAAGCGGCGGCGCTGGTGGTGGAGAATGTCGGTGAACTCGATGGCCTGAATGAGGACGAGATCGCCCAGGCACGCGCAGCGGCAGAAGAGAAAGGTCTGCACGACCGCTGGCTGATCCCGCTCCTTAATACCACCCAGCAGCCCTGGCTTGCGGCGCTGCGCAATCGCCAGACCCGCGAAAAACTCTTTACCGCGGGCTGGCTGCGTACCCAGCGCGGCGATGAAAACGACACCCGGCAGATAGTGCTGCGCTTAACGCAAATCCGCGCCCGTCAGGCGCAGTTGCTGGGCTTTGACGATTATGCCGCGTGGAAGATCGCCGATCAGATGGCGCAAACCCCGGCTGCCGCACTGCGTTTTATGCGGGACATCGCCCCTGCGGCACGCGCCCGTGCCGAAAAGGAACTGGCGGATATTCAGCAGGTGATCGACGCGCAGCAGGGCGGCTTTACCGCCCGCGCCTGGGACTGGGCTTTCTACGGTGAACAGGTGCGCCAGGCGAAATACGCCATTGATGAAAGCCAGATCAAACCCTACTTCGCGCTGGATAACGTGCTGGTGGACGGCGTGTTCTGGACGGCAAGCCAGCTGTTTGGCCTCACCTTTACTGAGCGGGCGGATATTCCGGTGTATCACCCGGACGTGCGGGTATGGGAAATTTTCGATGAGGACGGTACAGGGCTTGCGCTGTTTTACGGTGATTTCTTCGCCCGCGACTCGAAAAGCGGTGGTGCGTGGATGGGCAACTTTGTGGAGCAGTCGACCTTAAACGGCACCAGGCCTGTGATCTACAACGTCTGTAACTACCAGAAGCCTGCCGCCGGGCAGCCCGCGCTGATCTCCTGGGACGATGTGATCACCCTGTTCCACGAGTTCGGCCACACGCTGCATGGCCTCTTTGCCAGCCAGCGTTACGCCACGCTTTCCGGGACCAACACACCGCGAGATTTTGTCGAATTCCCGTCGCAGATCAACGAGCACTGGGCAAGCCATCCGGAGGTGTTTACCCGTTACGCCCGTCATTATCAGAGCGGTGAGCCGATGCCGGACGCGCTGCGTGAAAAAATGTTCAGCGCCACGCTATTTAATAAAGGCTACGACATGACGGAGCTGTTAAGCGCCGCGCTGCTGGATATGAACTGGCACAGCATCCACGCGGATCGTGACATTAACGACGTCGATGCCTTCGAAGCCCAGGCCATTAAACAGGAAAACCTCGATCTGGAGGCGGTGCCGCCGCGCTATCGCAGCAGCTACTTCGCGCATATTTTTGGCGGCGGCTATGCGGCAGGCTATTACGCTTATCTGTGGACGCAGATGCTGGCCGATGATGGCTATCAGTGGTTTGTGGAGCAGGGGGGCTTACGTGCGGAAAACGGGCGACGTTTCCGGGAGGCGATCCTGTCACGGGGGAACAGCAGTGATTTAGCTGAGCTTTATCGCCAGTGGCGCGGGCACGATCCGCTGCCTGAGCCGATGCTGAAAAATCGCGGGTTAAGTCAGTAAGTGAGGCCTGGCTAAAAATAAGCCCTTGTTTAATAACAAGGGCATTGTCTGTATTTCATCAGCTCGCCATCTTACGCGCTTTGCGCTTTGGTGGAATGCAGGAGCTTGCGGTTAAACGTGTACCACAAGTTGAACAAATTGCGCCGTGTGGATGGTGCTTTTCTGGATCGAAGGTCGTGAAAATAAACGAGCCTCCATGACATGTTGGGCAAAGAAATTTGAGATTGTAAATAATCCCTCACGCCGGTCAGGTGGAGGACAGACGCTATCATAAAAATTTGAGCTAAAAGGATATATCTTCTAAATTAGGACAAACCTCAGGGTGGGTAAACGGCAAAATCAGATTGCGCTGTATTGTCATTGTTTAGCTGTTGTTGAGCCTGGTACTGTTAAGGTCTTAAACGAACCGTGGCCCCGACAATGCAATGACGGGCATACGTACAACGCATAACAATGATCCTATCCATGCAAGCATTTCCGCCAGACTTCTGGCGGATTTTTTTTGCTTGCGATTCAGCCCTGGGGACGGGTTTGCATCGCTTTGCGGTAGTCGCCGGGCGAAAGGTTAAACTGCGCGCGGAAATGATGACGCAACGAGGCGGCGCTGCCAAATCCGGTCTGGTCGGCGATCGCGTCAATGCGTAACGTCGAACTGGCAAGATACTCTTTGGCACGCCGCAGCCTCTCGTTGAGCACCCAGCGCGCAGGCGTGGTGCCGGTGGCATCGGCGAAGCGTCGTAAAAACGTGCGCGGGCTCATCCCCGCCTGACGGGCAAGCGCGTCCACGGTGTGATTGTGCGTCAGCGACTGATGCAAAAAATCAAAGATCATGCCCAGCGATTTGCTCTCCCGCGCGCGGGCAACCGGACGCACCACCTGTTGGGTTTGCGCGCCGTCACGGTGTGGCTGTACGACCAGCCTGCGGGCAACGTTATTGGCAATCTCCGCCCCATAATCACGCCGCACCACATGCAGACATAAATCTATCCCTGCCGCGCTGCCCGCCGAGGTCAGCACCGTGCCCTCGTCATAATAGAGCGCATCCTCCAGCACCTGAATGGCCGGAAAGCGGCTGCGCAGCTGCGCGGTGTAGCGCCAGTGGGTGGTCGCGTTGCGCCCGTTCAGCAAACCGGTGGCGGCGAGCACAAATACGCCGGAACAGATGGTCATAATACGGCAACCGCGCGCGCTGGCGGCACGCAGGGCATCGCACAGTGCCTGCGGCACGGGCGTGTCCGCGCCGCGCCAGCCGGGGATCACGATGGTGTCGGCCTGCGCCAGCAGATCCAGCCCGCCGTCGGTCATAATGCGGATGCCACCGGTGGCACGCAGTTCCCCTTCATCCACCGCCGCTACCGCAAAGCGATACCAGTTGTCGCCCAGTTCCGGGCGCGGCAGGCCAAAAATTTCCACTGCCACGCCGAATTCAAAGGTGCATAAGCCATCGTAGGCGAGGGCGACCACCAGGGGCCGGTGAGAAGAAGATAATATTGTCATGATCCTGGCGTTTTCTGGCAGACCGGCGGGCGGTGGCACGGTGATTGACACGATAGAGTAGTGGTATCACAAACCCGGAGAAAACACGATGAGCTACGTAACTGAATTCCCTGCCGCCACGCCGGAAGACACTCGCCTGCATTTTCTGACCCGCCTGCGGGTGGAAACGGACTGCGCCGACGTCCATCACGCCATCACGCATCAGGAGCAGGATTTTGTGTTACTGCATGTGGTGGGAAGTGAGGCGATGTTTGCCCGTCGCCATCTGCCGGAGGCGATCCATTTGCCGCATGTGCAGATGACGACCGAACGGATGCAGGCGTGGCCCGACGGCACATTGTTTGTGGTGTACTGTGCGGGGCCACACTGCAACGGCGCCGATCGCGCCGCGTTAAAACTCGCCAGCCTCGGCCTGCCGGTAAAGATCATGATCGGCGGCATTACCGGCTGGGAGGATGAGGGTTATACGTTTGCGCAGGGGGAAGTGTGATCGCCCTGCGCGACAACCGCGTCAGATCTGCGCCGCACCACCGTCCACGAACAGTTCGCTGCCGTTAACGAAGCTGCTGTCGTCCGAGGCGAGGAACAGGGCGGCGGCAGCCACTTCGGATGGCTCCGCCAGCCGACCCAGCGGGGTCGTTGCCTCAATCTCATGGATCATCTGCTGATTCGCCGCCTCATCCGGCGACAGGTTATGCCAGCCGGGTGTGGAGGTGGAGCCAGGCACCAGCACATTGACGCGGATCTTGCGCGGGGCCAGATCGAGGATCCAGCCGCGGGCAAAGGTGCGCAGCGCGGCTTTGCTGGCGCTGTAAACGCTGAACGCCGGGATCCCGGTGGTGGCGCTGGTGGAGCCGGTGAGAATAATGGATCCGCCATCTTTCAGCAGCGGCAGCGCTTTCTGCACGGTAAACAGCGTGCCTTTGACGTTAGTGTCAAAAATACGTTCGTAGTGTTCCTCAGTGACTTCCGCCAGCGGCGCAAAATCCCCGCCGCCTGCGTTAGCAAACAGCACGTCAATCTGTCCTGCCTGTTGACGGACCTGGTCAAACAGATTGTCGAGATCCGCCATCTTTGAAATATCGCACGGAATGCCGACCGCGCCATGCCCGATCTCCGCAACGGCACTCTCCAGTTCGCTGACGCGACGCCCGGTCAGGAACAAACGCGCGCCTTCCTGTGCAAAGCGTTTCGCCGACGCCAGACCAATTCCACTGTTCGCACCCGTAATAACGACAACTTTACCTGCAAGCTTACCCATCATGTTCTCCGGCATTGTGTGTGAGAAAGCAGTGTAAGCACAGACTTTCCTGTATACTAGTACCTACCAAAAGGTATGTATGGAGAAAAATGATGGAACCTGTCTGCGGCCTCGATGTGGCCCTGCATTACATTGGCGGTAAATGGAAGCCGCTGCTGCTGTTTTACGTGCAGTACAGCCCGCGTCGTTTCGGGGAATTTAAACGGCTGGTGGAGGGGATCAGCGAGAAAGTGCTGATCCAGCAGCTTAAAGCGATGACGGAAGACGGCATCATCAGTCGTCATGATTTCCAGGAGGTGCCGCCGCGAGTGGAATACACCATCACCGAGTTTGGCCGTTCGCTGGCGCAGGCGTTGCAGCCCCTGTGTGAATGGGGCAATCGCAACCGGGAAAAGCTTGAGGCCAACGCTGCCCGTACAGCAGAAGCGGCAACGCTCACGGACTAAAGATGAATCTTTTTCATCATGGGTGAGGTTTTCTCATTTGCCATCAGCGGCAGGATGTGACATCTTTTTTGGATGTTTAGCCGTCCAGAAGGCTAAAAATTCAAATAATGAACTATCACGCCAGGGTATTACTTTCCACTGGCGGCAAGGAGAGAACCATGCAGCAGCAACACGCCCCGTACCGCGCCGATGTCGTCGGCAGTTTTTTACGCCCGGACGCCATTAAACAGGCCCGTCTGCAATTTGCCCGCGGTGAAATCGATGCCGTGCAGCTGCGCGCCGTGGAGGATGACGCCATCCGCGAGGTGGTGGAGCAACAGTGCGCCTGTGGCCTGCATGTGGTGACCGATGGGGAATTCCGCCGCGCCTGGTGGCATTTTGACTTCTTTGATGGCCTGAACGGCGTGGAGCGTTACGATTCGGAACAGGGCATTCAGTTTAACGGCGTGCAGACCAAAGCCCACAGCGTGCGCGTGACGGGCAAGCTGAGCTTCGGGGATCACCCGATGCTGGAAGACTTCCGTTATCTGCAAAGCATCAGCGGCAACGCGCAGCCGAAAATGACCATCCCCAGCCCGAGCGTGCTGCACTTCCGCGGCGGTCGTCAGGCGATTGACGCTACCGTGTATCCGACCCTTGACCGCTATTTCGACGATCTGGCGACCACCTGGCGCGATGCCATTCGCGCCTTTTATGATGCCGGCTGCCGCTATCTGCAACTGGATGACACCGTGTGGGCGTACCTGTGCTCTGACGACCAGCGTCGGCAGATCCGTGAGCGGGGCGACGATCCGGAAGAACTGGCGCAGATTTATGCCCGCGTGCTGAACAAGGCGCTGGAAGGCAAGCCGGACGATCTGACCATCGGCCTGCATGTCTGCCGGGGAAATTTCCGCTCGACGTGGATCTCCGAAGGCGGTTACGAGCCGGTGGCGGAAGTGCTGTTTGGCACGGTGAACGTCGATGCATTCTTCCTGGAATACGATAACGACCGCTCCGGCGATTTTGCGCCGCTGCGCTTTGTACGTCCGGGTAAACAGCAGGTGGTCCTGGGGCTTATCACCACCAAAAATGGCGAGCTGGAAAACCCGGAAGGCATCAAAGCGCGTTTGCAGGAAGCCGCGCAGTATGTGGATATCAAGCAGATTTGTTTAAGCCCGCAGTGCGGCTTTGCGTCAACCGAAGAGGGCAACTCCCTGACGGAAGCGCAGCAGTGGGAGAAAATCCGGCTGGTAACGGCTATTGCCGATGAGGTGTGGTAAGTGACAGTGTAACCTTTTGTCTGAGGGTTTAACGCAGCAGTTGCCCGGCGGCGCGTTGCTTGCCGGGCCTACAGGGCGGACCGTAGGCCGGGTAAGGCGTAGCCGCCACCCGGCATTTAACCCCCGCCACCCGGCATAACGCCTTACACCACCGCTTTTTGCTTCACGTCCTGCCACGGGCTGACCCGCATCCCCAGCAGCATCATCAGCCATGCCAGTACAATGACCACCATCATGATCACAAACAGCGACCAGCCGGGTAAGGTCGTCAGGATCACGCCGGTCGCCAGCGGGTTTAACGCCGCGCCGAGCCAGCCTAACGCCTGTGCCGAGAAGTAGCTCGCTTTCATGCCCGCGGGGGCGATGTTATCAATCAGCATATATTCCCCCGGCGCATAGATAATCTCGCCGATGGTAAAGATCGCCGACGCCATACCCCAGAACCACAGATTGCTGCCTGCGAGCATAAATCCCACCAGCCCGATGACGAAACAGAGTGTTCCGGTGGCCATTAACGGCTGGATGTTGCGCGCCGTCAGACGGCGACCCAGCGCATACTGCAGGCTGACCACCATCGCGGCATTGACCGACAGCACCACAGCCACCACTTTCTCCGCAAAATTGTTATTCGCCACGCTCATCACGTACTGGGAAATACAGGAAGCAAAGGAACCGGCGACGAACGCGGCCAGAAAGCCTGAAAGCGTAAACCATAGCAGAGCTTTGTCGCGCAGCAGCACCGACGGCGACCAGGCCACGCTCTCTTCACCGGCGGGCGTGACTGGAATGCGCTGCACGTACAGCTGAATAAATACCAGCGGGAATGCCGCGCAGGCGGCTGCCAGCCAGAACGGCAGGTTAGCGCTTTGCATCACCAGCAGCGTGCCGAGGGGCGGCCCCACGGTCCAGCCAATATTCAGCACCGTATAGTTGAGCGAGAAAATCTTCGCCTTAGCCGACGGCGTCAGGGTGTCCGAAAAATAGGCTTTCAGCACGGTGGAGAACACCGAATAGGCGCAGTTGATCATCGCAAACAGCGCCACCACCAGCACCACGTTATGACTGAGCGGAATGGCAGAGAAGCCGATGATAAAGCAGGTAATGGCGATCACCATATAGCGCTTTTTATCGAACTTGTCAGCCAGAATGCCAAAGCCCAGGCTGAAAAAGACGCCGATGGTCAGCGCGATACTCAGGGCATATCCCACCGCATCCACCGCCATGCCGTACTGGCGATTAAGATAGATAGTCATAAAGGGCAACGTGGCACCGCGACCGATGGTCAACAGTAACGAGGAGGCCAGTAATGCGAGGGTGGAGCGGTTTTGCGCTGGGATCATAATCTTGCCTGACGTCACATTTGTTATCGTTATTTGATATGACTTACAGCAATAACATGCATAAAAGAGCTTGTATAGCTACTGGTTTGATCTCAAATGCGAAATGACCCCTGCCAGGATTTGGGATCTGTCACTGTACATTCGTTTACGTTAACGTTACTTTTTTACATAAATTTAATAAATCTAACTGATCGGGGCAATGATGACGCGCAAAGATAGTCTGCTGGCGTTGCTGGTCGTGGTGGTGTGGGGACTGAACTTTGTCGTCATTAAACTCGGACTACATAACATGCCCCCGCTGATGCTGGCGGGATTACGTTTCGTGCTGGTGGCGTTTCCGGCGCTGCTGGTGGTTTCCCGACCGAAGATCCCGCTGCGTCTGCTGCTGGGCTACGGGCTGACGATTAGCTTCGGACAGTTTGCCTTTCTGTTCTGCGCCATTAACTTCGGTATGCCCGCCGGGCTGGCATCGCTGGTACTGCAGGCGCAGGCGTTTTTCACCATCATTCTCGGTGCCTGCGTGTTCGGCGAGCGCTTACAGGCGAAACAGGTGATCGGCATTACGCTGGCGGTGTTCGGCGTGCTGGTGCTGGCGCAGGCGAGCCTGAATGGTCAGCATGTGGCGCTGCTCGGCTTTATGCTGACGCTGGCGGCGGCGCTGAGCTGGGCCTGCGGCAATATTTTCAACAAGATGATCATGCAGTTGCCGGTGCGCCCGTCGGTGATGTCGCTGGTGGTGTGGAGCGCGCTGATCCCCATCGTGCCCTTTCTGGTGGCGTCGTTGATTTTCGACGGCCCGGCGGTGATGCTGCAAAGCCTGGTGAATATCGATATTGTCACCGTTTTCTCGCTGCTTTATCTGGCCTTTGTGGCGACCATTATCGGCTACGGTATCTGGGGAACGCTGCTCGGGCGCTATGAAACCTGGCGTGTCGCACCGCTGTCATTGCTGGTGCCGGTGTTTGGGATGGGCAGCGCGGCGTTGCTGCTTGGTGAAACCCTGACGTTGTTACAACTGGTGGGGGCGGTGCTGATTATGGCGGGGCTGTATATCAATGTCTTTGGCATTCGCCTGCGTAAGACGCTGCCGGTCAGATAAAAAAAGCCCCGCCGAAGCGGGGCAAAGCGAAATTAGCCGTGCCGGTTGTAATAAGGCACGCCTAATTCGTCGGATTTGTCGCTGCCGGTTCCCATATGGTTAAAGTCGAAAGGCGACTGGTCATGGGCCGACGGCATAATCATCGCGTCGCGGCTGGTTGCCGCCGAAGGATGACCGGACTGCTCCGCATAGCTCTGGGCACTTACCAGCACGAGAGCGGTGAGGGCAGCGGAGACGATAGTTTTCATGATTTCCTCGATACGTCTAAAACAGGCGTTTCTCAATTACAGTGGTTAATAGGTAGCAGATACCGGGTTTCGCCATGCATACCAGTGGTACGGTATTTGTGCGGCGGCACGTCAAAGTAGTTCTTGAAAGTGCGCGTCAGCGTCTGCTGAGACTCAAAGCCATAACGCTCGGCCAGATAAAGGATCGGCTCGTTACTTTGCTTGAGCTTTTGCGCGATTTCAGTCAGTTTGCGGCTGCGGATGTATTGACCTAATGAATGGCCAGTTTCTTTTTTGAACATCCGTTGCAGGTGCCACTTTGAGTAACCTGAACGCTCGGAGACTTTCTCCAGCGACAGCGGTGATTCCAGGTTATCTTCAATCCAGTCCAAAATGCTATGAATAGTGATGGCGTCATTATTGCGTCTGGACATCGTCATACCTCGTTGGTTTACGGCAGTACTTTTTTGAGCAAATGCTCAAGAGTTGCCACTTCGTCTGCCGTTAGGTTTTTTGTTAGTTCCTGATGCAGGTCTTGTCCCAATAACTGATGACCGCGCTCGCACAGCGCCGCGCCATCGGTGGTCAACCGGATCAGTACGCCGCGCTTATCGTGCGGGTTTGGCGTACGTTCGATCCAGCCTTTGCATACCAGACGGTCCAGCATGCGGGTCAGGGCGCCCAGATCGACAGAAAGCGCTTTTTTCAGTTCCACCGGCGTAATACAACCGGGGCAGCGAATAGTGCAAAGCACTTTAAACTGCGTCGCGGTGATATCCAGCGGCGACAGATAGTCGTTGAGCAGGCGATCTTTTTTCTGGTTAACCATATGAATAAGACGGCCAAGTGGGATGATTTCGTTAAACAAGTCACTTGTGCTTTTCACGATGGTTGCCCCGGCAAGTAAGTAGTCACGGCGGATATTATTGCCGGGGCAAGTATAAGTCAACTGAATGAATCGCCGGATGCCACGAATTGCTAAAACGTTTCACGTCTTGTCACCTTTCTGCCCCTTGCCTGCGTTTGCGGATATACTTGACCGGGTCGTTACCTCATCACAGGAGTGAAATCTTCATGCTGGATCTATTCCGGGCGATTGGCCTTGGGCTGGTTGTCTTACTGCCGCTGGCGAACCCGTTAACCACCGTGGCGCTGTTCCTCGGCCTTGCCGGGAACATGAACAACGCCCAGCGTAACGAGCAGGCGCGCATGGCCTCGGTGTATGTCTTTATCATCATGATGGTGGCGTATTACGCCGGGCAGCTGGTGATGAATACCTTTGGCATTTCGATACCCGGTCTGCGTATTGCGGGGGGATTGATCGTCGCCTTTATCGGCTTCCGCATGCTGTTCCCGCAGCAAAAAGCCCATGAAACGCCAGAGGCGAAAACGAAATCCGAAGAGCTGGAAGACGCCCCGGACACCAACATCGCCTTTGTGCCGCTGGCGATGCCGAGCACCGCCGGGCCGGGGACCATCGCGATGATCATCAGTTCCGCCTCGACGGTGCGCCACACCAGCGAGTTTCCGGAGTGGGTGATCACCGTGGCACCGCCGATCATTTTCGCGCTGGTCGGGTTGATCCTGTGGGGCAGTCTGCGCAGCTCCGGGGCAATCATGCGGCTGGTGGGTAAAGGCGGTATCGAAGCGATTTCACGTCTGATGGGCTTTTTACTGGTCTGTATGGGCGTGCAGTTCATCATTAATGGCGTGCTGGAAATTATCACCACTTACCATTAAAAAAACAGCCCCTGACCTGGTAGTGAGGGGCTTTTCGCTTCAGGCGGTCGGCGCGTGTTCTTCCAGCGCCGACGGCCAGCGGCGGAAAATCAGTAGCGCCCAGAACAGCGCCGCCAGCGCAGGCACTGCTCCCACATAGCCAATAGCGCTCATCGACCAGTGCAGACTTACCTGATTCCCCACCAGCGCACCCGCGCCAATGCCAATGTTGAAAATCCCTGAGAACAGCGCCATCGCCACATCGGTAGCGTCCGGTGCCAGCGACAGCACTTTAACCTGCATACCCAGCCCGATAATCATGATTGCCACGCCCCAGAACACGCTAAGCACCGCCAGATGCATCTCACTGTTCGCCGCCGGTAACAGCAGTACCAGACACAGCGTCAGCAGGGCGATCGCGCCGCTCACCAGCCCTGAGGCGTGGGCGTTACCCAGCTTGCTGAACAGCACGCTGCCGATGATGCCCGCGCCGCCCAGCACCAGTAACAGCAGGGTGGCGAAGCTGGCGCTCGATCCGGCTACGGTCATCACGAACGGCTCGATATAGCTGTAGGCGGTGTAATGCGCCGTCACTACCACCACGGTCAGCAGATAGATCGCCATCAGCGCCGGGCGGCGGAACAGCACCGGCAGGCTTTTCAGCGATCCCGAATGCTCACTTGGCAGGCGCGGCAGCAGTTTTATCAGGCACAGCAGGGTGATGAGCGCCCCAAGGCCGATAATAAAGAAGGTGGTGCGCCAGCCGAAATACTGCCCGACGATCCGGCCAATCGGCAGCCCGAGCACCATTGCCAGCGCGGTACCCGTCGCCAGCAGGCTCAGCGCCTGGGCGCGTTTACCCGCCGGGGCGAGACGGATCGCCAGCGACGCGGTGATCGACCAGAAAATCGCGTGAGCAAAGGCGATGCCGATACGGCTTAACACCAGCACGGTAAAGTTCCACGCCAGGAACGAAAGCACATGGCTGGCGATAAACAGCACGAACAGGCCAATCAGCAGTTTGCGCCGCTCCACCTGACTGGTCAGCAGCATAAAAGGCAGCGACAGCAGTGCCACTACCCAGGCGTAGATGGTCAACATAATGCCGACCTGCGCGGTTTCCATACCAAAGCTCTGCGCGATATCAGAGAGCAGTCCCACCGGGACAAACTCCGTGGTGTTAAAGATAAAGGCCGCAATGGCAAGCGTAACCACCCGTAGCCACGCGACCCGGCGTGATACCGTGTTGGTTGTCATAAATTTCTCAGGCGTGAATGCAATAAGGGAAGGCGGCGATCTTAAAACGTTCGCTGGCGAAAATACAGCCGTTTTGTGATTTAGATCTCATTTTCATCCCGCGGCTGCGCCATAAAAACGGCTGCGCGCGTCGGTGCCTTATGTCATGGTAACGGTCGGACCCGTAACAGGAGCAGACAATGCAGGAAATTGATTTTTATATGGTTGATGCGTTCAGCGATCGCGCCTTTGGCGGCAACGCGGCGGCGGTATGCGTATTAACGGAATGGCTGCCGGATGAGACGCTGCTGAAGATGGCGAAACAGCATAACCAGTCCGAGACGGCGTTTTTTGTGCGTCATGATGAGGGCTATGAACTGCGCTGGTTTACCACCCAGTATGAAATTGACCTGTGCGGTCACGCGACCCTCGCCGCCGCGCATGTAATTTTCAATTATCTGGGGCATCCTGAAACGGAGATTGCGTTTACCACCCGTTTTGTCGGCCCGCTTCGCGTCTCCCGCAACGGCGACTGGCTGACGCTGGATTTCCCGGCCTGGCAGACGCAGCCGGTGGACACGCCGCCGCCTGCGCTGTTCAGTGCGCTGGGGATCGACCACGCGGTGGAAGTCCGTGCCGGACGCGATTACCTGGTGGTGTTGCAGGATCAGCAGCAGGTGGAAGCCCTGCAACCGGATATCGCGGCAATGATGCCGCTGGGTAAGATGGTCTGCGTCACCGCCCTGGGCGACAATCATGATTTTGTCAGTCGCTTTTTCTGCCCCGGTGAAGCGGTGGCGGAAGATCCGGTCACCGGATCGACGCACAGTATGCTCATTCCGTACTGGGGCGAAAAACTGGGGAAAACGCATCTCGCGGCCCGTCAGGTGTCTGCCCGTGGCGGCGATCTGCGCTGTGAATGGCGCGGCGATCGGGTGAGCATTGCGGGTCAGGCCACCACCTATCTCACCGGGCGCATTCAGTTGAAACAGGCCTGATTTTACGGCAGCCGGTCAATATTGGCGGCGATGACGCTGGCGGAGTGACGGAACAGCGCCAGCTCGTTGTCCGCCAGGCGTAATTCAATGATCTGCTGTACGCCGTTTTGCGCCAGCACGGCGGGCACGCCAATGGCGATATTGCTCAGGCCGTACTCGCCGTCCAGCACGCAGGAGATCGCCAGCGCCCGATGGCTGCCGGTAAAGATATTGCGGCAGATCTCCGCGATCGTCCCGGCAATGCCGTATTCGGTGCAGCCTTTACGGGCATAAATATCAAATCCCAGACGACGTACTTTCACCGCCAGCTGGTCGCCATCCAGCGGCTGCCCGGTTTTACGCTGGTACACCTCGGCAATGGGTGAGCCGTAAACGGAGGAGTGCGACCACACCGGGAACTGGGTGTCGCCATGTTCGCCGAGGATAAAGGCATCAATACTCTGCGCGCCAATGTCCAGCGCCTCCGCCAGTGTGCGGCGCAGACGGGTAGTGTCCAGCCAGACGCCGGTGCCGATCACCTGATTGCGCGGCAGTCCGGACAGTTTCCACACCTGCCAGGTAATGATGTCACAGGGGTTGGTGGCGATAAGAAAAATGCCGTTAAAGCCGTTAGCCATCATCACCGGCACGATGTTCTGCACAATGCGCGCGGTGCCGGTCAGTTCGTCGAGTCGGGTCTGGCCGGGCTTTAGCGCGCCGCCGGAAACCGTGATCACCGCGATGTCCACATCCGCACAGTCTTTAGCCTCACGGGTGGATAGGGTCATCATGCCCGGCATATAAGCCGCCGCGTCCGCCAGATCCTGCGCATGGCCTGCCACGCGCTCATGATTGACGTCCACAAGGATCAGCTCTTCGCAAATATTCTGATTGAGCAGTGCGTAGGCCGCTGAGGCACCCACGTTGCCGGTACCGATGATCATGACCTTTCGGGCTTTGGTGTTCATGCAGATTCCATTATCAGGAAGGGAGAATGACTAAACGTACCGCCCTGGCCCCGGTAAGCGCAATGTTCAGACGCGGGTATAGCAAAATCCTATGACGCCGTATCCCGCTCGCTCAGCAGATCGATAAACGCCTCCAGCGGGCGGGTCTTCGCGCCGCGCCGCCACACCAGCCAGGTGGTGAGCCAGCGCCAGTTTTCCGCCAGCGGCCAGGCGCTGACCTGATGATGACCGGGCATACTTTCCAGCATACTGCGCGGCATCAGGGCAAGGCCTGCGCCTGCTATCACGCACGCCAGCATGCCGTGATAGGACTCCATCTCATGGATCCTCCCCGGCGTGGCGTGATCCGCCTGAAACCAGCTTTCAAAATGACGGCGGTAAGAGCAGTTGGCGCGAAACGCGTAAATGCTCACGCCGTTTACCTCTGCGGCGCGGGTTACCGGCGGATGCCCGGCGGGGGCGACCAGCATCATCTCTTCCCGGTACACCGGGATCCCCTCCAGCCCCGGATGCATCACCGGACCATCCACAAAGGCCGCGCTGAGTCGCCCGTCAATCACGCCGTCGATCATCGTCCCGGACGGCCCGGTCGCCAGATCAAACTGAATACGCGGATAGCGCTGATTGTAGTCCGCGAGCGTCACCGGAATGCGCACGGCGGCGGTACTCTCCAGCGCGCCAAGGGAAAACAGCCCCTGCGGCTCGTCGCCCGCCACTACGCTGCGCGCCTCGTCCACCAGCGCGAGGATCTGCTGGCTGTAGTGCAGAAAACTGTGCCCGGCGGGGGACAGGCGCAGCCGCTGGTTTTCGCGGATAAAGAGATCGACGCCCAGATCCGCTTCAAGCTGGCGAATTCGGGTAGTGAGGTTTGAAGGCACGCGGTGCACCTGTTGCGCTGCCTGGGTAATGCTGCCGGTACGGGCCACGGCGTTGAACATCTCAAGCTGGGTTAAATCCATGCCATTCTCGATTTGTGAATAGTGCGGTTAATATTATTCAGTTTTCAGGAATAGCAGAGACAGGCAGGATAGGGCAAGTCTTACAGTTAATAAGAGAAAAAATGATGACCCTTACATCCGCTACCCATGCGCTGTCCGTCAACCCGGCCAGCGGAGAAACCCTCGCCGCCCGTCCGTGGGCCACCGCTGACGAGGTGAACACTGCCATCGCACAGGCCGATGGCGGCTATCGCCAGTGGCGCGAGCTGGACGTGCTGCAACGTGCAGACAGGTTGCGTCAGGTGGGCGCAGCGCTGCGACTGCACGGTGAAACCCTGGCCCAACGCATCACCCAGGAGATGGGTAAGCCCATTGTGCAGGCCCGCGCCGAAGTAAAAAAATCCGCCGAGCTCTGCGACTGGTATGCAGAACACGGCCCGGGGATGCTAAAGGCGGAACCGACGCTGGTGGAAAAGAATCAGGCGGTGATTGAGTATCGTCCGCTTGGCCCGGTGCTGGCGGTAATGCCGTGGAATTTCCCGGTGTGGCAGGTCCTGCGCGGTGCGGTGCCGATCCTGCTTGCCGGTAACAGCTACCTGCTGAAACACGCCCCCAATGTGCTGGGCTGTGCAGAGCTGCTGGCGGAAATTTTCCGCGAGGCGGGCATGCCGGAAGGGGTATTTGCGCAGGTGAATGCCACGAATGACGGTGTCAGCCAGGCGATTGCCGATCCGCGTATAGCGGCGGTGACGGTCACCGGCAGCGTGCGGGCAGGGGCGGCCATTGGTGCGCAGGCTGGCGCAGCGCTGAAAAAATGCGTGCTGGAACTGGGTGGTTCGGATCCCTTTATTGTGCTTAACGATGCGGATCTGGATCTGGCGGTAAACGCTGCCGTCGCCGGGCGCTATCAGAATACCGGGCAGGTGTGCGCCGCGGCGAAGCGCTTTATCGTCGAGGAAGGGATTGCTGCCGCCTTTACTGAAAAGTTTGTCGCGGCGGCGTCAGCGCTGAAAATGGGCGCACCGGAGGATGAAGAGACTTTCCTCGGCCCGATGGCGCGTTTTGACTTGCGTGATGAACTGCATCAGCAGGTAGAAGCCAGCCTGCGCGAAGGGGCAAGCCTGCTGCTCGGCGGTGAGAAACGAGCGGGCGCGGGGAATTACTATCCGGCCACCGTACTGGGTAACGTTACGCCGTCGATGACCGCGTTTCGTCAGGAGCTGTTCGGGCCAGTCGCGGCGATCACCGTGGCGAAGGATGCGGAGCACGCGCTGGCACTGGCCAATGACAGTGATTTTGGGCTATCAGCAACCCTCTTTACCGCCGACGAGGCGCGTGCCGCCCGTTTTGCGGCGCGTCTGGAGTGCGGCGGGGTGTTTATAAATGGCTACAGCGCCAGCGATGCCCGCGTTGCCTTTGGTGGAGTGAAGAAAAGCGGCTTTGGCCGTGAGCTGTCCCATTTCGGTCTGCATGAGTTTTGTAATGTGCAGACGGTGTGGAAGGATCGCGTTTAGTTAACTCGCCCGGCGGCGCTGCGCTTGCACGGGCCTACACTCTCTCCCCCGTAGGCCCGGCAAGCACCGCGCCGCCGGGCGATGTCAGTGGCCATCTCAATGTCATGGTACTGTCATTTATCTTTTGTAGACTCGCGCCCATTGTGAGGTTACAGAAGAATATCATGAACTTATTGCAAATTTTTCGTCGTCTGATGCGGCGATTTACCCCACGGCAGTTTGGTTTGCTGGCCGGCATTTTTTGCGTTATCGGCCTTTTTTCCGCCCTCCAGATCTCCTCCTCGCTGCTGCTGTCCCGCTCCCTTAACGACGCGCAGCATAACGAACAGCGCAATCAGCTGGCGCAACAACAGCAGGTTAAACTTGATGAGTCGCGCATCGCGCTGCTCGCCGCCAGCGATCTGCTAAACCGCGCCGGGGTATGGTTTATGCAGGATCAGGCTACCGGGTCTGACGGTAGCTGGCACAGTCTGATGGATGAGGCGCAGCAGGCGCTGGTCACCTCCCATAAGGCCTGGAACGACTGGCTGGCGTTACACCCGGTTAAAGATGAGGCGCTGATTAACAGCTATCAGCAGTTCTTCGGCGCCATTAAAGAGCAGGCCGACGGTTTGACCCGCACCCAGTCGATTGATGCTTTTTTTGCGGTGCCCGCCCAGGCGTTTCAGGCGGATTTCAACGAAAATTTTGCCCGCTATCAGCAAGCCAGCCAGCAACGGGCTGAGCAGGGGCGTCAGGCGCTGATGGGCAGTCTCACCGGCTTGCAGGATCTTTATTTGCTGGCACCGGCGTTACTGCTGGCCATTGCCGTGGCGGTGTGGTTTGGCATGTCCCGCTGGGTGATCGTGCCGCTGCGTCGTCTGATTGCGCATATTAATTTACTCGCCGCCGGCGATCTCTCTACGCCGCTGCCGCAGGTAAGGTATTTCAACCGGGAAATCAGTCAGCTCGGCAGCAGTATCAGCACGATGCAGCACGGGCTGTTACAGCTGGTGGTGCAGGTGAACGACGCTACCGCCTCGATGGTGGATCACATCAATCGTCTGGCAGAGGGCAATCAGAAGCTCTGGCAGCAGTCGGCCCGTCAGGCGCAGGAACTGGATGAGGTGACGGCGCATATCGCGGCGCTGGAATCCCACGTCGAGGGCAATACCGGTTACGCCCAGTTGGCCAGCAAGCGGGCCGATGAGGCGCAACAGGTGGCGGCGGGGGGCGATCGTATGATGGAAAGGGTGAATGCCTCCATGCGCGCCATTGTTGAACGCTCCGCCGAGATGCGCGGCATCGTGTCGATTATCGACAGCGTCGCCTTCCAGACCAATATTCTGGCGCTCAATGCGGCCATCGAAGCGGCGCATGCCGGCAATCACGGGCGCGGCTTTGCGGTGGTGGCGAAAGAGGTCGGTCTGCTGGCGCGTAAGAGCAGTCACTCCACGCAGACCATTGAGCAACTGATCCAGCATTCGTTACAGGGGATAGAGGACGGATCGCAGGCGGTGACGCGGCTGGAAGATAATCTGCAACAGGTTACCGGGCTGGTGGGGCATCTGAGCACGCTGCTTAATGATATTTCCGCTGCCACCCTCAATCAGGGAGAGAATATCCACCAGATGACCCGTCAACTGCACGGCCTGAATCAGGTGGCGCGGCATACGGGTGAACTGGTGGGTACGGCGGCGATGGCCTCGCAGCAACTCCATGATGATTCACATCAATTGATGCAGGCGGTGGCGCGTTTTCGTCTGCCGGCCTGACGGACGCTCTGGTATACTCCCGGCCTCTTCTGGCCGGGGTATAAGGAGCAGACTGTGGCGATGATCATCAATAATGACGTACTGGAAACTATTCTGACGCAGGTCAGGCCGCTGCTGGGGCGCGGAAAGGTGGCGGATTATATTCCGGCGCTGGCGTCGGTGGACGGTAACAAGCTGGGGATAGCCATCAGCACCGTGGACGGGCAGCATTTTGCCGCGGGCGATGCCGACGAGCGTTTTTCCATCCAGTCAATTTCTAAAGTGCTGAGTCTGGTGGTGGCGATGAACCACTATCAGGAGGATGAACTCTGGTCCCGCGTCGGTAAAGATCCCTCCGGTCATCCTTTTAACTCCCTCTTACAGCTGGAAATCGAGCAGGGCATTCCGCGCAATCCCTTTATCAATGCCGGCGCGCTGGTGGTGTGCGATATGCTGCAAAGCAGGCTTAGCGCTCCCCGTCAACGGATGCTGGAAATTGTCCGTAAGCTCAGCGATGTGCCGGATATCGCCTATGACGCGACCGTCGCCCGCTCGGAGTTTGATCACGCTGCGCGTAACGCCGCCATTGCCTGGCTGATGAAATCCTTTGGTAACTTCCATAATGACGTGACCACGGTGCTGCAAAACTATTTTCACTACTGCGCGTTGCGAATGAACTGCGCCGAACTGGCGAAGACCTTTCTGTTCCTTGCCTGTGAAGGCCGCGCCCCGCATCTTGATGCGCCGGTCGTCACGCCGTTACAGGCCCGTCAGGTGAATGCGCTGATGGCCACCAGCGGCATGTATCAGAGCGCGGGGGAGTTTGCCTGGCGCGTCGGGCTACCGGCTAAGTCCGGTGTCGGCGGGGGGATCATCGCCGTGGTGCCCCATGAAATGGTGATCGCCGTCTGGAGCCCGGAACTGGACGACGCGGGAAATTCGCTGGCGGGGATCGCTGCCCTTGAAGCCTTGACCACGCGAATGGGACATTCGGTTTACTGATCCTCAGAAATACGCACAGAGAATATGAAGCGATAGCCGATCAGGATGTTAAGGGACATGTTAAGCTCCTGATCCATTTTTGTCTGGCCTCATGCTCGCCCTGTGCGATTGTCTGGAATCCTTGTTGAATGCGCCCTGATGTGAAGACGCCTTTTCGTTTGTTCCGCGAAGATAAACCACTGCGTAATGCTGTCTGTCTGTTTCTTATTACCACGCTGTTTTACGCCATTGGCGCGATGCTGCGGCTGGTGGAAGAGCTGTCGCTGTTCTGGCCGCTGAATGCGGTGATGGCCGGTATTTTTGCGCGGTATGCCTGGCTTAACCGCCTGCATAACTACGCCATTTGTTATAGCGCGATGCTGCTGTATGACGGGCTGACCACCGACTGGGGGCACGCATCGCTGTTGATCAACTTCTCCAATATGGTGTTTATCCTGACCTTTGCGCTGCTGGTGCAACGGGATAAGCATGAGCCGGTGCAGGCGGAAGCGCTCACGGTGGCCCTGCGGCTGTTTAATTACTCTCTGCTGGCCTCGGTGCTGTGCGCCTTTTTCGGTACCTTTGCTTCGTCCGGGATCGACAGTCAGGCGTTCTGGCCGCTGTTTGCCGACTGGTTCAGTGAGCAGTTCTCTACCGGCGTGATGATCCTGCCGTGTATTCTGGCGGTGTCCTGGCCGGGGCTGAGTCGTCCGTTTAACGTTAAGCATCTGCTGCCGCTGGTGACGCTGGCGCTCTGTATCGCCGCCTCGGTGGTGATTGGCGGGGCGGGCAGTCTGGCATTCCCGCTGCCGGCGCTGATCTGGTGTGCGGTGCGCTATTCGCTGCTGACCACGGCAGTACTGACGCTGGTCACGGGTACGGCGGAGATCATTCTGGTGGCTAACTCCGTGATCAATATCTCTGTTGCCGAACATCTGCATACCTCGCAGATGTTTTCCGCCCGTCTGGGGATCGCCACCATGACGATTTGCCCGATCATGGTGTCGGTGAGCGTTAATGCCATCAATGCACTGATCAAACAGGTTTCACTGCGCGCCGACTTCGATTTCCTTACTCAGGTTTATTCCCGCTCCGGGCTGTATGAGCTGCTGCGTCAGCAGGAGAAGAATACCCATGCACCACGAACCATGTCGGTGATGCTGCTGGATATCGATTACTTCAAAACGATTAATGACAATTATGGTCACGAATGCGGGGATAAGATCCTCAGTGCGCTGGCGCAGAAGGTGCAGCGTATCGTCGGGACGGCGGGCAGCGTGGCACGGATGGGCGGGGAGGAATTCGCGGTGATCGCCAGCGTGCCGGATAAAGCCCAGGCGCTGGCGCTGGCAGAAACTATTCGTCAGAGTATTGAAGAGTACCGTTTTCGCTGGCGGCAACAGACGCTCTCGTTGACCGTCAGTATCGGGCTGAGTCATGCGGTGACGGAATTCTGGCAGCGTACCGATACCTTTAACCGTCTGCTGAATGAAGCGGATGAGTATCTGTATCTGTCGAAAAAGGCCGGACGTAACCGTGTCAGCGTGCGGCGCGACACGCAAAGTGTGGCGGTATGACAGTGAAAGGGCTTGCCAGTTATTTTCCGCGTCAATACTATGGTTTACGGCAATATTTTGACCAGCGGTGGCTGGTGAGACTCGCGGCATGAACGGATCGGATAAACTGAACATGAACGCCAGGGTCACGGGGATGCGCTTCGTTCGCCGCATGTATCTGATGCGTATCCTCGGTACGCTGCTGTGCTTTTTCCCGATCCTCTCAGTGCTGGTGGAACACCATCAGCCGCTGTGGATGATGGCGCTGCTCGGCGCGAATGCCTTTATCTGGCCAACCGCCGCGTTTTACCGCGCCCGACGTGCTGCCACGCCGCTGACCACGGAGCATCAGAATCTGCTGTTCGATGCGGGGGCGGGCGGTTTCTGGATCGCCATGATGGCGCTGAATCCGCTGCCGTCGGTGGTGATCGCCACTATTTTGCTCTCGGACAGGCTGGCGGCGGGTGGTCGTAAACTGCTGCGCAAAGCCGCCCTTGCGCTGGTGGCGGTGTGCCTGCTGGCCTGGCTGGTGAGCGGTATGCCCTTTGTGGCCGGGGTTTCCCAGCGCACGATGTTTGCCACCTTGCCGCTGGTGGCGATCTATATGCTGGCGCTGAGCGTGCTGACGGATTCCATTGCCCATAAGCTGCGGCTGAAAAGCCGCGAGCTGGAACGTATTGCCATGATGGATCCGCTGCTGGACATCGCCAACCGTCGCCTGCTGGAAAAACGTATTACCCACGAGCTGGAAACGCTGAATCAGCGCTGCCGTAGCTCGGTGCTGATGTTTATCGATATTGATAATTTCAAAGACGTCAACGACAGGTTTGGCCATAAAGTGGGCGATACGCTGCTGGTGACGGTTTCGAAAATTCTCCATGTTGCGACCCGGCAAACGGATACCCCGGCGCGACTGGGGGGCGATGAGTTTGTGATCCTGCTGCCGGATACGACGCTTGACGAGGCGTATGTCGTCGCCAGCCGCATTATGGACGGCGCGTCGGTGATGACCATTGGCGCGGATACCACCTTTCGTACCACGCTGAGTATTGGCATTGCCAGTGCGACCCCGGCGATGGATGACGTCGCCGACTGGCTGAAAGCCGCCGACGATGCCCTGTATCGCGCTAAGCGTGAAGGGAAAAACCGGATCTACTGCCACTGACAAACGCGCTGAATGCGCTAGACTTTATGCATGTCTGGCGAGAAGAGTGCGTTATGAAACACCCTGAAATTCCCCCCAACGAATCGCAACGGATGGCCTCGCTGCACGAATCTGGTTTGCTGGAAACCGCATCCCATGAACGCTTCGACAGGCTGACCCGTCTTGCAAAACGCATGTTCGATGTGCCCATCGCGCTGGTAAGCTTGGTGGGTGACGATGCGCTGCATTTTATCTCCTGTGACGGCATCCAGGAGGGGCATGTCGAGCGCAAAATCTCTTTTTGCGGGCACGTGATTTTAAATGACACGCCGATGGTGGTGGCCGACGCGCGGGCCGATCCGCGTTTTAGCGATAACCCACTGGTGACCAGCGAACCCTTTATCCGTTTTTACGCCGGTTATCCGCTGCGCGTGCCGGACGGGGCCAACGTGGGCTCGTTCTGTATTATCGACAGGAAACCGCGCGAGTTTGCCCCGCCGGAACTGGCGGTGCTGAAAGATTTTGCCGCCATTGTGGAAGATGAGTTCGCCACCATCAGCGTGGCGACAACCGACGGGCTGACCGGCCTGTACAACCGCCGTGGTTTTGAAAACCTCGCGAAATTCGCCATCACCGCCGCCCGCCGCCGGGCGGAGCCGCTGACGCTGGCGTGGATCGATCTCAATCGCTTTAAATACATCAACGATACCTGGGGCCATGAAGAGGGCGACAATGCCCTGAAAGCCGTGGCGGCGCTGTTGCGGGAGAGTTTCCGTGAAGCGGATCTGCTGGTGCGCTTCGGCGGCGATGAGTTCGCGGTGCTGTTTTCCGATACCACGGAAGACGGCGCATGGGTGGCGATGACCCACCTGGTGGAGCAGGCGGAAGCCTTTAACCAGACCTCGCAAAAACCCTGGAAACTGTCGTTCTCCTGGGGCGTCAGTGAATACGATCATCAGTCGATGCCGGACATCAAAAGCTGGCTGAAAACCGCCGACGATCGGATGTACGCCATGAAGACGAAAAGCAGCGCCTCACGCTGACGGCTGCCAGAGGAAAACGCTATGGCTGCGCCGTTGCGTTAACAATTTGTTATCAGCATAGTGGTCATTTTGAAAAGGAAAGCATGATGACCACGCCATTTCACTGCCGCCCGCTCGGGTGCGACGACATCCTCCTGCGAATGGAAGAACTCTGCGACGTGCTCGAAGACTGCGTGCGCGGCGGGGCCTCCGTCAGCTTTATGCTGCCCATCACCCGCGACGTCGCCAGGGGTTTCTGGCAGGGCGTGGCGGAAAGCGTGGCGCGGGGTGAGCGTGCGCTGTTGATTGCCGAGGATGCGGCGACGGGTATTATCGGTACCGCGCAGATTATTCTCGATCAGCCACCCAATCAGCCGCACCGGGCGGACGTTGCCAAAGTTTTGGTTCACCAATCTGCACGGCGGCAGGGCGTAGCCCGGTTATTGATGGATAAACTCGATGGTATTGCTAAAGAAAACGGCAAAACGCTGCTGGTTCTGGACACCGCAACCGGCAGCGATGCAGAGATATTTTACGCCCGCTGCGGCTGGCAGCGGGTGGGCGAAATCCCCGGATATGCGCTGATGCCGGACGGAACTGTGACGGGAACGACAATTTTTTATAAGAATTTAACATTCCGCGCAATATGACGGTGCATTTTGATCAAAACAGGGTTTCATGGTCGTAAAGTCTGGTAAGTTATTACACCAATCTTCCCAGGTTGTATGACTAATTAAAAGGAACCCATTGTGAAAACGATCAACCGTCGCGATTTTCCCGGAGCCCAGTACCCGGAACGTATCATTCAGTTCGGCGAAGGGAACTTCCTGCGCGCATTCGTTGACTGGCAAATCGATCTGCTGAACGAACATACCGACCTCGACGCCGGTATTGTCATTGTTCGCCCGATCGAGAGCGATTTTCCGCCGTCCCTGAGCACACAGGATGGGCTGTATACCACCATCATCCGTGGGCTGAATGAGAAGGGCGAAGCCGTCAGCGATGCGCGTCTGATCCGTTCCGTGAATCGTGAGATCAGCGTTTACACACACTATGATGAGTTCCTGAAGCTGGCGCATAACCCGGACATCCGTTTTGTGTTCTCTAACACCACCGAAGCGGGCATCAGCTACCACGCGGGCGACAAGTTTGAAGATGCGCCAGCGGTAAGTTATCCGGCGAAACTGACCCGTCTGCTGTTCGAGCGTTTCAGCCATTTCAATGGCGCGGCGGACAAAGGCTGGGTGATCGTGCCGTGCGAGCTGATTGACTACAACGGCGAGGCGCTGCGTGAACTGGTACTGCGTTATGCGCAGGAGTGGGCGTTACCGGCGGCGTTTGTGCATTGGCTGGACAGCGCCAATGCCTTCTGTTCCACCCTCGTGGACCGTATTGTGACCGGTTATCCGCGTGATGAAGTGGCGAGCATTGAGGCCGAACTGGGCTATCACGATGGCTTCCTCGATACCGCCGAACATTTTTACCTGTTTGTTATTCAGGGGCCGAAATCACTGGCTTCAGAACTGCGTCTTGATAAATTCCCGCTCAATGTGCTGATTGTCGATGACATCAAACCGTACAAAGAGCGCAAAGTGGCGATCCTCAACGGCGCACATACCGCACTGGTACCAGTGGCATACCAGGCCGGTATCGACACCGTAGGCGAGGCGATGAACGACAGCGACATCTGTGCGTTTGTGGAAAAAGCCATTTACGACGAAATCATTCCGGTGCTCGATCTGCCGCGCGATGAACTGGAAACCTTTGCCAGCGCGGTGACTGGTCGTTTCCGTAACCCGTACATCAAGCATCAGCTGCTGTCGATTTCCCTGAACGGCATGACCAAGTTCCGCACGCGTATCCTGCCGCAGTTACTGGCAGGGCAGAAGGCGACCGGTAAACTGCCGGCCCGCCTGACCTTTGCACTGGCGGCGCTGATGGCGTTCTATCGTGGCGAGCGCAACGGCGAAACCTATCCGGTGCAGGATGATGCGCACTGGATCGAGCGTTATCAGAAACTGTGGGCGCAGCATGGCGATCGCCAGATCAGTACCAGCGAACTGGTGAAAGCGGTGCTTTCCGTCAGTGAACACTGGGAGCAGGACCTGACGCAGTTGACCGGTCTGGTCGAGCAGGTGTCGCTGGATCTGGACGCTATTCTGCTGCGCGGGATGCGTGATGCGGTGAAACCGCTCTGCTGAGTGTCTGTTTACCCGTGACCCGGCTGCGGCCGGGTTTTTAATTTTCCCGCTATAGTTACAACATCCTTTAATCTCCTTGAAATTAAAACTGTGGCTTCAGCGTCGTAATTGCTAAGCAGTGAAACAAATGCGACACAATAATTTAGCAATTAGTTTGCAATGGCCCTAAGATTAGCGTTGAACAGAGGAGGGACGCGCAATGGAAAGAATCGTTCAAATCTTAGTGGTGCTGGTCGCCTGCGTGGCTATGTTAGCTACTGCCTACGACCTCTCTTTTGTCACTGATTTACCCTGATCATACCGGTGCCCGTGAAAAGGGGGCTTGCGCCCCCTGAGGGTTTAACTGGCGGTAAGCTGGAAGAAGCGCACCGAATCCCGCAGGTGTTCGCTTTGTTCAGTCATCGAGTGAGCGGCCACTGCGGCCTGTTCAACCAGCGCGGCGTTTTGCTGGGTGACCTGGTCCATTTGATCAATGGCAACGCTGATCTCACGAATGCCCTGATGCTGTTCATGAGACGCTGACGAAATCTCCGCCACAATGCTGGTCACTTTGTTCACCGAGTTCACAATATCTTCCATCGCCCGGCTGGCCGTGTCCGCATAGCGCGACCCTTCGGTAATTTTCTCCACCGTGCCATCAATCAGTGTTTTTATCTCTTTTGCCGCTTCGGCGCTTTTCTGCGCCAAATTACGCACTTCACCGGCAACCACCGCAAAGCCTTTGCCTTGCTCACCGGCGCGGGCGGCTTCCACGGCGGCATTAAGCGCCAGGATGTTGGTCTGGAAGGCGATCCCCTCAATCACCGAAATAATATCGACGATTTTCTGCGAGCTGTCGGAAATCTGGTGCATACGCTGCAACATATCGTGCACCTCTTTGCCGCCTTTAACCGCGGTTTGTGAGGTCTGACGCGCCAGTTCACTGGCTTTATGGGCATTCTCCGCGTTGCTTTTCACGTTCTCGGTGATCTGCTGCATGTTGGCGGAGGTCTGTACCAGCGACGCGGCCTGCTCTTCGGTGCGCTGCGACAGATCGCTGTTGCCCATCGCAATTTCACTGGCCGCAAGGGAAATGGATTCGCTGCCGTTAATAATGCCGTGAATAATTTCTGCCAGCTTGCTGTTCATAAACTTAATGGTTGCCAGCAGGCTGTGATGATCCTGGTCTTTGAGTTCAATCTGGGTCGCCAGTTTACCGGCGGCAATCTGCTGCATGATTTCCACCGCATAACCCGGTTCGCCGCCCAGCTGGCGGGAGAGGTTGCGGGAAATCCAGGCCGCGATAATGCCGGTCGCAATAAGCGCCAGGATCAATAAACCGCACAGCATATACAGTGCCTGTTTATAGCCATCGGCGGCTTGCTGGCTGGCCCGATCGCCCATAGCAATTTCCATATCCACCAGGGTGGCTAAATCTTTCATCAACTGCGTGCGATATTTAGAAGACACCGCGCCGCTTATTTGGCTGGCCTCCTGTAAACGTTCCGCATTAACCGCTTCGATGACTTTTGCGTTTACGTCAACAAATTGCGTGAAGTTATTTACCACCTGAGAAAATAACGCCTGCATTTCCGGCGAGGTGTGAGAGGACTGACGGGCGTAACGTCGCTGCGCATTAAGGAAAATCTCCTGATTTTGCAGCAGCTCCAGACGGTGTTTCTCCCGCTCGGCGGGGGTTGTCGAGTTAATGTACTGAATTTGCTGCAAGCGCATTTCAGAGAGCACGCCGCGCATTTCAAGGGAAGATCGTACCCCAGGCATACGGTTATCACGGAAAGCATCAATATGTTGATTGCTGGCATGAAGCTGATAAATAGCCACCACGCCCAATAACAACATCATGGCGATAAGAACTGAAAAACCGGTTAATAATTTGGTTAATACCGTTGACTGCGCATATTTTTTCATGGGAGTAACTTTGTTGTAAAAGGTCATACTAATAACGGCATAAGCTTGAAAACATTGATTTAATAACTTGATCCCTGTCACATAACCGGCGCTTATTTTTTTGGCTGTGAACAGCCTGTATAAATATTTTAAAATGATGTTTTAAATGTGTATTTTTACTGTATTAAATTTCGCATAAAACCGGTTGCCGCCTTGCGATGAACAAGGCGCGGAAGCGGGCAGTGATGTACACAGAGGGTGACAGTCGCGGGCATTATGTCGGCTTATTCTGTTAATAACTCTGAGCATTATGTGCTTTACTCAATGAAAGGATGTGGCGCAGGAGGAACGGTGAAAGTCGGTAAACACATTGCAGGCGCGTTGTCGCTCAGTTCTTCACTGGGGCGAAGCATCACCTTGTTTATGGGCGGATTGCTGATCGCGGGTATTGCCACCAGCAGCTGGACGCTCAACCGTTCCTGGGAGCGCGCTATCAACGATACCGAACGTAGCGCGATAAACCTCTCGGTATCCCAGGCGCGCCAGGCGGAAGATACCTTTGTGCAGGCGGAGCTAACGCTGCGTGAAATCCGCCGAAATATCCCGCAGACCGGCATCAGCGGCATCGATCCGGTAAAATTCAACCGTTATCTGGCCGATATAAAAGAACGCCTGCCGCAGCTGCATGGCCTGTTCGTTTATGACGCGCAGGGTTTTATGCGCGTCACCTCCTTTGGTAAAGTGCCTGCTATCTCAAATAATGCCGACCGCGAGTATTTTGTTTACCATCGGACAAATGGTCACGGCAGCGTACATATCGGCCATGTGATCCGCAGTCGTTCAACGGGCGATCTGATTATTCCGGTCTCGCTGCGTCTGAATGATAGCTACGGGGGCTTTGCGGGCGTGGCGCTGGCCACGGTGAAACTCGAATATTTCCGCCACTTCTACAGCTATTTTGAACTGGGGCCGCGCGACGTGCTGGCATTGCTCAGCACCGACGGCACCGCGCTTTATGCACGCCCGTTTGATGACAATGTCATTAACCGAAACCTCTCTGCCAGCCCGCTGTTTACGCGTGAACTCCCTAAACACGATCGCGGTAATGCCACCTGGTTGTCGGCGCTGGATAAAGTGGAGCGTATTTATGGCTATGCGCGACTGGAACGTTTTCCGCTGGTTGTGGCGGCAGGGTATGACAAACCGGCATTGTGGCAAAGCTGGCTGAAAGAGAGCCTGCCTGACATCATCCTCAACGCCATGCTGTTGCTGGGTACCGTGATTATGGGCGCGCTGGTCTTCCGTCAGGTGAGACGCAACGTGCGTGACCAGACCGAGCTGACCATGCTGCGGGATGAGCTGACCAGTATTAACCACACCTTACAGACGATGGCACTGGCGGATGGGCTGACCGGGCTGGCTAACCGTCGGCAATTCGATCTGTTCCTGACCCAGGCGCTGAAAACCTCCGTCCATACGCAACGGCCCGTGTCGTTAATCATGATCGATATCGATTTCTTCAAACGCTATAACGATCATTACGGCCACGTGGCAGGTGATAACTGCTTGCGTCAGGTTGCGGAAATACTGATGCACCTGAATTTACGGCAGAGCGATCTGATTGCCCGTTATGGCGGCGAGGAATTCGCTATCGTCCTGCCTGAAACGGATCTGCGTGAAGCCTTTATGCTGGCGCAGAATGCCGTTGATGCCGTGCGCTATGCGCGCATCAAGCACGAACACTCTTCGACGGGCCGTAAAGTCGTTACCATCAGCGCCGGTTGTTTTTGCATGATCGGCACCGGAACCGAGGATGATGCGCGAATGATAAAAGAGGGCGCGGATTCAGCACTCTATGCAGCGAAGATCAAAGGGCGCGATCGGGCGTTTGTGGTTACGCCGCTGAGCTGACGATCGCTTCTTGTCCTAAAAGCATGCTGACGCATGCTTTTTTTTATTTCATCTGGCATTACGTCGATGACTAGAATGGTAGTAACAACATATTAACCAATCCTCTCTAATTCAATAAACAATTGTCGATCATTTAAATGAAATGATGTTTTAAATAATAATATATATTATTTCAACTGTGATGTTTGTAGCAGATCGCTTTTGATCGTCAGTGGTAGTATCACCGCAGATCCTTTGCATGGGATCCCACAAAAATGGTGTAATCAGTCGTACCTACTGGGATGAGAATAATGGATATACTTTTAGGGCTTGTTAAAACGCCCGCCGTTATCATAGCAATCGTTGCCTTTCTGGGATTGCTATTTCAAAAAGCCTCAATTTCCCGTTTGATTACGGGAACCTTTTTATCTTTTATCGGTTTTACGATGATTAAAGTTGGCGGCAGCATTTTAATGAAAGTGCTGACCGCTTTTAGTTCGCTGTTCTCCAGCGCCTTTAATATTGTTGGTGTGGTACCAAGTAACGAAGCCATCATGGCGGCAACCATTGATAAACTTGGTTCGATAGCTGCACTTATCCTGTTGTTTTCGATGATATTAAATATTCTGATCGCGCGATTTACCCGTTGCAAGTACATCTATCTGTCGCTGCATCTGGTGTTGTTTATGGCTTTTGCCATCACGGCGGTGCTGATGCAGTTCGGCTTCAGCCATACCATGATGGTGATCATCGCGTCGCTGCTGATCGGCACTTATATGGCGGTTTCGCCTTTTATCCTGAGCCGCTTTAGCCGCGAAATTATTGGTTCTAATGAATACGCTATTTCTCATGCTGCAATATCATCTTATGTGATTGGATCTTATATGGGGAAATGGTTCGGTAATAAAAAAACCGATACTGAACACTTAAATATCAGTAATAAATTCGATTTTATCCGTGAGCCCAATATTGCCACCTTGTTAACGATGTTGGTGCTGCTGCTCATCTCCTGTATTTTTGCCACGCAACCGCAGATCAAAGATGCGATGACCGTGGTGTATGGCGCAGGGGCAGGGGATAAGAACGTCGTTATCTTTGTGCTTGAACAGTCAGCTATTTTTGCCTGCGGCCTTTATCTGGCAAAAGCCGGCGTGAATTTATTTACCGCTGAAATCGTACCGGCTTTTAAAGGTTTTGCCCGCGTCTTTGCACCCGGTGCTGTACCGGCGGTAGACGTTATGGTGCTGTTCACCAAAGCGCCTAACGCCACGCTGATTGGCTTTTTGATAAGCTTCGCCGTTGAACTGCTGTGTATCTTCCTGTTCCCGTTTATCGGCCTGCCGATTATCGTGCCGGGGATCATGGCGAGCTTTATCACCGGCGGTGCGGCGGCCATCTTTGGTAATGCGACCGGGGGCTTCCGAGGGGCGGTGATCGCCAGCAGCATTAATGGATTACTGCTGTGTGTGTTACCGGCGCTGACGTTGCCTATCTTCTCGCAGCTGGGTGCGAAGGGGGTGACGTTCGCCGATCCGGACTTTACGCTGCCGTCGTTGATTCTGGATTATCTGCTGCGTTTATTCAGCTAAACAAAAAACCGGAGGGATCGCCTCCGGTTTTTTGTCGGTCAGGCCAGTTTCTTCGTCAGATAGTGTCTGGCGTGACCGGCAGAAGGAAAATCTTCCAGCGTCATCTGCCGCTGATAACCTAATTTTTCATAGAAGGGTAATGCCTGAAAGCTGAAGGTATCCACCAGCGCGTGGGTGCTACCGTTACGCACGGCAAGATCTTCCGCTGCTTGCATCAGTTTGCTGCCTAATCCCTGATGACGGGCCTCGTCACTGACCCACAAATACTCAATCGAAAGCCAGCTTCCTTTGCGCTGGGCAATCAGCCCGCCCAGCATTTTGCCGCCCGCATTGCGGTGGTAGATGCCGATATCGCCCCATTTTGACTTATCCACAAAAGGCTGGTTATAGCTGCGTAGCCCGGTCAACAGATCTTCTTTATCCTGCGCGGCGATCACTTCCGTAATAATTAAATGCATGCGCGGCTCCCTTGTTATGATGTTATGCCTTCTGTTTATAACAGATGCGTTTACGCGATTCGATAGCCAGAACAGGGGGCTTGAATTGCATTACGTCCCGCCGGGCAGTATGGTGTGCGGAAATTTACTTACTCCGGTATCAACATGGCAGAACACCTTTCCAAAGACCCGCTACACGGCGTTACGCTTGAAGCGTTATTAACCGATCTTGTCGCCCGTTTTGGCTGGGACGAACTGGCCACGCGTATCAATATCAACTGTTTTAAAAAAGATCCGAGTATCAAATCGAGCCTCAAGTTTCTGCGCCGGACGCCCTGGGCACGTAAAGAAGTGGAAGATCTGTACATCAGTACGCTTGGCGAGACCGATTCCTCCCGGCCTGATGACGGGCCATGGTCGAAATGGAAATAGATGAGCGGGGCGCGGCATTCATTTCAGCGCCAGTAACTGCTTTATTACTGGTTATTCGATAAAACCAGACACCCGATGGTTAAAAGGCTGTAAGTATAAACATGCGATTAAAAACAGTATTGACTCGAGTGTTTAAATGCGTAAATTAGAACTCAGCAGCACAGTGAAAGTCCTTAGTGAATAGTTAGAAGTACTGGGGTAAGCCATTTTGCTATAAAGGCCACGAAGTTTGTAGTTTGGGATGTAGTATGCTTTCAGGCCTCGTAGTGATTGTGCTGGTTCGCAAAATGGTAGTGTTAGCGCGACGATGTAAGGCCTTGTTTTTGTAGTTCATGCTGGCGGTTTTGTTTCTTCTTTAGTGACCGTGCCGGCAGAGGGCAACGCATCAAAGAGTATATGTCGCGATGGGGGATGTACTTGTTTAAGTTGCCACGTTTGGTTTTTGAAAGCGCTGGCAGGTGTGAAACGAGATAAATAGAGGGAGGTTTTTTAGTCTTAATGCCCAATATTATCTGTAGTAAACGGGTGCATTTAAAAGCAGTATAAATAGTAGTATCACTCTATTAAGTCCATTAATGTTAACTCTGAAGTCCGCAGTACCTTAAAAGCCCTGGCTGCAATGGTCAGGGCTTTTAAGATTACTCAGTCACCCATCGAATTGTAAGTTTCCCTCGACAATCCCTGACAAAACTCCTCTTGCTTATCGGTTCTTAACAGTCCACTATGCGTCATCGGTTTGGCATACAGACCTTATGAAAGCAGTTTTAGTAAAGCAGTCCTCAGTTCAAGCGTTATCCTTAGATACTCTTCTGCATGAGCCTCCTCCTAAGTGCCCAATAAGTCCTCATCTGCAAACAGGCCATGTTCGCCACAATCTGTGGCTCAAGAAAATTAAAGGAAGTATCTATGTCTAATAAAATGACTGGTTTAGTAAAATGGTTTAACTCTGAAAAAGGCTTCGGCTTCATTACCCCGGCCGACGGCAGCAAAGATGTATTCGTACATTTTTCCGCTATCCAGAGCAACGATTACAAGACGCTGGACGAAGGGCAGAAGGTTGAGTTCTCAATTGAGAATGGTGCCAAAGGTCCGGCTGCAGCTAACGTTGTCGCGCTGTAAGAGCCGATAATGCCACGAACGCTTACGACAGCGATGACGGCCATAGCCTGAGCAGATAAGTGAACGTGATAAAAAAACCCGCCTTGTGCGGGTTTTTGCGTTTCTGAGTTACTTGATGGAATTCCCGTTGGAGATAAATTTGCCCAGCACGCACACGCCTTTCGCATGATTGCGGCGATAGCCTTCATGAAGCCCACCTGACTGCTGTAATACATTGACGAGCTTATCCGAGGTCAGCCGTTCAGGCGTAAGCCAGCCGCCAGCCCACAGAAAGAGTACAAAAAGAATCAGTGGAATAATGCCTACCAGCGCCAGACGTACAAACGTTTGTCTGTTTATGTGTGCCTTGATGTTCATAGTGTTAACTCATTCTGTTCGCAATTTTTTCAAAAAAGAAAAGGGCGGCGATCTAATAAGCGCCACATCAGTAGACAACCTACTGGTTGGTAGATTAAAGATCAACTTGTTTTGAGGTGATTTTGCTCACATCATCTGAGGATCATAGAGAAGGAAAGGGGGAACGGGTCGTTTTGGAACGCGGGCTGCCCGGTCACATAAACCGGGCAAACGTCAGGCTGTTTTTACAACCTTGTTTATCAATGGATAGGCAATCTGATCAAATACGGCCGGATTATCAAATGCCCGGGCCGCCAGCATGGCACCGTGTATGCCTGCCATTAACGCTTTGGCTTCGACTTCAGCGGTTTCGTTGAGTTTGAAAACGCCCTGGGCTTCGCCCGCGCTAAGCTGAGATGACAACCAGCCAGAAAGATCGCTGAAATGGCCCGTGACTTCACCGGCAATATCCGTCGGCAATGTCGGAAGCTCAACGGCAAGCATTACGCAGATGCAAAAAGGCGACGTGCCATCTTTGATACATGCTGACCAGTAATCGGCATACGCTTTCACTTTTACCAGGGGATCCTTTATTTGCTGATCCATGGCTTCCATACCGGCCTGAGCTTCTGCACGGTATTCTTGCACAACAGCCTTAACTAAATCTTCTTTGCCCGGAAAATGGTGGTGGATGCTGGCTTTACGAATTCCCACACGCTCTGCAAGATCGGCATAACTGAAATTTTTATAGCCCCCGGTAGTGAGCAGTTGCCTCGTATTTGCCATGATTTCTCGCGCTTTCGGCGAACGCTCGATCATTTCACTCTCCAGTCGTTAATGTCTGACCATCCTACTATCAGGATGGTTGATATTCAAAACTTTTCCCTTACTGGGCGGCGGTTGATGGCTGAGCTGGAATTTAATGTGCGGGTAATCAGATACATACCAGGCCCAGGATTTACCTGCTATTATCTTAGTGCGCATAATGTATATTATGTTAAATTGGATAATTAGACATGAAGTGTTCAGCTCTGAACCAGACAGCACTGCCTCAGACTCAGACTCAGACTCACCCTGCCCCGGATGCGCCCGCATCCAGATTTCAGCCTGGGTCTGCTCATCAGGATTAGGCACGCCAAACAGCGCATTCAAAGCCGTCCGGCTGCCCCAATCATAATTTTAACGCCATTTATGTCATATTATGAGGCCATCATTTGTTGCCCTTTATAAACGCCCCGGGCGTAAATCCGTTAGAGGCCGCCAGTTGAGCGAACCAGAGAGCGTTGCGCTTTATCTGTCGCTCTCCGGTTTCCAGATCCAGTCGCCAGAAACCGTAACGGCGTTTAAAGCTATTTATCCATGACCAGTTATCAATAAATGTCCACTGGTGTACGCCAAAGCAGTTCGCTCCCTCGCTGATGGCGTAATGGAGCTGTTCGAGGTGTTCTTCCATTAATTCGATGCGGAAAGTGTCATCGATAACCCCATCATCCAGAACAGGACCTTCTGACTGGATATCCATGGCGATACCAATTTCAGCCAGATACCACTTTATATTGCCGTAATTATCGCGGATGTTGCAGGCAATATCGTAAATCGCCTCGGGGTGAATCTCGTTATTATCGCGATACGGATTGAAGCGCCCTTCTGGATCGCTATAGTTCTCGAAGTAATACTCTGGCGTGAAGTAATCAAGCTCATAGGGACATTCGCGCGCTTTAACCCGACGCGGAACATAATAGTTAACCCCCAGGAAATCTACCCGCGAACGAGTTATCAGATCGACATCCGCTTTTTTTATTTCTGGCAAGCAATCATGGATTGCGAGGATTTCACATAATTCCTTCGGGAATTCATGCTTAACCAGCGGATCAAGGAAACTGCGATTAAAGAACAGGTCCGCATACCATGCTGCTTTTTTATCCTCGTCGCTATTGTTTCGGGTATATGAGGGGGTCAAATTAAGCACCACGCCAATTTCGCCCGGTAGCTCAAGTTCCCGGTATATGTGCACCGCTTTTGCATGCGCCAGCATAATGTTAAAGGCAACCTGCGCCGCCAGCTTGCCATCTTTTTTGCAAGGATAATGGAAATCATAAAGATAGCCGCCTTCCACAGGCACTATCGGCTCATTAAAGGTGATCCAGTACTTTACCTTATGACCAAATAGCTCAAATGCCGTGCGGGCAAACCGTGCGAAAAGATCCGTCACATGGGTTGATTCAAAACCACCATATTGCTTTTGCAACATCTCCGGCATGTCGAAATGATAAAGATTAATCATTGGCTCAATGCCGCTGGCGATCATCTCATCGAAATAGTTGTTGTAGAACCGGACGGCTTCTGCGTTTGGGGTACCGGTTTCAAAATCATCAATCAGCCGTGACCACTGAATGGAAGTACGAAACGAGTTAAATCCCGTTTGCTTCATCAGCGCAACGTCCTCTTTATATTTGCTGTAGGTTTCACATACTTTCTGCGGACCAATCTGCTGGAAAAAACGGTTGGGTTGTTCTGCATACCAGCTATCCCAGATAGAACGGTGCGGCTTGTGCGCGATGCCTTCCGTCTGAGGGCCTGACGCCGCTGCGCCCCAAAAAAAATCTTCCGGAAATTGATACCGATTCATAATGCCTCCTGAATGAAAAAAAGCTGCCCCAGAAGGGCAGCAAAATAACTACTCTGCAGTAACTTCAATGGATTTGATGAACATGTATCCCCAGTCGCCAGCGAACTTACCAAAACTGATGGTGTTTGCCCCCTCTCTGAGCGTAACAGGAATGACTATGGTCTGGCCCTTCTCATCCGTTTGCGGGAATTCAATGCTAATTGGCGTTCCGTCATTCACAATGAACGAGTTTTTCTTGCTCCCCCATTTACCGTTAAATTTCACATGCAGGGCAAATTTACCGTCCCAGGGAGCGTTAACCTGCCAGCTCACGCTGTCTCCGTCATGAGCGAAAGGACCGAGGAAACCGTCTTCTCCGATGACTAAAGTGTCTTTTTCACTTTTAATGGAGTTAAGTGTTCCCTTGCTAACGTCCATAGTCCCGCTGCCAAAGCTGCAATAATCTGCCGGTACAGGCCTCACAGCGGGCTTCACGCTGACATTTATCGTTTTGCTGCTTTCCAGCAACCCATCATCAGCAGTAAAGGTCAACGCATAGTTACCCGGCGCGGAGAACCAGACTCGGGTTTCCTTTTTGCTGCTGTCACAGAAGTGAACGTTATTCTTACCGTCATGGCTCCACGCTACGCTGACTTTCGGGTCAGGCAGATTGTCATCCTGTAAGGCCGCATTGAGTTGAACGCCTTTATCGACAGTGGTGGAGAGCATGTCTTGCAGAGTGACAACCGGTGGAAGGTTTTTCTGCGTATGCTTCAGGCGAATCACGTTTGAAGGTGCTGACTGACCACTTTCATTCTTAGCGATGACCCGATAGTAGTAAGTCTGGCCGAGTGTCAGGCTGCGATAGTCATCGCGGAAAAGACTCATTGTCGACGGATCCCATTCATTTTTGCCGTCTGATATGCCCTTTCCGACGCGTGTCCATGGGCCCTGTGGCTCCACCGCTCTTTCTACGTCGTAATAACGCCCAACGGGTGATCCCATCCAGTTAATAGCAAAGGGGGAATTGCTCTCGCGCAATCTCGGTGCTTCCGGTACCGGCAGGGCTGGCGCTTTGCTCTGACCATCCATTTGCGCCGCGGCAGTTCGTACCAGAGTGACAACCTCCATCTCCTGGTTAGCTTTCCCCTCACCCGGGAAGCCTGGCAAATGGTAGCTATAGTGCCCGGTAAATTCTTTGTGCCAGTAAAAACCGCCATCATGCCGATGACCGCGAAAACCCCAGATAAAGCCACCTGCAGCCTGGGCACCATTGACCTCGGAATGGACAATGGACTGCATGATAGCGTTAAGGTCTTTTTGATCGAGCAGACCGAATTCGCCGACCAGATACACTTTTTTGCCGCCTATCGCCGCAAGATCTTTACGCACCTGCTCGGGATGATTGTTATTGGCATTGGTGTAATAGTGATTACTGATTATGTCTACGTTCGGATCGCTGAGCGCAAAATCATTCACCTTTTTATAAGTCCCATCGACGACAAGCTGATGGGGTGCCCATTTACGGATCCAGGCTGATGTCTGATGAAGAAAATCGGCGTTAGTGTCCTCCAGCTCATTACCCGTTTCCCACGCCATAATCGCCTTTTCATCGTAGTAATGGCGTCCCGTAATGGTGTTAGTACGGGTTATTACCTGACGGATCACGTCAAGATAAGCCTGGTAGGTTTTACTGTCCGTCCGATAAAAATCCTCAGGTTTTTCATGATAAAACGCGGCAAGCTGTTCTCTCCCACCCACCACCACCAGTGATCGATAAACGGCAGGATCAGGCGAAGCCCCTGCTTATCCGCTTCAGCAATCATGTTGTCATACACTTTCATTGCCACTTCATTCAGCCGCGGCATGCCGTCAGGCGTTTCCGGTGACAGGATATGCGTTTCACGTCCGCAGGCCGCGTCGTTTTCCTGCTGAACGGATAGCACATACACGCGCTGTGCTTTAGCACCCGTTTGTACCAGGGCTTTAATCCAGTTTTCTTGCTCTTCAGCAGTAGGCCATTTGAAATATTGCCCCCAACCGCGCGGATCCGCTTTGCAGGTTCCTCTCGCGTCATCCTCTATACGATGCAACTCCGGGGCATGGATCCCGGCAAAGCGAAAGAGCCGATTGCCGTCTTTTAACGCAGCGCCATCACGAGTAATAAAATGTTCAAAATGGGATTGTTCCGCCGCCAGTGCCCCCGCGCTTCCCAGCGCAGACAGTAAGGAGACGATCAGAAGTTTTCGAATCGGGAAAGCCATCTCTTATCTCCTCAGAACCAGACTTCAGCCTGTACACCAAAATTCAGCGTATCGGTATCCCCGCTGCGAGAGTATCCCCCCGGGCTAAGGGTACCGGTGCTCCAGTCGTAATTTCTGTCCATCGCATCCGAGACGCCTTTATCCCATTTGGCGTACGTGGCAAAGAAGCGCAGCTGTGGACGACTCCAGAATCCAGAATCGAAGGTGAGCGTCGGCGCAATGGTCACCTTGGTCAGGCCACCCTTCCCTTTGCCGTTTACCCCCATGTAGTTTTTATCATCCAGATATTCGTAACCCACTTCATATTGCATGGCGAAATTCTTCGTTATCTGATGATACGGCCGGATACCCGCCACCCACATGGAGCGTCCCCAGCCGTCATCATCGCTTGTCCACCAACGGTAATTTTTGTCTTTCTGATAAAACGCAAAGGTCGACACCTCGACTTCGCCCAGACTGGCCATGCCATCCAAAATCACGCGCCAGGACTGGGTGTCTTCAAGGTTTGCCCAACCCCAGCCGTTTTTACCCAGTGAGTCAGCGGCAGCGAGCCCTTTACCGTACTGGAAAACAAGGCGGGAATTGCCGTCAGTCAGCCCATAAAAACTGTCGACGTTATACAGCGCCGTCACGCCGTAACCTTTTTCAGTAGAAGTGGGATGGTTTTCGTTGCGGTTCATATGGTGGCCAATGAGCTCAACGTCCAGCCCGGTACCGCCGATCTTTTTAAACCAGAGGTTAAGCGAGTAATCGTCAGGGTATCCCTGATCCCCCCGATCCACGGGGTAGGCTTTGGCTTCATCAGTGGTGGTAAACGCATAAACGCCGGCGTCAAAGCGCGCAAAGCCTAAATCCAGGTTATCAAACCCGCCCCCGGTTCCGTTGTATTGAATATACTCCCAGTCGAACTGGTGGCTGGAAAGATTGGAGCTGCTGTAACGTTTACCCGCCCAGAAAGTCATATCCGGAGCAAAGTCGAGATGTGATAACTCAGCAAAACCTTCGCGAAACTGGGTTTCTTTACCGTCATCGTCGGTACAGTTCCAGTCTGCGGTACATTTGGTTTGATGTGTCAGGTTGGCCTGGACGCGGGCCACAGCGCCTGTATCCGATTTCAGCGTGACCGTCGGGATAAGCTCAATCTTGGTATCTTCTTCGTTCCCCAGACGCCATTTCCCGTCGGGCATCAGTCCCACTGAATCCACCCGGTTTCCATCACTATTAGCGAGGATCCCCGAGCGCAAATAGCCGTGGAGTGCAAAATCATATTTCTCATCGGCGCTGGCATAGCCGCTGATGATAGTGAGGGTAATCAAGGACAGAGGTATTGATTTAATTAACATTTGCATAGGTTCCCTTTGAATTTTTATTTTCACGGTTAAACGTGCAGGGGAAATGTAAGGATCAAAAATGGAAATGTACATCCGTTAATGGAAAGCGCTTTCCGTCTTTGCCGGATTGAATCACAAATTTAAGATCTTTCAGAATATTTTTGTGATGGATGTCACGAATCAAGCTTCTGCCCACGAGGAATGGGCAGAAACAGAAAGAGGAGCGTTATTTTTCCAGCTGCATCAGCTGACGTTCGTGAACCTTAAAGAATGGCCGATAAAGCATCCATGCGTTGAAAAAGGCAAACAGACACATACACATATTCTTCCAGCTACCGTTAGCCGACCATGCAGCACCCAGCGGTGAAGGCATTGACCATGGCAGCATTGCAACGGCCCTGTCGAGGATACCCATTTGCGTCAAATACCAGGCTAAACAGGCGTTTATCAGCGGGACAAAAACAAAGGGCAGTAAAAAAACCGGGTTCATAATGACGGGGAAGCCAAACAATATCGGCTCATTAATGTTAAATAGTGAAGGCAAAAGACCAATTTTTCCCACACTCTTCAACTGCCTTGAGCGGCTTCGCATTGCCATAAATACCAGTGGCAGCGTTGAGCCGATACCGCCAATCAACAGATAAAAATCCCAGAACCCCTGGAGATAAATATGGGGCAGCACCGCCTCTCCAGCGGCCAGGGCTCGCTGATTTTCAAACAGATAGGTAAGCCAGAACGGGTTCATGATACCCGTTATGATCAAGGCACCGTGAATGCCAACGAACCATAAAAGATTACACAGAAACAAGGAGATAAGCACCGCCGTAAGGGTATCCGACGCCACAATAAGCGGACGTAATGCTTCCCCAATCAGTTGCGGCAAAATTTGTCCGGTCGTCTGCAGCATCACGGCATTCATCACGCTGATGGAGAGCATAATCACCAGCAGCGGTATCAGTAGCTGGAAGCCATTCCGTGTCATCACCGGCACCTCCTCCGGCAAACGAATACACCACCCTTTCTTATAAAAAAACCTTATTATTTCAATCGAATATGCGCTTGAGATTAAGGCAGTAAAGAGCCCCATTCCCCCCAGAAAAACATTCGTCGCGCCATTATCCCGAAAGCCGATAAACAGCAGAAAGGCGAGACATCCGGTGAGCCCGCACAGCCGTTCCGGTAAGTGATATTGCTTGGCAAGGCTGGCGCTTGCACCAAATGCAACAATCAACGCCACCAGGCCGAGCGTCAGCTCAAAGGTTGGTAACAACATCGGACGCAGCAACAGATAAAAAGACCCAAATCTCGAGGCGTTTGAAATGGCGAACGGTGGAAACAGCATTGGCACCATCAGACTCCCCACGATGACAAAAGGCATCGCAAGAGTAAAGCCGTCTCGCATCGCTGTAATGTGTTGATTCTTAGTGATTATATTCGCTACTGGTGTGAGGCGTTGCTCTATTAAATCCACAGCAACATTCATCAAATGAATGTTCATAACTCGACCTTAGTAGTTCGTGAATAGCAGGAATGATCGCGCACAATCATACAAAGTGAAAGGTGCTCTCAAGTGATCATGGTCACAATTACCTTATCCATAAACGGAAAGCGCTTTCCGTTTTGTTCCGTGGTGACTATATTCCAGCCATTAATTCAAAGGAGACGTTATGAAAAAAATCATGTTGTGTTGTTCTGCCGGAATGTCTACCAGCCTGCTGGTGAAAAAAATGGTCGATGAAGCGCACAAGCGTGGCCTGGAAGCGGAAATCAAAGCGTATGGCGTTGCCGAATTTGCCGAGAAGGTAGGTCACTACCAGGTGGTATTGCTTGGACCACAGGTGAAGTACATGCAAACCGATCTACAGAAACAAGCCGATAAATACGGGATCCGCGTTGAACCAATCAACATGATGGATTACGGAATGCAGAAAGGGGGCGCCGTTCTCGATTTCGCCCTGTCCCTGATAGATAACAAATAACGAAGGGAAACCCTATGAGCTCTCTGTACGCAAAACTTATTCAGGTTATCGAAAAGAAAATTACTCCGATGGCGGGCGCCGTCGGCCAGCAAAAATATGTTACCTCCATTCGTGACGGCTTCATTACCGCTCTGCCGTTCATGATCGTGGGTTCTTTTATGCTGGTATTTATCTTCCCCCCCTTCTCACCTGACACGTCCTGGGGCTTTGCCCGGGCATGGCTGCAATTCTCGCTTGATCATCGTGAAGCCCTCATGCTGCCCTTTAACTTCAGCATGGGGATTATGACGATCTTTATTTCCGTCGGGATTGCCGCAAGCCTGGCCAAACACCACGATCTCGATGCACTTACCGCCGGGATGCTTTCTTTAATGGCCTTTTTACTTGTCGCTGCGCCATTGAAGGACGGGCAGATCTCAACGGCCTACTTCTCCGGTCAGGGGATCTTTACCGCTATTCTGGTGGCTATTTACTCCACTGAACTTTATGCCTTCCTGAAGCGACACAATATTACCATCCGCCTGCCGCCAGAGGTCCCAACCGGCGTCGCACGCTCGTTTGAGATCCTCATCCCGGTACTGGCAATCGTCCTCACGCTGCATCCGCTGAACCTGCTTATTGAAGCGCAACTGGGGATGATTATTCCCGAAGCGATTATGTCGCTGGTGAAACCGCTGGTTGCCGCGTCCGATACGCTCCCCGCTGTGCTCCTCTCGGTGCTGGTGTGCCAGGTGCTCTGGTTTGCCGGTATCCACGGTGCGCTGATTGTTACCGGTATCATGAACCCTTTCTGGATGGCAAACCTGTCCGTCAATCAGGCGGCAATCGCCGCGGGTCAAGCAATCCCGCATATTTATGTTCAGGGGTTCTGGGATCATTACCTGCTTATCGGCGGCGTTGGCTCGACACTGCCGCTGGCCTTCCTTTTGCTGCGCAGTAAAGCCATCCATTTGCGGACCATCGGACGAATGGGCGTGGTACCAGGGATATTTAACATTAACGAACCTATTCTGTTTGGTGCGCCCATCATTATGAATCCCCTGTTTTTCCTGCCGTTTGTGTTGGTTCCGATGGTCAATGCCACTTTCGCATGGTTTGCATTGGATCTCGATGTAGTCAGCCGTGTGGTATCGATGACGCCATGGACAACACCTGCACCTATTGGCGCATCATGGGCAGCCAACTGGAGTTTCAGTCCGGTGATCCTGTGCCTGATATGCATGGTGACATCTGCCGTCATGTACTTCCCCTTCCTGAAAGCCTACGAAAAACAGCTTCTGGAACAAGAGCATGAAAACGCGGTTGAACATGCAGAAGATGCGGCTCAATCCGCCTGAAAGTTGAACGTAGAGGAAAAAACATGGAATTAGAAGAACAAGTTATGGGCATCATCATTAACGCGGGTCAGTCGCGCAGCCTGTGTTATGAAGCTCTCGGTTGCGCAAAGCAAGGTGATTTTGAAGCCGCAGATCAACGGATGAAAGAGGCGACACATTTTGCCCGCGAAGCGCACCTTGTTCAAACCCAACTCATTGAAGCTGATGAAGGCGAAGGGAAAACAAAAATGACGCTGGTGATGGTGCATGCACAAGACCACCTCATGACCTCCATTCTGGCCAAAGAGCTGGTGACCGAACTTATTCACATTTACCGCACACGCCCACATCAGGCGTAACGACAGCAGAGGGGCTTCGGCCTCTCTTTTGACCGAGGATTGTATGCATTATCTTGGACTGGATATCGGCGGCACAAAAATGGAGGCAGTATTGCTTTCAGCTCAAGGCGATTATCTCTGGCGTAAGCGCCAGCCTACTCAGAAAGAAAGTTACGCTGAATTTATGCTACATCTGGTGAGCCTTATTGATGAGGCCCGCGCGGCTAGCCCGGAACCCTTCACTGTAGGGATCGGACTGCCTGGCGCAATCGACCCGCAAACGGGGCTCATCAAAAACTGCAACTGCCTTGTTCTTAATGGCCACGATCTGAAAGCCGATCTTGCCGCACGCATCCACCAGCCGGTGTGGATTGCCAACGACGCTGATTGTTTTACTCTCTCTGAAGCGGTTGACGGCGCTGGTGCAAAGGCTGACACCGTATTTGGAGTGATTATCGGTACGGGTTGTGGCGGCGGGATCGCCGTGCGCCAGCATTTGTTACAAGGTCCAAATGCCATTGCTGGTGAATGGGGGCACAACCCGCTTCCGGGGTACACACCAGCGATTGACGGCCCCGCTCAACCCTGCTATTGCGGCAAGCACAACTGTATTGAATCCTTTATTTCCGGTACCGGTTTTGCCCGTCGTTTCCCGGAAAACCTGACCTCTCAGGAAATTATCAACGCTGCAGAACAGGGAGATCCAAAGGCGCGCGAACACTGGCGGCATTTTATTGATGCATTTGCCCGTAGCCTGGCGTCAGTCATCAATATTCTGGATCCCCAGGTCATTGTGTTAGGAGGCGGATTGTCGAATGTCAGCAGAATATATGATGACCTGCCTGTCGCTATTATCCCTTATCTCTTTTCTGAAACCTGCCATACGCGCATTGTTCCGGCGCGCTTTGGCGACGCCAGCGGCGTTCGTGGCGCAGCCTGGCTTCCCCGGCTGAATGCCAACGAGGCATGAGCGTCATGACCGGCGACGGGACGATTCTTCGGGAGGGTTATGTTAAGATGATGAAAACTCACCACGCAGAAAACGCTATGCCAACGATTGATGATGTATCTCGACTAGCCAATGTTTCCAGAGCAACGGTTTCCCGCGTGCTAACGGGGACCCGAGGTGTTCGCGAAGAGAGCCGTGAGGCGGTATTACGGGCCGTAGAAGAACTCAACTACCGCCCCAGCTTTGCCGCGCAAAACCTGGCGAGTCAATCATCAAGCCATATCGGCGTGGTGCTTTCCTCACGTGATGAAAGCAGTGGCGCGCGTATACTTCCCGCGTTTGCGCGCGCAATGAAAGTGCTCAACAAAACGCTGATCGTCCAGTATGTGGATAATGACATCGAACAGGCAGCTTTTGTAGATGATTTACAACGGCAATGCGCCGCCGTTGTGGTGTTCGGACCGGTTTTACCGGGCAGTGGCGAAAACGTGATTTCTTTCGACCGCCCCGTGGTGGATGCGAAAAGTCTGGGCTACGATTTCGCCTTTGCTACGGAGAGCGCATGCCGCTACATGATAGGTAAAGGCCATCGCAACATCGCGTTGGTTATCGATAACGAGACGGATGACGCAAGCAAGCGAATGGTTGAAGGTTATCGCAACGTGCTGCAGAACTACTCTTATCCGTTTAATCGCCAGTTGGTATTAGCAGCCAATGAGAGCGTCGAACGCGCGCTGTTGACGCTTATTAATAGTCTTAGCAAGTTCTCTGCCATCGTAGTTAAACGCGATGCTTATGCTGCGGAAGCCATGCGCCTGTTCCGGGAATTCAATATTGCCGTGCCTCAGGAAGTCTCCCTGCTCAGTCTTGAGGACTCACCATTGGCCACGCAGTTATACCCGCAACTGACCTGCATTTCCTGGCCTATGGAACCCCTCCTGCACCAGTGCGTACAGCGCATTAAAAGCATCGTTGAAGGTCGTCCGCTTCGCGAAACGGAACTGCCACCGATAATTGGTAAGCTCACGCCTCGCCAGTCAGTGATGGAAATGAGTTAAATATGTTTTCTGGAGTGATGATATGAATGCAGTCCAACTTTTGTGTTCTCTGACATTGATTTTAGTCGCATCCTTTCGCATTTTTGCGCAGGTACCAGGGATCCCGCTGAAAGAACAGGTCAATACAGATGAAGGTACAATCTGCGTTTATGAACGCGGTGAACACCGTGAAAAAATTGTTATTCCTGTTGGTCAAGCGTGCCCGAAAATTTCCTCCAACAAAAATCACTGACGTCAGTGTGTAGGTGACTTTCCTTCTATATTAAATCCACTGTCGATTATGACTATTTGTGAAAAAACTCACACTAGCACCATACTGAACGATGCGTTGTCGTCTTTATCGTTCCGTAGCGGAAATCAGAAAATCAATCAGGGCCTTTACTCTTTTCGTTTTACCCGCGTTTTTGGGGTAATAGAGATACACTGGCGGATAGGTTTTCCAGTAGCTCTCCATCACGGGTACAAATTGATCCCTGTCGGGCTGTAACCGCCAGATGGGTTCAAACAAGCGCCCAATTCCCAACCCGTTACGGATCCCGTCAGCCATAACCTCAATATCGTTGCTGATTAACTGCCCGGGCATCTCAACCGTCAACTGCTCTCCGCGATCGTCCAGGAACAACGGGAGGATGCGGTTGTTAGTGATAAAACGGTAGCCAATCAGCTTGTGTTGACTGAGGTCTGCCGGCACCTCAGGCATTCCATGCTCGCGGATATAAGCTGAGGATGCATATAACCCTTCACGAAAAGGTTTCATTAACGGCCGCGCCACCACCCCTCCCTCAAGAATATCGCCAAATCGGATCCCAAGATCAAAACGCTCTTCGATAATATTCACGGTACCGTCGTAGACTGAAATTTCCAGCTGTATACCCGGATATTGCTGACAGAATTCCGCCATTGCAGGCTTAAGAATTAACAGATAGGCAAAACGCGAGAGCGTGATTCGCACGGTACCAGAGGGCTCCTGATTCTGATCGCGAATGCTTTCAAGCGAATTTTCCAGCGACTCCACTGCCGCAGCGGTCTTTTCCAGCAACAGCTGCCCGGTTTCCGTCAGCTCAATACGGCGGGTCGTACGCACAAAAAGCGGATGGCCAATATGCTCTTCCAGCAGCTTAAGCGCATTGCTGACGGAGGGAGGCGTAATTTCCAGTTTTCTTGCGGCTGCCGAAATATTGCCCTCACGTGCAATGCTCTGAAAGATGCGTATCTGGTTATACAGGGCGTTATTCATAGTGTGTTCCTTAAGCAATCACTGCTTAATTATTAAGTACAGCCTAAAGATGCTTAAGTCAATGCCCCACTAATCTTCGTGAAATGCGCCTCTTATACTTTAATCTCTTTCTACAACGACCTGAGGTCAGGAGACACTTATGCGAATTTTATGTCTGGACATCCCCGCACCTGGAGCATCGCTGGAAAAATATGCTCCACACCTTAACGCTGAAGCGCTGCACGCCTGGGGATTGTATAAATCCGGTTTCATCCGCGACATCTACTTCCGTCAGGACAGACCTGGCGTCGCTATTTTTCTTGAATGTGACTCTGTCGATGAAGCGATGAACGTAATGGCCGAATTCCCGCTGGCAAAAGCAGGCTTATTAAGCTTCGAGTGCATTCCGCTTGGCTCCTTTATTAACTGGGAAAATCTCTTCGCCGCTGAATTTAAAAATAAAAAGAGTATGAAAAAGAGGCCATCGCGGGTTCATGATGACCGGGCACAATGAGCACAGTCGACCATTATTAGTTTTAGTCTAAAAGTGAATGAGCCTTTACTGCTCTAATAAGAATAATGATGTCACTCTATACTGATTTAAATTTTCAACCAGCCTCTTTAACGTATTGAAATGAAAAATATCCTTGTTATTTCAGGTCATCCTGAGCTGAACCATTCCGTTGCCAATGCCACTATCCTTGACGAAGTGGCGACCGCCCTTCCCGATGCTGAAATTCGTCGTCTGGACTGGCTCTATCCGGACGGCAAATTCAATATCGCTGCGGAGCAGGAAAGCCTGCTCAGGGCCGATGTGATTGTCTGGCAGTTCCCTTTTTCCTGGTATGGGCTGCCCGGGTTAATGAAACAATGGCTGGACGAGGTCTTTGTCCACGGCTTCGCGCATGGCTCAACGGCGAAGCTGGGCGGTAAAAAGCTGATCCTCTCCTTCGCTACAGGGGCGACGCAGGAGCTCTATACCGCTGACGGTTTCTTTGGCCATGCCATTGAAGAGTATCTTATTCCATTCGAAACCACGGCCAGGCTGTGCAATCTTGAGTTGCTGGCGCCGGTTTATACCTGCGGTATCAGCTATGCCGACCGGGATGCCGACAAAATCGCGCAGCAAAAAACGCTTGCCCGGCAACACGCTTCAAGGCTTGTCGATCTGCTCAATACCGTTCGTAAATAATCCAGAGGGAGAATAACGATGCAGTATACCCGGCTCGGTAAAAGTGACTTACTGGTCTCCCGCATCTGCATGGGATGCATGGGGTTTGGCGATCCGTTGACGGGCCAGCATCGCTGGACGCTGGGCGAAACAGCAAGCCGGGACATCATTCGCTACGGCCTCGAAAACGGCATCAATTTTTTCGATACCGCCATCGCCTATCAGAACGGCTCCAGCGAGCGATATGTTGGCCGGGCGCTGCGGGAGATGGCAAAACGCGAGGATGTGGTGCTGGCCACCAAGTTTCTGCCGCGAACCGCCGCGCAAATTGCCGGGGGGATCAGCGGAAAAGAGGCCATAGCCCGCTCGCTCGACCAGAGCCTGCTGAATCTGGGGATGGACTACATCGACCTCTACATCTACCACATCTGGGATTACAACACGCCTGTTATTGACGTGCTTGAAGCGCTGCACGCCGCCGTGACCGCTGGCAAGGTGCGCGCCATTGGCATTTCAAATTGCTATGCCTGGCAGCTGGCGAATGCGAACGCCCTTGCCGAACGCGAAGGGTTGACGCCCTTTGTCTCCGTGCAAAGCCACTACAACCTGATCATGCGTGAAGATGAACGAGAGCTCTTCGGTCTGTGCGCGGAAGATAATATCGCCATGACCCCCTATAGCGCGCTGGCCAGCGGCCGTCTCTCCCGTAAGGAAGGCCACACGCGGAGAGCGACGGAGGATGACTATGCGCGTGGAAAATATGACAGCACGGCTGAACAGGATCGGATCATTATTGAGCGTGTAGCCGAACTTGCCGAACGGCATCAGGTGTCCATGACGGAAATATCTCTCGCCTGGCTGCTGACAAAAGTCACGTCGCCTGTCGTAGGGGCCACAAAAAAAGATCACGTTGATGGCGCGGTAAACGCCGTAAATCTTCAACTGAGCCCGGAGGAAATCCGGTTTCTGGAAGAAACCTACCAACCGCACGTTCTGACGGGGATCATGGCGCAAAACACGCCGCAAACGAAAGACGTTAAGCAGGTCTGGACGCGGTAGCCTTTTTCAATTCAAACAGGATCCGCAGCGTTAACCGGTAAGAATTAACATGAAAAGCGTAATTGCAGCGGCGCCCATGTCGCTTGTTATTTCTGATTTTGCTAATGCTAAGGAAACAAGAGGTAAAGCTATGATGAAAATTGAACCTTCAGCGATTTCGGAAGCTGATATTCGTTCTGTCTCACCGGCTCTGGCACGCTTTGGTCGCGAAGCTATTACTGAAGATCTGTGGACACGCGATGCCCTCTCGCCCAGGGACCGTAGTATGGTGACCGTCGCCATGCTGATTGCCAGAAACCAGCCTGGCGACCTCAAACACTATATAGACATTGCTCTTGATAATGGCGTGACGCCCGCGGAAGTGTCAGAAATCATTACCCATCTGGCGTTCTACTCAGGTTGGCCAAACGCAATGTCAGCCGTCAGTGTGACCAAAGCGGTTTTTGAATCTCGAGGCGTCACGGCAGACAGACTTCCAGAAGCTTCTCCGGATCTGCTCCCCCTCAATCAGGAAGCAGAAAAACAGCGATCAGAAACAGTAGAAAAAAATGTGGGCCCAATATCTCCAGGCCTGGTTAAATTCACCGCTGACCCACTGTTCCTGGATCTCTGGCAAAGACCCGCGCTGAAACCCCGCGACAGAAGCCTGATTACGGTCAGCGCATTAATCGCAGCCGGGCAAAGTGCACAGATTGGCTATCACCTCAACAGAGCGATGGATAATGGACTTTCTGCGGAGGAAGCTGGTGAGATAGTTACCCAGGCCGCGTTCTACGCTGGCTGGCCAAACGCATTTACCGCGGCTCCGGTTGTCGGAGAAGTTCTACACAATCGCTCATCGAGTAAAAGGTAATAACAAATCCGGCACAGTTGCCGGTTTTACAGCCCAGGTCTGGAACGCATCATTCGTGTCTCGCGCCGTCGTCAACCGGCAGCGCCTGTTCAAGCACTGCGGCACACATGCGTACCGTTTCCCGCAATCGCGCTTGGCTGTGCCCTGCCCGTGCTCTGGCAGAAAGCCCGGCCATCACCGTGACCATAAAATCGGTTAGCCGTTCGGCTTGTTCAGGATACTGACGCGCGATGAATTCGCGGATCATTCTTTCTGCGGCCTGATGAAGTTCACACGCCGCATCGCGCGCTTCCCGATCGTCACAATGCGTGCCCTCGACCACCATACAGCCGCTGGCGATCGGATCGGCAACATAGCGCCGTGCGGCCTCGTTCAGTATCTCCGTAAGGCACTGCGCCACCGGACGGTCTGCCCGCAAAATGTCGGCAAACGGAATGGCGTCCTGGCGGGAGTAACGCGCGAGCACGCGCTGATACAGGCCGAACTTGCTGCCGAACGCGGCGTAAAAGCTGGGAGGATTAATACCCAGCGCTTTTGTAAGGTCCGCGACGCTGAGGGCGTCGTATCCCATTGAATGAAAGAATTTTTGCGCTGAGGCGATCGCCTGCTCGGCATCAAACTTGCGGGGACGCCCCGGGGTTTTACTTGTTTTTGTAGTGACCACTACATAACTCCTTGACAGGCTGCGTGACCGTCGAATATTGTAATGCTTACTACAATATCACAAGGACACGCACATGACTTCTTTTCAACACAAATCCGTTCTCGTTATTGGTGGCAGCCGGGGGATCGGCGCGGCCATCGTCCGTCGATTTGCCGCCGAAGGTGCATCGGTCACCTTTAGCTACGCTGGATCGCAGGACGCGGCAACGCAACTGGCGGCAGAAACAGGCAGTACAGCGGTACAGGCTGACAGCGCCGATCGCGACGCGGTGATCAATCTGGTCCGTACAGCCGGTCCGCTGGATATTCTGGTAGTGAACTCAGGTATTGCGCTTTTCGGTGACGCGCTTGAGCAGGATAGCGATGCTGTGGATCGTCTGTTTCGCATCAACATCCATGCGCCCTATCACGCTGCCGTCGAAGCCGCGCGGCACATGCCGGAAGGAGGACGCATCATTATTATGGGCTCGGTCAATGGTGATCGGATGCCCATTGCTGGCATGGCCTCTTACGCTGTCAGTAAATCCGCGTTACAGGGCATGGCGCGTGGCTTAGCGCGAGATTTTGGTCCGCGCGGTATCACCGTCAATGTGGTGCAGCCGGGTCCAATTGATACTGACGCTAACCCGGAAAATGGCCCGATGAAAGATCTGATGCACAGCTTTATGGCCATCAAACGTCACGGGCGACCGGAAGAAGTGGCCGGTATGGTAGCCTGGCTTGCCGGGCCGGAAGCCTCTTTCGTGACCGGCGCCATGCACACCATTGACGGGGCATTTGGCGCGTGATCCCGATGGGGTTCGGTATCGCCGAACCCCTTGTTCCTGCCGTCTCTGCCCCGCCCTTTACTCCAGCGCCAGCAACGCAAAGCTGGCCAGCCAGTGCCCCCCGCTGTAGTGGCTGCCCACCACATGCGGCACGCTGGCCGCCAGATGGCGATCCACTGCCTCGCGCAGCGGCTCCTGTGCTGGATGGTTCTCCGGCAAGGCTTTCGCGATGTGTTTCATACACCAGGCGCGGCTCAGGTTAAGCCCGTCAAGATGCGCAATCTTTGGATCGGTACGATCGCTCACTTCTGCCGGGTTCATCAGTGCTGATACGGATTTCACATCCGGTAAGAAACTGTCGAACCACGTCGGGAAATTATCTGCGACTTTGCTCATCAGCAACGCTTCTGTTAATGCACCGGAAATATACTCATCGCCACCAGGTTCATAATGCGCGGGATAATCCGTATCGGCCTGATAAAAGCGCGTTGCCGCATCCAGAATGGCCTGCTCCAGCGGACGGTCAGTCAGCGCCCTGGCATAATCCAGCCCCAGCGCCAGCGCAAACGCCGTGTTGTAATGCGTTCCGACGCGGATGGGATACGTCAGCTTGCTGAGGTAATCCATCAGCCGGTTACGAATATCCTGGGTTAAGGGTTCCAGCACCTGATGCCACCTCTGCGCCTGCGGCAATGACGATAGCTTCAGCTCATGGGCCAGCGCCAGCAGCCAGCCATAACCGTACGGGCGCTCGAAGGACGCACGGAACGGCGCGTTAAAGTACGCCAGTTCCTGCGCCACGTTTTCTTCCGTGATGTGTTCGTCAAACAGCGCAACGATGTCATCACGGCACGGCAGTTCCGGGTACAGACGAACGCAGCGCAACAGCAGCCAGTAGCCGTGCACCGCCGAGTGCCAGTCAAAACAGCCATAGAAAATGGGATGCATCGCGCGCGGCGATAAGACATCACCCTCATCATTAAGAAGATGCATGATGTGGTTTGGGTATTCCTGGCGCAGATACGTCAAAGGCATTCTGGCAAAAGCATCAGCCTGATGTTGGGTTAATTCCATAACAGCTCCTTAAATCAGTGCCGCGCTTAGCGAAACACGAGGAAATACATTAAAAAGACGTTCACCACCAGCAGCGTCAGCGCCGTGGGGATCTGGATCTTAATTACCTGATATTTATCTTTTAGCTCCAGTAACGCCGCGGGAACGATATTGAAGTTCGCCGCCATCGGCGTCATTAACGTGCCGCAATAACCGGCGTACATGCCGATCGCCAGCAGCGGTGCCGGGTTACCGTGGTGAACGTTGATCAAAAATGGCAAGGCGATCCCCGCGCTCAGCACCGGGAATGCCGCAAAGGCGTTACCCATGATCATGGTGAACAGCGCCATGCCCAGACAGTAAATCACCACCAGCATGAAGCGATTGTCAGGATCGACGAACAGACTCACCACCTTTTGCACCGACTCACCGGTATTGGCGACCACAAACACCCCGCCCAACATGGCGAGCATTTGCGGCAGGATCACCGCCCAGCCGATGGTATCCACCAGACGGCGAGACTGGCGAATAGCGTGCAGCGGCGTTCCCTTCGTCAGCCACCAGCCGGTCAGGATCGCCGCGACACAGGCAACGCACAGCGCGGCCAGCGTAAGCTGCTTCTGATCGAGCAGATAAACGCCGCCCACCGACACGCCTTTCAGGAACAGAGTGCCGATAACCGTGACAACGGGGATCATCAGCGCCGGTAAAAACAGCCAGTTTTTCAGCCGCTGTGACGAGGCAACACGCTCGGCCTCGCTCGACATTTTATAGTGCCCTTTACCCACCAGCCCAAAGCCCGCCAGTAAAGCGATGGCAATCACGCCGCCGCCGATGATGCGGTAAGCCAGCGACTTGCCCAACTCCTGCACCATCAGATCGCCAAACAGGAAAATGCCGCCGAATAAAAACCAGAACAGTGCGGTAGTAAAACGTTTAGGGTTAGCGCGATCGCACAGCGTCATTATCACCAACAGCATGACGACGAAGCCGATCAGGTAATACACGCGGTTAATGGTGATCAACGTACTCATCGTGCCACCTCCTGTGTGCCCTGCTCTGCGCGCCAGGCCATAACGTCGCGCCGAATGCTGGCATCAAGACGCAGCAAACGTGTCATATGAATAATTAATGCCGCAATGGCCGTCGGGATCGCCCATAGCCCGATATGCAGCGGTTCAATCCCCTCAATGCCATTCTCTTTCAGGAAGGCGTCAATCAGCAGCACCGCACCAAAAGCAATAAAGATGTCTTCGCCAAAGAAGACGGCAATGTTGTCGCACGCCGCCGCATGCGCTTTGATCTTGTCGCGGATAGTCTGCGGCAGTTCGCCGTATTCATTGAGCGCCGCCCCTTCGGCCATCGGCGCGAGTAACGGGCGTACGGTTTGTGCATGACCGCCAAGGGACATCAGCCCCAGGGCCGCCGTGCCCTCGCGCGCCACAAAATAGAGCATCAGAATACGGGCCGAGGTAGCGCTGGCAATCTTCGCCACCCAAGCCTGCGCGCGCTCTTTCAGCCCGTAATACTCCAGTAATCCGATCACCGGCAGGATAAGAATGAACGTTGCCAGCGAGCGGCTATTCACAAATTTTTCGCCGAAGGTTTCCAGCAGCATGCCAAAATCCATGCCGACCAATAAACCAGTCGCCAGCCCCGCTATCACGACCACCAGCAGCGGATTAAAGCGCAGTGCGAAACCTATAACCACTATCGGTATACCGATGAGCGGCAACAGTGTTGAAACATCCATAACATGTACCCTATCTAAAGTGAGCGTTGCGCGCCGGCGGCTATTTTTTTAATACTTCACAGCAAGGCGAAGCGTGATCCATGACGGCGAGAGATGTTGTGTTTTGCGCAGGAACTGTCATTCGCACAGCGCCTGTACTAAAAATCTATAACTGAACCTCAAAAACATGTAAACAATTTATCAATAAAATGTTCTTATTTTATCGCTTTGCGTTTACATTTTTGGGAAGAGTCACAATCCGTTAAGGAAACTTATGACCGCAAAAAAGAGTGCCGAATCAACGCATCACGACGATATAACCGATGGCCGCATCGTCTCCTCTCGCCATCTGGTCTCGGAACGCTGCGCGGAATTATCGGAGCTGGAGTACGCGCTGATCATGA